>NZ_JAMYEI010000011.1:0-99493 GCF_033790845.1 Dietzia sp. PP-33
CAAGAACCCGCACCGCTACCACCGACGCCCACGCGCCCAATCCGTGCACGACAAATCCTGGATCAACAAGCCCAACGAGCACCAACCCGCAAACTAGCAACTGCCTCAAACAGGTTGACAGCTACCGAGCGGTGCGGGCGGGAGTGCATCCCCGAAGGCGTCTGTCAGGCGCACGAGCGGATGCCGCTGGGCTGTGGCGCGGAGAGGACATTCACGTCCCCGCCCCGGCCCCTCGGCACCCGGGCACCGGCACACGACAACGCCCGCGCCCCTGCGACGGGGTGCGGGCGTTGACGTGTGGAGCCGGGAGCCGGAGCCGAGCGGTCAGCCGACGCGCGAGAGCCAGGTGACCTCGGCAGCCGCCGGGTGACCACGGAGCGGCTCCAGGGCGCGGTCCCAGGCGGTACCGAGCTCCGCTTCGACCGCCGTGTGGAACGCGGCGGGGCCGGCCGCCATGAGGTGCCGGAGCCTGTTCTCCGCGATCACCACATCGCCGCTCGCGCCGGTCTGGCCGCGCCACATGCCCAGTTCCGGGGTGTGCGAGAAGCGTTCGCCGTCGACGAGGTCGCTCGGGTCCTCGGTGACCTCGAAGGCCAACATGGACCACTTGGCCAGAGAATCGGCCAGGCGTGCACCGGTACCGACCGGGCCGATCCAGTCGACGATCGCCTTTCGGGCGCCCGGCTGGGCCGGCTGGTCCTCCCAGCGCATGGCAGAGGTCGCGTCGAGTGTGCTCGCCAGAGCCCACTCGACGTGAGGACACAACGCGGTAGGCGCGGCGTGGATGAACACCACGCCGGTCGTCGTATCCGCGAAATGGTTCAGATCAGACATCGCTTCACTCCCGACTCACTGAGGGACGTCTTCCCCAACGACCTCGCGAAATCGTGTGAACGATGATTCCTATGTTGTTCTTGAACACCACTGTGCCTCAAGTGAACGAATTACACCAGCGACACTTCTGCATTCTCAGCAAAACTACAGCACCGTAATCCCGCCGATGTGAGTCCCCGGCGGCGTGTCGGCGAGGACGCGTCAGGGCGTCCCGGTGCAACCGTGCACGGGCGCGTCCGCGTACGAGAAAGACCGCGTACGGGAGAGGCCGCGTAGAGGTAAGGAAGCGCACGGGCATGACGGCCCGAGGGTGTCGCGGGGTACCGGCGACCCCGCGTGCCGGGGAGCCCTAACCCCCGAGGGAGTCCTCCGGCCGACTTCGATGGGTGGCGGCGTCCACCACCCGGTCCGACAGCTCCGGCCACACCTTCTTGGCCCAGTCCCCGAAGTCCCGGTCGGTGAGTACGACCAGGGCCGTCTCGATCTCCGGCTCGACCCACAGGAGGGTGCCGGACTGCCCGAAGTGGCCGAAGGTCGCCGGAGAGTTGTGCTGGCCGGTCCAGTGCGGGTACTTGGCCTCACGCAGCTCGAACCCCAGACCCCACGGGCAGGGCTTGTGCATGCCGTACCCGGGCACGATGCCGTCCAGTCCGCGGAACTGCTCGGTCACCGCCTCCTCCAGTGTCTCGGAGGCGAGGAGCCGCGGGGACACGAGCTCGCCGGCGAAGGCGACCAGGTCGGCGAGACTGGCGGAGGCGCCGTGCCCGGCCGAACCCTCAAGGGTGGTCGAGCCCATCCCGAGCGGCCGGTACACCGCCTCGGCGAGGTAGTCGGGAAAGTCGATCGCCGTGGCGTCCGCGATGTGGTCGGCGAGTACCTCGAAGCCGGCGGACGAGTAGATGCGACGCTCCCCCGGTGCCGCCCGCACCTTCTCGCGATCACTGAAGTCGAGCCCGGACGCGTGCGCGAGCAGGTGCCGGACCGTCGACCCCTCGGGCCCGGCCGCGTCGTCGAGGGAGATGGCCTCCTCCTCGACAGCGAGGAGCGCCGCCACGGCAACGATCGGCTTGGTCACCGAGGCGAGCCGGTAGACGCGGGAGTCATCGCCCCGCACGGCCACCGCACCCTCCGGCCCGATGACCGCTGCCGAGACGTGGTCCACCGGCCAGTCGTCGACCACCGCCAGGGCGGCCTCGAGCCTGTCTCGATCGAACTCGTCCGACATGGGTTCCTCCCGGGTGGTGTGGGGTCCGGCCGTCTCCGGCGGGGGCGTCTCAGGCTGTGAGGTCAGTGTGTCAGGTCGACGCGGCGTCAGGTCCGCGGTCGGGTCCGCGTCACGTCCGGGGTACGTCGCGCCGCCGGAAGCCGACCAGCCCGGCGCCCAGCAGGACCACCGTCACCACCAGCAGTACCACTACGCCCGTGGTGTCCACGGGTCCGACCGGGGCGCTGCCCACCGCACCGAACGGGGACAACCGCATCTGGGCCTCGGTGAGCTGCAGGGTGGGCCCCATGAACGTGACGCTCGCGGCGACGGCGAACAGCGCCCACGCCAGGGTCTGCATCCGGGGCACGCCGCCGAACAGGGCCACCGACAGCCCGACGAACACGAGGACCGCGGGCACCTGCCAGGTCCCCGCCGCGACGATCCGCCCCATCGAGTCCGGGTCGTCCAGCGCGACGGAGGTGGACAGCGCGAACGCCGCGGAGCCGGCCACCACGACCACCACCACCCCCACGGCCACGACCGCGGCGTGCAGGGCCAGCCACGACCACCTCGACCGCCCCGCCGCGAGCTCCAGTTCGAGTCGCCCGGAGGTCTCCTCCCCCCGGAGTCCGCCGAGGGACTGGAGGGCGAATCCCGCGCCGAGGATCCCCACGAACACCACGAGCATCTGCACGAGCGAATCGACGAGTGCCGGGGACTCGACCAGGAAGTCCGCGAGGGCGGGATTGGACGAGATGGCCTCCACCACGACGTTCATCAGTGCGCCGTACATGGTCATGAGCGCCACGACGCCGATCGTCCATCCGACGAGAGCGCCGAGGTGCTGATGTACTGCCCCGCCGAGCTCGGATGCCCGCCATCTCGACGCGGTCGCCGGTCCGGTGCGGGCCGGAACCATCCCCGCCCCCACGTCCCGGCGGCCGGAGAGCCACAGTGCGGCCGCGGCCAGCGACCCCGCGGCCACGACGGCCACCACCAGCGGGAGGGCGGAGGTGTCGCCGAACGGACGAACCAGGCCGTGCCAGCCCAGGGGCGAGGTCCAGCTGACCCAGTTCTCGTTGGTGTCGCCGATGCCGCGGGTGACCAGCGTGAGTCCGGCCAGTGCCAGGCCAGCCGCCCACAGGGTGCGGTTGTGGGCCACCACCTGCGCGAGGACCGCCGTGGCGGCGGCGTACACCCAGCCGGTGGCGACGAGCGAGGCCGCGTAGAACGCCCCGCCGATCGGGTCGACCGAGATGAGAAGAGCCGCCGCCCAGATCCCCAGGCCGAGCAGGACAAAGATCATCGCGACGACGACGAGGGCCGCCGTGACCGGGGCGAGCCGACCCGTCCCGGCGGAGAGCAGGAGTTCCGTCCTGCCGGTCTCCTCCTCCCGGCGGGTGGACCGGGCGGTCAGCGCGACGGCCATGATCGGGATGGCGAAGGAGGCGATGAACGCGAACTCGTTCATCATGACCCCGCCCAGGGTGTCGAGCCCGGCCACACGGCCGTTGAGCATGATCATCGACTCGCCGACGGACGCGGAGTACGTGGCGATCTTCTCCGGTGTGTCGTAGAGCGCCGCGATCGACGCACCGGTCACCAGATACAGCGCGACCAGGGCGAGAACCCAGGTGGCGGCGGACCGCCACCCGGTACGCAGCGCGATCCGGCTCAGCAGGCCGGTGCCGGCGAGGGCCGAGGTCACCGCGGGTCCCCGGTGTCCGCGGCAGAGGTGGTGGCTCCGGCGCCGGGCCCGCCGGAGGAGTAGGCGCTGCGGAACAGGTCGTCCAGACTGGGCGGAGTGGCCGTGAGGGTGTGGATCCCGGCGGCGTGCAGGATCCCGGTCACCTCCCCGAGGCGCTCGGTGGGCACGTGACAGCGGACGTCGTACCGCCCCTGTTCGGACGGTTCTATCCGCGGGCGGTCGAGCCCGGCGACGGACCCGAGAGCGCGGGGCTCGGTGTCGGTGACGGCGTGGACCTCGGTGGAGGTGTGGCGTCGTAATTCGCCGAGGGTGCCGGAGCTGACGGTGCGGCCGTCACGGATGATGCTCACCCGGTCGGCCAGGGCCTCGACCTCGCCCATGATGTGGCTGGACAGGAGCACGGTGGATCCGCCGTCGACGGCCTCCCGGACGCAGTCCTGGAACACCTGCTCCATGAGCGGGTCGAGTCCGGAGGTGGGCTCGTCCAGCACGAGGAGTTCGGCGCCGGAGGCCAGGGCCGCGACGAGGGAGACCTTCTGCCGGTTGCCCTTGGAGTAGTCGCGGGTGCGCTTGGTGGGGTCCAGTCGGAATCGCTCGATCAGCTCGTCACGGCGTGCCGGGTCGAGTCCCCCCAGTGCGCGTCCGAGGATGTCGATGCACTGGCCGCCGGTCAGTCGCGGCCACAGCGTCACCTCCCCGGGCACGTAGGCCAACCGGGAGTGGAGTTCCACCGCGTCCCGCCACGGGTCGCGCCCGAACAGCGTGACCCGCCCCGAATCGGCCCGCATGAGCCCCAGCAGAATCCTGATGGTGGTGGACTTGCCCGAGCCGTTGGGGCCGAGGAACCCGTGCACCTCTCCGCTGCGGACGTCCAGGTCCAGACCGTCGAGCGCCCGCGTCGCGCCGAACGTCTTGACCAGGTCCTCGACATGTACCACGGGGTCGGAATCTGAACGCATGACCAGTCCCTTCGTCGATTCTCCCCGATCATCCACCAGATCCTCGGCACAATGTGGCAATGCGCTCACCCATGTCCGGCCACCGGGCCTACGCCCCCACGATCAAGGACCGACTCACCAAGGCCGCGATGACCGCCTCCGGCGCTCTGCCCGGAAAGGTGATCCAGCTGGCCGCCGGCACCCCGCGTCGGATCGACGGCCAGGTGCTGGATCCCCACTTCCAGGCCGGGATCCGCGTGATGTCCCTGCTCTCGGAGGGTGAGTACGAGGACATGACACTCGAGCAGGCCCGCCTGACGGTGGAGCGCTCGGCGTTCACCGTCTCGGGCGACCGGATCGACCTGGCCGTGGTCAAGGACCTCGTCCTCCCGCTTGCCGGTACCGATCATCCTGGCGACGAGTCCGCCCGCGCCGACCTGCCCGCCCGCCTGTACTCCCCCGTCCACGGCGATGAGTCGTTGCCGATGCTGGTCTTCTTCCACGGCGGAGGGTGGGTGCTCGGGAGCATCGACTCCCACGACGCGACCTGCCGCTACATCGCCCGCGCAGGTGGACTCAAGGTCCTCAGCGTGGACTACCGGCTGGCCCCCGAGTTCCTCTTCCCCACCGCCGTCGACGACGCACTGGCGGCGTTCCGGTACGTGCGGGACAACGCCGACTCTCTCGGTGTCGACCCCGGGCGGATCGCCGTCGGCGGGGACAGCGCGGGCGGCAACCTCGCCGCGGTCGTGTGTCAGCAGACCCGCGACGCGGGCGAGAAGACCCCCGACTTCCAACTGCTGTTCGTCCCCGCGACCAACATGTCCGCACGAACGCGTTCGTTCGAGCTGTTCGGCGAGGGGTTCTTCCTCACGGCGGAGAACATGGAGTTCTACGAGAACACGTACCTGCGCTCGGACGACGACCGTCTCGACCCGCGGGCCTCCCCGCTGCTGGCCGACGACTTCTCCGGACTGCCCCCGGCTCACGTCGCCACGGGTGGCTTCGACCCGCTGCGGGACGAGGGCGAGGCGTACGCCCGGAAGATGGCCGATGCCGGGGTCAGGGTCTCGCTGCGCCGGCATCCGACCCTGGTCCACCCGTTCGTCAACGCCGTCGGCGCCACCCCACTCGCCCGGGCCGCACTGTCGGAGGCCGTGGGCGCGCTGCGGATGGGTCTGGCGTACTGAGAAGTCCCCACCGACTGCAGCGACCGTGAGCCGCGTGGACCTGGCACGTGGTGCCCATCTCCGCGAGCGTGGCTCGAAGTTCTGCTCAGATGAGTAAGCCGACGCTCGAACCCTCGTCGTGATGTCCGTACGCCGTTCCCGCCCGGATCGGCGTAGCCAGACGCCCTCCCGGCATCTACTCTGATGATCGTGAAGGGACAGCAGCTCGGCAAGCTCAGCCTCCGGCTGGACGCGATCTACTGCCTGGTCCTCGGAACCATCGTCGCCGTCGCCTCGGCCCCGCTCGCCACCACGGTCGATCTACCCCCCATGGTGATCCTGGCAGCGGGGATTGCCGTGGTGGTGTGGGCGGGTCTCGTGGAGTGGATGCGCGCGAGCCTCGATCTGCGCCTGGCGTTGCGGGTCGTGATGGTCGCTAACATC
Source organism: Dietzia sp. PP-33 (assembly GCF_033790845.1). Lineage (NCBI taxonomy): Bacteria > Bacillati > Actinomycetota > Actinomycetes > Mycobacteriales > Dietziaceae > Dietzia > Dietzia sp. PP-33. The sequence continues at coordinate 6,301 of NZ_JAMYEI010000011.1, forward strand.
GCAGCGACCCTCGCTGTCGGCCTGGTCTCCTTCATCGCTGCGGCTTTTCTGGCGGTGCTGGTGATCCTGGCCGTCGCGGTCGACATCGCTCTCTTCGCGGGCAGTCAAGCACTCGCGCTGGACCGGCTCCGCACCGCGGCCACGTAGGACTCTCGGGCGACGCCAGCCTCAAATGGTGCGACGACGCCAACACCCTGGGCCGGGCCTCGAACGGCAACAAGGTCCGAACCCCGATCAACGACGTCGTCGGCAAGGATCCGGGCCTCGTCCGCAGGGTGGGGCCAGCGGGGCTCGAACCCGCGACCAGCGGATTATGAGAACGTTCCTGGTTGTCCAGCCGGTTGTTGGGGTTCACAACGGTTCCATTCGCAAAGGTCAGCACGCCCCGAACTGTCCACACGCTCTGCCGGTGAACAACGGTCACACTCGGTTGGTGACCACGGCGTGACCAGAGATAACCTGCTACCCCGCCGCCGCGACGTGTACTTGCCGCGCTGCAACAAGTTGTGCAATCAGGGCCCGCATCGCCGCACCGACAGTGTCGGACCTCGCGCCTAGGCTTCCCCCATGGGAATCGCCGAACTAGCAGATCCGTCCTGGTGGACCGTCCAGCGTGGAGGGCTTGCAGTGGCGACGACAACAGCCGTGATCGCCCTTGGCTCAATGCAACTTAACCGCTTCAACATTCGGGAGTCATACCGGCCGATCATGATTGCCAGGCTCGAACACGGCGGGAAAGCCAGGAGCCCACTCGACCTGGTCATAGCTAACGTGGGGCGAAGCCCGGCACACCAAGTCAAGGTCACATTCGACCCGGACCTGCCCACGGCAGAAAAGAGCCACGACGGGCAATCCAGCGTTATCCCCCTCTTGCGGAAGCGATACAGGCAGGTATTCCCTGTGTGGACTCCAGGCGTCGAGCGGCGAAACACCTACTGGATCATCGACGGCTTACCGAATCAGGACGGGGAGGTCGATAGTGTCGACGGGGTGCCCCGGGAAGTCGTAGCAGTGATTCGGTACAAGCTCAGTTCGCGCCGCTTGGCGCGTTCCATCACCGAGCGCTATCCGCTGAGAATATCGGAGATGGAGAACGAGACCTTCAGAACGGCCACGACCGACACGAGCACCCACCAACGCGACTAGGGCCAATCCGTTCCTCTCCGACTGTCGCGAGCACTACCATCTCTTCATGATCAGGGCCGTTGCCGCCGTTTCTGTTTTCCTTCTACTCGCCGGATGCACCAGCGGCCCATCGCTAGACCAGCAGCAGCAGGCATGGGACGCCGACATAGAAACCCAGGCGTGCGAATCCATCGAACTGCTCACCCCCGGGTCACTCGAACGCGGCTGGGCTGTCGAGAACGCAGCCGAAGGCAACCTCACGGCGGACGACGTACGGGCGTTCGGCAACGGCGGCGACGACAGCCCCTACCGCTGCGCTGGCGACACCTTCGACCGCTACTACCAGGAATGGCTAGTCGAAGACTTCCCCGAATCCCCCAAGGGCCAGGCCGGAGAAACCACCAGCCCACCCGCGCCATAGCGGTTCATGATCAGGTGTGATGGTCGCCTAGCGAGCGTAGTACTGGACTGTGATACTACCTTGACCAGCGGATATGCATCGGCCATGCTGGAGCGTATGGACATAAACGAACTCGCCGCCAAGCCCATCCACCGCCCGCCCTACGCCGGGGCCGCCTGCACGGCTGGGGGTTGCACCGCCGAAGCCGTCGGGACAGCTATGCCGGTTGAGCCGAAGCTCTGTCCGCCAGGGGTCACGTACGGAACGCTCGGTGGATTGCGCCCCTACTGCGACAGCCACCTCGCGGCGTAATCGGGTCTTTACAGGGCGCGCCATTCCCATGCGCCGCCGCTCCATATGCAGATGCGCACAGCGTCGGCCGCGACCCCGTTGCCAACGCGGCACAGGTGGCCGGCCCATTCTGCTGAGGCAACGGGGAGAACGGACGCTCGCCCGATTCGGCGGCCCGCTATCGGGGGCTCAGTTGGGTGTGGGCAGGGGTTCGACCCACCCCTATACCACCTCATAAAACCCTATAAACCCAGGAGGCTTTCGCGTGCAGATTGCTCATGGTGTTGCGGGTCTAGGTTGCAGGAATTGTTGGAGCGAGGTCAGGCATTGGTGGGGGCTGGGGCATTCAGTACGCGGATGATGGTGGACCGGGAGACGTTGAACGTGTCCGCGATCTCTTCGAGGGTGGCATCCTGCTCGTGCCGCATACGGCGCACCTGCTCAACCTGACGAGGCGTGAGCGCGGGCTTGCGGCCACCCTTACGGCCACGGGCACGGGCAGCGTCGAGACCAGCGCGCGTGCGTTCAGCGATCAGGTCACGCTCCATCTGCGCAACCGCACACAAGACGGTGAACATCATCCGGCCCGCCGGGGTCGTGGTGTCGATTCCCTCGGTGAGGCTGGCGAACTGCACACCATCGGCCTCGAACTGCTCCACGGTGGCGATCAGGTGCTTGGTGGTGCGCCCCAACCTGTCGAGGCGCACAACGGTGAACACGTCGCCGGCCCGGAGGTGAGCAAGGGCGGCGTCGAGACCAGGGCGGGTGGTGGTGGTGCCGCTGACACCGTGGTCTGTGTAGACGATGCCGCACCCCGCGTCCCGAAGGGCGTCGAGCTGCGAGTCGAGCGACTGGTCGGCGGTAGACACACGGGCATATCCGACACGGGCGGGGTCGCCTTCGGCGAACCGGACGGGGGCGGTGGTCTTGGTCATGTCCCTACCGTTCCACAAACGGTGTCGAGACGCAATATTGAACCGTTGATTTCGCACATGGGTTTTGAACCGGTGGCTCCCTGGGGAATCGCCGCGGCGGCGACTGGCGGACACACCGTGCCTTAAACACTCGTTTGTGAAACGCGCACTAACACCCAACAACGTGCTTATCGGAGTTCAAAGAAAGTGCAATCTGTCGCCTATTCTCGCCCCTATTGCAAGATCATTGAAGCCCTTGACCTGCGACGGTGGTCGCTCTAAGGTGGTGTCACCGGCTGCCACCGGACCCCGGAAGGAATCCACCACGAGAGGTTTGATTTCTACTACGGAGAGGTTCGGAAATGAATAACTACGTGATCCGCGGAGACGGCGAGACGACTCTGGTCGGCTGGGGTGCCATAGCCAACGAACAGAGATCGCGCATCGTCCGCCACGAGATCTCCATCGCTCAGGGCAACGAAGCCGTGACCGTGGATGTCGACCAGGTGGAGGAGCTGATCACTGCGCTTCGGTTCGGGGTCCAGCTCGCGCGAGAACTCAAGATGGACGACCCCAACGTCTTGTCCTGACTCGCAAACGACGACACCCCCGACACCAACAGGTGCCGGGGGTTCGTTGTGCTGGTCGTGGCGCGGACACGACCAGCTCGGCGGGAGGGCTACGGCATCACACCGCAATCGGGCACCCCGCCCGCCGGGATCAGGGGGTCAGTAGACGCGGCCTCGGAGCTGGTCGAGGTTCTGCCGACGCTTCGACTTGTCCGCCACGTGCGGCAACTTCTCACCCTCGATAGCCGTCGGCGAATACTTGACCCCGCGCCAGGTGGGCCACGCCCGTCCACCATCTGCCACCACCACGTGGTCACCTTCGGCGGTGCGGGCGTCAATCGGTCGGACAGTCGGCACCCCAGCGTCACGGCAGACGCGGGCCAGCGCGGACACCTCGGCATTGTGGGCGCGGGCGGTCTCCACCTCGGCTTCGATCACTTCGAGGTACGCGGTCCACGCTGCGTCGATTCGGGCTTCGGAGGCGGCCCGGAAGTCGGCGTCGATCCCCTTTGCTAGATCGTCGGCCCGGGCGGCGGCGGCATCCTGTGCGGCCTGCTCCCGCTTGCGCTCGTGGCGAGACTTGCGGCCGGTCTCGACCTCCACCTCTGCCTCTGCCCGGGCGCGGGTCTCGGACAGCTCGACAGGGTCCACGTCCTGCCCACGGCCCACGAGGGACAGGAGGGCGTCGAGGGCATCACGCCAGAGGGTGCGCTCGGTGAACGTCTCGTCGTCGGTGGTCTCGGTGTTAGGGGTGCTCGTGGTCATCAGTTGGCCTTCCGGTTCGGGAACAGGTGCTCGTGCCAGGCCTTCGGCCCGGTCGGGGTGGTCTCGGGAGTGAGGGGCATCTGCTTGCCATACCGGCGCGCGTGCCTCTCGGCGGGGCCGGACGGTTCGTCAGGCTCGGGAGGGGATGAGGTGGCGGTCATAGGTCGTTCTCCTGGTCGAGGTCGTGATGGTCGAGGTGTGCGCCCGGTTGCCCCATATGGATCGGGAAGTTGCCGTTCTCGTCGGGCGGGATGATCCCCAGCTCGGTAGCGCGGATCTGTGCGTGCAAGCCGTCGAGCCATACGCGGGCCATTCGGAACTCGTCGGCTTGGTCGTCCGGGACCGTTGCGCCGGCCAACACCGCTTTCTCGACACCGGTTCCGAACGCTCTGTGGAGCGCGCTCACGGCGGCGGGATTAAGGACGGTCGCGCCTAGTTCGATGTACAGCCGGCGGCCTGCACGCTTGGCTATCTCGGCTGCCATTGCTGCGAGGTGCGCCCGGTCTTCGGCCATCTGCTCGGCTCGGGATCGGGTGGCGACCTCGGTGGCGGCCGGGTCAAACTCGACACCTGCAATCCGGGCTGCGTTCGTGACGGTCGAGGGCGACACGGCGAGTGCTCGGGCTATTGCGTTCCGGCCGTGCCCCTCTGCTGCCATCTCGGACACGGCCGGGGCGATCTGCTCGGCTAGGGGCGGGTCTTTTCCGTCGTGCCCGGTCACGTCCCAGGTCACGGCTCGTCCACCACCGGGAGGGCGTCGAGGGCGCGGCGAGCTGCGATCAACGGCGCGGCCGTCCGCAACACTTCGCCGATCACCGCGAACAACGACGGATCTTCGAGCACAAGGTCGAGTAGCTGGTCGGTCAGCTCGTCACGTGACGCCTTGGGGCGGGGTTCGGTGGTCATGCTGTCTCCAGGAGGTCGAGGGGTTGGAGTGGCAGCCCGTAGCGGCGTGCTGCTCGGTCGGCGTGGTGGGCTCGTGGGTCCGCGTGTATGCGGGTGACGGTGAAGCGGGAACCGCGCAGACACCGGACGTTGGTCGGGGGCCATACCGGCATGCTGGGGTCATCGAGGACTGGGCCGTCGAGGTGGCCCTCGCACACCACCAGCCACTCGTACAAGCGGCGCGGGTTGGTGCTGATCCATTCCAGGAGGGGCGTGGGATCTTCGGTGACGTAGACACCGCACGAACAGTCAGCGACGGGTGGGGCGTGGCCGTGCTCGCACCGGGCGGTGAACACACCGGCCGCGTCGAGGGCTTCACGCGGCAACCAGTCCGACCGGATAGTCCCGTCAGCGTGGAGCTGCATCAACCGCCAGCCGATCACGCGGCGACCTCCCCGGACTCGGTGAAGGTGACTTCGGTGTCCCGTACCGGTTCGGTGGTGGCGCGGCGCTCACGCTCTGCGAACTCGGCACGGAGTGCGGCGTTCTCGGCTTCGATTGCGTCGTGATCCGGTTGGGGAGGGGCGGTGACCATCTTCAGCACATCGGCCGGCCACTGTTCGGTGACCAGTGCGAGGACCAGGAGGCGGCGTGTCCACGACTCGGATAGACGCTGCGTTTCGAGGACCATCTCACGCGGGTGCGTGTTGGCAAGGTGCCGCAACTCGGAGAGCTTCTGGTGGGCCTGCGCTGCCGGGGTGCCAGCGACAGGCGGCGAGGTGGGGAGATCGAGACTCACGGGGCAGATCCTTTCGAGGGTTCAGTGATCCGGTTCAGCCGACTTATCCGGTTGCGCCGGTTTCCCCGGGAGGGGTGATCTGCAAGCGGGACCAGATGGAGCGAAGGTTCACGAGGGCGTATCCGCGTGGGCCTCGGGTGTCGGGGCGGCTGGTCATCACCCGGAAGTTGCCCGCGAGCATCCGGCCCATGCGCTGCGCGGTGAGAGGCTTTCCGAACGGGGAACCATGCCCCCACTCGTCCGGGTGCACGCCCGCGAGGCGGGTGGTCAGTTCCTCGGTGGCAACGAACCCCCGGGGGTCTCCTGCCCCATCGGTGGGCCACACCTCGGCCAGGTGCCGGAGCAAGCGGATATGGGGCTTCTCGATGGTGATGCCGTCCTCCCGGTCGGCCTGCTGCTGCGCAAGGTCCACGAGGGCGAGGCGTTGGACAACGGCCGGCCAGTGAGCGCCTGCGGCGTCCGCCACCCGTGCGAGGGGGGACCACTTCTCTCTGTTGCGGCCCTTGATCCCTGCGGGCAGGGGAGGGCGGATCGAGCGGACGTGCTCACGGATCGAGTCGGTCCACGCTGCGACCATCTCAGCGAGAGCGCGGGTGTCGTCTTCGATCAGCTCCCAGTCGGATTCGTCCACGGTCTCGTCGAGGTCGGGGAACAGTAGGACGCGGATGCAGCGCTGCATCGTGTCCGGGGGCAGGTTCGGACTGTTGCCGGCCATCGCCACGGGACCGAACGTCGAAAGCTCTTTCAGCTCCCACCCGCTCTCTTTCGAGGGCACGAGGGTCGGGCGCTGACCACCACGCTTGTAGCCGGAGTTGATGACGGCGAGAAGGTCGCCAGTGTTGTCCTTCGACTGGTCGAGACTGCGGTCAGCCTCGTCCACAAGGATCGTGCGCGGCTCGTGCTCCAGGGCGCGCGCGAGCATGGCCGGCGACGACAGGGAGGCCGCCATCATCGGCTTGTATGCGAGCGCGTTGATGTGTTCAAGCACGGTCGTCTTGCCGGACCCAGGCATCGGTGAATCGATCAACAGTCGCGGCGTGGTGTACGTCTCCACCACGAGGTACGTGTGTGCGGTCCACAAGGTGATGAGGTCGAGGTCCCCCTCTGTCACCGTGCACACGTATCGGGCGATGTGGCCCCGGAGCTGGTCGAGGACGAAGCTGGAGCCGGTCCCGTGGGGGGTCTCTTGGAAACCGGATAGACCGGATATGTCGGCGCTGGTGGATACATCGAGGGTCACGCAGCCACCTCTCCGGCCTTGGTAGTGAGGTGGTCGAGGATCAGGCCAACACGGGCGATGGCGGCCTTTTCTTCGGCTGTGAGGGGCACCCGGGACCAGAGCGCACGGAGCGTGGCGAGGTGCTGCGCATCGGCAGGGGCGGGGTCGAGCACGTGCGACTCGGGGGCGGGGTCGAACGCGGGACGGGCATCAGGATCACGGCGACCACAGTCGAGCGGAGGCTGTCGGAGGCCGGCGTCTCGGCGGCGCTTCCAAGCGCTGAAGTCTGCAACGTTGGTGTTTCTCGGGGGCACGTTTCGCACCTGTCTGGCCGTGTAAGGTGGCCGTAGTTGCTTTTGGAACCCCCGCAATAGCCCTGCCAGGCTGCGGGGGTTTCCTCTATTTCGGGGTGTGTTCAGGGGTCGCTGACCACCGGATAATGAATCCGATCACGCTTCGATCCGTGCAGGTCAGGGCCTACGTGGTCACGGTGTGATCACGAGTCGGGGTGATCGACGACTCAGGCAACCTCGGCAGGTTCCTTCTGGTCTATGCCAAACAGGTCGAGCAGGCCCGCGACCGGGACAACCATTCGGTTGCCGACGCGCAGGACGTTGACGGGGAACTGACCGCGCGCAGCGAGGCCGTAGCCGGACGACGCCGAGATGCCCAAGATCGAGCACGCAGTCGGCATGTTGGTTCGAACGCCTAGATCACGGATTGCGCTTGCTGTCCACTTTGAATCTGCTGGGGCACTCACTGCCACGCTCCATCCTCGGGATTTGCTTACGGGACAGATGTTAGTTGCTCCAGGTGGGTGCGAACCGGTCCGAGCAGTCTCAAACGGCGGTTTAGCTGGAATTTTCGGCACGCACGTTGGTCCATGTTGCTGCAAGAATCACCCATCTTGACCAATGTTCGAGAGGCGAGAGTGCACCTCCTGCGTTACGCAAACTTGCTACGTTCCCTATCCATGGATGTCGCAGATGAGCTACAGTCTTGGCATGGAAAGTACAGAGATTGGCGTGTCGGACGTTGTCAGTGCGAACGTGCGCCGAGTCCGCACCGACGTCCGCGAGTGGTCGTCGACAGAACTCGCGCGGCGTCTCGCCGGCCTAAGCCGCTACAACTGGACGCGCTCGATGGTGACGCGGGCAGAGACCGCTGGGGGCCGCGCATGGCGCATCGACGACGTGGTGCTGTTCGCGGCGGCGCTCCAAGTGAAGGTCGATGACCTAATGCAGCCGGTGAACAACTCCGGATACGTCAATGCGTCGGGGGCGAACGTGCACCTGAAGACGGTTCGTCGCCCTATTGCACCGCCCGTCGGGGCGACGCTCGCCGATCTGGACAACATCGACAAACAGCTCGCGTTGGTGAAGAACGTGGTCGACGAGGTCGCACGCAAAATCACCGGAGGGACACGATGAAGGGCAGCGTTCGCAAGTACACCGTGCGGGGACAGAAGCCCGGCGTATCGGTCACGCGGTGGATGTACGTGGTGGACCTCGGCACCGATCCCGTGACGGGCAAGCGGGTTCAGGAGCGTCGACGGGGGTTCGACAGGAAGTCCGATGCAGACGATGCGCTCGCAAAGCGGGTCGGTGAGGTGTCCGAGAAGCGCGTCGACCTCACCGGCCGGAACCTCACAGTGAGCGCATGGCTCGACACGTGGCTGGAACAGAAGATCGCCAACGGCCTGCGCCCCGGCACCGCTGCCTCATACCGGGGACACATCGACCGCTACCTGAAGCCGCTGCTCGGTTCAAAGAAACTAGTGGACCTCTCCCCTGCCGACGTCGAATGGCTACTCGTCGAGATCCGTAAGCCCCGCCCAGCACCCGCCAAGCGCACGCGAGGGCAGCACGCGACCCCAAAGCCGATGGGGCCAGCCACCGCCCGCCGCGTTCACGCCACGCTCCGGTCGGCCTTGTCGACAGCGAAGATGCGGCGGTACGTCACGTTCAATGCGGCAGCCGATGTCGAGCTGCCGAAGGTTGCTCGGCACCGGGTGAAGCCGTGGTCCCGCGATGAACTGACCAAATTCCTCAACCACGCCAACACAGAAGCCGACGGGCCACTGTTCGAGATGTACGCCACCACAGGACTTCGCCGTGGCGAACTGCTGGGGCTGCGCTGGGCCGACATCGACCTCAACGCCCGCATCCTCACCGTGCGCCAGCAACTCACCGAGAACACCCAGAACATGACCGGGCCGGCTTGCAGCGTCTGCGGGCAGCATCACGGTTCAGTCGCGTTCGGTGAGCCGAAGACCGAGAACGGCCACTACAGGCGCGTTCCGCTGCTTGAAGGGGTCGTGGGTGCCCTGATGGTGCACAGGCTGGCACAGGGCGAACTGAGGACCGATCACGCCGACATCTGGGTCGACCACGACCTCGTGTTCCCTCGTGACGACGGGACGCCGCTGCTGCCGTCCGGGGTATCGGCCCGCTTCCACGATCTGACGGACGCGGCCGGTCTGCGCCGTGTGCGTCTGCACGACCTACGGCACGGGTATGTGTCCTTGTTGCTCGAATCGGGAGTCGACATTGCCGCCATCTCGAAGATCGTGGGCCACTCGTCGATTCAGATCACGGCCGACATCTACGGGCACCTCGCGGATACCGCCGCGCAGTCGGTGGTTGACGCCGCTCTGAACGGTCTCAGCAGCGTCCGTGACCACGGCGTGACCACGGGGCCTGTTTCACCGCCCGTGACCTCTGCCAGCACCAGTGAAAATCGGTGACTAACAGGGGATCTAATGGTGGGGCCAGCGGGGCTCGAACCCGCGACCAGCGGATTATGAGTCCGCGGCTCTAACCAACTGAGCTATAGCCCCCCGCGCGCGCCGGGAACGTCACCGGCACGCGCGGCGCAATCCTAGCAAGCCCCGTCAGCGCGCCTCCGGCCACCAGACCGCGCGCACGGCCGCGAGACCGTCCTCGACCAGAGAAGCAGGGTCGTCCCACGCCATGACCTGCCGCCCGGAGGACTCGTAGGCGGGGTATCCCGGGTCACCTCGGGTGACGAAGTCGACCCACGATTCGTGCATCGCCTCGACCAACTCGGCAGGCGCCGGGGTGCCGAGATAGCGCTCCACGTTGTCCCCGTTCGGCACCGCCCAGAAGAAGGGCAGGTCGGCGCAGTGCCTGGGGCCGTTGCCGCCGGTCCAGCAGAAGTCGTACACCCACGTCGGGTCTCCGGCGGCGACCCTCGTCTCCGCGGCCCGGGCGACCGTCGAGTGGATCGCGGCCGCGTCGATCACCGCGCCCACGCTTCGCCGCAGCGACCGACCGTTCGACTGACGGGCCAGCGCCCTGAGCCCCTGCCTGGGGAGCTGCTGGGACAACGCCATGAACGCGGCCCCCGGCACCAGGGCTGGACCCGGGATCCTGTCGGATACGGCCTCGAACTCCGTCGCGGTGGAGCCGACGAGAAGCGGTACGTGTGTGCTGATCCCCCCGGCGACCGCCTCCAGCGGCGGGCCGGGGACGGTCTCGCCACCGACCACCGGCCGGAACGGGAGGGTGAACTGGTTCTCGCGCCGCAGCCGCCGGTGGAACTCGTCGACGGCGCCGCGTCCCCCGGCCGCGAGCCCCTCCGCGGTGACCTCCTTCGGCGGATGGGTCGCCGGGGCCCGCAGGACCGCAGGGGACGCCGCGATCGCCCCGTGGAACAGCCCCGCCGCCGGAGGGGAGCCGAGCAGACACAGCACCGCTCCCCCGCCGGCGGACTGACCCGCGACGGTCACCCGGCCCGGGTCGCCTCCGAACGCCGTGATCTCGTCGCGCACCCACTCGAGGGCGGCGATCCAGTCCAGCAGCCCGCGGTTGTCCGGCGCGTCGGGGAACGGGGTGAAGCCCTCCACCGCGAGCCGGTAGCCCACAGAGACCACGACAATCCCCCGCCGGGCGAACGTAGCTCCGTCGAACCACGGTTGGTGCGACGACCCCGATTCCCACCCACCGCCGTGGATCCACACCAGCACCGGGTGGTCGCCCCCCGTCGCCGGCGCCCACACGTCCACGTGCAGCACGTCGCTGCCCGCGACGATCGGCTCGGGGATCGCCGGATCCGGATCGAACCTGAGCCGCTGGGCCGTCGCGGCGGGCCTGGTCGCGTCGCGGGTCCCCTGCCACGGCTCACGGCGGACCGGGGCGGCGAAGCGCCTGTCGCCCACCGGGTCCTCGGCGTAGGGGATCCCGTAGAACCGGACGACGTCGCCGAGGTCGGTGCCTCGCACGCGGCCGGTCGAGAGGGTGACATCGGCGTCGGTCATGGGCGCAAGGTTAGCGACGACAGCTGAGATCTCCCGGCGTTCCCTGCTACGAAGGGAGGATGACGAGTGACAGGGAACAGATCATCGAGCGGCTGGCCGATGTCGCCACCGCTTTGGACACCCGTGACTGGGCCGGGTTGGGAGAGCTGTTCACCGAGTCCGCGACCGGATACGGGGCGACCGGTCGGGAGGCGATCGTCGAGATGGTGCGGGACCACCTGGGCGGGTGTGGCCCGTCCCAACACCTGTTGGGCAACCACCGGGTCCACCTGACCGTCGACGGAGACGAGGACCGGGCGCAGAGTCTGACCTACGCGAGGGTGCTGCACATCGGGACGGGAGACCAGTCCGGACTCACGTACGAGTGCTTCGGTGAATACTCGGACCTGTGGACACGGACGCCAGCAGGATGGCGGATCGCCTCCAGGAGGTTCCACATCGCGTTCGACCGCGGTGACTTCCGCACGCTCCAACCCGGCTGACCCCACAAGAAGGAGCAGGCCAGGGGCAACTGCCCCTGACCTGCTCTTGATGCTCCCCCATCTGGACTCGAACCAGAAACCCTTCGATTAACAGTCGAATGCTCTGCCAATTGAGCTATGGGGGATCACTGCTGGCGACCGACTAGCACGTCGGACACCGAGAACTCACCTTAGTGCGAGGGCGGCCACCGGACCAAATCGGCAGGTCAGGCTATGTCCGGCGTGGCGCCCACGGCCTGGTCGAGCAGCCCGCGCCGGTACTCCTCCAGCGCGACGAGGTCGCCGAACAGGGCAGAGTACCCCTCCGGGTCCCCCGCCGGACTCATCCGTTGCACCTTGGACTTGAGGTCCGCGATCTGGCCGGACACCCACACCTCCTGCAGGCGAGCGAGCACACCCGAGACATATCGGGGCAGCGCGTCCTCGGCCACCCGGAGGGTCTCGACGGCGAGAAGACCCACCAGCTTCTGCAATCCCTCGTCCTCGAGGCTCCCGGACACCTCGGAGACCCAGTTCGCACCGCTCTTGCCCGCAGCGCACCCCCCGGCCCGCGACAGCGCGTCGGCGATACGGGCGTAGGCGGGATGGGTGTAGCACTCGCCTGGGAGCGAGTCGAAGAGCGGACCCGCCAGGCCCGGATACTGCAGTGCCGACTTGATCGCCTCACGTTGCGGCCAGAGCACCGGGTCGGCCGCCGAGGGCAGGGGGACGCCCGTCGGTGCGGCGGGGGCCTGCTGTGCCCCGCGGGCGCCCGTCTCGTCGTCGTCGTACCTCCCCCTGCCCCGTTCGGCACGGTCCCGCTGCGGGCGGGGTCCACCCCCGGGTCCGCCCGGACCACGCCCACGGGGGCCGGGACCGGCCGAACGGGCGCGCCCCCTCTTGCGCGCCTCCTCACGGACGCGGCGCAGCACCGTCCCGGGATCGTCCCACCCCACCCAGCCCGCCAATTGGCGGGCGTACTCGTCACGCAGGGCCGAGTCGCGGATGTCGGCCACCACCGGCACGGTCTGACGCAACGCCTCGACCCGGCCCTCTGCGTGATCGAGGTCGTACTCCTCGAGCATCGACCGGATGGCGAACTCGAACATCGGGACCCGGGCGGAGATCAGGTCCCTCACGGCCGCGTCACCCTTGTTCTGCCGGATGTCGCACGGATCCTGACCGGCCGGGGCCACCGCCACGAAGGTGCGACCCGAGAACTGCTGGTCCCCCGAGAACGCCCGGAGCGCGGCCTTCTTGCCGGCCTCGTCACCGTCGAAGGTGTAGATGATCTCGCCACGGAAGTAGTTGTCGTCCAACATCAACCGTCGGAGCGTCGACAGGTGGTCCTCCCCGAACGCGGTGCCACACGCTGCCACGGCGGTGGTCGCACCCGCCGCGTGCATGGCCATGACATCCGTATAGCCCTCGACCACGACCGCACGGCGCTGCGAGGCGATGTCGCGCTTGGCCAGGTCCAGACCGAACAGCACCTGCGACTTCTTGTAGAGCATCGTCTCGGGCGTGTTCATGTACTTGCCCAGGGTGTCGTCCTCGAAGAGCTTGCGCGCGCCGAAGCCGATCACCTCGCCCGCGAGGTTGCGGATGGGCCACAGCAGACGGCGGTGGAACCTGTCGATCAACGTCCCCCGGGAACTGGTCTTGGACAGACCCGCCGACTCCAGCTCCTTGGCCTCGAACCCCTGCCGCATCAGATGCTTGCTCATGGTGTCCCAGCCCGCGGGCGCGTAGCCGCACCCGAAGTGCTCGGCCTGGGAGAGATCGAAGCCGCGATCGGTCAGGAACGCCCGCGCGACCTCGGCCTCCTGGTCCTGGTGCAGTCGCTCCGCGTAGAACTTCTGCGCGGCCGCGTTGGCCTGGACCAGCCGCGAGCGCGTGCCACGGTCGCGCTGGATCACCTGCCCGCCGCCCTCGTAGGAGATGCGGTAACCGATCCTGTCCGCGAGCTGCTCCACCGCCTCGACGAAGCTGATGTGCTCCATCTTCATCAGGAAGGCGAACACGTCGCCGCCCTCGCCGGTGGAGAAGCAGTGGAAGTAACCGTGTTGGGGACGCACGTGGAAGGACGGCGTCTTCTCGTCCTTGAACGGCGACAGCCCCTTCATGGAGTCCGCGCCACCTGGTTTGAGCGCGACGTACTCGCCGACGACCTCTTCGATGCGAGTGCGTTCGCGGATCGCGGCGATGTCCTGCTCCGGAATCCGCCCTGCCATGCGGTCCAGAGTAACCGTCCCCGCGCCGGACCGGCGTGCCCCCCGTAGCGGGCCGATACGCTGGCCACATGATCGCAGCCTCACACCGCACCGACGTCGTCCGGAGCCCGTGGTCCCGCACGGCTACGGCCGTCGCGCTCCTCCTGACGTTCCTCGTCAGCATCACCGGCTGGGCGGCACCGTCTGCGTCCGCCGAGCCGCCGACCCGGCTGCAGCAGCAGATCACGGACAGCGCGGGGGTCCTGGGCCCGGACCGCGCCGACGTCGAGGAGCGGGTGGCGCAGCTGCGGTCGACCGACGACATCCAGCTGTGGGTGACCTACGTCGACAGCTTCGACGGCATCCCGGTCCAGCAATGGGCGCAGGAGACCGCGCGCCTGTCCGACCTGGGGGCCTCCGATGCTCTTCTCGCCGTGGCGGTCCAGGACCGCGGCTACTGGTTCGAGACCGGCGACCAGCGATCCGATCAACGTATCGCCGACCGGGACATCGAACCGCGGTTGGCGGAGGGCGACTGGGCCGGAGCGGCGATCGGCGCCGCCGACGGGCTCGGACGACAGGGTTCGGGCTCCGGTCTGTCCGGCGGGGCACTGCTGGTGATCATCGTGGTGATCGTGGCCGTGGTGGCCGCGGTCCAGGTGATCACCCGCAGGCGCCGGTCCACCCGTACGGCCCGGCAGGCCGAGTCCGCCCGCGACATCCCGGGCGATGACACGGCCCGGTTGTCGGCACTGCCGGTGGAGGTACTCGATGCCCGGGCTCGGGCCGGGTTGGTGGAGGCCGACCAGGCCGTGGACACCTCCACGACCGCGCTCGAGACCGCCGCCGGGGAGTTCGGCGAGTTGCGGACCCGGCCGTTCCGCTCCGCACTCGACTCCGCGCGGGGCGAGGTCGCCGCCGCGCATTCACTGATCCAACGGCTCGACGACGACATCCCGGAGACCACTGACCAGCGCCGGGCGATGTTGCTCGAGGTGGCCGCCCGGGCCGAGCGCGCCGAGCGCGAACTCGAGGGCCAGTCCACGGCGTTCGCCGAGATGCGGGACCTGCTGATCAACGGCGCCGCCTCCGTCGACACCCTGACCCGCCGCGCGATCACCCTGCGCGCCCGGATCCCGGCCGCCGAGGAGTCGATGGCCGACCTCCGCGCTCGCTTCCCCGCCTCCGTACTCACCTCGATCGAGGACAACCTGCCGATCGCCGGTCAACTCCTCGACGCCGCCGAGTCCGAGACCGCCCGGGCCCGCACCGCCCTCGCCCGGCCGGTGGGCGAACAGGCCGAGGCCGTGGATGCCATCACCTCCGCCGAGGAGGAACTCTCGCGCGCGGAGAAGTTGGTCGACGGTGTGGAACACGCCGCCGACGACATCGCCACCGCCCGTCGCGACCTCGATGCCCTGGTCACCGAGGTCGACGAGGAGCTGGAGATGGCCGCCCGATTGCTGAGGTCCCCGGATCTCGGCGCGAGTAGTCGGGACCTGACCGACGCCGCCGCCGCTGCGCGCGACGCCCTCGACCGGGCCCGCCGCAGCGGGGAGACCGACCCGCTGGGGACGTTCTCCGATCTGGTGGACGTGGACCGTGATCTCGACGAGGCGCTGGCCGCTGCGGGTCACGAGGCCGAGACGGCCCACCGGGCCCGTGCGGCGCGTCAGGCCGCCCTCACCCGGGCCCGCGGCGCGGTGCGGGAGGCCGACGACTTCATCGGCAGCCGCTCCTACGTGATCGGACAGGCCGCACGGACGCGCCTCGCCGCGGCAAAGGAATCGCTGGGGACCGCCGAGGCCACCGCCGGCCCGGCCGCGTTCCCCGCCGCCGACCGCGCCCTGACACTCGCCCGGGAAGCACTCCGGTACGCCCAGGACGACGCCTCGCGAACGCAGTTCACCGGCGGGTACGGAGGCCGCGGCGGCTACGGCGGTCGTGGCCGCGGTGGCCGTGGAGGGTCAGGGACCGGTGCGATGGTCGGCGGCATGGTCGCCGGCGCGCTGATCCAGGGGATGCTCCGCGGCGGCGGGTCCGGCTTCGGCGGCTCCCGCGGTTTCGGGGGCGGCTTTGGTGGAGGCGGCGGCGGTGGTGGGTTCGGCGGCGGTTTCGGTGGTGGTGGAGGCGGTTTCGGTGGCGGCGGGGCCGGCGGGCGGTTCTGACACCATGACCCGTCGGCGCAAGCTCGTCTTGGCACTGGTGATCGTCGTGGCCCTTCTCGTCGCGGCCGTGGTCGCGGCGGGTGCGTGGTACCGGCCGATGCTCCTCACCGGGACCGGGTACGCCGCGCACAACGCCTGCGCGATCCACTTCCTCACCGACCGCGACGACCCGGAGTCAGACCTACCGCCCAACCCGCTGGTGCCGCTGCTGCGGACCGAGATCGACGACTCCGAGGGATGGGCGCGGTCCTCCGTCCTGGGGGTCGCCTTTGCCCAGCAGGCCTGGGCCTCCGAGTACGGCTGCGCGGTGGGAGACGGCCGCGCGGAGGGCTCCGAGTACACCTCCCTTGTCCGGCCCCCGGACGACGGCCCCGAGGGCGTCCGCCTGCCGCGGGCCACCGATGTCCCGGCCGAGGTGGGCGCGGCACTCGACCAGGCCGCCGGATATGACGGCACGCGCGGACTCGTGGCGGTCCACCGCGGCGAGATCCTGGACGAGTGGTACGCGGACGGCTTCGGCCCCGACACCCGGCAACTCGGGTGGTCCATGGCCAAGAGCGTGGCGGCCACCCTGCTCGGCCGCGCGCAGGTCGAGTTCCCGGACGCCGACCTCGACCCGGCGAGCACGGACCTCCGCCCGGAGTGGACCGACGAGCGCTCCGAGATCTCACTGGACGACCTCATGCGTATGACCTCCGGCCTGGAGTGGGACGAGGAGTACGACCTGGGCACCCCCATCACGCAGATGCTGTTCCGCGAACCGGACATGGCCGCGTTCGCCGACGGGCAACCGCTCGCCCACGAACCCGGTATCCACCGGCAGTACTCGTCGGGCACGACCAACATCGTGTGCGACCTGCTGCACGAGCGGACCGGACTCGGACCCGAGATGGCCGACGAGCTGCTGTTCGACCCGATCGGGATGCGCAGCGCGGTGCTCGAGGCAGACGCCTCCGGCGGGTCGGTGTGCAGCTCGTACCTGTGGGCCACCCCGCGGGACTGGGCGCGGTTCGGACAGTTCACGCTGGATGACGGCGAAGTGGACGGCCGCCGACTACTGCCCGAGGGATGGATGGACTACGTGACCACCGTCGTCCCGGCCGGCGGGGAACCGGAGCCCTACGGCGCACAGTGGTGGCTCAACGACGCCGGCGACGGCTCATCGCTGCGCCTGCCGGGCATGCCCGCGGACGCCTACTGGGCCTCGGGCCACGACGGGCAGTACGTCGTGGTGGTCCCCTCCGCCGACCTCGTGGTGGTGCGCACCGGCTTCTCCCCCGGCGGGTCGATCTCCGGGCTCGGCATGGAGGGCCTGGTCGCCGACCTGACCCGGGCCGTGGGCTGACCCGGGCGACGCCGCGCGGCCTGCCACCACCAGGCGGCTCCTCCGGCCCATGCGTTCGCGGACGGCCCCGTCCGGCTCAGTAGGTGTCGTCGCTACCGCTATGGGTGGCGAGGAGTGTCACCGGGACGGAGACAGCATCGTGGATCAGTGGTTCGAGCCTCTCGACGTGTCGCCGGAATCGATCGGTCGTCGCCCATGACGTCTTGGCCTCCACGGATCGAAAACGTGTGACCACGATCAGGCTGGCTCCGTCCCGGGTTCGATAGACCTCGTTGCCTCGCCAACCGTGGGAGGCGGCCTCTGCTCTCATGTCCTGCATCTCATCGATCTGAAAGGCGGCAAGCGCATCGATGCCACCGTCGACAGGCGTGAACGTGTTGATAAGGATGTGTGGGCTTCGGTCCTGGGGACTGTTCATGGAGATCTCTCTTTCTCGTGATGATCGGATCGCGGCCGGGCGGCCGCGATCAGTTCGGAAACGACCGGTCGGCGCGGGCATCGGTGAGTACACCAGCCCACCAGTCCAGCTCTGCCAGGCTGAGCTTCAGCCGCTCGGTCACCGACTCGCCAGGCACATAGCGGTCGGCGTCGTCCAGGGATAGCCACGGGGCCGGCAGTCCCAGGCATCTCCGGGTGGTGACCATGTTCAGCTCGGCCAGTACGCCCCGCAGGTGCTCGATGGCGGAGTACCCGCCCTGGACTCCGTAGGCCACGATGGATGCGGGCTTGAGCTTCCATTCGCTGTAGTGCCAGTCGATCAACCGCTTCAACGACGCGGGGTAGGAGTGGTTGTACTCGGGGGTGACGAACACGAAAGCCCCTGCGGCGTCAATGCGAGCTGCCACCTCGCTCTCAGGCCCGCCTCCGGGATAGAGCTGACTGTCGTCGGGCAAGGTGATCTGGGCCAGGTCGATCACGTCGATCTCGACACCGCTGGTGTGCTCGAGGGTGGTGACGACCCAGTCGGCGATGCTCGGACACACCCGTCCGTCGCGGACACTGGCGCAGACCACTGCGACCCGCGTCGGGCTGCGGGTGGGGTTGACGAAGTGTTCACTGTTCTGTGGTGTCTGCGTGGTCATGTCGACCACACTGAGGGTTGAACATATGTTGAAGTCAAGGCCCGGTCGTACCCGGAGGTGGGAATCATGACGGTCACTGCACCGCGACCAGGTGCCGGTTCCGGAGAGTCTGCCGCGCGGTTGAGCACCGTTGGCGATGTCGCGGCGAAAGCTGGAGTCGCGCCGTCAGCGGTGCGGTTCTACGACAAGCACGGCGTGATCAACGCGGTCCGCACCACGAGCAACCAACGCCGCTTCGACGAGTCCGCCCCCTGCCGCATCCAGGTCGCCAGACTTGCCCAGCGCGTCGGTCTGACCGTCCGGGAGATCGCGGAGTTGTTCAGCGCGTTTCCGGCGGAGCCGGAGCCCGAAGACTGGAAACGTGTCGCCGACATGCTCATCTCCCAGGCTGAGCAGCGTGTCGCCGACCTCAAGACTCAACTGGACGCGCTCGGGTCGGGCGACAAGCTCTGCGAGATCGGCGCGCGCGTGGATCGTTGAACGCCTGACCGGGTATGCACACGATCGGGCGCAGCTGCTCGTCGACGGCGGGCACTGTAGTGCCGGTGACCGGCAGTGGCGGCCGCGAGCCGCGGAGAGTTCCTCAGCCCCAGGCCGCCTGGATGCCCGCGCTCGCCCGGTCGATCCGCTCGAGGCGGCTCTCCGTGTACAGCGCGACCTGATCCACGATCACGCGCATCCGGGCCGCGTCGTCCGGGGCCTCGTCCCACAGCGGACGGAGCACTGCGTCCAGCCCGGCGGGCGCCGAGTGCGCCAGGTACTCGGCCACCCGGTGGATGCGGTCGCGCTGCCGGTCCTGCCGTACCCGGTGTCCGGGATCGCTCATCACGTACCGCACGGCCATGGTCTTGAGCAGAACCACCTCCGCCTCGACCTCGATCGGCACCTCGAGGTCCGCGCTGTACCGGCCGTGCGGGATCGCACCGTGCACCTCCCGGGTGGTGTGGATGGCGGGCATGACGAACCGCCCGACCAACTCGCTGGTCAGCGCTTTGAGTGCGACCGCTCCGGCGAATGTCTCCTCGAAGGGCTGCACGGCGCGGACCGCGTCGAGCGCGCCGAGCCGCCCGGCCGCCTCGCGGAGCTGGTCCGCGTCGGGACCACGGAACTCCCGGGCGCCCAGTTCGGCCAGGGCCGACACCTCCGACGAGTCAGTCAGCGACCGCAGGTCCAACCGGGCGGCCACGATCGCGTCCTCGACGTCGTGGACCGAATAGGCCACGTCGTCGGAGAAGTCCATGATCTGGGCCTCCAGGCATCGGGTGTCCCCGGGAGCGCCCTCACGGATCCAGGCGAGGGTGTCCGCGTCGTCGGGGTACGCGCCGAACTTGCCGGTGCCCTCGCGGGGCAGCCACGGGTACTTGGTCGCGGCGTCGAGTGCCGCCCGGGTGAGGTTGAGCCCGACCCCGCGGCCGTCGGCATCGACGACCTTCGGTTCCAGTCGCGACAGGATCCGCACCGTCTGGGCGTTGCCCTCGTACCCCCCGAAGCCGCGGGCGACCTCGTCGAGAGCTCGTTCGCCGTTGTGTCCGTACGGCGGGTGTCCGATGTCGTGGCTGAGTCCCGCAAGGTCGGCGAGATCGGGATCGCAGCCCAGCCCGGCGGCGATGCTGCGGGAGATCTGGGCGACCTCCAGGGAGTGTGTGAGGCGGGTCCGCGGGGTGTCGCCGTCACCGGGCCCGACCACCTGGGTCTTGTCTGCGAGCCGTCGCAGGGCCGCGGAGTGCAGGACACGGGCGCGGTCGCGCTCGAAGGGGCTGCGCTCACTCGCCGCCCCCTGCGTGCGCCCGGGCCGCTCGGCCACCCGCCGCTCACCGTCCGCCGCGGTGTACACGTACCCCGTCATCCACGTCTCCTCCGGGCGAGACCGCCCCGTCGTCGTCGGTCCCGGTCGGGCCGGTTTTCCGGTGTCGGTGGATCAGCCCGGGAAATCCACGTCGGTGCCGGCGATCCGGTGGTATTGGTACCAGAGCACCGCGCCGGTCTCCCGGATGATGCTCATGATCTGGTTCTCCCGGGTCCACACCGCCGGTCCCTCCCTGGTCGGCGAGGTCCACGCCTCCAGCCCGGCGTCCCTGGCCATCATCTGGGACCGGTACGAATGCGTGGGGTCGCTCACCAGCACCACCGACTCACCACCCTGGTCCCGGACCGTCAGCGCCACCGCGTCCAGGCTGCCGACGGTGTTGGAGCCGGTCTCGACCGCCAGGATCGCCGTGGCCGGCACCCCGAGCTCGGTCAGGTAGGCACGACCCGCACCGGCTTCGGTGAACCGGTCTCCCGGCTGGTTCCCACCGACCGTGATGATCTGTGGCGCGACACCCTGCTCGAACAGGGTGGCGGCGTGCTCGAGTCGAGACTGGAACACCGGGGTGGGGACGCCGTCGTACTGGGCCGCGCCCAGGACGACGATGGCGTCCGCCGCGGTGCGGTCGTCCACCCGGGCCACGTGCCACACACGGAACGCGATGAAACCGGGGACGACCAGGCACAACAGCAGTGCGGTGACCAGGAGCCATCCGATGGCCCTGGACACCGCCCGCATCGGGGACCGGGATCTGTTCACCCGTCCAGTGTGCCAGCGTCCGCGGTCAGCAGCCGAGGAGCCGCTGTGCGAGGTATCCCTCGACCTGATCGATCGCCACCCGCTCCTGCGACATCGTGTCCCGCTCGCGGATGGTCACGGCCTGGTCCTCGAGCGTGTCGAAGTCCACGGTGATGCAGAACGGGGTGCCGATCTCGTCGTGGCGGCGGTAGCGCCGCCCGATCGCCTGCGCGTCGTCGAAGTCCACGTTCCAGCTCTTGCGCAGCTGCGCGGCCAGGTCGCGGGCCTTGGGCGACAGGTCTGCGTTGCGGGAGAGCGGGAGCACCGCGGCCTTGAACGGCGACAGGCGCCGGTCGAGCTTGAGGACGGTGCGGGTGTCGACAGCGCCCTTGGCGTTGGGGGCCTCGTCCTCGGTGTAGGCGTCGATGAGGAACGCCATCAGGGAGCGGGTCAGCCCGAAGCTCGGCTCGATGACGTACGGCACGTACTTCTCGCCGGACGCCTGGTCGCGGTACTGCAGGTCCTCACCGGAATGGGTCTGGTGCTGGGTGAGGTCGTAGTCCGTGCGGTTGGCGATGCCCATCAGCTCTCCCCAGCCGCTTCCCGAGAAGCCGAAGTTGTACTCGAAGTCGATCGTGCCGGCCGAGTAGTGGGCACGCTCGTCGTCCGGGACGTCGAAGCGCCGCATGTTCTCGGGGTCGATGCCCAGGTCCACGAACCAGTCCCAGCAGTCCTCGACCCAGCGCTTGAACCACTCGTCGGCCTCGTCCGGCTTGGTGAAGAATTCGATCTCCATCTGCTCGAACTCGCGGGTGCGGAAGATGAAGTTGCCGGGGGTGATCTCGTTGCGGAACGCCTTGCCGATCTGGCCGATGCCGAACGGCGGCTTGCGCCGGGCCGTGGTCATGACGTTCTTGTAGTTGACGAAGATGCCCTGTGCGGTCTCGGGGCGCAGGTAGTGCAGGCCCGTCTCGTTGTCCACGGGGCCGAGGAAGGTCTTCATCAGACCCGAGAACAGCTGCGGTTCGGTCCACCGACCCCTGGTGCCACAGTTCGGGCACGCGATGTCGGCCATGGGAACGTCGGCCGGGGAGTCCAGCTTCTTCTTGGCCGCGTAGGTCTCCTGCAGGTGGTCCTGGCGCAGGCGCGTGTGACAGGACTGGCATTCCACCAGCGGGTCGGTGAAGGTCTCGACGTGGCCGGAGGCCTCCCACACCTTGCGGGGCAGGATGATGGACGAGTCTAGGCCCACGACGTCCTCGCGGCCGGTGACGAAGGTGCGCCACCACTGCTTTTTGATGTTGTCCTTGAGCTCCACACCCAGCGGACCGTAGTCCCACGCCGAGCGCGTTCCGCCGTAGATCTCGCCACACTGGTACACCAGTCCCCGGCGCTTGCAGAGGTTGACGACGGAGTCGATGACGGACGCTGAGGATGCCACGTCGGGGGTTCTCCCTTTGGTGAGTCGGTTGGCGGAGGTGTCGGGGTGGACGACCTCGGCGCGGGCCGGCGCCCGCGGCACTTCTCACCAGGGTATCCGGTCGGCCCCGACGGTCTGGGATACTGGGGTCCCCTACCCGACACGGCGCCGGTCACCACTGCGCCCGGAAGGTTGCACCATGGAACCCGGAACCGAGTTCCCGGCCGACACCGGGTCGGCGGCGGACGTCCACGACCCCGACCCGGACGCGGCCGCCGTACCACTACCACCGCAGCACGTGCTCTCGGCGGCGGGCGAGTTGCTGCGCGCGCTGTCCGCCCCGCTGCGTATCGCGATCGTGCTCCAGCTCCGCGAGGGGCCGCGCTGCGTCCACGAACTGGTCGACGCGCTCGGGGTCGCGCAACCCCTGGTGAGCCAGCATCTGCGGGTACTCAAGTCGACCAGCGTCGTCTCGGCACACCGGCGGGGTCGCGAGATCCGCTACGAACTGCTCGACGACCACCTGCTGCACATCGTCGAGGCGGCCGTCGGGCACGCCGGGGAGGAGTAGGACATGGCCACGCCGGACAAGTCGATCGGTGTCCGTTCGACCCGTCAGCGCAGCGCCATCTCCGCGTTGCTCGACGAGTCCAAGGGATTCCGTTCGGCCCAGGACCTCCACGCCGAACTCCGCGAGCGTGGCGACACCATCGGCCTGACCACCGTCTACCGGACTCTGCAGTCGATGTCCGACGCCGGTGCGGTCGACGTGCTTCGCACCGACTCGGGGGAGCTGATCTTCCGCAAGTGCTCCGACTCACACCATCACCATCTGGTGTGCCGGGTGTGCGGATTCACGGTGGAGGTCGAGGAACCGGGAGTAGAGGCGTGGGCGCACCGCGCCGGCGGGGCCCACGGTTTCACCGAAGTGACCCACACCGTCGAGTTGTTCGGACTGTGCGCGGCGTGCGCGGCCGCGGGAGCGGACGGGCCCGGGGGTCCGTCGAACTGACCACAGCGTGCGCTGTCGGCGGTTGGGCCGTGGTGATCACGCTGGCGCTGGGCCGTGGTGATCACGCTGGCGCCGGACATCGCGCCGCGGCGGGGCGGCACTCTACCCGGCCGGGCCGCGGCGCTGTTCGCTCGGTCGGCGACCACTCGCGCGTCCCACCCACTCGTCCGTCCGCGCCGAGAGGTCACTCTCGATCACGTTTCCCCTGGTAATTCGCCAGCAGATCCCGCATATGCGACCACTCGACGCGCCGGTGCGGTGCCGGGCGGCGGCCGGGCGGCGGGGCCCGGCGCGGCGGCCGGGCGGTGCGGGGCCCGGGGCGGCGGCCGGACGGTGCGGTGCCGGGGCGGGGGTCACCGAGGGGCCGGAGCGACCGCCGGCCGCGGCTCAGATCCCGGTGACCCCGCCGAAGCGGCGATCGCGCTCCGCGTATTCCAGGCACGCCGCCCACAGGTCCCGCCGGTCGAAGTCGGGGAACAGGGTGTGCTGGAAGACGAACTCGGCGTAGGCGCTCTGCCACAGCAGGAAGTTGGACGTGCGCAGTTCACCGGACGGCCGCAGGAACAGGTCCACATCCGGCATGTCCGGCTCGTCGAGGTAGCTGGCGAAGACGTCCTCGGTCAGGTCGTCGGCGGAGACCTCCCCCGCGGCGACCCGGCGCGCGAAGTCCCTCGCGGCGTCCACGATCTCGGCGCGGCCACCGTAGTTGACGCACATCGCCAACGTCATGACCGTGTTGTCCCGGGTGAGTTGCTCGGCCTCCTCAAGCTCGGAGATCACCGAGCCCCACAGCTTGGGGCGCCTGCCCGCCCACCGGACGCGCACGCCCAGCTCGTTCATCTCGTCGCGGCGGCGGCGCAGCACGTCCCGGTTGAACCCCATGAGGAAGCGCACCTCCTCGGGGCTGCGCTTCCAGTTCTCGGTGGAGAAGGCGTACGCGGACAGGTACGGGACGCCGATCTCGATGCACCCCTGGACCACGTCCATCAGCACGGCCTCACCGCGCTTGTGCCCCTCGGTGCGGGGCAGCCCGCGCTCCTGGGCCCAGCGTCCGTTGCCGTCCATGACCAGCGCGACGTGGCGCGGAACGAACTCGGACGGGATCGCGGGCGGACGCTCTCCGGAGGGGTGCGGGGTGGGTGGCCGCACGGTCACCGGTTCGACGCGGTCCCTCGTGGTGGCGCGTCTACGAAATCTCGGCAGTCCAGGCACGGGACTCCTCACTCGACTCGGGCGGGTAGGGGATCGACCGTTCCGCGGTCGACCAGGGGCAGGCTGCGCAGGTCGCGCTCGAGATGCCACTGCAGGTGAGCGGCCGCGATCCCGGAGGACTGGCGGATCACGGCCGGCGACGAGCCGACCACGGCGTCCCACTCCCCGGCCAGCAACGCGACCAGGTGCTCCGCGACGCCGGGGCTGAGCATCGCGCATCCCTGCGGCCTGCAGTGCACGCACACGGTTCCGCCGGAGGCCACGTGGAACGCCCGGTGCGGTCCGACCACGCCGCAGCTCACACAGCAGTCCAGGACCGGTTCCCAGCCCGAGGCGGCCATGGCGCGCAGGAGGAAGGCGTCGGCGACCAGTCCCGGCGCGCGGCGGTGTTCGGCCAGGGACCGGAGGGCACCGACGGCGAGGCCCAGCAGCCTCGGTGTGGGGGCTCCCTCCTCGCCCGCGAGCCGTTCCGCGGTCTCCAGGACCACGCACCCGGAGGTGTAGGCCGGGTAGTCCGCCACGAGGGGGCGAGCCAGTGACTCCCGGCTCGAGGCCTGCCTCACGGTGCCCAGCCCGCTCCGCCCACGGCCCGGGGCGATCTGCACCTCGACCACGGCGAACGGCTCGAGGCTCGCGCCCATCCGTGACCGGGTACGACGCACCGCCCGGGCGACGGCCCTGACCAGTCCGTGGTGTTCGGTGAGCAGGGTGACGATCCGGTCCGCCTCACCGAGGTCGTAGGTGCGCACGACGAGGCCGGTGTCGGTGAACGGGTGCATGCGAGCCTCCTCTCGGTGTGGGCGCAGACGGTCATTGTCGCACTCCCGGCCGCCGCGGCGGGTATCGCGCCGGGCGCGCGCCCGAGCCGGAAACTCCCCTCAGCCGGGTAGGATTCCGGCGCCCCGAGGGCGGTTATAGTCTCACTGTGCCCAGTATCGCGTCCCGCCTGATTCCCCTCGTGATCCGGGCCACCCGGCGCCAGCGCGTGTTCGCCGACCCGGACCGCGCGCGTGCGTTCCTCGACGAGGCCGCGGTGCGTCCGGCGTCATACGCCCCGCCGCGGTTGCGCGACGACGTCCGGCTGTCCCGAGCCGATCGGCACGGCTGGCCGGTCTACGTGGTGGAGCCCGCCGGAGCACCGGCCCGCGGCACTGTCGTCTACGTCCACGGTGGAGGGTGGGCCAGGGAGATCAGCGCGCCCCACTGGCGTCTGTGCGCCCAGGTGGCCGCCGAGGCCCGCACCCGCGTCCTGGTGCCGGTCTACCCGCTGGCGGGCCCGGTGTCGGCGACGAACCGGGGAACGGCGGCGAGCGTGGTGGCCGGAGTGGCCGACCTGGTGCGGGACGAGATCGCCGAGCACGGCCCGGTGTGTCTCGCCGGTGACAGCGCTGGGGGCCAGATCGCGCTGTCCGCGGCGATGCAGCTGAGGGACCGGGGTGTGCCCCGTCTTCCGGCGACGATCCTGATCTCCCCCGCGCTCGACCTGGCGATGGACAACCCGGATATCGACCGGGTCCAACCCAGTGACCCGTGGCTCGCCCGGAAGGGCTTGAGGGTGTTCATCGACGCCTGGCGTGACTACCTGCCGGTGGACGACCCGAGGGTGAGCCCGCTGTGCGGGGACTTCGCCGGCCTGGGGCCCCTCACGATTTTCGCTGCCACCCGCGACATCGTCCTGCCCGACGCGCGACTCGGGGTGGAGCGGGCCCGCGACGCCGGCGTGGACGTCAGGTACATCGAGGAGAAGGGGCTACTGCACGTACACCCGCTGCAGCCCACTCCCGAGGGACGGGCCGCGCGGGAGACGATCGTGGGGATCGTTCGTTCGGCCGTTCGCTAGAAGAACTCGAACACCCGCGGTCTAGAAGCCCAGCCGCCCGAGCATCTTGGGGTCCCGCTGCCATTCCTTGAGCACCTTGACGTGGAGGTCCAGGTAGACCTTGGTGCCCAGGAGTTGTTCGATCCCCGCCCGCGCCTGGGTGCCCACATCCCGCATGCGTGAGCCGCCCTTGCCCAACACGATCGCCTTCTGGCTCTGCCTCTCCACATAGACGGTGGCGTGGACGTCCACCATGTCGTCGCGGCCCTCGTGTGGCAACACCTCCTCGATCGACACGGCGATCGAATGGGGCAGTTCGTCCCGCACGCCCTCGAGCGCGGCCTCACGGATCAGTTCGGACATGCGGGACTCGTCGGACTCCTCGGTGATCACGTCATCGGGATAGAACCGCGGCCCCTCGGGCAGCAGGGAGGCGATGACGTCGGCCACCACTTCCACCTGCTCGCCCGACGTCGCGGAGACCGGGACGACCTCCGAGTCCGGCCCAAGGAGTTTGGAGACCGCGACCAACTGTTCCATGACCTTCTGCTTGGAGACGGTGTCGATCTTGGTGACCAGACCCAGGATCGGCGTGGTCGGACACAGGGTGCGGACCTGCTCGAGGATCCAGCGGTCACCGGGCCCGATCCGCTCCCCCACCGGGATGCACAACCCGATCAGGTCGACGTCCGAATACGTGTCCTCCACCAGTGCGTTCAGCCGCTCGCCCAACAGGGTACGCGGCCTGTGCAGTCCCGGGGTGTCGACCAGGATGATCTGGGCGTCCGGTCGGTGGACCAGCCCGCGGATCGCGTGCCGGGTGGTCTGGGGTCTCGAGGAGGTGATGGCGATCTTCTCGCCCACCAGCGCGTTGGTCAGAGTGGACTTGCCGGTGTTCGGCCGGCCCACGAAGCTGACGAAACCGCTCCGGAAACCCTCGGGGGTGGTCATCGGTTCTCCTCGTCGTCGTGCTCGGATGTGCCGTCGTCGGCGGGGTCGGTCCGTTCGGCCACCACGGTGATCACCTTGACCCGGCCGCGGCGGTCGTGCCCGCCCTCGGCGCGCAGGTCGAGACCGGCCGAGACCACGTGCGCGCCCGGGAGCGGGACGCGACCGAGCTCCAGCGCCAGCAGACCTCCGATGGTCTCGACCTCCTCGGTCACCTCGTCCGGGAACTCCACGTCGAACAACTCGGCCACCTCGTCCAGGCCGAGCCTGGCCGACAGCCGGTACCGGCCGTCCTCCAGCTCCTCGACGGGGGGCACCTCGGTGGTGTCGTACTCGTCCACGATCTCGCCGACGATCTCCTCGAGGATGTCCTCGATCGAGACCAGTCCGGCGGTCCCGCCGTACTCGTCGACCAGGATCGCCAGGTGGTTGTGATCCCGCTGCATCTCCGCCAACAGGTCGTCGATCCTCTTGGCGTCGGGCACGAACACCGCGGGCCGCATGACGTCGGCGACCGGTGCCGCGCGGCCGTCCGGGTCGTCGAGACGGGCCACGATGTCGCGGAGGTAGATCACGCCGACCACGTCGTCGGAGTCGTCACCGTCCACCACCGGGATGCGCGAGTACCCGGACTTGACCGCCAACCGGGCGGCCTGCCCGACGGTCTTCTCCGACTCGATCCACACCATCTCGGTCCGGGGGGTCATGACCTCACGGGCGGTGGTGTCCCCGAGTTCGAACACGGACTGGATCATGCGCGACTCGTCGTCGGCCACCACCCCGCGCTCGCGCGCCATATCTACGATCTCGAGGAGTTCGATCTCGGAGGCGAACGGGCCGTTGCGGAAGCCCCGGCCCGGGGTGACGGCGTTGCCGACCCCCACCAGGAGGCTGGCGACCGGGCCCAGGACTATCCCGAGCACCGTCAGCGGCGTCGAGGCGCCCAGCGCCAACGAGTACGCGTGTTGCCGGCCCAGGGTGCGGGGGCCGACGCCGGCCACCACATAGGCGGCGATGGTCGTCACCGCGATCACCCCGACCAGCGCCCAGACCGTCGATTCGATGATCTCGGCGAACACGACCGTCAGGAGCACCACGCCCGCGATCAGGCTCAACAGGTGCAGTAGCACCGCGACGTTGATGTACCGCGCCCTGTTCCGCAGCATCCGGGACAGCCTGGACGCCCCGTAGCGGGACTCCTTGGCCATCTCCTCGACCCGGGCCACGGAGACCGTACTGAGGGCGGCGTCGAGGGCGGCGAAGACCCCGGCGACCATGATGAGCAGCACGGCCGCCACGGCCATGAGGATGGTCTGGTCCACGGATCAGACTCCCGCGTGCGGTGCGTCGTCGCGGGGGGCGTCCCGGTGGTCGTACCACTCACCCAGCAGCTCGTTCTGCAGGCCGAACATCTCGCGTTCCTCGGCCGGTTCGGCGTGGTCGTAGCCGAGCAGGTGCAGGCACCCGTGGACGGTCAACAGGGCGAGCTCGTGCGCGAGCGGATGCCCGGAGCTGGCGGCCTGATCGGCGGCGAACGCCGGGCACAGCACGATGTCGCCGAGCATCGCCGGCCCGGGATCGGGCAGATCCGGTCGACCCCCCGGGGAGAGCTCGTCCATCGGGAAGCTCATGACGTCGGTGGGCCCCGGCAGGTTCATCCACGTCACGTGCAGATCGGCCATCGTGTCCTTGTCCACGAGCGTGATCGACAGCTCGGCGGCCGGGTGGACGTCCATCCGGGCGATCACGAACGCGGCGACGTCGATGAGTTCTGCCTCGTCGACCTCTACGCCCGACTCGTTGGCGACCTCGATGCTCATCGGCGACGGTGCTCCCTGTTCCTGTGTACGGCGGTCGGTTCCTCGCCCCGGTCGAGGCGCTCCTCGTGCTTCGCGTAGGCGTCGACGATCCGTGCCACCAGCGCGTGCCGCACGACGTCCGCGGAGGTGAGCTCCGAGAAGTGGATGTCGGGCACCCCCTTGAGGATGTCGCGCACCACCTTGAGCCCGGAACGCTGCCCGCCCGGAAGGTCGATCTGCGTGATATCCCCGGTCACCACGATCTTCGAGCCGAACCCGAGGCGGGTCAGGAACATCTTCATCTGCTCCGGCGTGGTGTTCTGTGCCTCGTCGAGGATGATGAAGGCGTCGTTGAGCGTGCGGCCGCGCATGTAGGCCAGTGGCGCCACCTCGATCACCCCGGCCGCCATCAGCTTGGGGATGGCCTCGGGGTCCATCATGTCGTGCAGCGAGTCGTACAGGGGCCGCAGGTACGGGTCGATCTTCTCGTGCAGGGTGCCGGGGAGGTAGCCGAGCCGCTCTCCGGCCTCGACGGCCGGCCGGGTGAGGATGATGCGGCTGACGTCCTTGGCCCTCAGCGCGGCGACGGCCTTGGCCATCGCGAGGTAGGTCTTGCCCGTGCCGGCCGGACCGAGGCCGAAGACCACCGTGTGGTCGTCGATCGCGTCGACGTACTGCTTCTGCCCCACCGTCTTGGGGCGGATCATCCCCCCGCGCCTGGAGAGCACGTCCGTGCCCAGGACCTCCTCGGGCGTCAACGGCCCGGAGCCGGCGAGGATCTCGACCGACCTCCGGACCGAGGCAGGGGTGATCTCCACGCCCCGCCCGGCCTGTCGCAGCAGGTCGGAGACCACGCGCGAGGCCTCGTCGACGGCGGCGGGATCGCCGGAGATGGTCATGGTGCCGCCCCGCACGTGCAGGTCGGCGTCGAGCAGCTCCTCCAGGGTCCGGAGGTTCGCGTCCGCGGCGCCGAGTACCGCCATCGCGAGGTCGGGGTCGAGCTGGACCGCCGTGCGGGTTGACGGTCCGCCGGGGTCGCGGGGGCCGCCACGCTGCGGTGGTCCGTCGGTGTCGCTGGCTACGTCGTTCTCTGGGGTACCTACGTGGATCACTTCCTGGGTGAGGGTGCGGTCGGGTCGAGTGTAGTACCAGCGCGGTTCCATCTCCGCGTGAGAACTCCGAGGGCGCCGAGCGCCACCGCGGCGGCGCTGGAGGTGCGCAACACCTCGGGTCCCAGGACGACGGCGCGGGCCCCGACGTGGGTGAGGGAGTCGATCTCGGCGTCGGAGACGCCGCCCTCGGGCCCGACGACGAGGAGGACCCGCTCCACGGGTGCCGACGCGGTCACCGCGTCCGCGAAATCGGCGGCGCCGTCCTCGTGCAGCACCAGTACGGCCGCACCCGCCCGGGTCTCCTCGGCCACCAGCGCCGAGAGCCCGGCGGAGTCCACGAGTTCCCCGATCTCCGGCTCCCACGCCCGCCGTGACTGTTTGGCGGCGGCCCGGGCCGCGTTGGTCCATTTCGTCCGGCCCTTGTCCACCTTGGGCCCGGTCCACCGGCTCACGCAGCGGTCGGCCTGCCACGGCACGATCCGGTCCGCCCCGGCCTCGGTCGCCAGCTCCACGGCGAGTTCGGAGCGCTCGGACTTGGGTAGGGCCTGGACGATCGTCACCTGTGGCGTCCTACGCGGTACCTCGACCCGGGTCAGCACCTCGGCCTCGACCCGGCCGGGCCCCGAGGTCAGGACGGCGCAGTCCGCCACCACGCCGCGGCCGTCGCCCACGCGGACGTGTTCGCCGGTCCGCACCCGCAGGGCGGAACCGGCATGCCGGCCCTCTGTGCCGTCGAGCACGGCCGTCTCGCCCACGGCGGGGACCACGTCGATCCGGAACAGGGGTGGGGTCACCGGCTCAGTGACCCGCGACCGCGTCACGCAGACGGGAGAACAGGCCGCCCCGGCGTGCGGTGTCCTCGTTGACGACCTCGGCCGAGTCTCCGTCGAGCCGGCGCAGCTGCTCCACGATCTCGCGTCGCTTGCGGTCCAGCTTCTCGGGGATCACCACCTCCATGTGCACGGTCAGGTCTCCCGCGCCGCCGCCGCGGACCCGCGGCATGCCGCGGCCCGAGAGGGTGACGGTGTGCCCGGGCTGGATGCCGGCGGGGATCTCGATTTCGAGGTCCTCGCCGACGACGGTCTCCAGATCCACCTTGCCGCCGAGCATGGCGTCCACGGCCGGGACGCGGACCGTGCAGTGCAGGTCCTCACCGTCGCGCACGAACACCGGGTGGGTGCGCTCGTTGACCTCGATGTAGAGGTCACCGGCGGGGCCGCCACCGGGTCCGACCTCGCCCTGGCCGGCCAGCCGAATCCGCATCCCGCCGCCGACGCCGGCGGGGATCTTGGCCGAGACGGTGCGACGCTTGCGTACGCGTCCCTGGCCGGTGCAGTTGCCACACGGGTCGGTGATGATCTCGCCGGTGCCCGCACAGGTGGGACACGGGCGGCTGGTCATGATGTTGCCCAGCAGGGAGCGCTGGACCGACTGGACCTCGCCCTGTCCCTGGCACATCCCACACTTGGCGGGCGGGGAGTCGCTCGCGGAGCCCTTGCCGTGACAGGTCTCGCAGAGGACGGCCGTGTCGACCTGGATCTCCTTGGTGATGCCGGTCGCGCACTCGGCCAGGGACAGGTTCACCCGGATGAGGGCGTCGGAGCCCGGCTGCACCCGGCTGCGGGGGCCACGTCCGCCACCGCCGCCGCCACCACCGAAGAACGCCTCGAACACGTCGCCGAGGCCGCCGCTCCCACCGAAGCCGCCGCCACCGAAACCGCCGCCGTACCCGCCACCCGGTGAGGAATCGAGGGGATCGCCGCCCATGTCGACGACGCGACGCTTCTCGGGGTCCGTGAGCACCTCGTACATCGCGGTGATCTCGGTGAACCGCTCACGCGCCTCGTCCGACGGGTTGACGTCGGGGTGCAACTCGCGGGCGAGTTTGCGGTAGGCGCGCTTGATCTCGGACTCCGAGGCACCCCGGTCGACCCCGAGGGTCCCGTAGTAGTCGCGTGACACGAATCGCCTTTCGTCAGGTGTAAGAAATGGTCCCGGGTGAGGCTACGGGCGTCAGTGCCCGGAGAGGATCTCGCCCACGTAGTGGGCAACAGCGGCGACCGAGGCGATTGTTCCCGGGTAGTCCATCCGTGTGGGCCCGAGCACCCCCATTCCACCGAGTGTCTGGCTCTCGGAGCCGTAGACGGAGGACACCACCGAGGCGCCGCGTATCTCGGTCGCCCGTGTCTCCTCACCGATCTGGACGGTCACCCCTCCGGGGCCACCCATCCCCACCGACTGCGCCGCCGAGAGCAACCGCAGGACCACTACCTGCTCCTCCAGTGCCTCGAGCACGGACCGGAGCGAACCGTCGAAATCGGCCGCGTTGCGGGTGAGGTTGGCGGTGCCGCCCAGGACGATCCTCTCGTCGGGGTGTTCCACCAGCGTCTCGACCAGTACCGTGACGCAGCGCTCCGCGGCCTCGCGGTGGTCGGGGCGGGCCCGCTCGGGTGTGGCGGCCAAGGCCTCGGAGGCCTCGCTGAGCCGCTTGTCCGCCACCGCCTCCGAGAGCAGGGTCCGGAGTTCGGCGAGGTGAGCGTCCGTCAGCGGGGAGGCCAACTCCACGGTCCTCTGGTCGACACGGCCGGTGTCGGTGATGAGGACCAGGAGGAGGCGGGTGGGCGCCAGGTTCACCACCTCGAGGTGCCGGACGGTGGACCGACCCAGGACCGGGTACTGGACGACGGCGACCTGGCGGGTGAGCTGGGACAGCAGCCGCACGGCCCGCCGGAGGACGTCGTCCAGGTCGACGGCGCCCTCGAGAAATGCCTGGATGGCCCTGCGCTGGGCCCGCGAGAGCGGCGTGATCTCCTCGATCGAGTCGACGAAGTGGCGGTACCCCTTCTCCGTCGGGATCCGACCGGAGCTCGTATGGGGTTGGACGATGAATCCCTCGGCCTCGAGCACCGCCATGTCGTTGCGGATGGTCGCGCTGGACACCCCCAGGGAGTGGCGGTCCACGAGGGTCTTGGAGCCGACGGGCTCGTGCGAGGCGATGTAGTCGGAGACGATCGCGCGCAGGACCTCGGTCCTACGATCGGCCGTGGTCGACATCGGATCCTCCTCCTCGCTCGCGGGTCCTGTCGATTCTAGGCCAGGGACTCAGAGGAGCACGTCCCGCACGACGCCGTCCGCGAGGAGCCTGCCCGACTCCGTCAGCGCATAACCGGCACCGTCGGTGCCGCCGGGGTGGCGCCGCCGCAGCAGACCCGCCGCCACCTGCAGATCCGCCCGCGCCCTCTCCTCGGTGGTGAACGCCTCGTCGGGGAGTCCCTCGGCCAGCCGGAGACCGGTCATGATGCGCTCGAGATGCCGGTCGGCGTCGTCGAGCCGCTCCCCACCCGCGACCGGCAGCCGCCCCGCGTCACAGACCGCCGCATACCTGGCCGGGTGCTTGATGTTCCACCACCGCGCCCCGGCCACGTGGGAGTGGGCACCCGGGCCGATCCCCCACCAGTCACCGCCGCGCCAGTACCCGATGTTGTGGCGGCAGTAGCCCGCCTCGTGCGTCGCGAAGTTGGAGACCTCATACCAGTGGAAACCCGATCGGGCGAGCCGCTCGGCCACCTGCTCGTAGCGGTCGGCCAGGACGTCGTCGACGGTCCCGGGCAGTTCTCCGCGACGGATCCTCCGGGCCAGGGCGGTGCCGTCCTCGACGATCAGCGAATAGGCGGACACGTGGTCCACACCTGCACCGACCACGGCGTCGAGGGTGCGGGCCAGGTCGTCGTCGGTCTCCCCCGGGGTCCCGTAGATCACGTCGAGGTTCACGTGATCGAAGCCTGCGCGAAGCGCCTCGGCGACCGCCTCCTGGGGCCGGCCGGGGGTGTGGGTGCGGTCCAGAACGCGCAGGACATGCGCGGCCGTGGACTGCATCCCCAGAGAGATCCGGGTGAACCCGCCCTCGCGCAGTCGTCCGAAGAACTCCGGCGAGGTGGACTCGGGGTTGCTCTCGGTGGTCACCTCGGCGCCGGGAGTGAGCCCGAACGTCGAACGGATGCGGTCGAGCATCCCCACCAGGACGTCAGCGCCCACCAGTGACGGTGTCCCGCCGCCGACGAAGACCGTGTCGACCGTCGGCGGGGTGCCCGACCCGGCCAGGACCGACGCCGCCCGCTCGATCTCCGCCAGGGCGGCCCGCTCCCAGTCCGCGGGCGAGGTGGCGGACCCCAGCTCTCCGGCGGTGTAGGTGTTGAAGTCGCAGTAGCCACACCGGGAGAAGCAGAACGGGACGTGGAGGTAGATCCCGAACGGTGCCCGCGGGTCGCGTGGTGGCGGGGAGAGCGCGAGGTCTGCGGGATCGTGGACGACGGCCGTCACGACCGACCGGACGCGGCATCGCTCCCGGTCGCACCGCCCCCCGCTCCGGAGGTCGCCGCTGCCTCGTCCGGAACGGCGGCGGCGGGAGCGCCGTAGGTGGGCCCGGCGACGTCCGGTGACGGTTCGGTACCGGGTGCCGGTTCGGCTGTGGGCGCGTTGTCTTGTGTGGGCACGGAGCCCACAGTGCCGGATGGCGGGCCCGCGGGCGCCTCGGGGGTGACGGGGGGCGCACTGTAGGTCTGCGCGGCGGGCGCGGCGTCCGGGGCAGGGGTGGCCGCCTCGCCGGGACCCGGGGTGGGCTTACGCGTGGAGACGGGCTTGGACCCGGTGGGCTTGCCCGATGCCCGTGTCGCCGGCGTCTTGTTCGCCGCAGTCTTGTTGGCCGCAGTCTTGTTGGTCGCAGTCTTCTTGGCCGGGCTCTTCTTCGCGGAAGACTTGGTGGCGGGAGCCTTCTCCGCCGCGGTCTTCTTGGCGGGAGTCTTCTTGGCGGGAGCCTTCTTCGCGGGAGCCTTCTCCGCCGCGGTCCTCTTGGCGGGCGCCTTCTTCGCGGGCGCCTTCTTGGCGGCCGCCTTCTTCGCGGGGGCCTTCTCGGCCGCCCTTGTTTCGGCCGCCGGCTCGGCGGTCGTCGTCGATCTGTCCCTGTTCGCCTGGCGGTCCGATCGCTTCAGATCCTTCCGCAGCTGCCCCAATTCGGTCGCGGACAACCGCTCTGCCGAGGGAGTACCGCTCGCCTCCCGCTCGTCGGCGGCCCGGGAGAACTCCTCCATCGCCGCATCCACCGCGTCGGCCAGCGGCCAGGGGTCCGGGACGAGGTCCTTGCAGGCGATGAACCCGAAGTGCAGTTCCCCGTCCAGCGACATGACCGTGCAGTTGAGTCCTGCGCCGTGGAAGACCGGGCCCATCGGGAGCATCTTGGTGATCTTGGCTCCGAGGAAGTACAGCGGGATGTTCGGGCCGGGCACGTTGGAGATGACCAGGTTGTGCACCACCGGGTGACGCTCGGAGAGCCGCAGTCGCGAGTACATCCGGACCGCGGAACCGAAGACCGACGGAGCCGCGAACTGTGCCCAGTCGGTCAGGAGATTGGCGTCGAGTGCGTCGGTGTGGTCCTTGGCGACGGTGTTGGCGTCCCGGATCGACTCGAGTCGCTCGACGGGATCGTCGACGTCCGTGGACAGCGACATGAACATGCCCGACACGCGGTTGGTGCCGGGGCGTGACTCCGCCGCGTGCACGGACATCGGGACCATCGCGATCAGCGGTTTCGAGGGCAACTCCTCCAGATCGGCGAGATACCTGCGCAGGGCGGTCGAGCAGATGGCCAGCACGACGTCGTTGACGGTGGTGCCGAAGGCGTTCTTGATCCGCTTGATCTCGTCCAGGTCCACGCTGGCATACGAGATGGACCGATGCCCGGTGATGGTGCGGTTGAACGGGGTCCGCGGCGCGGTGAACGGCGCCGGCATGGCGAGCCCCTTGCGGGCCCTGCTGATCCAGGACGGCAGGACCCCCAGCGTCCCCGGCAGCAGTGACGCCAGTCGCCACGGCGTGGCCAGACGGGACAGCGCTCCACCGACGGCCAGTTCGAGAGCGCCCGAACCGCCCGCGGTCTCCTCGACCAGTTCCTGGTCGAGCGCCGGATCGTCCGGGGTGAGCGTGCACAGCTGGGACACCATGTTGGCACCGGTGACGCCATCGACGGTCGAGTGGTGCATCTTGGCGAACACGGCGAACTGACCGTCACGCAGCCCCTCGATGACGTACATCTGCCACAACGGCATCGACCGGTCGATGGGCTGACTGGCCAGATGCCCGCACAGTTCCGCGAGCTCGCGATCGCCACCCGGTTCGGGAAGACCCACCCGGTGGAGGTGGTGGTCGACGTCGAAGTCCTCGTCCTCGACCCAGACGGGGTGATCGATGTTCAGCAGCGAGTCGTGCAGTTTGCGGCGGAAATTGGGCATTCCCTTGACGCGGCGGGCCAGTTCGGCCCGCAGCGCGTCGAACGAATAACCGCCCTCCATCTCGGATCCGTCCAGCACGATCAGGCCGCACACGTGAAGGAGCTGGGCTCTGGTCTCGAAGTAGAGAAAGCTGGCGTCAAGTCCACTCAGGCGCTGCATGGAGGGAGTGTACGTCCGGAGTCCGGCCGGCAGAGCCGGTTCCGCGGACCGCTTCTCCTCAGAACACGTCGAGGAGAAGCCATGCGATCACGACGAGCGCGATCAGCAGGATCAGGGCGGCAGTCACACGCGACCGGGGCATCAGAGGACCTCCTTCCCGGTCTCGGGATCCCCGGAGGCGACGAGCCCCCGGAACCGGTGCACGAGCTCGTCCGCCACCCGTTCCACGGCCACGGCGACCAGCAGGAACAGCGGGAGCCCCAGAACGAGCATGATGAACACCTGCAGCGGGAACGGCAGGGTCGCGAGCCAGAGTTCGACTCTGTCCCAGAATCCGAGGAATGCCGTCACGAATCGATCCTACGACCGCCCGGCAGCCGCGACCTCGCGGCCACCCACCACCGAACTGTCCAGGCCACGGCGACGGAGCAGGGCCGAGGGACTCGGGTCCGCGCCGCGCAGCGCCCGGTAGGCGTCCAGGAAGTCGATAGCACCGCCGCGGGAGAGGACCTCGCGACGCATCGCCTCCCCCGAGGACCTCTGCAGTCCCCCTCGTTCGGAGAACCACTCGGTGGCGTCGGCGTCCAGGACCTCCGCCCAGAAGTACGAGTAGTAGGCCGCCGAGTAGCCGCCGGCGAAGATGTGTTGGAAGTACCGCGACCGGTACCGCGGCTCCACCCCGGGGACGTCGAGACCAGCCTCCGCCAGCACGTCGGCCTCGAACTCGTCGACGTCGGTGACCGCCGCAGCCTCCTCGGGCGACAGTGAATGCCAGGCCAGGTCGAGGAGGGCGGCGGCCAGGTACTCGACGGTGGCCTGCCCCTCGCCGAAGCGTTCGGCCTCCCGCATCCGGGCGACCAGGTCCTCACCGATCGTCTCCCCGGAGTCGACGTGCCGGGCGTAGTGGGCGAGAAGCTCCGGCCGGCGGGCCCACATCTCGTTGACCTGCGAGGGGAACTCGACGAAATCGCGGGGCACCGAGGTACCGGAGAAGACCGGATACTGCACGTCCGACAGCAGTCCGTGCAGGGCGTGCCCGAACTCGTGGAACATCGTGGTGACCTCGTCCATGGTGAGCAGCGTGGGCTCACCCGCAGCGGGACGGGCCAGGTTCATGACGTTGACGACGACGGGCCGCGAGTCCAGGAGGCGGGACTGGTCACGGAAGGAGCTCATCCAGGCCCCGCCGCGCTTAGTCGGCCGCGCGTAGTAGTCCAGCAGCAGCAGCCCGATCCCGGCGTCGGTCTCGCTCCGCTCGTCATCGAAGACCTCGATCACCCGCACGTCCGGCAGGAAGCCGCGAAGGTCCGTGCGCTCGGCGAATCGCAGGCCGTAGAGCTCGGAGGCCGAGTACATGACCGCGTCGCGCAGGACGCGTTCGAGTTCGAAGTACGGCCGGACGCGTGCGTCGTCCACCTGGAAACGGTCGGCGCGCAGTTGCTCGGACTCCCAGGCCCAGTCGGCGGGGTGGAGCTCGCGGTCGTCTCCCCCGAGCAGGTCCTTGGCCTCGTTCCGCGCATTGGTGACGGCCGCGTCGACCACGTCGAGCAGTAGACCACGGGCCGCATCGGGCGAGCCCGCGGTCTCCACGGCCAGGACGTGCTCGGCGTGGCAACCCAGTCCCAGCAGTCGGGCGCGCTCGGCCCGGAGCCGGACGATCTCCAGGACGATCGGGGCGTTGTCGTGGTCCGGAGTCGCCCCGCGGCGCAGCGACGCCTCCATGACGCGTCGCCGGAGTCCCTCGTGGTCCAGCCATGCCGAGATCGGCTGCACGGTGGGCAGGCCCAGCGGGATGAGCCACCCGTCCCGGCCCGCCTCCGCCGCGGTGGCGGCGAGCGTCGACAGCGTGGATGCGGGCAGGCCCGCCAGCTCGGCCGCGTCGGTCACGGGGACGGCGAGCTCGGCGGTGGAGGCGAGAAGGTTCTCCCCGAACGCGGTGGTCAGCTCGGCCAACCGGGTGTCGATGGCCGTCAGCCGCGCGCGGCCGGAGTCGTCGAGTGCCGCACCCGCACGGAGAAGATCACGGTGGTGCCGCCGGATCAGACGACCGGTCTCGTCGTCGACCTCCAGCTCCCCCGCCTCCAACGCCGAATGGACGGCGGCCACCCGTGCGTAGAGATCCGGATCGGTCATGACGGCCGAGCCGTGTGCGGCCAGCAGTGGGGAGACCACCCGGTCCACGTCGAGCCGGGCGGGGGTCGCATCCGGTCCGAGGAGTCCGTAGAACACCGACAGCACGCGGTGGAGCGCCTGGCCCGACCGTTCGAGGGCGATGACCGTGTTGGCCACGGTGGGTGGCTCCGGGTTGGCCACGATCGCCGCGACCTCGGCGGCGTGGTCGTCGATCGCGGTCCTGATGGCCGGCTCCAGTTCCGCCTCGTCGATCGCAGCGAAGTCGGGCAGGCCGTACGGCAGCGGTGACTCGTCGAGCAGCGGGTGGCGGCGGGGTTCGGAGCTCGGGAGGGTCATGGGGGTGAGTCTACGTCTGCTCTCCGGCCGACCTCACGTCCACTGGACCACCGTGTCCCACGCCAGTTTGACCGCCAGGATGCCGATGACCACCAGGAACACCACGCGGATGAACTCGTTGCCGTGCCGCATCGCCATCCGCGCCCCGATGAAGCCGCCGGTGAGGTTGGCCACCGCCATGCAACCACCGATGATCCACAGCAAGTCGCCATGGATACCGAACACCAGGACGGACGCGATGTTGGTGGTGAGGTTGGCGAGCTTGGCCGCCACGGTCCCCTGGAGAAAGCCGAAGCCGAGAAAGGCGACGATCGCGATGACGAAGAACGACCCCGTGCCGGGCCCCAGGATCCCGTCGTAGAACCCGATCACCAGCCCGATCAGCGCCGAACGCCAGATGCGCGACCACCCGGTGTACCGGTTGTCGTGGACGCGTCCCATGGTGGGCCGGAACCACGTGTACGCACCCACCGTGACCACCGCCACCAACACGATGGGCGTGAGCAGCTCCCTGGGGATGAACCGCGCCACGGAGGAGCCCGCGGCCGAGCCGGCGAACGCGGCGGCCACCAGCGGCAGCACCATCCCCACCGGCACCCGGATCTTGCGCAGGTAGGTCAGGGTGGCCACCAGTGTCCCCGCGACCGAGGAGAGTTTGTTGGTGCCGAGGATCTCCGGGGTCGAGGCATCCGGGGGCAGTCCGACGACCAGCGCCGGGAGCTGGATGAGCCCGCCCCCGCCGACCACCGAGTCGACCCAGCCCGCGACGAACGCCGCCAGGACGAGTGCGGCGAGCACCCACACGGAGATCCCGATGGCCGGGGACGCGGCGAAACCCGCGATCGACTGAGGCATACCGATCACTGTGCTGTAATCGGTTTGTGTATATCAACCCTTACGGGGCCGATCCGGTGACCCTGGCCGCCGACCTGGCTTGTCGCCGCCCCCGCACCACCCGCGAACTGGTGGACCGCTGCCGAGAGTCGGGGGTGACCATCGACCGGGGTGCCTCCGACGCGGATCTGGAGGAGGTGCTGACATTCCTCGACGCGTGGCTCGTCGTCGTCGACACCACCGATCCCCGAGAGCGGGCGGACGCCCTCAACGCACTACTGGCCGAACACTCGGAGCCACCGCGACTCACCGACCACGACGGCCACTGGCACGTGCACTACCGCGCCGACGACGTCTCGTTCGCCCGCCTGCTCACCGCCATGTTCTCGGTGGGCACCGCACTCCACCTGACCTCCCGCGGCATCGACAGGCTGGCCCGGTGCGCGGCCGACGACTGCCGGGACGTCTTCGCCGACACCACCCGCAACGGTCGCAAGCGGTACTGCTCGACCCGCTGCACCAACCGCTCCGCCGTGCGGCGCCACAGAGCGAGGCACTGGGCGTGACAGTGAGCGCGCGTGGGCCCGACGGCCGCTACTTCTTGTCCGCGCTCGACTCCGCGGACAGCGCGGCCACGAAGGCCTCCTGGGGCACGTCCACGCGGCCGATCGACTTCATGCGCTTCTTGCCCTCCTTCTGCTTCTCGAGCAGTTTGCGCTTGCGGCTGATGTCGCCGCCGTAGCACTTGGAGAGCACGTCCTTGCGGATGGCGCGGATGTTCTCGCGGGAGATGATCTTGGCACCGATCGCCGCCTGGATGGGCACCTCGTACTGCTGGCGCGGGATGAGCTCCTTGAGCTTGCCCGTCATCTTGTTGCCGTAGGCCTGCGCGTAGTCCCGGTGCACGATCGCGGAGAACGCGTCCACGGCCTCGCCCTGCAGCAGGATGTCGACCTTGACCAGATCGGACGCCTGCTCGCCGGCCTCCTCGTAGTCCATCGACGCGTATCCCTTGGTCCGGGATTTGAGCGAGTCGAAGAAGTCGAAGATGATCTCGCCCATCGGCATGACGTAGCGCAGTTCGACGCGGGTCTCGGACAGGTAGTCCATACCCTTCATGTCGCCCCGTTTGGACTGGCACAGCTCCATGGTGGTGCCCACGTATTCACTCGGCACGATGATCGTGGTCTTGACGATCGGCTCGAAGATCTCGCGGTGCTTGCCCTCGGGCCAGTACGACGGGTTGGTGACCTGGTGCTCGGTGCCGTCCTCCGCGACCACGCGGTACACGACGTTCGGGGCGGTGGAGATGAGGTCGAGGTTGAACTCGCGCTCCAGCCGGTCCCGGGTGATCTCCATGTGCAGCAGACCCAGGAAGCCGCAGCGGAAGCCGAAGCCCAGGGCCACCGAGGTCTCCGGCTCGTAGTCCAGCGAGGCGTCGTTGAGCTGGAGCTTGTCCAGGGCGTCACGCAGGACCGGATAGTCCGACCCGTCGATCGGGTACAGGCCGGAGAACACCATCGGATTGGGTTCCTTGTACCCGGCCAGCGGCTCCTCCGCGCCACCGCGCGCACTGGTGACCGTGTCGCCGACCTTGGACTGACGGACGTCCTTCACACCGGTGATGAGGTACCCGACCTCGCCGGGGCCCAGGCCCTTGGTGGCCTTGGGCTCGGGCGAGATGATCCCGACCTCGAGCGCCTCGTGGGTGGAGCCCGTGGACATCATCTTGACCTTCTCGCGCGGCCTGAGCGAGCCGTCCACCACGCGGACGTAGGTGACGACGCCGCGGTAGGTGTCGTAGACCGAATCGAAGATCATCGCGCGGGCCGGGGCGTCGGGATCTCCCACGGGCGCGGGGATCACCTCGCACACCTTGTCCAACAGCTCCTCGACGCCCACGCCCGTCTTGCCGGAGACCCGCAGGACCTCGTCGGGCTCGCAGCCGATGATGTGGGAGATCTCCTCGGCGAACCGGTCCGGATCCGCGGCCGGGAGGTCGATCTTGTTGAGCACCGGGATGATCTCGAGGTCGTTCTCCATGGCCAGGTACAGGTTGGCCAGCGTCTGGGCCTCGATGCCCTGCGCGGCGTCCACCAGCAGGATCGCACCCTCACACGCCTCGAGCGCGCGGGAGACCTCGTAGGTGAAGTCCACGTGACCCGGGGTGTCGATCATGTGCAACACGATCTCCTCGCCCTCGTGGGGGCCGGAGCGCGGGACCCACGGCAGGCGGACGTTCTGCGCCTTGATGGTGATGCCGCGTTCGCGCTCGATGTCCATGCGGTCGAGGTACTGGGCCCGCATGAGCCGCTCCTCGACCACACCGGTCAGCTGCAGCATGCGGTCGGCCAGGGTCGACTTGCCGTGGTCGATGTGCGCGATGATGCAGAAGTTCCTGATCCTGGCCGGATCGGTGAACGTCGTCTCTGCGAAGTTGGGAATCTCGATCACTCCTGGAGGCGGGCCCGGGCATGGCGGGGTGCGGTCCGTCCGGGCGATCACCCCATTGTCACACGCGCGGACTCTCGATACGCATCACGTACCGCCCCGTCGGGATCGCATCGACCGTGCCGTCGTCGAGGAACCGGGCGGTCGAGGTGGTCATGGCCCTGATGTTGGCTCCCATCCTCTCGTCGCTGCCCCGGGAGTCGAAGAACACCCCGAGGTCGCGGGTGGCCTCGATCGGGAACACCTCCTCGACGATCCCGTCGATCACGGGCGCGTCGTCGGTCAGCGCCCGGACCACCACGTGCTGGGTGTACGCGGTGGTGGACTGCGTCTCGATCGCCACCGTCGTGTGCTCCTCCAACCAGGTGTGCAACCACTCGTCACGGTCCATCCGCCCGGGCCGACGCAGGAATGCCAGGTTGGCCATCCCCGCGCACCGACCGTCCTCTCCCGGGTCCGGTGCCGGAAGGGGCTCCGACCCGGTGACCGACCAGGCGGAGACCGGGCCGAGCTCGCGCAGCCCGTCCAGCAGGTCGGCGCACGCGGCGGCCGAGGCCACCGGCACCCGGGCGCGTACGACGGCGAGGACCGGCCGCGGCGTCACCTGCACGTCGATCATCGCGCCCGCCACGGCGTCATCGCGGACGTTCACCACGTACCGCCCGACCCCCAGTCCGGCGAGCGGGCCGTCCACCGCCCGGGCGATGCGCGAGCGCAGCCCGGCCGCGTCGGGCACGGCCTGATCCCGGTCCTGCGACCACACGATTGCGAGCACCTGGTCCATGGGCTCCGATCCTAGGTGTCGTTACCCTGGGGGACATGGCGATCAACTGGGCCCGGGTGGGCCGCACCGCGGCCCGGATGGGCCGCCAGTACGGGCCGACGGTGGCCCGCGAGGTGCGCAGGCGGCTCGACGAGCGCGGGAACTCCGCCGCCCTGCCCCGGGACACCGCGGACGCGGGGCGACCGACCACCTCCGCGACCGTTCCCACGTCGAGTCGCGCGCGGACCATTTCCTACGCACCCGACCTCGACGGCCACGCCGACCCCGGCGAGATCGTCTGGACGTGGGTGGAGTTCGAGGAGGCCGACGGCCGCGGGAAGGACCGCCCGGTCCTGGTGGTGGGCCGGGACCGGGACCGACTGCTCGGCCTCCAGCTCTCCTCGCAGGAAAGGCGCGACGACGACGAGGGGTGGCTCCCGCTCGGCACCGGGCCGTGGGACTCCGAGGGCCGACCGAGCTGGGTCCGCCTCGACCGCGTGCTGGACGTCCCCGAGCAGGGCATCCGGCGCGAGGGCGCGATCTGCTCCCGCGAGAAGTTCGACCGGGTCGCCGACCGTCTGCGGTCCGACTACGGCTGGCGCTGACGCCGGTGGTCGCGGGCCTCGGGTCGGCCGCGGGTCGCACGACGACCCGGGCGGCGGCCGTGCCCTCCCACGTTTTGGCCGGTGCCCCGCCCGCTGGTAAAGTGGGCCGTCGGTGTCCACCGGATCGCGTTCTGCGCATCCGTGCGGACTAGAGATATGACATCCGATCGACGAGCTCCCCGAGTGGAGCAGTCGACACACGACCAAAAGGTGTGACGAGTGGCCAACATCAAGTCCCAGAAGAAGCGCAACCTCACCAACGAGCGCAACCGCCTCCGCAACCAGTCGACCAAGTCGGCTCTGCGCTCCGCCATCCGCAGCCTGCGCGAGGCCACCGAGGCCGGCGACAAGGCCAAGGCCGGCGCTCTTCTCGTGGCGACCTCCCGCCAGCTCGACAAGGCCGCCACCAAGGGTGTCATCCACCAGAACCAGGCCGCCAACAAGAAGTCGTCGCTCGCCAAGGCCGTCAACTCTCTCTGAGCTGATCCCGCCTCCGGCTGACCCTGTCTCCGGCTGAAGCGCACAGCCCCGCGGCGGCGACCGTCGCGACGTGGCTCCG
This sequence comes from Dietzia sp. PP-33, assembly GCF_033790845.1. Lineage (NCBI taxonomy): Bacteria > Bacillati > Actinomycetota > Actinomycetes > Mycobacteriales > Dietziaceae > Dietzia > Dietzia sp. PP-33. Next base: position 50,807 of record NZ_JAMYEI010000011.1, read on the forward strand.
AGGGCCCACCCCCGCACCGTTCGAGTGCGTGGGTGGGCCCTCGTCGTTGTCCAGCGACCGTTGTGTCGCTGCCATTGGTGGGGCTGCCCTGGTGCGGGTCATGTGGCGCCGGCCAGCGACCCCACCTGCCGCACCGCCCGCTCGAGAGCGTAGGACGTGTCCTCGGCCTGCCCCTTGACCTCGCCGTTGAGCCGGGCGACCACCTGAAGGGCACTCCCCAGGGTCTCGATGGACCAGTACCGCGTCTGCGCGGTGACCTTCTTGACCTTCCACGGCGGTAGCCCCTGCCGGGCCAGATCGGCGGGCGGGATGCCGCGCTGGGTGCCCACCAGCGCGATCGAGTTCACGGCGTCCGCGAGGGCGTCCGCCAGGACGACGTGCGGGACCCCGGTGTGCATGGCCCACTCGAGGGCCTCGATCGCACCGGCCACGTCGCCGGTGACCGCACGCTCGGCCACTGTGAACCCGCTGACCCCCACGACCCCGGAGTGGTAGCGGCGCACCGCCTCCACGTCCACCTTGCCCCCGGTGTCGGCCACCAGCTGGCCACATGCCGACGCCAGCTGCCGCAGGTCCGTGCCCACCGCCTCGACCAACGCCTCACACGCCTCCGGGGCCACCCTTACGTCCAGGCCCCGGAACTCCGATCGGACGAACCCCACCACGTCCATATGACGGGAGAGCTTGCCGGCCAGGTGTTCCTCGGCTCCGGCCTTACGCAACTCGGGTACGAGCGCCTTGGCCCGTCCCCCTCCCGTGTGCTGGACCACCAGAACCGTCTCCTCCGGCAGGTCGGCAGCAGCGCCCAGTACCGCGGCCTGGGCGTCCTTGCCCAGCTCCGCCGCACCGGTGATCACCACGATCCGGGCCTCACCGAACAGCGACGGCGAGAGTAGCTCGAACAACTGGGGCGCGCTGACCTCCGGCCCACCGAGACGGGAGACCACGGGCGGGTCCTCCCCTGCCGGTGCCGCCGCGCGCACAGCGGCCACGACACCCGCGGTGGCGCGCTCGGTGAGGAACTCGTCCTCTCCCAGCACCAGGTGCAGCGGGGCGGGTCCTGGTGCCATGTGCGCTCCTCGTCGTCGTCGTCCCCGACATCGTGCCACGACACGCCGACACGCTCGAGCCGCCCTCTTCCGGGTGCGCCCGGGCCGGGCACGGATGCGACGCGGGCCGACGCCCGCGATACTGTCCGCGTGGATCTCCTCTTTGACGCGGTGCGGCGGTGGCGCCTCGACGGAACCCGCGCGGCATTGGCCAGGGTGGTGCACACCGAGAACTCGGCGCCCCTGCCACCGGGCGCGGCGATGGCGGTCGCCGAGACCGGCGAGGTGGTCGGCGGCGTCTCGGGGGGGTGCGTCGACGGCACGGTGTTCTCGCTGTGCCAGCAGGTGATCACCGACGGGATCCCCGTGGTCGCCGGGTTCGGCGGCGACGGGCCCTCCGAGTTCTCGGAGGGTCCGACCTGTGGGGGGACCTCGGAGATCGTCGTCCACTCGCTCGATGCCGCGGGGTACGACGCACTGGAACGAGTACACCTCGCGCTGCGGCGCGGCGAGCCGGTGGTCCTGGCGACGGCCCTGACCGGACGTCGGCCCGGCGCCCACCAGCTCGTCGGTCGGGACGGTGCCGAGGGCTCGCTGGGCAACCGCCACCTGGACCGGCACACCGCCAGCATCGCGGCCCGACACCTCGGCCACCCGGGCGCGGGCACGGTCGAGGTCCCCGCCGGGGTGGAAGGGCAGGCCACCCGGATCCTGATGCACTCCTTCGCCCCGCCGACCCTGCTCATCTTCGGCGCCAGCGCGTTCGGCGAGGCGCTCAGCAGGGTCGGCGCGCTCCTGGGCTACCGGGTGGTGGTCTGCGACGCGCGACCCGCGCTCAACCGGCCGGAGCGGTTCCCCGACGCCCACCAGGTGGTCACCCGCTGGCCGCACGAGTACCTGGCCTCCGTGACGGTCGACGAGACCACCGCCATCTGCGTGCTCACCCACGACCACAAGTTCGACATCCCGCTCCTGGGCGCGGCGTTGCGTAGCCCCGCGGGATACGTCGGCGCGATGGGCAGCCGGCGCGTGCACACCGAGCGTCTCGACCTGCTGCGGGCCGAGGGACTCACCGAGCCCCAGCTCGCCCGGCTCTCCTCGCCCATCGGTCTGGATCTCGGCGCCCGCACGGCCGAGGAGACCGCCGTGTCCATCGCCGCCGAACTCGTGGCCCGTCGACGGGGCGGCACCGGAGCCCCGCTGGCCGGCCTCGACGTGGCCATCCACCGGTGACCGGACTCGTCCTGGCCGCCGGCGCCGGTCGACGGTTCGGCCGGCCCAAGGCGGTGGTCGGCTTCCGGGGGGCCCGGTTGGTGGACCACGCCGTGGCGCTGCTCCACGAGGGCGGGTGCTCACGGGTCGTGGTGGTCAGTGGCGCGGTCGAGGTGGACGTCCTCGGCGCCGAGGTGGTGCACAACCCGCGGTGGGAGACCGGCATGGGGTCCTCCCTGCGCGCCGGGCTCGTGGCAGCGGGGGACACGGACGTGGTGGTGATCCCCGTCGACATGCCCTGGCTGGGCGCCGAATCGGTCCGCCGGGTGAGGGGGGTCGGCGCGTCACTGGCAGTCGCGACCTACGGCGGTGCTCGTCGACACCCGGTCCTCCTCGGCGCGCGCCACCTCCCCGGCGTCATGGACGCGGCCGTCGGGGACGCCGGTGCCCGCCACTACCTGCGCGAGCACTCGCACCACCTGGTCGAGGTCCCGTGCGACGACACCGGCTCGCCACGGGACATCGACCGGCCCGAGGACCTGATCGACCCCGGGGCTTGATCGACCCCGGGACCCGCCCCGCTTCCCGGGACCGGCCCGGCGCCGGCGCCGGCGACGACCGGCGCACCGACTACTGATCGACCGGCAGGTACTCCAGCAACGCGTCGGCGTGCACGGGCAGATCGCGGATGCGGGCACCGGTCGCGTCGTGGATCGCGTTGACCACCGCCGCGGCGCTGCCGACGTTGCCGATCTCCCCCGCGCCGCGGGAACCCATCGGGGTCGCGAACTCGTCGACCTCGTCGAGCCAGGTCGCCTCGATATTCGCGGCGTCCGCGTGCGTGGGGATGTGGTAATCGGCGAGGTTCTGGGTGACGACGTGGCCGAACCGCGTGTCGCGCACGCTCTGCTCGTGCAGCGCCATGGACAGCCCGAAGGTCATCCCGCCGATGAACTGCGATCGCACCGTGCGGGGATTGACCACCCGGCCGATCGAGAACACTCCGAGCATCCGGGGCACGCGGATCTCCCCCGTGTCGGCGTCGACCCGGGCCTCCACGAAGTGTGCGCCGAAGGAGATCGCGCGATAGCGCTCGAGCTCGGGGTTGTCCCCGGCAGCCGCGGTGGTCTCCGCCCCCTCCTCCGGATCGTCACCGTGCCGGGTGCGGAAGCGGTCGGCCGCGGTGACGACGGCCGTGCCCCACGACGAGAGACCGGAGGATCCGCCGGCGACCGTGGCCCAGGGCAGCGTCGTGTCGCCGATCTCCAGGGTGATCGACCCGGCGGCACACCCCAACGCGTCGGCGGCGATCGCCGTCAGGGCCGTCCACGTGCCGGTCCCGATGTCCACGGCGCCCACCTGGACGCGGTAGCGGCCACCGCCCTCGTAGCGGACCCTCGCCCGCGTCCCGGGCTGCACCATGTGCGGGTACGCGGCGCCCGCGACGCCGTATCCGACCATCCAGCGGCCGTCCCGGCGGGAGGCGGGTGTGGTGGGGCGGTCGGACCAGCCGAACCGCTCGGCACCCTCGCGCAGACAGTCGACCATGCGGCGCGACGTCCACGGCCTGCCCGTCTCGGGGTCCGTCTCCGGGTCGTTGCGCACCCGCAGTTCGATCGGGTCGATCCCGCACGCGTGGGCCAGCTCGTCCATCGCGACCTCGGCCGCGAACGCTCCCGGGGCCTCCCCCGGGCCGCGCATCCAGTACGGGGCGGGCACGTCCAGGGGCACGGCGTGGTGGGACGTCCTGCGGTTGGGCGCCGCGTACGTCGAACGCGACGGCACCGCGGACTGCTCCACGTACTCCCTGACACGCGAACTCTGCGACCAGGCCTCGTGCCCGATCGCGGTGAGGCGGCCGTCCGGATCCGCGGCGAGCCGGACCCGGGAGACCGTCCGCGGCCGGTATCCCACGAACACGAACATCTGCTGGCGGGTCACCGCGTACTTGACCAGCCGGCCGGGTAGCCGGAACGCACCCAGCGCCGCCAGCACGTCGTGGGCGTGCGGGGCGCCCTTGGACCCGAAACCGCCGCCCACGTGCGGGGCGATCACCCGGATCTGCTCGGTCTCCAGTCCCAGGACGGGCGCCAGGGTCGAGGCCACGCCGTGCGGGGACTGCGTCGAGTCGTACATGGTGAGCAGGGACCGGTCCGGGTCCCACAGCGCCGAGACGGCGTGCGGCTCCATGGGGTTGTTGTGCTCCTCGGGCGTGGAGTAGCTCTGGTCCACCACATGGCCGGTGGTCGCCGCCCGTGCCATCGCCGGTCCCATCTCACCGGTCGTCGACGTGGGCGCGTGGCCACCGTTGACCACCTCCGGCTCGTATGCGTCCGGATGGTCGGTTCGGAACGCCACGTCGTGGGCCTGCTGGTCGTATCCGACCCGCACCAGCGACTGCGCCCACCGCGCGGCCTCCGCGGTCTCCGCCAGGACCAACCCGATGGGCTGACCCCGGTAGAGCACCTCGGGGCCCTGGAGGATCGTGTACTCCCGATCGGAGGTGTCGGCCAACCGCGGGGCGTTCCACGGCGTGAGGACGGCCAGGACTCCCGGTTGCGCCTCGGCCTCCGAGACGTCCATCGCGGTGATGGTGCCGCGGGCGATGGTCGCCGTGACGGGGTGCAGGTACACCGGCTCGCCCGCCCCGGTGTGCTCGAAGGCGTACGGCGCCGTCCCGGTGACCTTGGCCGGGCCGTCGAGCCGTGGCGTCGAGGTGCCGATCGCGCTCATCGCGGACCCTCTTCCCGCGTCCCGACGGCGCGGTCGCCCGCCGCCTCGGCCGCCAGATCGCGCAGGACCGCGATGATCGTCCGTCGGAGTAGCGGGACCTTGAACTCGGTGCCCTCGACAGGCGTCGCGGCGGCCAACTCCGCGTCGGCCGCACCGGCGAACGACGCCACGGTGGCCACCCGGCCGATGATCTGCTCCTCGGCCCGACCTGCCCGCCACGGCTTGTGGGCGACACCCCCGCAGGCGATGCGCGCGTCGGTGACGACCCCGTCGTCGTCGACGCTCAGCTGCGCGGCGACGGAGACGATGGCGAACGCGAAGGACGCCCGATCACGGACCTTGCGGTAGGTGGAGACCGCACCGGGGACCGGCGGGGGCAGTTCCACCGCGACGACGAGCTCGTCTCGCTCCAGGACCGTGTCGAGCTCCGGTCGTTTCTCCGGGAGTCGGTGGAACCGCGTGACGGGGATCCGGCGTTCACCGTCGGGGCCCAGGACGATCACCGTCGCATCGAGTGCGGCCAGGGCGACGGCCATGTCGGAGGGGTGGGTGGCGATGCAGTCGCTGGAGTGGCCGAAGACGGCGTGGTAGCGGGTGTACCCGCCGATCGCCGAGCACCCCGTGCCGGGCTCGCGCTTGTTGCAGGGTGTGGTGACGTCCTGGAAATACACGCAGCGGGTGCGCTGGAGCAGGTTGCCGCCGGTGGTGGCGAGGTTGCGCAGTTGTGGTGAGGCGGCGGACAGCAGTGCGCGGGCGAGCACGGGGTAGGAACCGCGGATGTGGGCGTGCGCGGCCAGGTCGGAGTTGCGGACGTTGGTCCCGATCCGCACGCCACCGCTCCCGAGGCGGTCGACCGAGTCCAGCGGGAGGCGCGAGACGTCCACGACGACGTCCGGGGCGGCCACGCCCAGCTTCATCAGATCCACGAGATTGGTGCCGCCGGCGATCGCCCTGGCACCGTCGTTGGTCCGGAGCAGGGAGACGGCCGCGGCGGCGTCCGCGGGGCGTTCGTACCGGAACGGTCTCATCGCCCGGCTCCTTCCGGGGTCGCGGGATCGGCGCCCGCGGTGTAGGTACTCGAGGTGTCGGCGTCGAGGACCCGGCGGATCGCGGCGACGATGTTCGGGTACGCACCGCACCGGCACAGGTTGCCGCTCATCCGTTCCCGGATCTCCTCGTCGGTCAGGTCCACGTGCCCGTCGAGGTCCTCGGTGACGTGGCTCGGCGCGCCGGCCCCCGCCTCGTCGAGCATCCCGATCGCGCTGCACACCTGACCGGGCGTGCAGTAGCCGCACTGGAAGGCGTCGTCGTCGATGAAGGCCTGCTGGAGCGGATGGATCCCGTCAGCGGACACACCGGCCGCGGTGACCACGTCGTTGCCCTCCTGTGCGACCGCCAACGACAGGCACGAGGTGACCCTGCGGTCGTTCACCAGCACGGTGCACGACCCGCACTGCCCGTGGTCGCAGCCCTTCTTGGGCGCATAGTTGCCGAGCCGGTCCCTCAGTGCGTCCAGGAGGGTCGTGCGCGTGTCCACCGTGACGCCGTGCAGGGCACCGTCGACCGTGAGGGTGATCCGCATCTCCATGCCCCCGACTTTATGCCGCGCGACCGAGGTGTCGCGACCGGTCCGCCGCCGCTCGAGGTGATCCACGCACAGGACCTGCTCACCGGGGCGTGGGGTCCGGCGAACCCGGGAGCCCGGCCGCGATGTGCGCGACCGTCTCCAACCACCACAGCGCGGGAGCGCACGCCGCCGCGAGGACGACAGCCCCGCCCTCCCACACCGGCCCCAGTGCCGCGGCAGCGGTCCCGAGCACCGTCACCAGCGGAACCGCCGGTGCCACCGCGACGTTGGCGGGCAGCGCCCACGGGCCCGTCTCCAACCCGGAGGCCACCAGCACCGGGAGTGTGGCCAGGTGAGCGACCACGCAGACCGCCACCACGTCCGCGACGGTCGCGGGTATCCACGGGCGGCGCAGACGCACCGCCACCGGCCTCGCCGCCAGGACGAGCGCGGCCGTCGCGGTGACCGACAGGATGAACCCCGCCCCGGTCGCGGTGACCGGATCCACCATCACCACCATCAGCACCACCCCGGCCAGCGCCGCCAACGGGCGACCGGTCCGGTGGGAGCTGAGTGCGGCCAGTCCGATGGCGCCGGTGCCCGCGGCCCTGAGCACCGCGGGCTCCGGACCCACCACCGCGACGAAGCCGGCAAGCGCGGCCCCCGCGGCGATGATGCGGCCGCGGCGGCCGGCGCCCATGGCCGCGGCGGCCAGGAGCACCGCCCCCACCACGTAGGTGGTGTTGGCCCCGGACACCGCGGCCAGATGTGCCAGTCCCGACGCCCGGAACTCGTCCCGCGTCTCCGTGGAGACCCCGCCCTCGTCGCCCAGCACGAAGGACGGCAGCAGCCCCACCGCCTCCCCCTTGAGCGCGCGTTCCGAGACGCCCCGCAGCCGTTCACGCACCGCGGCGGGCCCACGGCCGGCCGGTCCCGGTTCACCCGTCAGTCTCGGCGGGGTCAGGGCCCGCAACCCCGGTGGATCCCCGGACGAGAGCGGTTCGAGCACGGCCACCGAGGCCCGCACCCGGGTACCGGGGGGAAGACCCCGCCACCCCTCCCGGGCCAGGACCACCACGTCGAGTTCGGCCGCCCTCACCGACTCCCCCGACCCCGTGGCCTCCACCCGGAACGGGACCATCACGCCGCCACTGCGGACCGGCCGGTCGAAGCCCGTCACCACCCCCTCGACGCCGGTGCGGGTGCCCACGAGCGAGACCAGCGGATGTGCGGCGAGAGCGTGCGACCGCGCGGCCTGGACCCCGGCTCCGACCGCCCCCAGCGTGCACGCCATCGCGAGCACCCCCAGTGCCGTGTGGTCCACCCGGTTGTGGGCCCCCGCCTCCCCCGACCAGAGGACCGCGATCACCGCCGCGACGAGCAGAACGACCCCGAGTGCCGCGGCCGCCGCAGGTCGCATCCCGACGGTGACCGCCGTCGTGACGAAGAGCGCGAGCGTCGGAACGACCAACCGGAGGTCCCGGACCGCCGGGACCCGCGCCGGTGGGCGGCGACCCCCGGCGGGAACAGCTGTGGGATCGGCTGCGGAATCGTCCGCGGGGTCCCCGTGCGGACCGGCGCCGTTCACACCGTGACGAGGGGCCGGAGACGGGCCAGCGTCACCGGGCCGATGCCGTCGACCTCGGCGAGTTGGTCGATACTCGTGAACGCACCGTTGGCGGCCCGCCAGGCCAGGATGGACGAGGCGGTCACCGGCCCCACCCCGGGCAGCGACTCCAGCACCGTCGCGTCCGCCGAGTTGAGGTCGACCAGTCCACCGCTCTGTGCCATCCCGTCGGGGCCCGGTGCCATCCCGCCGGGGCCCGGTGCCATCCCGCCGGGGCCCGCCTCCGCCCCGGGCGCGGGCCCGCCGTCCACCGGCGCGTCGTCGGCGCCGACGATCCCACTGCGCGGACCGCGGGGTCCGTCGGGCCCCGGGGCCAGGCCCACCAGGATCTGCTCACCGTCGACCACCTTGCGCGCCAGGTTGAGACCGTCGCGGTCGCCGCCGTCCAGGACGCCGCCCGCGCGGTCGAGAGCGTCCGCCACCCGCGCCCCCGGGGTCACGGTGACCAACCCACTGCGGCCGACGAGTCCCACCACCGAGACGACGACCTCGTCGACCTCGGGGACACCGGTCGTCTCGACAGCTGTCGTGCCCGCCTTCGTCGAATCCATCGCGCTCGAGGTCGGGGCCTGCCCGGGTCCCGGTGCGGACGACCCGTCCGCCGGGACGGTCACGCCGGGCGTGGCCAGCGGGAGATCCGGCACGGGCGGACCGGCCGGTACCGCTGCCAGGAGCCGGTGGACGGAGAAGACGCCGAGCCCCAGCACGAGGACGACCAACGCGATGCCTCCGAGCCTGTCCGGTGCCCACCGGACCCGGCGCCACCACGGTGGGTCCGCCCACGCCGCCGGGTCCGGGTTCTCGGGCGGCACGCGCTCGGGTCGTCTCCCCTCCGGATCCGCGGCGGCCCAGGGGACGGAGGCCGCGCCGAGGGGCCCGGTCGCGTGGGAGAGTCGCTGCAGGGCGGCCTCGCGCGCGGGGTCCCGGGCAGGATCACCGGTATCCGCGGGACGTGTCCGGGTGTCGGGGAACATGGCCGCGAACCTATCCCGGCGGGAGCTCCGATCCGGGGCCGCGGAGGTCTGTCAGTCGGCGTCCTGTGGAGAGACCGGGGGGATGGGGAATGCGGTGTCCACGAGGTCCGTCACGGAGACGCCCACGGTCCCGGGGCCCAGGTGCCAGGCCAGGACCTCGTCGAACTCGACGACCAGGACACGCTCCGGGAACGGGGTCTCCTTGCGGATCTCGGTGGCCATCTCGCGGGCCCGCTCCGGCGCCTCGTGATGGTGGACGACGACCAGCACGTCGCCCCGACCGATCTCGTCGCGCAGCAGCGTGCGAAGCCTCTGGTGTGCCTTGGTGGTGGTCCGGGCCTTCGCGGCCAGATCGACCGAGCCGGCGCGCAACACGATGATCGGCCGCATGGCCAGCGCGCTGCCGAAGATCGCCGCGACAGCGCTGATCCGCCCACCACGTCGCAGGCTCTCCAGCGACTCCAGCGCGGCGAACGTGGACGCGCCACGGCACAGCCGCTCGGCCAGCTCGTAGGTGGCGGACAGACCGAGACCGTTGTCCGCCGACCACGCGCACTGGGCCACCGCCGCGCCGAACGCCATCCCCGCGCACCGGGAGTCCGAGACCAGGACCCGGCCCCCGAACCTGGTGGCGGCATCGGCGGCGGACTCCCACGTGCGGGAGAGTTCACGCGACAGGTGCACCGAGACGACGCCAGTGCAGTCCGGGTCGGCGAGCACGTCCTCGTAGACGGTCGCGAGTTCGTCCGGGGTGACGGCGGCAGTCGAGACCGCCCTGTCGCCCTCCTCGACCACGTGGAGGCCCACGACGGTGATGTCGAACCGGCGGACCCACTCCTCGGGGAGGTCGGCGCTGGAATCGGTGACCAACCGGATGGTCATGACGGGATCACCGGGGGTGTGAGTCCGGCGTTCCACTGGTCCAGTCGCCACAACACCTCGCGGGCGCCGTCGGTCGTCGGCCCGATCTCCGGCTCCGGCAGCGCCCCGCCCCAGGAGGCGTCGGGGCGGGGATGCGCGGACAGTTGGACCCAACAGGTGTTGCCGAGCCCGTTGAACACCGGGTACTGCTCCACGGGCAGTTCGAGCAGTGCCGCGGTGAGCGCGGCGATGGCTCCCCCGTGTGCCACGAGGACGGCCGGGTGTTCGTTCCACCCCGGCGAGGCGTCCACGAGTTCGTCGACGACCTGGCGGGTCCGCAGCGCCACGTCGAGTCGGCTCTCCCCCTCCGGCGGACACCACCGTGGAGTACACCGCCAGCGCATCCGCGCCCCGGGCCACTGCTCGTCGACCTCCGAGTGACTCATCCCCTGCCACGTGCCCAGGTCGGTCTCCCGCAGCCGTGGGTCGGTGCGGACCTCGAGCCCGACCTCCGAGGCCAGTGCCCGTGCCGTCTCCCGCGCGCGCTGCAGATCCGAGGAGAGAATGGTCCACGGCCGACGCGGCGCCAGGGCGCGGCCGACCGCGTGAGCCTGCTGGACACCGAGCTCGCTGAGTTCGGTGTCCAGCTGGCCCTGCATCCTCAGCGACGCGTTGTAGTGCGTCTGGCCGTGACGCAGCAGGATGAGACGACGGGTCACGGGGGTGTCAGAGCCCCTGATCCCGCTGCGGCTCCTCCGGGGCGAGCGAGTCGTCGGCGCGGCTGGTCGAGGACCCGGACGGGCCGGACGTCTCGACACCCTCGATCTCCACGACCGGACAGTCCTTCCAGAGACGGTCGAGCGAGTAGTAGTCGCGCTCGTCGACGTGCTGGACGTGGACCACCAACTCGTTGTAGTCGAGCAGCGCCCACCGCCCCTCACGTGTGCCCTCCCGGCGCAGCGGCTTGTGCCCCGCTTCGCGGAGCTTGTCCTCGATCTCGTCGACGACGGCGTTGACCTGACGTTCGGTCTCGGCCGAGGCCAGGAGGAAGCAGTCGGTGATGATGAGCTGGCCGGAGACATCGAGGACGACGATGTCCGTGGCCAGCTTCTCGTCTGCGGCGCGGGCGGCGACGCCCGCCATTTCCAGGGCTTCGGGGCTGGCGGTCACAGGGGGTTCTCCTCGTGGTGGTGGTCGGCGGCGGCGAGCACGCGGTGTACCGGCGCGGTCGCGGCGGGGGTGCCGTCGAGGCGGTTCGAGCCCTCGGGGCGGTAGAGATTGCGTTTGGCGATGTACTGCACGACCCCGTCCGGTACCAGGTACCAGACCGGGATGTCGGCGGCGGCGCGGCGCCGGCACTCCGTCGACGAGATGGCCAGAGCCGGGATCTCCAGCAGGTGCACTCGCCCGTCACCGGCCTCGGCGAGGTGGGTGTCGGAGAGTTCGAACCCGGGTCGCGAGACCCCCACGAAGGTGGCCAGGTCGAGCATCTCCTCCCAGCCGCGCCAGGTCAGGATCTTCTCGAGAGCGTCCGCACCGGTGATGAAGAACAGCTCGGTCCCGGGGTTCTGGTGCAGCAGGTCCTTGAGGGTGTCCACCGTGAAGGTGGGACCCTCACGATCGATGTCCACCCGGCTGACCGAGAACCGGGGATTCGAGGCGGTCGCGATGACGGTCATGAGATACCGGTCCTCGGCGGGCGAGACGGCCCGTTCCCGCTTCTGCCACGGCTCGCCGGTGGGGACGAAGACCACGTCGTCGAGACCGAAACGGTGCGCGACCTCGCTGGCCGCCACCAGGTGACCGTGATGGATCGGATCGAAGGTCCCGCCCATCACGCCGATGCGGCGCCCGGCGCCCGCGGCGGTCCCCGTCGTGGTCATGGTCGCAGAGTCTATCGGTCCGGCCCCACGTTCCGCTCCCTGGCGTGCCGGCGTCCTCACACGGGGAGCAGGCCCGCGACCACGGCGGTGAGCTGCTCGACGTTGCGGCACTCGTGCATGGGCACGTACTGCGAGTACAACCGCGCCGCCGAGTCCCCGGTCCCCCACTGCCGCTTGGGCTCGGGATTGAGCCAGTGGGTGTGGCCGGCGCGCTCGCTGACGAACTCCAGGGCCTCCACGGACGGGTCGCGGTAGTTGTTGCGCCCGTCGCCCAGGATCAATAGCGATCCGGTGCGGGTGAGGGTGTGGGCGTAGCGATCGGCGAACCCCTCGAGAGCGTGACCGTAGTCGGAGTGCCCGTCGTAGGTGACGATCCGCGCCTCGCGGACCATCCTGCTCATCGCCGACCCCAGGTCCGATCCGGTCTCGAAGAACGAGGTCACCTCGTCGGTGGTGTCGACGAACGCGAAGATCCGCACCCGGGAGAACTGCTCGCGGAGGGAGTGCACCAGCTGGAGGGTGAAGTGGCTGAACCCCGCGACAGACCCGGACACGTCGCACAGCACCACCAGCTCGGGCCGCGCCGGCCGGGGCTTGCGCAGCACCAGCTCCACCGGCACACCGCCGGTGGACATGGACCGGCGCATCGTCTTGCGCATGTCGATCGCGCCGTGTCGATGACGACGACGACGTGCGGCCAGGCGACTGCCGAGCTGACGCGCGAGGGGACCCACCCGCCGCCGCAGTGCCTGCAGGTCCTGGTCGTTGGCACGGAGGAAGTCCACCTGCTCCGCCGCGGGACCGACCGCATAGTCGGCGACACGGTCGCGGCCGACGGTCTCCGCGGTCCTGCGCCTGGTCTCATCGGCGACCTCCCGGAGGAAGCCGCGCACCATGTCCGCGGCGGAGTTGGCGGCCGCGGACTTCTCGGCGTGCCGCTGGGAGCCGTCCGGGTCGAAGGGATCGGCACCCATCAGGCCGTCGAGGATCTTCTGCATGATGGCTCCGGTGTCCAGCGGGCTGAGGGCCTGGTAGGCGGAGAACCGCTGTCCGTTCACCGAGTCGTAGGCCCCGAGCTGCTCGACCAGCATCTCCGCCAGTGCCCGCGCCTTGGCCCGCGACTCGTCGGTGTCCTCGAGCAACAGCGAGGCGATGAGCTCGTTGAGGGCCTCCGGGTCCACCTTGCCGTCGTCGTCCGTCGGGATCTCCACCTCCAGCACCGCCGCGTCCGACGCGGCGTGGGCCCCGATCGCCGCGGGGAACCACAGGTCGAAGAGCTGGTCGAACACCCCGCGGTGGGTGGCCTTGTGCAGGATCGTCGCCGCGAGCGCCTCCCGGAGCGCCGCGCGGTCGAGCAGGTCGATGTGGACCATCGCCGCGGCCGCGTCGACCGCCTCACTGGGCCCCACCGGGATCTGCTTACGACGAAGCGCGTCGACGAAGTCCACGAGGTGCCCGGACATCCCACCGGGCGAACGCGTTGTCATCTCCCCTGCCCTCCAGGTCGCCTCACGCTAGTTGAGCCGCAGCTCGGCGGCCGCGCGCAGTTGGTCGGACTGGTGCTTGAGGACCACGCCGAGGGTCTGCATGACGGTCTCGTCATCGATCGTGTCCAGGCCCAGCGCCACCAGGGTCCGGCCCCAGTCGATGGTCTCGGACACACTCGGCACCTTCTTGAGCGCCATGGCGCGCAGTACCCCGACCACCCGGACGAGCTGCTCGGCCAGCCGGTCGTCCAGCTCGGGCACCCGCGAGGCGAGGATCTTCCGCTCGAGCTCGGGCGTCGGGAAGTCCAGGTGCAGGTACAGGCAGCGGCGCTTGAGCGCCTCGGAGAGCTCACGGGCCGCGTTGGAGGTCAGTACCACGAACGGCCTGCGGACGGCCTCGATGGTGCCGAGCTCGGGGATGGTCACCGCGAAATCACTGAGCACCTCCAGTAGCAGGCCCTCGATCTCGATGTCGGCCTTGTCCACCTCGTCCACCAGCAGGACCGTCGGCTCGCTGCGCCGGATGGCGGTGAGCAGCGGGCGGGACAGGAGGAACTCCTCCGAGAACACGTCGTCCCGCGTCGAGTCCCAGCCCTCCCCCTGCCCGGCCTGGATGCGCAGGATCTGCTTGGCGTGGTTCCACTCGTACAGCGCCCGGGCCTCGTCGACACCCTCGTAGCACTGCAGGCGGATGAGCTCGGCCTCGGTGGCGGCGGCGACGGCCTTGGCCAACTCGGTCTTGCCCACTCCCGCGGGACCCTCGATGAGCAGCGGTTTGCCCAACCGGTCGGCCAGGTAGACCACGGTCGCGGTCGAGCGGTCGGCCAGGTAACCCTGGCCGCCGAGCGCCTCGATGACGTGGTCGATGCTCTCGAAGGCCGGTCGCTGGGCGGTGCGGGCTCGATCCATGGGGCGGATCCTTTCGGGTCGGGGTGAGTCTCCGGGAAGGGCCGACGGACGACCCGGGTGGTGGGCCTACGGGCGCACGTGCCCCTTGCCGTGGGCGATCCACTTGGTGCTGGTGAGCTCCTCGAGACCCATGGGGCCGCGGGCGTGGAGCTTCTGGGTGGAGATGCCGATCTCGGCGCCGAAGCCGAACATCTCGCCGTCGGTCCAGGCGGTGGAGGCGTTGACCATCACCGCTGCCGCGTCGACACGGGCGCAGAACTGGTCCGCGACGTCGATGCTGCGGGTGGAGATGGCCTCGGTGTGGCCCGACGACCAGCGGGCGATGTGATCGATCGCCCCCTCGACCCCGTCGACCACCCCGAGCGCGATATCCATGCTCAGATACTCCTCACCCCAGTCCACGTCGTCGGCCGGGACCAGCCCCTCGCGGTCACCGTGGACTGTCACCCCGGCGGTTCTCAGCGCTCCGACCACCCGGTCGACCGCGGCGTCGCCGAGGGCCTCGTCGAGCAACACGGTCTCGGTGGCGTTGCAGACGCTGCACCGGCGGGTCTTGCCGTTGAGGAGAAGCTCGATGGCTTCATCGAGGTCGGCGTCTCCATGGATGTAGAGGTGACAGTTGCCGGTGCCGGTCTCGATCGCCGGCACCTTGGCGTTCTCCACCACCGCCTGGATGAGCCCGGCGCCCCCTCGGGGGATCACCACGTCCACCAGGCCACGCGCCTGGATGAGGTGGGTGACCGAGGACCGGTCGGCCGACGGCAACAACTGAGCGGCGTCGACCGGCAACTCGTGCCGGGCCAGCACGCCGCGCAGCACGGTCACGAGGGCCTCGTTAGAGTGCCGCGCCGAGCGGGAACCCCGCAGCAGGGCCGCGTTGCCGGACTTGAACGCCAGCCCGAACGCATCGACCGTGACGTTGGGCCTGCCCTCGTAGATCATGCCGACCACGCCCAGCGGGACGCGGACCTGACGCAGTTGGAGCCCGTTGGGACGGGTCGAACCGCGCGTGATCACACCGATCGGGTCCGCGAGTCCCGCCACCTGCCTCAGGCCGCCGGCGATGCCCTCGATCCGCTCGGCGGTCAGTCGCAGCCGGTCCAGCATGGCCTCACCGGTGCCCTCTGCCGCCTGCTCCTCGATGTCGCGGGCGTTGGCCCCGAGGATCTGCGACCTCGAGGACACCAGCGCGTCGGCAGCCGCCAGCAACAGGGAGTTCTTGCGGTCGGCCGTCAGCAGGGCCAGCTCCCGCGAGGCGGCCTTGGCGCGCCGCGCCGCGTCGTGGACGGCCTCGCGCGCCGGGTCCGCGGTGGGTCGATCGGCGCCGGAATGGCCGGTGAGCACGGAAGCGTCGAGGTGACTGGTGGTCATGCGCGCCAGCTTACCGATGCACGCCGAGCCCCCGTCGCACGAGACGACGGCGGGGATTCCGCACGAGCGCGGTGGCAGTGGGATCAGTCACAGTGGCGGACCCGAAGTCGCGATCGGGCAAACCTCCCGTTACGGTAGGTTTCAACCCTCCCGTCACGGGAGAGTGAGTCATGACCATCCACGGTGAGGAAAACCCCTCGTGACAGCTCCCGCCCCCACGTCCGCGGCGCCCGCCAGTGCGGAGGAGGACCTCGCGCCGGTCGGCGTGATCGCCTCGTTCACGTACGCGTTCTCGTCCCCACGCCGGTTGCGTACCGAGGTGCTTGCCGGTCTGGTCGTCGCGCTCGCACTGATCCCCGAGGCCATCTCCTTCTCGATCCTGGCAGGCGTCGACCCGCGGGTGGGTCTGTTCGCGTCGTTCACGATGGCCGTGACCATCGCCTTCACCGGCGGACGGCCCGCGATGATCTCCGCCGCCACGGGCGCGATCGCCCTGGTGATCGCGCCGGTCGCACTGAACTACGGGATGGACTACTTCATCGCCACCGTGCTGCTGGCCGGCGTCTTCCAGGTGGTCCTGAGCCTGATCGGCGTGGGCAGACTCATGCGGTTCATCCCCCGCAGTGTGATGGTCGGATTCGTCAACGCACTGGCCATACTGATCTTCACCGCGCAGATCCCCCACCTGCTGGGAGTGCCGTGGCTGGTCTACCCGATGGTCGCCGCGGGCATCGGGATCATGGTGTTCTTCCCCAAGCTCTCGGCCGCGGTGCCGGCCCCGCTGATCGCGATCGTGGTGATCACCGGAGTGGTCGTGCTGTTCGGCTGGACGATGCCGAACGTGCGCGACCAGGGCGACCTGCCCGACTCGCTGCCGTCGCTGTTCATCCCCGACGTGCCGTGGACCATGGAGACGCTGCAGATCATCGCACCGTATGCCGCCGCGATGGCGCTGGTCGGGCTCATGGAATCGATGATGACCGCCAAACTCGTCGACGACATCACCGAGGTGCGCACCGACAAGACCCGCGAGGGCTGG
Organism: Dietzia sp. PP-33; assembly: GCF_033790845.1. Taxonomy (NCBI): domain Bacteria; kingdom Bacillati; phylum Actinomycetota; class Actinomycetes; order Mycobacteriales; family Dietziaceae; genus Dietzia; species Dietzia sp. PP-33. Next base: position 67,519 of record NZ_JAMYEI010000011.1, read on the forward strand.
GGCCAGGGCGTCGCCAACATCGTCACCAGCTTCTTCGGCGGCATGGGCGGCTGCGCGATGATCGGCCAGACGATGATCAACGTCAAGCAGTCCGGCGCCCGCACCCGGTTGTCCACCCTCCTGGCGGGCATCTTCGTCCTGATCCTCGTGGTGGCCCTGGGCGAGATCGTGGGCCTGATCCCCATGGCCGCGCTGGTCGCGGTGATGATCATGGTCTCGGTGGCCACGATGGACTGGCACTCCATCCACCCCCGCACCCTGCGCCTGATGCCGATCAGCGAGACAGTCGTGATGGTGGTGACCGTGGCCGCCACCGTGATCACCCACAACCTCGCCATCGGCGTCATCCTCGGTGTACTCACCGCGATGGTCATGTTCGCCCGCCGCGTGGCGCACATGACGAGCCTGGAGAAGGTCTCCGAACTCGACGTCAACCACGACGGCACCATCGACATCCGCACCTACCGCGTCCACGGAGAACTGTTCTGGGCCTCCAGCAACGATCTGGTCTACCAGTTCGACTACACCGGAGACCCCCAGCACGTGATCATCGACCTCACCGACGCCGACATCTGGGACGCCTCCACCGTGGCCACCCTCGATGCGATCACCCACAAGTACGCGGCCAAGGGCAAGAGCGTCGAGATCATCGGCCTGGACGGCGCGAGCCAGGACCGTCTGGACAAACTCTCGGGCAATCTGGGCGACGGCCACTGACCCCGCGGAGTCCACCCCGCACCGACCGCCCCGACCTACGACGCCAGAGAAGAGACCCCGCGATGCGCAGACCCCCGACCACGGCCCGCACCGTCAGTCTGGCCGCGGGTCTGGTCCTGAGCGCGGTGGTGACCGTGGTGTTCATGGTGCAGGCCGTGCTCGGGTTCATGCTGGATCTGCAGGTGTTCCAGGACGCCGGAAGGGCCCTGCTGTCGGGTCAGGACCTGTACTCGGAGGACTTCCCCACCCGCTCGGGGTTCAGATTCATCTATCCGCCTTTCGCCGCGATCGCGTTCATCCCGCTGGCCCCACTGGGACCCCTCCTCGCCCAGATCGCCTGGACGGCCGCCACCATCGCCGCGACATGGGCGATCCTGGCGATGGCGGCCACCCGCCTGCAGCTGGGCGGCGCGAAGACCGTGGCGCTCGCCCTGACCGGGGTGGCACTAATACTCGAACCGATCCGCGCGAACCTGGGATTCGGCCAGATCAACGTCTTCCTGTTCCTGATCGTGACCGCCGACGTCCTGGGCTTCACTCCCCGCCGTGTCCGTGGCGTCCTGGTCGGCCTGGCCGCCGGGATCAAGATCACCCCGGCCGCGTTCGCCCTGATGTACCTCGTCCGCAGAGACTGGGCGTCGCTGGCCCGCGCCGTGGCGACCGTGATCGGCACCGTCGCTCTCGGCCACCTCGTCCGACCGGCCGCCTCCCGGTATTTCTGGACCACCGAGTTCTTCCTCACCGACCGCGGCGGCCCACCCGGATTTGTGCCCAATCAGGCACTGAGCGGCCTGTTGTCCCGGGCGGAGGTGTCGAGTTCTGCGCTGGACCCGGCCGTCTACGGCTTCTTCCTTCTCGTCGCGGTAGCCGCCACCTGGGGTTCCTGGCGCCTGGCCCGAGACGGTCGCTCGGTGGACGCTCTGCTGCTGATCTCCCTCGGCGTCTTCATCGCCACACCGGTCGCCGTCACCCACCACTGGTCGGGAATGCTCATCGCCCTACCCTTGCTGCTGGCCGCACGCGCGCTCCCGGTACGCCTGGCGCTGGCCGCCCTCGTGCTGGCCCACCTGATCGGAACCCACCATGCCTACTCCCTGACGGCCCTGGACCCCGCCGCCGGCCTCCTGCAATGGCTCATCGGCAACGCCCAGGGACTGACCGGCATCGCCGCGTTCCTCGTCCTTCTCGCCGACTCCGCCCGACCGCCCCGCCCAGACAAGAACCGACCCCGAGGACCTCGATGCGCGATCCCGAACTGACCGTCCTTGTCACCGTCTACGACAAGATCTCCCCTGCCCACCTGCGTGCCTCGCTGGCCAGCATCCACAGCCAGACCGTGGAACCGGCCGACATCGTGGTCGTGGAGGACGGGCCCCTACCGGCAGCGCTGCGAGCGGTCCTGGACTCCAGTCCCGATCTACGTCGGTTCTCCCTACCCAGGAACCTCGGTGCCTCCGCAGCCTCACAGCGCGGCCTCGAGGAGGTCCGCACCAGGTGGCTCGCCCGCCAGGACGCCGACGACATCTCCCTGCCCCACCGCTTCGAACGCCAACTCGACCGTGCCCGCGCACTGGAGGTCGACGTCCTGGGCGCCGCGGTACTCGAGTTCGACACCGACCCGGAAGAGCCCAGGGCCCTGCGCGCCCTTCCCACCACCCACGAGACGATCCGTCGCTACGCCCGCATCAACAACCCGGTCAACAACCCCACCCTCCTGGCCCGCACCGACGCCATCCGCGCCGTGGGCGGCTACCGGAACGTGCCCTACCAGGAGGACTACGACCTCATGATCCGGTTGCTCGGGGCCGGCTACCGCTTCTACAACCTGCCCGAACCGCTGGCAAAGTTCCGCGTCACCGACGAGCAGTTCACCCGCAGGAAGAGTCGCGAACTCACCGCTTCCGAACGCACCATCCAACGCACTCTCGTCGCGAGCGGTCTGGTGTCCCGGCCCCGCGCCGTGGCCAACTACGTCGCCCGTACCGCCTACCGACGCCTACCGGCGACCGCGATGATCGCCGCATACCGCCGCCTGTTCCACCGTTGACCACCAGGGGTGGCGCCGATGGTCCTCACGCGGCTTTTCACCCGCGCACGAGCACCGAGACCATGAAGCCACTGCCCTCCCCGAACGGCCTGAGGTCCCACGTCGACCACCGCTGCTCCAGCCGGAGCCCGGCGTCGTCAGCATCCGCGTCGAACTCCTCGCGAGACCATCCGCGGTCGAGCCCGAAACCCACGACAAGTCGCCCGGGCAGGCTCTCGGCGTCGTCGTCGGCCGTCACCAGCCGCGCGGCGAGGTTGGCCAGCACGCGGCCACGGTCGGCGGGGTCGACGAACGCCAGCACGTTGCCGGCCGACACCGCCAGGTCGAACGGCCCGGACGCCCAGCCGTCGTCGGCCAGATCGGCGACCTCCCAGGTGGCACCAGGGCACAACTGCCCCGCCCGCTCGACCAGGTGCGGATCGAGGTCGACGCCGGTGACCCGGTGCCCGCGCTCGTGCAGGTAGGCGCCCGTGCGGCCCTGCCCGCACCCCACGTCGAGGATCCGGGCGCCTCGCGGCGCCATCGCATCGATGAGCCGCGCCTCGCCGTCGATGTCCACGCCGTCGGCGATCATGTCGTCCCACCGTCTGGAGTACCGACGCGAGTGCTCGGGGTCGGCCTCCACGATCTGCTTCCACGTCTGCCTCATGTCTCCCAGTATGACCCCACCGTCCGCCGACCAGTTTCAGACTTCACTCCTCCAGTCGGCGCATCAGACGGAAAGCAACCGGGTCCGCGCCCCGCGTCTGGTTGACCAGCGCGAGAACCACGGTGCCGGAGTCCGGGCCGATGATCGCGATCGACCGGAACCCGCCGGTCCCGCCGTTGTGCCACAGGGTCCGACCCCACGCGCGGTGCCACCCGAGCCCCATCCGACGCGGCCCGTCCGGTGGTGTGGCCTGGGTGAGCCGGATGGCATCACCGAGCCCCGTGCTCGCCGGATCGACCTGCGCCTCGAGGAACCGCACCATGTCCGTGGCCGTGGAACGAAGCGCACCCGCGCCTGCTATCCCGGCCACGGGCCAGGGCTCGGCGGGGCGGCGACGGCTCCGGAATCCCACGGCCATCCGCTCCCGCTGATCGGTCGTCATCTGGTCGTCGACGACGGTGTCGACCATTCCGAGCGGGGCGCAGACGCGGTCTCGCACGAGCGAGAAGTAATCCAGTCCGGTCCCCGCGGTCATCGCGGTGCCGAGGAGCCCGAACCCGAGATTCGAGTACCTGGGCCTACCGAACCCGGGTGTCCGCTTGAGCCGCACGTCGCGCAGGCCCTGCAGCACGCCGTCCTCGGTCAGCCCCGCGTAGGGGTCGGCCCCGGTGCGCAGGTAGGCGAGGTTCTCCCGGAGCCCGATACGTATCGGTGACCTCGGGAGACCGGACGTGTGGGTCGCGAGGTGCTGCAGCGTGATCTGCACCCCGGCCCGACTCGGGACCTCCACTCCGGCCGGGAGGAGCTCGCGAACCGGGGTGTCCAACCGCCACTCCCCGCGGACCACGCCGTCGGCGAGCAGGAGCGCGGTGAAGGTCTTGGTGATCGACCCGATCTCGAACAGGGTGCCCGCGTCCGGGACCTCCCCGTGGCCGTCGTCGCCGCCCGAGGCGATCGACACGTCGCCCTTCGGGCCGCCACCCACTACGAGCCCGACCCGCCGTCGCGCCAGCCGTTGCGCTGCCTCCTCGACGAGTTCCTCGTGCAAACCCTTCCGCGACCCCGCCCCGCGATCCTCGCCACCCATGGACTCGAGTCAACGTCATCCGGCCCCTTTCCGCATCCCCCCTGTCGGAACGGTGGTGCACGATGGGCGTCATGGCCACTTCCCCGATCAGCCCCCCGCCCGTCGTCACCGACCGCGCGGCCCTGCGATCCCGAGCGGACGAGTTGTTGGTCGCACTCGCCGGACCGGGGGCATCGCTTCGCGAGGACCAGTGGACGGCCATCGAGGCGCTCGTGGCGGACCGCCGACGCGCGCTCGTCGTGCAGCGCACGGGTTGGGGCAAGTCGGCGGTGTATTTCATCGCGGCCCGCCTGCTGCGGGAACTCGGCTCCGGGCCCACGGTCATCGTCTCGCCCCTGTTGGCGCTCATGCGCAACCAGGTCGACGCCGCAGCGCGCGCCGGGGTCCGGGCGGCCACCATCAACTCGGCCAACATGACGGAGTGGGACGAGGTCAGGGCGTCGGTCCGCGCCGGCGAGGTGGACGTGCTCCTGGTGAGCCCGGAGCGGCTCAACAACCCCGACTTCCGCGACACCGTCCTGCCCGCCCTCGCCGCCGACGCCGGATTGGTGGTCGTGGACGAGGCGCACTGCGTCTCGGACTGGGGACACGACTTCCGACCGGACTACCGGCGTATCCGCACCCTCCTGGCCGACCTGCCCGAGGGCGTTCCGGTGCTGGCCACCACCGCCACGGCCAACGACCGCGTGGTGCGGGACGTCGCACAACAGCTGGGGGTGGGAGAACGTCCGGGCGGCTCCGATCTGCCGGGCACAGGCACGGGCGACTCGGCGGCCTCGGACACCCTCGTCCTCCGCGGCGGGCTGGACCGCGAGTCGCTGCGCCTGTCGGTGGTGGCGATCGACGACTCCGAACAGCGCGCGGCCTGGCTGGTGGAGAACCTCGAGTCCCTCCCGGGTAGCGGGATCGTCTACAGCCTGACAGTCGCGGCGGCCGAGGACATGGCTCAGCTGCTCACCTCCGCCGGTCACCTGGTGAAGGCCTACACCGGGCGGACCGACGCAGGCGAGCGCGAGGAACTCGAGCGCGCACTGCTGGACAACGAGGTCAAGGCGCTCGTCGCCACGTCCGCCCTGGGCATGGGATTCGACAAGCCGGACCTGGGTTTCGTCGTTCACCTGGGAGCCCCGCCCTCCCCCATCTCCTACTACCAGCAGATCGGCCGCGCCGGGCGTGCGGCGGATCGGGCCGAGGTGATCCTCCTGCCCGGCCCCGAGGACCGGGCCATCTGGAACCACTTCGCCTCCCTGGCCTTCCCACCCGAGGACGTGGTCCGCCGGGTCCTCGACGCCCTGGCATCGGATCGGCCGCAGTCCACCCAGGCGCTGGAACCTGCTGTGGACCTGGGCCGGACCCGGTTGGAGATGGTGCTCAAGGTGCTCGACGTGGACGGAGCGGTCCAGCGGGTCCGGGGCGGGTGGATCGCCACCGGTCGGCCCTGGCACTACGACTCCCAGCGCTACGCGGGCCTGGCCGAGGCGCGGCGGGTCGAGCAGAAGGCGATGATCGAGTACGAACGGACCGATTCGTGCCGGATGGAGTTCCTGCGGGCCCAACTCGACGACCCCACCCTCGACCCGGCCTCCGGTGGATGCGGACGATGCGACAACTGCACCGGCGATCGCAGGACCACCGCCGTCGATGACAGCGCCCTGACCAGGGCCCGCGAGGCATTGGAGCGTCCCGGTGTGGTCCTGCCTCCTCGACGCCAGTGGCCCACCGGGCTCGCCCGACTGGACGTGCCGCTGAAGGGCAAGATCGCCGACGGTCCCGCCGAGGGGCGCGCGCTGGCGCGTCTCACCGATCTCGGTCTCGGTCAGAAGCTGCGAGGCCTGCTCGCCGAACCAGACCGGGAGGTTCCGGAGTGGGTGGTCCGCGCGTGTGTGCCGGTGTTGCGCGAATGGGGTTGGGACGAACGGCCGACCGGGGTGGTGGCGCTGCTCACCGGAGAGCGTCCGTTGCTCGTGGGAAGCCTGGCCCGCGCACTCGCGCAGATGGGCCGGATGGACTATCTGGGCGAACTCACCCGCGACGCCGCCATACCCCCGGTGACCGCCCAGAACTCGGCCTACCGCGTGGCCCAGCTCTGGGGCACGTTCACCGGGCCCGAAGCCGGTGTCGACGGCCCCGTCCTGCTGGTGACGGACCTGTTCGGGACGGGGTGGACGGCAACGGAGGCCGCCCGGCACCTCCGCTCGACCGGAGCCCCCTCGGTGCTGCCCCTGGCCGTGGCCTCTGCCGGGTGAGCCGGCGATGCCGCGCCCCTGCGAGGAGTCGGGGACGTCAGAGATAATCCCCCCATGGACACAACCACAGCCGTTGCGCCCCTCCACCTGCCCGAGTGCGGATCGACCCTCCCGGATCCGACATGAGTGCTCTCACCCTGGTCGCACTGGCCTCCGGGTTCGTCCTTCTCATCGCCGGCGGCGAACTGCTGGTGCGGGGAGCCGGACGCCTGGCGGGCACACTGGGGATCTCACCACTCGTCGTGGGCCTGACGGTGGTCGCCTTCGCCACCTCCACCCCGGAACTCGCGGTGAGCGCCGACGCAGCCTTGAGCGGTCACCCCGGACTGGCGGTCGGCAACGTGGTGGGCAGCAACATCGCCAACATCCTCCTCATCCTGGGTCTCACGGCGGTGGTGGCCCCGCTGGTCGCCAAGTCCCGGATCGTTCGGGTCGACATCCCGATCATGGTGGGCTTCTCCGTCGTCCTGCTGGTGGTGGCACTCGACGGCACGATCAGCCCCCTGGACGGGCTGTTGTTGTTCGGCGGCATGGTGGCATATGTCGTGGCGACGGTGGTGGTCTCCCGCAAGCAGGGCGTCGACACCGTCGACCGGGCCGCCGCGGCGACGAACCCTCCTGCCGACGGGGGCGGAGCCGGAGCACGGTCGACGTCGTCCGACGGCGGCCGATCCCACTCGGTTCCGGGGAGTAGCGCACTGGTGATCCTCGGGGTCGCCATGCTCGTCGTCGGGGCCCGCCTGCTCGTCGACGCCGCGAGCGAACTGGCGGGGGCGTGGGGCATGAGCGACCTGGTCATCGGACTCACCGTGGTGGCCATCGGCACGTCTCTCCCTGAGCTCGCCACGAGCCTGGTGGCGGCGTACCGGGGAGAACGCGACATGGCCGTGGGGAACATCGTGGGAAGCAACGTGTTCAACATCGGCGCGGTCCTGAGCATCACCTCCTTCATCACACCCATCGAGGTCGCAGCCGGCGCCATCCGTTTCGACCTGCCCATCATGCTGGCGGTCGCGGTGGCCCTCCTGCCCATCGCCTTCACCGGAATGGCGATCCGACGCTGGGAGGGGCTGCTCTTCGTCGCCTTCTACGCCGCGTACATCGTCTACGTGGTGCTCCAGGCGGCCGAGCACGACGCACTGGATCCGTTCAGCACGGCGATGCTCTGGTTTGTCATCCCCATCACGGCGCTGTGGCTGATCGTCCTGGCCACCTACGAGCTCGGGGTGCTGCGGGGGCGGCGGCAAGCCCGGCCCCATGACGCCCCCGCAGAAGGGTGGTAGGCGAGTAAATTCGCCTTGCCCGGCACTCCCGGCCAACTCTAGCGAGACTGCACTGATCAGCTATGTACGCCGTCGGGTGCAATCCACGCGCCCATCACGGGACGACTCGCTACAGCCAGAAGTCTTGTTCCCCGAGCCTGTTCACTCCACTTGGACAGGCTGCCTGAAGGTCACGCCAGTCGTAGCACGTCAGTCCTGGCGATCGCGACCGTGCGTTGCTGCTCCAACCGAAGTCGGCGGGGGTCGGACATGAAACGCTCGAGGGCGAGGTCGTCGGGAAAATCAATCCGCTGAATCTCACATGGATCGGCATCTGACTCACGTGAGACGCGATCACGCGAGCAGACCCTCCCACCGTGTTCTGCAACGAGGGGAAGAACCCGGTCTTCGTAATTGGACAGGGCGCCTTCGCCGCCGGGATAAGGCCACAGGAGAACACAGAGTCTGACTGGCACAAGGCGACCCTAGCCACGTGCGACGGTGTCTCACTCGACGTTTATCACCTGGTGTGGGGATCGCTCCAGACAGCTTGGGACGTCTCGATTCATAGTGCGGATACAACGGTGCAAGGCCCTTTCCTTCTCACACCGCTGGCTCGCACCTGTCGTGTCAGCGTGGCTACTGCGCCGCGACGTACGACCAAGGTGTCGCGGACTCGCGACTACGGGGTCTCGACCGGCCACCGGGCGGGTCGGGATATCTCGCTCCACACCACATCCAGGGAGAGATCGAGGACGTCGGTGATCGCCGCAATCGTCGGAAAGGCCGGGGTCGCGATGCGACCCGTCTCGATCTTGCGCAGCGTCTCCGGGGAGACTCCGGCGGCCAGTGCCACGTCGAGTATCGATCGGGATCCACGCGCTGCCCGCAATAGGAGGCCGAGGCGTCGGCCGCGTTCCATTTCCACAGCGGTCAGGGGCAGTCTCACCATGCCCCTGATACTAGTACCGGTATTATATGGCCGGTATAGTTATCGGAGCGAGGCGAAGGAGGCCACATGATCGAAATACTGGACCCTCTGCAGTTGGACCGCGCCCGCAAGGCCGGTGCGCTGGTCGCGCAGATCCTTCAGACGCTGCGCCTCAGAACCCAGGTCGGCACGAACCTTCTGGACATCGATCGATGGGCCCGGTCCATGATCCACGATGCGGGGGCGGAATCTTGTTACGTCAACTACGCGCCCCGCTTCGGTCGCGGGGCATTCGGCCACTACATCTGCACGGGAGTCAACGACGCCGTGCTCCATGCACGGCCCCATGACTACCCCCTCGCCGACGGCGACCTGCTGACCCTCGATCTAGCGATACTGGTCGATGGAGTCGCCGCCGACTCCGCCGTCAGCTTCCTCGTCGGCGAGGCCAGACCCGCTCAGAGTGTCGCCCTGATCGAGGCGACCGAACGCGCCCTACGGGCGGGGATTGAGGCCGCGATCCCAGGGGCCCGTGTCGGCGACCTGGCTCATGCCATCGGATCGGTCCTCGTCAACGCCGGGTACCGGGTCAACACCGAGTTCGGCGGTCACGGCATCGGGTCGACGATGCACCAGAGTCCGCACATTCCGAACATCGGCCGGCCGGGCCGCGGCTACAAGCTCCGGCCCGGCCTGCTGATCGCCTTGGAGCCTTGGGTCATGGACGATACCGACGAGCTCACCCTCGACGCAGATGGCTGGACACTGCGTAGCGCGACAGGATGCCGGGCGGCGCATAGTGAGCACACCATCGCCATCACCTCTGCGAGCGCGGAAGTGCTCACGTTGCCGTGACCAGGTGCAGGCACCCCCAGTCGAGGCGACGTCGACTGCGAGCTCACCTACATCCGTAGATCCACACCGAGTACGACCAGGGGTTGTGGGTGACCACCGCCTCCACTGGCCCCTCCGGTCCGGGCGTCGGCTCCCCTCGGATGCGAGGGAGGCTTCAGCGACCGTGGCGGCGGACGGCTGGCCACGACGTGCGATGCAGCGACCGTGTGAAGGGCCCTCGATCGGGACCCCCCTGCACGATCAGTGGTTAGGTTCAACCTCATGACAAGCGCCGTTTCCGGCATCAGCTCGAATCTCCGCGGCCACCGGTTCACGGTGGGTGCCACCACCGCGAACGGAAACGGGTCCATTCACGCAGTACAGGGCATGAGTGACGCCAGCCATAGACATCCGTGCAGAGGTCGAACCGCGCACTCCCATTCGGACTGTGGCCCACACCACAATTCTGCTGTAGGGTAACGGTGGTTAGCCTACGACGAGACGCAGAGAACGCGTCGCGCCTGTGGGTCGAGGACTACAACGAAGGACGGTATCGCCGTGCAGTCATCACTCATCTCTCTGTCCTCCATGGACAGAGTCCACATCGGGACCCCGGTCGCGGAGGCAGCGGCCCAGGAAGCGGAGATGCTCGGCGCGGGTCGCGTCTTCATCGTCTGCAGTGGGACCCTCAATTCGCAGACCGACGAGATCGCCCGGATCATCGAGGCCCTGGGCGATCGCTTCGTGGGCCTGTTCGACGCGGTCCGACCCCATGTGCCGCGCGAGGACGTCATCGCGGCGACCCGGGTCGCCGCAGAAGTGGACCCCGACATGCTCCTGTGCGTGGGTGGCGGATCGGCGACCGACCTGACGAAGATCCTCGCGGTCACCCTTGAACACGGCATCCGTGAGACCTCCGACATGGACGCCTATCACCTGCAGGTCAATCCCGACACGTCTGTGACCGCTCCGAGCTTCTCGGCTCCGAGCATCCCCGTGGTGGTGGCGCCCACGACCCTCGCCGGAGGCGAGTTCAACGCCCTGGCGGGATCGACGGATGAGAAGAGCAACGTCAAGGAGGGTTATCTGCATCCGGCGATGACCCCGAAGGCCGTCATCCTCGATCCCGCACTCACCCGGCACACGCCGGAGTGGCTGTGGCTGTCCACCGGGGTGCGCGCCCTCGACCACGCCTTCGAGACCCTGGGCTCACTCGAGTCGAACGGCTACTACGACGGGATGGCGATGAACGCCATCCGCCTGCTGTCCGAAGGACTCGTCCGGGTGAAGGACGACGCCGGCGACCTGGAGGCCCGGCGGATGTGCCAGGTGGGTGCGTGGTCGTCGATGGTGGCGATCGTGGCGGGCCTCGACATGGGCGTCAGCCATGCTGTCGGACACGCTCTCGGTGGATCGTTCAAGGTCCCCCACGGGTACACCTCCTGCGTCATGGCGCCGTTCGCACTCGAGTACAACCGCGAGGTCAACGAGCACCGCCAGGCCCTGATCAGTGTCGCCTTCGGTGAGCCGCAGACACCCGCGCACGAGCTGGCGGATTCCCTCATCCGGCAACTCGGCATGCCGAGGTCGCTGGGAGAGGTCGGGCTGAGCGAGGACGATCTCCCCAGTCTCGCGGCCTACACCTTCAAGGACATCTGGTGTGGGACGAACCCGAACCCGATCGCTGACGCGGATGCGCTGGTCCCCGTGTTGCGGCGCGCACTCTGATCCTGCGCCACAGACTCATCTGGTCTCCCTCCACCTCAGGTGGAGGGAGACCAGTTTTTTTCGGCGCTTCGAATGTCACCGGTGTGCGGTCGGATCCCCCGTCCCGCTCTCGGCCCGCGGGCGGTGCCGGAGGATGCCGTCGACGATGTACTCCACATACGTCGCGACCAGCGCGTCGATGTCGTGGTCGTCACGGAGCCACCAGCTCACCCCGTTCATGAGGTCCAGGGCGGCCACGGCCGCACGGAGCGCATCGACGTCGTCGAACTCACCGGCCCGGATGCCCGCGGCGATCACATCGCGCACGCGCCGCTGGTAGTACTTCCGGTACTCGAGCACACGGTCACGGTGTTCGCCGGTGAGCGCCGAGAGCTCCCTCAGGCTCACCAGGTGCTCGACCCGGTTCACCGCGAGATGCCGTAGGTGAACGTCGATCAGCGAGGTGAGCCGCTCGGCCGGCGTCCCGGATTCGTCGAGGACCAGCAGATGCTCCTCGACCGGGACGCGGGTCATCTTGAGCGCGATCGCGTAGAGGATCTCCTCTTTCGAGGTGAAGTGGTTGTACAGGCTGGCGCCCTTGATGCCCACCGAGTCGGCGATTCCGCGCATTCCCGCCGAGTGGTATCCCTGCTCGGCGAAGTACTCCGCGGCCGCGGCCAGTATCGCGTCGCGCCTACTGCCGTGCAGTCCTTCCAGCCGTGCTGGAGCGGGGTCGGGCGTCGCGATACTGGCGGGCTCGGTGTTCAGCGTCTCAGTCCTTTGCGTGCTGGCTGCCCTTCGCGTGCAGGCGGCGTAGTTCTCTCTTGAGCAGCTTGCCCTGGGGGTCGGTGGGTAGCTCGTCCACGATCATGATCGCTTTGGGGACCTTATATCCTGCGAGCGCGGTCTTGCAGTGCTCTCGCAACTCCGGCCCCGACACATCGCTGCCGTCGACCGGGATCACGAAGCCGGTGACCGCCTCGGACCAGTACTCGTCCGGGAGTCCGACGACGGCGGCTCGCGCCACCCCGGGATGGGCCTGCAGCACCCGCTCGACCTCCTGTGAGGACACGTTGTACCCGCCCGTCTTGATCATGTCCTTGTTCCGGTCGAGGAAGAACATGTTGCCCTCGGCGTCGCGACGCACGATGTCACCGGTGTGGACCCAACCACCCGCGAGAACCGCGTCGGTCTTCTCGGGCTCCTTGTAATACCCCAGCATCACCGACGGGGTGCGGCACAGGAGCTCGCCGCTCTCGGAGTCGTTGCCGTCGGCGTCGACGACCCTGACCTCCAGATGGCCGACCGGCCTGCCGATCCAGGTCGGGTCCTGGTCGGGGACATCCTCGAGCCGCTTGAACCACCCGACCGATCCCAACTGGGTCAGTTCCGACTGCCCCCAGTAGGTGCCCCAGATCGACGCCGGGGCCGCGTGGTGCCAGGCGTCCACCGTTCGCGGCGAGACCTGCCCTCCGTAGGTCAGACAACGCTGGATCGTTCCCACCGTGTCGGGGCCGAAGTCCGGGTGGTCCGCCAGTGAGATGAAGAACGTCGGGGTCTGGGCCAGGACCGTGATCTGCTCCGTCTTGATCATGTTCAACGCGTCGGCGGGCGCGAGGCTGGCCGGCAGCACGAGTGTCGCGCCGAGCATGATCAGCGAGGTCAGGGAGCCGATCCCGGCGATGGTGTGGAACGGCATCACGAACAGCCAGACATCGTCGTCGAGGCACCGCAGACCCCAGGTGTACGCCGGCGCGGTGGAGATCAGGTAGTTGCGATGCGGCAGCATGACGCCCTTCGGCGCCGCCTCGGTGCCGCTCGTGTACACGATCATCGCGAGGTCGTGCTCGTCGACGTCGCTCTCGGGCTCCGTCGCCGGCGAGGACCCGAGGAGCCGCTCGAAGCTGTGGCCGGCGACCTCATCCGTGTGGTCGAGGACGACGATCTCGGGGCGGTTCTCCAGATCGGTGAGCGCCTCTTCCATCACCGGGAGGAACTCCGCGGCCACGACCACTGCCGCGGGCTCAAGGTGGGCGACCTGTTGCGCAACCTCGCCGGCCCCGAACAGGACGTTGATGCCGGAGTAGGCCGCCCCGATCTTGAGGGCGCCGTAGTAGGCGATGACCGATTCCACGCGGTTGCGCGCCATCACCGCGACCCGGTCGCCGCGGGAGACTCCGAGCCCGAGGAGCATGTGGGCGGCCCGGTTCGCGCCCTGATCGAGCTCGCCGTAGGTGGTCACGGTCCGTCCACCGTCAGGGGCGTAGGACACGATCGCGGCCTTCGCGGACCGGCTCTGCGCGTGACGGCGCAGCTGGTCGCCCAACGTCGCCCGCCCCAGCGGCGCGGCCTGGGTCGATGCCAGCGACCGGTGCCCGGAGGCCCCGCCCCCCGCGGACGGTCGTGGATCGGTGGCACTCGACTCGACACGTACCGACTGGTCCATGATTCCTCACTCTCCCGCGGGGCTGACGGCTGATGGGCTTACCGCCGTTAGTATGATGTGGCTCATACTGTCACCGCCGTCGACGAGGGTCAAGCAGAGCGAAACGATGCATCGAGCGGCAGCGCGATTGGCCTTGGCTGACGAACTAACTGCTGTTAGTCTCCGGAGTATGGCCAATGTCACTGATTCGGATCGAGCCCGACTGCGTTCGGCGGTGCGCCGGGGCAACGTCCCCACCATGCTCGCCGTCCTCCTGGAACTGACCGCGGACGAGCGGTGGATGGACCCCCGGTACCAGCCCACCCGCAGCCGCGGCATGGACGACAACTCGACCGGGGGGCTTCCGGACGAGGTCCAGGCCGAGATCCAGGAGGCGTTGGTCGAGGCCGTCGAGCGCTGGTGGGCGTCGGGACGGCCCTCACGGGGGTGGATGGAGGACGCGGACGTCGAGCGTCTCCTCAACTTCACCTGCGGTGAATCGATCCCGCCGGACTTCGCTCCGATGATGGCGGAGATAGTCAACGGCCCCCGGGCCACGCCGGCGTCCGGGAAGCGTGACGAGCGGCTCCACGCCATCGTGATCGGGGCCGGGATCGCCGGGATGCTGGCCTCGGTCGAGCTGACCCGCGCCGGGATCCCCCACGTGATCCTGGAGAAGAACGACGATGTCGGCGGATCCTGGTGGGAGAACCGCTATCCCGGCGCCGGGGTCGACACGCCGAGCCATCTCTACTCGATCACGTCGTTCCCGCACAACTGGTCGACCCACTTCGGCAAGCGTGACGAGGTGCAGGGCTACCTCGAGGATTTCGCGGAGGCCAACGACATCCGGCGCCACGTCCGCTTCCGCCACGAGGTGACGCGGGCCGAGTTCGATGACGCGGGCCAGTCCTGGAGGGTGACCGTTCGGCGACCCGACGGGGAGTCGGAACTCCTGGTGGCGCCGATCCTGATCAGCGCGGTGGGCCTGCTCAACCGTCCGAAGGTCCCGAACCTCCCGGGAATCGAGAGCTTCCGTGGCCGCATGTTCCATTCCGCCGAGTGGCCGAGCGAGCTCGACGACCCGGACGCGCTCCGGGGCAAGCGGGTGGGCATCGTCGGCGCCGGCGCCAGTGCGATGCAGATCGGTCCGGCCATCGCCGATCGGGTGGGGTCCTTGACGATCTTCCAGCGCTCGCCGCAGTGGATCGCCCCCAACGACGACTACTTCGCGACGATCGACGACGACGTCCACTGGTTGTTGGACCACGTTCCGGGATATCGCGAGTGGTACCGGGCCCGACTGTCGTGGATCTTCAACGACAAGGTGTACCCGACCCTGCAGGTGGACCCCGAGTGGCCCGAACCGAGTGCCTCGATCAACGCCGCCAACCACGGCCACCGCAGGTTCTACGAGCGCTACCTCCGGGATCAACTGGGTGACCGCGACGATCTCATCGAGGCCTCGCTGCCGGATTACCCGCCCTTCGGCAAACGGATGCTGCTGGACAACGGGTGGTACGCGATGCTGCGCAAGCCCCACGTCACCCTCGTCACGAACGGTGTCGACGCGGTGACGCCCACCGGCCTGGTCGACTCCGACGGCGTAGAGCACGAGTTGGACATCATCGTCATGGCGACGGGCTTCCACAGCGTGCGGATCCTCCACCCGATGGACATCGTCGGTCGATCGGGTCGCTCCACCAAGGAGATCTGGGGCGAGCACGACGCGCGCGCCTACCTGGGGATCACGGTTCCGGACTTCCCCAACTTCTTCATCATGACCGGCCCCAACACGGGCCTCGGCCACGGGGGCAGCTTCATCACCATCCTGGAATGCCAGGTCCGCTACATCATGGACGCCCTGGAGCTGATGCGGTCCGAGAACCTCGGCGTGTTGGAATGCCGTGCCGAGGTCAACGATCGCTACAACGAGGCCGTCGACCGGCAACACGCGCAGATGGTGTGGACTCATCCGGCGATGGAGAACTGGTACCGCAACCCGGACGGGCGCGTCGTGTCGGTCCTGCCCTGGCGGATCAACGACTACTGGTCCATGACCAACGAGGTCGACCCCGAGGACTTCCACACCGAACCGGTCCGGGCCGGGGCGGCGCAGACGGCGACGACCGGCGGCTAGGGATGCGCAGCGAGGTCACGGGGGACGTGCACGGCGGGCCTCTGTCGGGACTCCGGGTCGTCGAGATGGACGCCATCGGCCCGTTGCTGCACGCCGGACTCATGCTCGCCGATCTGGGCGCCGATGTCGTCCGCGTAGTGCGACCGGTCACGGCGGGGGCGGACGACGGGGTCGACGACGCCAACGCGGCGATGCTGCGGGGACGGACCGAGATCGCGGTCGACCTGACCAGTCCCGGCGAGGCCCGCAGCCTGCGGGGGCTGATCGGCGGTGCCGACGTGCTGATGGAGGGATCTCGTCCCGGCGTGATGGAGAAGCTCGGCCTGGGGCCCGACGTCGTGATGGAGGACAACCCGGGGCTGGTCTACGGCCGGATGAGCGGCTGGGGTCAGGACGGCCCGCTGGCACGAGATCCCGGGCACGACATCAACTACCTCGCGCTGACGGGCGCTCTCGGGCAGCTCGGCCCGGCGTCCGGCCCGCCGACACCGCCGCTGAACCTCGTCGGCAACTTCGGCGGAGGATCGATGTTCCTCCTGGTGGGCCTTCTTTCCGCACTTCACGACAGGCACCGGACCGGCCGGGGTCAGGTCGTGGACGCGGCGATGGTCGACGGAGCGAGCTCGTTGACCGGTCTCGTCCGCTCGTGGCAGCACGCCGGTCGCTGGTCCACCCGTCGAGGGACGAACCTCCTCGACGGGTCGGCGCCCTTCTACCGTGCCTACGAGTGCGCTGACGGCCAATTCATCGCGGTGGGGGCTCTCGAGGACGTGTTCTACGAGCGCTTCGTGCGGGGCATCGGACTGGATCCCGCCGACCTACCGAATCGTTGGGACAGCTCGAACCGGGAGACTCTGACCGAGATCTTCGGCCAGCGGTTCGCCTCGCGCGGGCGCGACGCCTGGGCCGAGGCCTTCGACGGTCTCGACGCCTGTGTCACCCCGGTGCTCTCGCTCGAGGAGGCGACACGCCACGACCACGCGGTACGACGGGGGCCTTCGTCGACGCGGGAGGGTTCGCGATGCCCGCCGCAGCCCCTCGGATGGACTCGTCACACGGCACGGCGCCGCGGTCGTCACGCGAGGATCTGGACTCGGCACTGGCGAGGTGGGACGTCCCCGGTCCTCTCGGCTGACCGCGGGCCGGCGCGTGGGTTCGTGACCGGTCTCGATCAGGGACGGTCCACGTTCCGGGTCCCGTCTCCCACGCTGACGGTGAGAGTCCGGAGTCGACGCACAAGGAGACTCTGGTGCCATCGGGCGTCGGAGACGTCTATCTGCAGGTCTGAGCCGTGGCCCAGGAGGAAGTCGAGGGCGGCCAGCGACTCCATCCGCGCGAGGGCTGCCCCCACACAGAAGTGGATCCCGCGTCCGAACGACAGGTGCGAGCCCTCCGCGCGGTCCGGTGTGAACTGTTCGGGCTGGTGGAAGCGGCGGTGGTCCCGGTTGGCGGTACCCCAGAGAAGGAACAGGTGGGTGCCGGCGGCGAGAGCGGTCCCGCCCAGCTCCGTGTCCCTGGTGACGTGTCGGTAGTGCCCCCGGAACGGAGCCTCGGTCCGGAGCGTCTCCTCGATGAACAGCGGACGGGACGTCGGATCCGACCGCAGGGTCGCCAGGTACTCGGGGTGCCGCCCCAGTCGCCATACCAGCGAGCCCAGGTGTCCGACCGTCGACTCGATCCCGGCCGCCACCAGTTGGACGAGGACCTGCACCGCGACGTCGTGCGTGAGGTCCCCGTCCTCCACGAGACGGGCCAGGTCACCGATCACCGAGTTCCCTCCGGCACTCCGCGCTCGGGTGAGCCCGCCGGACAGGTAGTCGACCAACTCCCCCACCGACCGGACCGACTCCTCGAGCTCGCCCGACGAGACCATCCCGTCCAGCATCCTCGTGCTGGCGAACGCCCACTCGCACAGCCTGTCACTGTCCCGCGCGGGCAATCCCATGAGTTTCGCCACGGCCGCGGACGGGAGCCGTTCGGCTATCGCCCCCACCCAGTCGATGCCACCGCCTCGATATCCCTCCGCCCACAGGTCACGCAGCTGCTGATCGATGAACGGCCGCCAGGCCCGGAGCGTGCGTGGAGAGAGGGAGGGCAGGACCAGCTTCCGGTGGGCGCGGTGCACCTCACCGTCGGCTGTGGCCAGCGCATGGACCGGGGATCCGAGCTCGGCGACGGGAAATTCCGTCACCTCCCCGTTCGGACCCACGACCATCGTCGCCGTGAGGTTGGACGAGAAATCCTCGACCCGCTCCGTCGCCTCTGCGACCAGATCCCAGGCCCGGACGGCGTAGAAGGACGACTCTGCGATCCTCTCGATCCCCGGCGACCGACGAGACGGGGCGAGCATGTCCATGACATCGTCCGCGCTCTGCATGCTGGCCACCCTCGCGCACGTGTCTCCACCACACAGCGCTTTCGACGAACCCCCTGCTCACCCGGCGGTCGCGGATGCACCCTGCGGTCCTCTGGCGATCACGATCAGCGCCATACCGCTGATCAGCGCGACCGCGGCACTCGCCAGGAGTACCGCCCCGAGGCCCAGGGACGGGATCACGGTCCCGGCGAGTGCCGGGGCGACGACCGAACTGACCGCACCCACGACCAGGCACCCGGTGAACGCGGCTCCCGCCCGATCCGGGGCCAACTCGGCGGTCCACACCGCGAGCACCGCTGATCCGGTCATGTAGCCCACACCGAAGACACCCGCGGAGATCACGGGCCAGATCAGCGAGTCGTCCGAGAAGCTCAACATCACCAGTGCGATCGCCACCGTCACCAGACACATCGCGGCCACACGGGCGCTACCCCAGCGAATCGCCATCGCCCCGGTGCCCAGGGCCACCACACCGCTACCGCCGATCACGACGTAGATCACCGGGGTCGCGAAGACCGGTAGGTCGGCGCGATCGAGAACATCGGCGGCATAGGTGAAGTAGATGATGACCACGGCGAAGTAGATCACCGAGTACGCGGCGGCGACCGGCAGCGTCCGGGCGAGCGCGGTCATGTCACCCGGGCTTCGCAGGCGGGCGTTCGGGCCGGCCCGCGGTACCAGGAGGAGGTTCGCGATCGCCGCGATCACGGCCGCCGTCGCGACACCCGCCCACACGAGTCGCCAGGAACCCTGCACGGCGAGCATCGCCAGGCCGCCGAGCACGATCAGTCCCGCGCCGGTACCGGTGGTGATCATGGCCAGCGCCCTCGGTTGGAGCCGGTCCACGGCCGTACGGGTCACGATGTCCGAGTACGGTGCCCAGACCCATCCGCCCGCGCTGCCGCACAGCACCGCGCCCACCGCGAGGAGCCCGGGCGACTGTGCGACCACCACGATCGCAGCACCCAGCGCGCCACAGACCCCGCCGACGGTCGTCGGTGCACGCGGGCCCCGACGCGCCGACAGTGGACCGGCGAGCAGCAGACCGGCGAGGTAGCCGGCGAACGTGGCACTGGCGATCAGCCCCAGCACCAGCTCCGAGAGCCCGAGCTCCTGCCGGATGTCCGGAAGTGTCAGTCCGTAGACGTATCTCGCCATGCCGAACGCGACCCCGACCACCGCTGCCCCGGCGATACCGATCCTGGCGGCGGACCTCGTCGACATGTCAGAGCCTGCGGACACTCGTCTCAGGCCTCCCGCGCCATCGCCCGACCGGCCTTCATCCCCGAGAAGATGCAGCCACCGAGGAAGGTCCCCTCGAGGGAGTTGTAGCCGTGGACGCCGCCACCGCCGAAACCGGCCACCTCGCCGGCTGCGTACAGGCCGGGGAACGGCTCGCCGTCCGGCCTCAGGCACTGCGAGTCGAGGGTGGTCTCGATCCCGCCGAGGGTCTTGCGGGTCATCAGGTGGACCTTGACCGCGATCAGCGGACCACCGGAGCCCGCCGCGGAACCCTTGCCCGGGCCCGCGTCAGCCAGCAGCCGGTGTGGCTTGGCCAACCGGGTGAGCTTGTCGGTCAGGACGCGACGGGAGTTGTGGATGGCCTGCACCTGGGCGTCCTTGGCGAAGGGATTGTCCATCTGTCCGTCCATGGCCAGGACGAACTCGCGGACCCTCTCCACGTCCAGCTCGGGCTCGCCCTCGCGCAGGAGCGAGTTCATCCCGTCGACCATCTCCTCGAGGGTGTCGGCCACCACCCAGTCGACGCCCTTCTCGGCGAAGTCGGCGATCGACGGTGGCAGTCCCTTTCCCGCCTTGGACGCGAACTTCTTGATGCTCTTGTCCGTCAGCTCCGGGTTCTGCTCGGACCCGGAGAGGATGAACTCCTTGCCTGCGATGGCCGAGTCGAGGATGAACCAGGAGTAGTCCTGGCCGGCGCGACGGATGGCCTCGATGGAGGCGGTGGTGTGGAAGCCGGGGAACAGCGGGACCGGCATCCGGTCGCCGTTCGCGTCGAGCCACAGGGTGGACGGACCCGGGATGATCCGGATGGCGTGGGAGGGCCACACCGGCGAGAAGTTGGCCACGCCCTCGGTGTAGTGCCACATGCGGTCGCGGTTGATGAGGTTCGCCCCCGCCTCGGCGGAGATCTCGAGCATCCGCCCGTCGACGTGCTCGGGCACACCCACGATGAGGTCCGTGGGCACGTCACCGAGCCTGTCGGTGGGCCAGTACCGCCGGACCAGATCGGGGTTGCCGCCGATGCCACCGGAGGCCAGCAGGACCGCCCCGGCACGGAACTCGAACGCCCCCGTCTCCTCGCGCGGGGAGGCCACACCGCGGTCGAGGTCGCAGGGCACGAGCGTCGCCCCGCTCACGCCCACGGCGCGCCCGCCGTCGACCACGATCTCGTCCACCCGGTGCCGGACGGCGAAGCGCACCAGGCCGCTGCGGGCGGCCTCCAGAACCGGCTCCTCGAACACCCTCACCACCTCGGGTCCGGTCCCCCACGTCACGTGGAATCGGGGGACGGAGTTGCCGTGGCCGTTCACGTCTCCGCCGCCCCGCTCGGCCCAGCCCACGGTGGGGATGATGCGCAGGCCGAGGTCGTGCAGGTACTGCCGCTTCTCACCAGCCGCGAACTCCACGTACGCGCGCGCCCACTCCCGCGGCCAGTGGTCCTCGAGCCGGTCGAATCCGGCCGAACCCAGCCAGTCGCGCCACGCCAGCTCGAGCGAGTCCTTGATACCTATCCGGCGCTGCTCGGGGGTGTCCACCAGGAACAACCCGCCGAGAGACCAGAACGCCTGCCCACCCAGGTTCTTCTCGTTCTCCTGATCCACCACGAGCACCTTCTTGCCGGCGCGGGTGGCCTCGTAGGTGGCCACGAGTCCCGCCAGTCCGTGGCCCACCACGATCAGATCCGGGGTGAATCCGGGCTCGGGCGCGGGCAGCGGACCTGTGTTGGCCGCCCGTGACGTTGACGGCGGTTGGTACGCCGGGTAGGTGGGGTGGACGGGCCGGGCCTGGCCGGCGGTGCGCGCGGATCGGGACTCGGGACTGCTCATGGGTCCAGTGTGCCCGGTCACTCCAGCAGGTGGCGCAGGTACCGCTCGGGGGCCTCCAGATAGCGGCGGTGGTGCTCCACCATCGACAGGTCCTGCCACCGGGTGCGCTGCATCCCGTCCCCGGTCAACTCGTAGACCGCCGCCCCCGGCACGGAGGCCAGGATGGGTGAGTGGGTGGCCATGAGCACCTGCGCACCCCGGCGGTCGGCCAGCTCGAGCAGAAGCGCCACCAGTCTGAGCTGGGCGTCAAAGGAGAGCCCCGCCTCGGGCTCGTCCATCACGAACAACCCGCCACCGGAGAACCGGGAGGTCTCGACCAGATCCCAGAACGCCTCACCGTGGCTGCGTGCGTGCAGATCCTGTCCCGGGCCCGTGGACTGCAGGTAGGTGAACAACCCGTGCATCGTCTCGGCGCGCAGGAAGTACCCCCACTTGGACGCGCCCCCTCCACGGGTCAGCCGGAGTGAGTCGTGCAGCGGGGACTCCGACTCCCACGTCTCGTGCCGCGCACCGGTGGACCCGCCCTCGGCGTTCAACCCGAACGCCATGGCCACGGCCTCGACGATCGTGGACTTGCCGGTCCCGTTCTCCCCCACCAGCACGGTCAGGTCCTCGAGTTCCAGGCCCTCGTCCAGCAGTTGCGCCACCGCCGGGATCGAATACGGCCAGGCGTCGGGAGGGCCGGCCGGTCCCGGTTGCACGCTCACGCGCACGAGCGGCCGCGGATCCAGGACACCGTCTCGACTCACGCGGTCACGGTACCGTGACCGTCATGCGGATCCACCAACTCAACTGCGGCACGTGCGCGGGCATTGTCCCCACCCGCGTCCTGCTGGTGGAGGCCCCGGACGGGCTCGTGCTGGTGGACACCGGCTTCGGCCTCCGCGACGTCGCCGATCCAGCCGCGCGACTGGGACCGATGAGGCACGTCCTACGGGCGCGTCTCGACCCGGCCGAGACCGCGCACCGCCGCATCGAGGCCATGGGGTTCGACCCCCGGGAGGTGCGCCACATCGTGCTCACCCACCTGGACGTGGACCACATCGGGGGGTTGGCCGACTTCCCCGAGGCGCAGGTGCACGTGTCCTCGGATGCGTTGACGTGGGCCGTGCGGACCCCCCGCTGGATCGAGCGGCGCCGCTACCGGCGCGCCCAGTGGTCACACGGACCGCGCTTCGCCGAGTACTCCTACGGAACCGACCGGTGGGAGGGGTTCCGGGTCCGCGACCTGGACCATGTGGTCGAGGGGATGCTGTTGGTGGACCTCCCGGGGCACACCGTGGGGCACGCCGGCATCCTGGTCCCGGGCGACCCCGGGGACCCGGACGAGGTGGACATCCTGCACGCGGGCGATGCGTTCTACCTGCGCGGGCAGATCGAGCCGGGGATCGAGAGCCCCACACTCGTCGCGGTGGGGGAACGCGTCCTGGCGCTGGAGCCGGCGGCTGTCGAACTGACCCACGCCCGACTGCGATCCCTGGCCGGCCGCAGCCGCGGGAGCCTGGACGTGGTGTGCGCCCACGACCCCGCGGGCCCGGGAGGACTCGGGAGATGAGGATCCGGGAGACCGCCTGGACGCCCGCGACGCGGACCGCCCCGGACCCGGACCTGCCCGATCGGGCCGCCGTGCTCGCCGATCTGCTGCGGGGCCGACGGGCCACCGTCCTGACCGGGGCGGGGATCTCGACCCCGTCGGGCATCCCCGACTACCGCGGTCCGGACTCCCCCGCCCGCACCCCGATGACCTTCCAACAGTTCGTGGGCGATCCCGCGTTCCGCCGGCACTACTGGGCCCGCAACCACCTGGGATGGCGCCACATGGAGGCCGCCCGCCCGAACGCCGCGCACGCGCTGCTCGCCGACTGGGAACGCCGCGGCATCGTCGCCGGGGTCATCACCCAGAACGTGGACCTGCTGCACCTCAAGGCCGGTAGCCGCCGACTGGTGGACCTGCACGGCAGCTACGCGGTGGTGACCTGCCTCGACTGTGGGCTGCGGCAGAGCCGCTGGGCCCTGCACGAGGACCTCGACCGTCTCAATCCCGGGTTCGCCGAGAAGGTGGCCACCCGCGGGGCGATCGAGGTGGCCCCGGACGCCGACGCGGTCCTCGCCGACACCGCCGACTTCCGGATGGTGGACTGCCGCCGCTGCTCGGGCGTGCTCAAGCCCGACATCGTGTACTTCGGGGAGAACGTTCCCGCGGCCCGCGTGCAGGAGGCCAACGCGCTCGTGGACGGGTCCGACCTCGTCGTCGTCGTCGGATCCTCCCTCACGGTCCGGTCGGGATACCGGTTCGTGCGGCGGGCGGTGACCACCGGGATCCCCGTGGCCGTGGTCAACCGCGGCCACACCCGGGCACACGACGAGGCCACCCTGACCGTGGACGGCGACTGCGTGGAGGTCCTCACCCTCGTGGACCGCGCGCTGCACGCCGGGTCCCGCGGTCGCCCGACCGGCACCGGGGGGACAATGCAGGGATGAGCACCGACCTGACCCCCGACGCCGCACTCCGCCGACTGATGGAGGGCAACCAGCGCTACGTGGACGGGGCCGGCCTGCACGCCCACCAGGACCCCGCGCGGCGCGCCGAACTCACCGGCGAACAGCACCCCTTCGGCATGGTCTTCGGCTGCGCCGATTCGCGCGTGCCCGCCGAGGTGGTCTTCGACCAGGGCCTCGGCGACCTGTTCGTGATCCGCAACGCCGGCCACATCGTGGACCCGTCGGTACTGGGGTCGATCGAGTTCGGTGTGGACGTGCTGGGGATCCCGCTCACCCTGGTGCTCGGGCACACCTCGTGCGGAGCCGTGGGCGCGGCGATCGACGCCGTCGACACCCACACCACCCCGTCGGGATACCTGCGCGACGTGGTGGAGCGGATCGCCCCGGCCGTGTTCGAGGCCCGGCGCGACCCTGCGGCGGGGTACGACGACGTGGTGATCGAGAACGTCCGGCAGGCGGTCACCGCCATCCGCGAGAAGTCGGCCGCCGTGGACCGCGCCATCCGCGAGGGGCGCACCGCGATCGTCGGGGCGCTGTACAACCTCGCCGAGGGCACGGTCACCCCGGTCCACACCGAGGGCGGGATCGAACTCTAGAGCGCCACCAGGTCGTCGGCGTGGACGAGCGGACGCCCCTGGCCAGTGGTGCCGGTCCCCGACTCGCGCTCGGCCAGCCGTGCGCGCACCTCGATCGAGTCGTACTGCGCGATCCCG
Organism: Dietzia sp. PP-33; assembly: GCF_033790845.1. Classification (NCBI taxonomy): domain Bacteria; kingdom Bacillati; phylum Actinomycetota; class Actinomycetes; order Mycobacteriales; family Dietziaceae; genus Dietzia; species Dietzia sp. PP-33. Next base: position 92,224 of record NZ_JAMYEI010000011.1, read on the forward strand.
CGGGCGACGGTCTCACCTGCGGGATCGCGCATCTCGATCACGTCACCGAAGTGGAACAAGCCGTCGACACCGGTCACCCCGGCCAACAGCAGGGACCTCCGGGACCCGGTGACGGCCCGGACGGCGCCGGCGTCCAGCAACACCGCACCTCGCGCGTCGGCGGCATGGCGGACCCAGAAGCGGCGCGCGGTCATCCTCTCGGGCCGCGGGGCGAACACCGTGCCCACCGGCGGCTGATCGGCCAGGGCCTGTGCCGCCCTCTCGGCCGCGGTCAGCAGGACGGGGATCCCGGCGTCGGCCGCCAACCGCGCCGCGGCGAGCTTGGAGGCCATACCCCCGGTCCCCAGGGCGCCGCCGGCCCCGGCCACCACCCCGTCGAGATCGGCCGCACCCTCCACCATCGTCACCGCGGTGGCGTCGCCCTTGCGGGGATCAGAGTCGTACAGCGCGTCCACATCCGAGAGCAGGATCAGCGCGTCGGCGCTGATGAGGTGGGCCACCAGCGCCGCCAGTCGGTCGTTGTCGCCGAAGCGGATCTCGTTGGTGGCCACCGTGTCGTTCTCGTTGATCACCGGCACCGCGCCGAGAGTGCGCAGCCGGTCCAGGGTGCGCTGGGCGTTGGACGCGCTCTCCCGTCGGCCGATGTCGCCCGCCGTGAGCAGCACCTGGCCCACCACCCGCTCGTATCGCGCGAAGGAGTCCCCCCACGCCCGCGCCAGCTCCAGCTGCCCCACGCTCGCGGCGGCCTGTTTGGCCGACAGGGTGGCGGGGCGGGTGGTCATCCCCAGCGGGGACATCCCCGCCCCGATCGCCCCGGACGAGACCACGAAGACATCCGAACCCGAGGCCATGCGCTCCTGGCAGACGTCGGCAAGGGCGTCGAGCTGCGGCCGGCGGATGCCGCCCCCGAAGCTCGTGATGGCCGACGAGCCGATCTTGACCACCACTCGGCGGGCCGTGCCGATCCGGCGCCGCAGCTCCGGTTCGTCCGTCACTCCAGGATCTCCTCGTCCGGGTCGATCAGTCCGCGGCGGACCCGCTTGCGGTACTTGCGCTCGATGGCGCCCACCCGCTCGTCGGACTCCAACCGGATGTCGGTGCCGCGGCCCGTACGCATCAGATCGACGCCGGCGGGGGTCTGCGGCTCCCACTCGAAGGAGACGTCACCGACGGTGACGGTGCAGCCCTGCTGGGCGCCGGCCTTGATGAGCGCGTCCTCGACGCCCAGCCGGGCCAGGCGGTCGGCGAGAAAGCCGACCGCCTCGTCGTTGCTGAAATCGGTCTGGCGGATCCAGCGCTCCGGCTTGGATCCGGAGATGACGAACGCACCGGCCTCGTTCGGATCCTTGCGGACCGTGAACTCCTCGACGTCGACGGCCCGGGGCCGCAGGACGATCCGCTCGGGCGCCGCCGGCGGAGTCGACTTGCGGTGGGCCTTGATCAGCTCGTAGAGCCCGTACCGCAGCTCGTCCAGACCCTTGTGCGCCACAGCGGAGATCGCGTACACGGGCCAGCCCTTGGCCTCGAAGTGCGCGGTGACCATCTCGGCCATGTCGGCGGCGTCCGGCACGTCGATCTTGTTGAGCACCACGACCCGCGGCCGGTCCGCCAGGTCGCCCAGACCGGCGTCGGCGAGCTCCGGCTGGTAGGCGGCGAGCTCCGCCTCGAGCGCGTCGACGTCCGAGATGGGGTCACGGTCGGACTCGAGGCTCGCGCAGTCCACCACGTGGGCCAGGACGGCGGTGCGCTCGATGTGGCGCAGGAAGTCCAGGCCCAGCCCCCGCCCCTCGCTGGCCCCGGGGATGAGCCCGGGTACGTCCGCGATGGTGAACGTGTCGTCGCCCACCGAGACCACCCCGAGGTTGGGGGCCAGTGTGGTGAACGGGTAGTCGGCGATCTTGGGCTTGGCCGCGGACAGCACCGACACGAGCGAGGACTTCCCCGCCGAGGGGAACCCGACCAGTCCGACGTCGGCCATGGACTTGAGTTCGAGGGTCAGATCGCGGACCTCGCCGGGCTCACCGAGCAGGGCGAACCCCGGCGCCTTGCGGGCCTTGGAAGCGAGCGCGGCGTTGCCGAGCCCGCCCTTGCCGCCCTCGGCCGCCACGAAGCGGGTTCCGTTACCGGTCAGGTCGGCCAGCAGTGCACCGTTGTGGTCCAGCACGACGGTCCCGGGCGGGACCGCCAACACGAGGTCGTCGCCCTGGGCGCCGTTCCGGTTGGAGCCCATCCCGGGCTCTCCCTTGCCGGCGCGCGCATGGGGCCGGAAGTGGAAGTCGAGCAGGGTGTGGACCTGGGGGTCCACCACCAGCACCACATCACCACCGCCACCGCCGTTGCCCCCGTCGGGGCCACCGAGCGGCTTGAACTTCTCCCGGTGCACGGACGTGCAGCCGCGGCCACCGTCCCCCGCCGCGAGGTGGAGCACTACGCGGTCGACGAATCTCGACATATGCGGACTCCTCCTGCTGGTCGTGGGACGTGCATGACGTGGCGGAAATGCTCTCGGGGACCGGGCGTGGGGTCATCAGACCCCGCCCGGCCCCCGAGGGCGAATCGCGTCAGTGGTGCCGGGTCAGGCCTCGACGCCGACCGGCACGATGTTGACGGTCTTGCGACCGCGCTTGGTGCCGAACTCGACCGCACCCGCGGCGAGAGCGAACAGCGTGTCGTCGCCGCCACGGCCGACGCCCACGCCCGGGTGGAACTTGGTGCCACGCTGGCGGATCAGGATCTCGCCGGCGTTGACCTCCTGGCCGCCGAAGCGCTTGACGCCGAGACGCTGCGCGTTGGAGTCACGACCGTTTCGGGTGCTGGATGCGCCCTTCTTACTTGCCATGTCCGAACCCCTCCTTCAGGGAAGACGCCCGAGGGCGCTGAGCTGGTGGCCTTGGCGGCCGCGGTGGATTACTTGATACCGGTGATCTTGAGAACCGTCAGCTTCTGACGGTGACCCTGACGCTTGTGGTACCCGGTCTTGTTCTTGAACTTGTGGATCCGGATCTTGGGTCCCTTGGTCTGCTCGACGATCTCGCCGGAGACGGAGACCTTGGACAGGGCGTCGGCAGCGGAGGTGACGGTCGAGCCGTCCACCACGAGGATCGGGGACAGGGACACGGAGGTACCGGCCTCACCCTCGATCTTCTCGACCTTGACATGGTCACCTTCGGCGACCTTGTACTGCTTGCCGCCGGTCTTGACGATCGCGTACATCGAGGGCTTCCCCTTGCTTCTCGGGTGTGTGGTCGCCACTGGGACGTCCACACCTAATGTGCGGTGTTCTCTCATGCTCGCCGACTCGCGTCGGCCGAGGTTCGCGGGCCCGGCGACCTGGAGGGCCCGGCCCGCGACTTCTCGCGCGACGACATAGCGCCGCGACGAGCGACTTGTCAAGGTTACGGCCCGGCGGCACAGCAGGTCAAACCGACCGCGCCGCCGGGCCCCGTACCTCTAGCTATCGCCGTCCGCGGGGGCTGTCGTCGTCCTGGTTGCGCGCCGCCTGGCCGGTCGCTTCCGCGGCTCGGCGACGACGGCCGGGGGCGCCTCGGCCAGCGGGGCGGCCTCGACCGGCACCACCGCGACGGGCGCGGTCTCCTGTGCCACCACATCCGCGGCAGCCGCCCCGGTCTCGCGCCGGGTGGACCGCCTACGGGGACGCCGGCCGGAGGTCTCCGGCTGCGCGGTGGGATCCGGCTGTGCGGCGGGGCTCTGCTGCGCGGCCGGCTCGGGGGACCCGACCGTCTCCACGACCTCTGCCGCCTCCGCCACGACCTCGGCCGCGGCCTCCGGGGACTCGGTCACCTCCGCCACCGCCTCGTCCTCCGCGGCGACGACCGGAGCCGGGGCCGCGTCGGCCGGGCGACGGGTCGAGCGACGACGGCGGCGGGCCGGGCGCGTGCCCGCGGCGTCCCCGGACTCCGCCACGCCGGGTTCCGGTTCGTCGGCGCGCGCGGCCGCGGCGCCGGCCGCGCCCGCGGCGTCGGCGTCAGCCACCGTCGAGTCGGAGGCGCTGTCGCCCCCGGATTCAGCAGCGGACGTACCGGCCTTCTGGGTGACGACCTCGGCACGCTCCTTCTCCGCGGCGGCGTCCGCCTGCTCGGCCGCCTCCTGACGGGAGATCGCGAGCGCGGCCGGGTGCGCGGCCGGCGCGGGCCCGTCCTTCCGGGGCGTCTGCTTGGGCGCGGACGTCGACCCGTTCGAACCGTCGGACTGGTCCGACTCCGACCCCTTCCCGCCCCGGCGTCGACCCTTGCGGGCGCCGGGCTCGTCGGCGTTGTGCGACTCGGTGTGGACCGGGTCGGCGTGCACGATCAGGCCGCGGCCCTGGCAGTGCTCACACGGCGTGGAGAACGCCTCGATCAGACCGGTACCCAGCTTCTTGCGGGTCATCTGGACCAGGCCGAGCGAGGTGACCTCGGAGACCTGGTGTCGGGTCCGGTCGCGACCCAGCGCCTCGGTGAGTCGACGCAGGACGAGGTCCCGGTTGGCCTCCAGGACCATGTCGATGAAGTCGATGATCACCATGCCGCCCACGTCGCGCAGCCGCAGCTGACGGACGATCTCCTCGGCGGCCTCGAGGTTGTTCTTGGTGACGGTCTCCTCGAGGTTGCCGCCGGAACCGGTGTACTTGCCGGTGTTGACGTCGACGACAGTCATCGCCTCGGTGCGGTCGATCACCAACGACCCGCCGGAGGGCAGCCACACCTTGCGGTCGAGCGCCTTGGCCAGCTGTTCGTCGACGCGGTGGGTGGCGAAGACGTCGACGTCCGGGTTGTCGTACCGCTCGAGCCGCTCGGTCATCTCGGGCGCGACGCGCGAGACGTAGTCGTGGACGGTGTCCCACGAGGTCTCACCCTGGATCACGAGCGAGGAGAAGTCCTCGTTGAACAGGTCACGCACCACCTTGACCAGCAGGTCCGGCTCCTCGTACAGGGCGATCGGCGAACCGGCACCGGAGGAGGTCCGCTTGGCGGAGGCCTCGGCGATCTCGTCCCACTGGGCCGCGAGGCGCTCGACGTCGCGGCCTATCTCCTCCTCGCTGACACCTTCGGCGGCGGTGCGGATGATGACACCCGACCCCTCGGGGACGACCTCCTTGAGGATCGCCTTGAGCCTGCGCCGCTCGGTGTCGGGGAGCTTGCGTGAGATACCGGTGGAGTTGCCGTCGGGCACGTAGACCAGGAAGCGGCCGGCCAGCGAGATCTGCGTGGTCAGACGGGCACCCTTCTGGCCGATCGGGTCTTTGGTGACCTGCACCAGGACCATGTCGCCGGGCCTGAGCGCCTGCTCGATCCGCCGGGCCTTGCCACCGAGTCCGGCGGCCTCCCAGTTGACCTCACCCGCGTACAGGACGCCGTTGCGGCCGCGGCCGATGTCGACGAACGCGGCCTCCAGGCTCGGCAGCACGTTCTGGACGCGGCCGAGGTAGACGTTGCCCACCATGGAGCGCGCGGACTCGGTGGTGACGAAGTGCTCCACGAGGACCTTGTCCTCGAGCACGCCGACCTGGGTCATGATCCCCTTGCCGTCGCCGCGTCGCTTCTCACGGACCACCATCACGCGGTCGACGGACTCGCGGCGCGCCAGGAACTCGGACTCGGAGAGGATGGGCTGCCGGCGGCGACCCGCCTCGCGCCCGTCACGGCGGCGCTGACGCTTGGCCTCGAGGCGGGTCGAGCCGGTGATGCCCTGGACCTCGTCGTTGGAGGACGAACCGGACCCGGAGGCCTGTCCCCCACGTGCGGGACGACGGCGCGAATCGCGCTCCCGGGCCTCGGTGTCGGACGAGTCGTCGCCGGAGGACTGGGAGTCGTCGTTGCCCGAACCCCCACCACGACGACGACGACGTCGGCGCCGACGCGAACCGGACGGTGACCCGTCGGAGTCTTCGGAGTCGTCCTCGGTCGGGTCGTCCCCGGAGTCGGACCGCCCGTCGGCGCCGTCGGCCGATCCGGAATCGGCCCGCGACCGGTCGCCGCTCCCGCCGGAGGTTTCCTCCGCGTCGTCGGCGTCCCCGGTGTCCTCCGCGTAGTCGTCGTCTCCGGCGTTCTCGCCGTTCTGCTCGTCGACGTTCTCGCCCCGGCCCCGCCCGCGGCCACGACGGCCCCGCCGCCGGCGACGGTTGCCGCCCTCGGCGGTGTCGTTCTGCTCGTCCGCGGTGTCGGAAGCGCCTGTGGACTCGGTGTCGGAGACGTCTGGGGAGTCAGTGTCGTTCTGCTCATCCGCGGTGTCGGAGGCGCCTGTGGAGTCGGAGGCGCCCTTCGACCGGGCGGTGTCGGCGTCGGGCGCGGCGGACCGTGTACGCCGGGGGCGCTCCTTCTCGGCCTTGGCGGCGGCCTCATCGGGAGAGAGGAACAGCGGGGAGAACGAGGGGGTCGCGGTGGACCGACGGCGGCGGTTGCCCGGCTCGGCCGAGCCCACCTCACCGGTCACGATGGCGATCTCCGGCAGGGGTCGACGGACCGGAGCCTGCGACTGTCCCTGCTTGGTACTCGTCGGTTCGGTGGTCGTCGGTTCGGTGCTCGTCGCGTCCGTGGTCGTCGGGTCCGTGGCCGCACCGCCCTCGCGCGCCGCCGGCGCCGACGTCTCACTCCGGGTCTTGCGGGCCTTCTTGGCGGGAGCCTCGTCGGCCGGCGCCTTCGCGGCGGGTTGCTTCTCGGCGGCCGGCTTCTCGGCCGGCGCCTTCTTCCCGGCGGCCTTCTTGGCGGGAGCCTTCTTGGCGGGAGCCTTCCCGGCCGCCGTCTTGCGGGCGGGCTTCTCGGCCGGGCCGTCCTCGGCGGCGGCGGGCGCCTCCGGGGCGGCGTCCGTGGCGGTCTGGTCACGCCCCGCGAACCAGGTGAGCAGGACCTCGCGGCTGACTCCGGACTGGGCGCTCTTGACCTCCACGCCGATGCCGGCCATCGCGGCCAGGAACTCCCTGCTGGTCATCCCGATGGCCTTGGCGGCCGCGTGCGCGCGCATCCGCTCGGGAAGCGCATTGAGATCGTCTATGGTCAGGTTCGAATCCGACACGTGTCTCCTCTGGCCGGACTCCGGGCGCGATCACGTCACCGGAGTGATCCGGTGACCCACGCCGCCGCACGGGGTCGGCATTTCTCTCTGGGCCCCACCAGGGCGGGGCTGTGTCTTGTGGTCCGCGATACCGGGGTGTTCCGGGCCGCGGATGGCGGGCGCCCGGTACCGGGGCTCACGGGTGTTCCGCTCGCCGCGAATACGGGCTTCGCCCATTGTCCCACACACGCCGACGATCCGTCGCCGCGCGGGCGCGGGC
>NZ_JAMYEI010000012.1:0-84286 GCF_033790845.1 Dietzia sp. PP-33
CAACCCAATTCGGATACAGAGCTCAGACAACCGAACGCCACGCATTCATCAGCGGCGTCTCCTGGAGCGCCTACCCCGAACTCCACCAGGAACCCGACACCACAGAACCCGACACCTGACCAGTAGAGGTCTGCGTATTGCATCAGGTGCATCATCCCCGGCCCCTGAGCCGCCCTCTACTGCGCAGCTCGATGTCAGCGCCGACCTGCGATGTTGCCCGCTCACGGATGGCGTCACCGACGACTCATGGCTCGAACGCCGCATCTTGAGGCGGATGGATGGCGATCTCCGAAACGTCGTCGACCTGCACGGGTGTCCGGACAGTCTCATCAGATGCATCAGCGATTCAGTAGATGAAACGGCCCTCTCAAGCCCTCCGCTGCTGCCGGATACCTCTGGGCGGGTCCACTACCCGCGATGACCGAGGATTATTTTCTGCCGATCCCCAGCCGGTGGCCGCGAATACGCCCGAGGCAGATACGCAGACCTTCCACCAGGCGTGGTGGGCGCGACTGGTGGAGCTGCTCGGTCTGAGGCTGTGCGCGATTCCGTTGCCCCTTGCGTGGGCGTGGTCGGAGACATCCCGGGAGCCGACCTTTTTGCCACGCACGGGCATATCGCCGTCTAGCGGGTTCGCCTGCGACAGATAGGCAACGGCGTGCCACAGGATCTCGTTCTCTTGCCCCTAAGAGTGGAGTCCACTGTGGGGGAGACCGGTTGCCAATGTCTCGGTGACGCGAACACTCAGTTCCGGCTTGTCGTGGCCTTCGGTGTGGGTGTATGTCCCGAGATGGGACCACATCGAGTCCACGAGCGGCTGGAGGAACAAACGGCCCAGCTGAGTGACGATGACGTCGACCACCTGAACAGCATCGGCGCGGACCCTAGACGCCGCGCCAGATTCCCGCATAGCCGCCACTTCCCGGTGTGTCAGCTCGGTGAGTCGCTCGAGTAACTCACCTCGCTGACCGCCGGGATCTAGCAACGCGCGGCGCAGGTAGTTCACCACCTCGGGACGCCTGACCAGCATGTCGGCAACCGCGTCGTTGCGGATCCGGGCGATGTCGGCGCCTGGGATGCCCACGGGCGCCGAGGCAAGCGCGGTAGCGAAATGCTCTACGACCAGTCGCTCGACCGCCTCGCGAAGGCCGTCCTTCGTGCCGTAGTGATGGACCACGAGACCCACCGTCACTCCGGCCGCGGTTGCCACGGTTCGCAACGAAGTGCCGTCCTCGCCGTTGGCGGCGTAGAGATCCAGTGCGGCGTTGCGGATGCGCGCCTTGGCAGTGAGATCCTGGCCCGCGGCGCCTGGTGCGGAACGATTCACGCGGTTCCCCTTCAGTTGCGGTCGAGCCTACGGACCCCAAACTAGACTATACGTCGGTACCGCTTACTGTATGTTCGTACAGTACAAGGTGTCCCGGCTCAGTCGGCCTTGTCGACCTGACTATCGTGCCGTCGACAGCCAGTTGCTCAGGCCACCCGCATCGGGCCTCAGGGCCCCTTGGACGTCCCGGTCAAAGGTTGGGTCACGGGTCGGGCGTGCGGGTGTCGGCGATATCTCCGTCGCCACAAGCCGAGGTATCGCACCCAGTACAACTTCATCGACAGGAAGGTCTGGACATGGACACATTTCGCGACAAGGCCGGCGAGCCGATAGGTACCGATATCGACAACTGGGTGGCCTCGTTCACGCGCATGGAATCCGGTTCCTCCGAGCTTCCTCCCCACCACCCCAACTGCCTTGGCTGTGGACCAGAGAACCCGAATGGTCACTTCCTCTCGGTACGGCGTGACGGAGACGGCGTCGTCGCACACCACCAGTTCGACCAGCGCCACGTCGGGGCACCGGGCATTGCACACGGCGGCGCGGTAGCGACCGTGATTGACGACCTCTTCGGCTTCTTGCTGTATTCGGTCGGCGAGCTCGCCGTGACGCGCCGTCTCGAGCTCGAGTATCTTGCGCCAGCACTACTCGACACCCCGTACATCCTGCGCGCTGCAGTTCGGTCTCGCGATGGCCGGAAATTGGACCTCAAGTCCACGATGGAGGATGCAGAGGGCCGCACTGTTATTACTGCCACTGCCCTGTTCATCGTGGTCGAGGTTGAACACTTTTTGCAGTCACAGAGAAACTCGAGGGCTTAGGCCAAACTCACCGCCGCGAGCAACAGGCCCGAATACGTCGAGGGTGTCGGCGGAGCCTGAAGCTATTGAACGCCACGCCCAAAGAAAGGGCGAAGCTGAAGGCACCGTGCATTGCCAGTTGCCCTGTACGAGTCAACCAAGTGGCAGCGCTACCTACGACGGAACCCCGTCGGCGGGTGGCCGGTCCAGTGCTTGAAAGCGTGTGAAAAGCTGGCGAGGTCGCTATATCCGAGGTCCGTGGCGATCTCGCTCGCGGACACAGATCCGTCCAGTAAACGAAGAATCGCGTACTCAAGAATGATCGACTGGCGCAGTCCGCGATAGGTCATCCCTTCCTCAGAGAGGCGCCGCTTAAGTGTGCTCGTAGAGATGGAGAGTTCGTCTGCAATCCACTGACTTCCACAATCTGCGGGACGCTTCTCTATCAGACATCTCACCTTGTCCGAATACGAGGCGATTTTACTCCGCTCGTCGAGCCTTCGCTGCAAGTCACTGATAGCGAGTCGATACGCCACGGGGTCAGAGAACCGGCAGACGTGATTGACCGCGTCAACGGGAAAATGCAGAATGGACAGTGAAGCGTCGAATACCAGGCGACCAGCTAACCAATCCTGATCCACGGGCAGACCTTCCGGAGTGGGCCAACCCAGTGAGAGTGTGATGTCTGGTGCATCGCCAACGAGTATATTCAGCAGCCTCAGCAGGACCGCACCACAGTAGGTGACCACTAGGGAGTCTAGGACTCGATCGCCCGTCTGCCCATTGAGCGCGACAGATACTCCGTGTCCACCTGCGTAGAACTGCGCACTCAGGGCTGGGGTTATTAGCGGCAGGTAGGCAAGCAATTCCAATATCTCGCCTGCGGAACCTGCGCTTACTAGTGGGACGCTTAATGGTCCGAAGGACGTCAGATGAGCATGCTGGGCGAACGCCAAACCGAGGGTCGTTGCTTGGTCAACGTCGAGATCGGGCAAGGCTTCCCTGATCCACCGCAGGGGAACTTGGGCGTTGATGGCGAGAAGTGACTCGACGTCGCTTCGCTCACGATCCATGATCTCGCGAAACCGTGCAACGGCGTCTTGCTCCAGAACTGGGCTCTCAAGTAACTGCGCGAACACGAGCGGTGGCACGCCCTCGCGATCAAGATTCATCGCCCCCGCCTTCTGATCCAAAATAACAAGCTTCTGCCCTCAATCAACCTAGCCGCAGTCGTCGTTGTTAGCAATGCTGTGAGCAGCTATTACCCGAACAACCATGCAGGAGCCAGCGATGACAGTCGTAACCTTCGTCTCACATGAGGGAGAGAAGTACGTGGTGCCCTTAGAGGAGGGGCAGTCACTCATGCGGATCGCCGTCAACAACGCGGTGCCCGGGATTGACGCTGACTGCGGAGGCGAAGCCGCGTGCGGCACGTGTCATGTCATCGTTGATCCGCAGTGGTCCGACGTGGTGGGCCTCTCGGGAGCAAGTGAAGAAGAGATGCTCGCAATGAACCCGGAAAGGCTGCCGACCTCTCGACTGTCGTGCCAGATGACCGCGTCCGCGGATTGGGACGGCCTGGTCGTCCAGGTGCCAGAGTTCCAGATGTAACGACGTTCCAGATGTAACGACGAAAGACAAGGTGAGACACGTGAAGGTTTCCGATACGATCGGCGACAAGGTTCAGTCGGCCATCCCGATGGATCTGCAGATCCGGGGCGCCCATCTGTACGACAGGACTCGGCGCTGGGTGACAAGGACGAATGGGAAGAAGCTCTTCGTAGAGAAGCCCATCCCCCCCGTCGAGGACGTCGAACTCGCCGACATCGACCTCAGTAATCCCTTTCTCTATCGGCAAGGACGCTGGCAGTCCTACTATGAGCGCCTGCGAAACGAGGCTCCGGTCCACTTTCAGCCCAACAGTGCGTTCGGGCCGTTCTGGTCAGTGACCCGACATGAAGACATCATCGCGGTCGATAAGAACCATGAGGTCTTCTCCGCCGAGCCGATGATAGTGATCGGGGCCCCGCCTCGTTTTCTCGATATTGAGATGTTCATCGCGATGGACCCACCGCGCCACGACGTGCAGCGAGCAGCTGTGCAGGGGGTGGTGGCGCCGAAGAACCTGCGCGAGATGGAGACGCTCATTCGGTCTCGGGTTCGCGAGGTACTAGACGACTTGCCGGTGAATCAGCCGTTCGATTGGGTCCAGGCTGTCTCGATCGAACTGACAGCTCGAATGCTCGCGACGCTCTTGGACTTCCCATACGAGGAACGTCACAAACTCGTGTACTGGTCAGATATTGCAACTTCGTTCGAGGAAGCGAACGGTGGTCCTGCGGACCTCGACGAGACGTTCGACGGAATGCGCGAGATGGCGAGCGGTCTGAGTTCTCTGTGGTACGACAAGAAGGCTCGGTTAGCAGAGGGGGAGGAACCCGGTTTCGACCTGGTCACCATGCTGCAGAGCAACGAGAACACCAAGGATCTGATCGACCGCCCGATGGAATTCATGGGCAACTTTGTGCTGTTGATCGTCGGAGGGAACGACACGACCCGGAACTCGATGAGTGGTGGCGTTCTGGCGCTGAACCGGTTCCCAGACCAGTTCGAAAAGCTCAAGTCCAACCCTGACCTGATCCCCAACATGGTCTCCGAGATAATCCGGTGGCAAACGCCGCTGGCCTACATGCGCCGAATCGCCAAGACTGACACTATCTTGAACGGTCAGTTCATCCGTAAGGGTGACAAGGTCGTGATGTGGTACGCCTCAGGCAACCGCGACGAGCGTGTGTTCGAGCGGCCCGATGACTTCATCATCGACCGGGCCAACGTCCGCAACCACATCTCCTTCGGGTTCGGCGTACACCGGTGCATGGGCAACCGACTGGCCGAAATGCAGCTGCGGATCCTCTGGGAAGAGCTGCTCCCCCGCTTCGAGAACATCGAGGTCGTCGGCGAACCCGAGTACGTGCAGTCCAACTTCGTGCGGGGTATCAGCAAGATGATGGTGCGCCTCACCCCGAAATCCGGCACATGACATCGCAGCGAGCCCTCATCATCGGTGCCAGCCATGCCGGAGCCCAACTCGCGGCGAGCCTACGGCAGGACGGGTGGAGCGGTGAGATCGTCCTCATCGGCGAGGAGCCCACGGTGCCCTACCAGCGCCCGCCACTGTCGAAGGCGTATCTCGCCGGGAAAACCACCCTCGACGAGATCACCATCCGCAGTTCGGACTTCTACTCCAAGCAGCGAATCCAGCTTCTCAACGCGCACGTGGAGGCGATCGACCGCTCGGCTGGGCACATCGTTATGAGCACCGGCGACACACTGACATACGACAAGCTCGCGCTGTGCACGGGAGCCCGCCCTCGTCAGCTCCGCGTTCCTGGGGCCGATCTCCCCGGGGTCCATTACCTTCGTACCGCCGCAGACGTCGAGTTGATCCGCACGTCCGCCGCCCCCGGGCGGCGGGTGGTGATCGTCGGGGGCGGCTACATCGGACTTGAGACGGCCGCCTCACTACGGGCACTGGGCCTGGAAGTCACCGTGCTCGAGGCGACCACTCGCGTCCTCGAGCGGGTCACTGCTCCCGACGTATCAACGTTCTTCGAGCGGATCCACCGAGAGGAGGGCATCGATATCCGAACGGGCGCCAAAGTCGCAGCATTAGTCGGAGACGATTGCGTCCGGGAGGTCACACTATCTACTGGCGAGTCGATTCCGACTGATCTGGTCATCGTGGGCATCGGTGTTGAACCGAGAACAGAACTCGCCGACGCTGCGGGTCTCGTGGTCGACAACGGCATCGTGATCGACGACCATGCCCGGACCGAGGACCCCGACATCGTGGCCGCCGGAGATTGCACAAGCCATGACATCGCCCGTTACGGCTGCCGTATACGCATGGAGTCCGTGTCGAGTGCGGGGGAGCAGGCCAAGGTCGCCGCCTCGACCGTCTGCGGAAAATCTAGGAAGATCGAGGCGCTTCCCTGGTTCTGGTCAGATCAATACGATCTCAAGCTGCAGATCGCCGGTCTCAACACCGGTTACGACGAAGTCGTCCTCAGCGGTGACCCCACCCGGGACCGCGACTTCAGCTGCTTCTACCTCCGTGGTGGCGAGCTCCTTGCTGCAGACTGCATCAACCGCCCCCGCGATTTCATGTTCAGCAAGCGAGCCATCACCCAGCAGCTTCCCGTCGATAGGGCCGAGCTGATGCTCGGCGGACTTGCCCGCAGTTGATCGATCGTGGGTGTTGGATACGACGAGCAGCGACCGTGTTTCGGAAAGGAACATCAATTGACGACCGTGATTCGCCACCCTCGTCGAGCGGGGTGGGACCCGGAGTGTGAAGCGATTCGGCACCACATGCTGCGCACCTACACCTGCCCAGCGTTGAGACCGTCGTAGAGACACTGAGGTGAGACACCCGGTCAGTGTGGATTGAGGCTGGGGCCTCGTCGCGCCGGCGGCGGATCCGCAGGGCCCGTGGTCCGACCGGGCGAAGCGCCGGTCCTTTACCGCGGACTTCACACGTCGGATCGTTGCTGAATATGATGCGGCCCCCGCCAGCGCGAAGGGCGCCGTCCTGCGCCGGGGGCGTCTCTATGATTCGCACGTCAAGGAATAGCGGGCCGCGATCGCCGCCGGCACCCTGGGCGGGGTGAAGAAGGCCGGCCGCAGCCCGCGCAGTCCCGAGCAGGCCCGCATCGCCGAGCTGGAACGCAAGCTCGGCAAGGCTGAGGCCGAGTCGGCGCGTAAGGACGAGGTCCTCGCCGAGATCCAGTCCCACCCTGCGCACGTCCTCGATCCACTGTTCGATCATGTGGCCGAACGCAGCGGTGATGAGGTCCTCCCGGGTCGGGAAGTGGTGCTGTGCGGCGCCCCGGGAGACGCCGGCGGCGGCGGCCACCGCACCCACGGTGGTCGCCGCCCAGCCCTGTGTCGCCAGGAGATCGATGGAGGCACCGAGCAGTCGTTCCCGCGTGAGGCGGCTACGGTCCTGCTTGGGGGTCCGTTGCTCGGGCTCCGTCATACATCCTCCTGTTACCAGTCCTGCTCGTCGTAGATGATCACACCGCGGATGTTCTTGCCGTCGCGCATGTCCTGGTACCCCTGGTTGATCTCCTCGAGCCGGTACGTCTTGGTGACGAGCTCGTCCAGTTTGAGGTTCCCGGCGCGGTACTGGTGCAGCAGGTGCGGGATCTGCTTGCGCGGGCCGGTGCCACCGAAGATGGCGCCCTGCAGTGTCTTCTGCTGCATCGCCAGGTCCATGATTGACACCTGGGCGTCGACGGCCATCATGTCCCCCAGGCCCACCACGACACACCGGCGGCCCTTGCCCGTGAGGAGCAGACCGGGGAGCAGGTCTTTGCCCTCGACCACGCCCATCGTGAGGATGACCAGGTCTGCCATGCGACCCCAGCTGATCTCGCCGACCAGGGCCATGGCCTCGTCCATCGATTCACACGTGTGCGTGGCGCCGAACTCCATCGCCTTCTCGCGCTTGAACTCGACCGGGTCGACGGCGACGATAGCGCGCGCACCCGCCGCCGCTGCACCCTGGACCGAGTTGATGCCGATCCCACCGACTCCCACGACCACCACGATGTCGCCCTCCTTGGCGCCGCCGATCTCCGTGGCCGAGCCCCAACCGGTGCACACCCCGCAGCCGAGAAGTGCGGCTTTGTCCAGCGGGATGTCCTTCTCGATCTTGATGACGGACGACTGGTGCACGGTGACGTGCGGGGCGAACGTCCCCAGGAGGCACATGGTGGCCACGTCCTCACCGTCGGCGGTGTGCACCCTGAAGCCGCCGTCGCTGATCGCACGCCCGGTGAGCAGTCCCGCGCCGTTGTCGCAGAGGTTCTGCAGGCCCTCTGAACACGGCGGGCAGGTACCGCAGGCGGGGATGAACGCCAGGACGACGTGGTCTCCCTCCTCTAGGCCGATCACACCCTCGCCGACCTTGGTGACGACCCCGGCGCCCTCGTGACCGCCCATGATCGGGTAGGACTCGAACTGCAGGTCGCCGGTGAGCAGGTGCTCGTCCGAATGGCAGAGGCCCGATGCGGCCAACTTGACCTGGACCTCTCCCGCCTTGGGATCGTCGATGTCGACGTCGACGATCTCCCAACCGTCCTGCTTGGGCTCACGGATGATGGCGGCCTTGGTACGCATGGCTTTACCTCTCGTTGCGGGTTTCTGTGATGTGTGTCGAGTCATATATCTGTGACAATCGCATACGCTACGCGTCGGGCGTCGCCCAGGAGGGCAATCGGCGTTCGAGAAATGCGCTCATCCCCTCGGCCACCTCGGGCGTCGTGAACAGCCGCGCGGTGACCCCGGCGAGGTCGTCTCCACGGGCGTCGAGCTCGGCAATCATCGGCGCGGCCAGCAGCGCCTTGTTCTCCGCCAGTCCCTGCGGCGAGCAGGGCCGGAAGGAGTCGACGAGCTCGTCGACGGCGGCGTCGAGGTCCTCCACCGCGTCCGAGAGCAGGCCGATCCGCCGGGCGTGCGCGGAGTCGAACTTCTCGCCGGTCAGCAGCACGCATGCGAGATCCCGTGAGTTCACGCGTGCCGCCAACGGTACGGAGATCATGACGGCCGCCAGGCCGAGGCGGACCTCGGTGAGCGCGAAGGTGGACGACGGTCCGGCGACGGCGAGGTCGCAGGCCGCCACCAGACCCATCCCACCGGCGCGGA
Organism: Dietzia sp. PP-33; assembly: GCF_033790845.1. Lineage (NCBI taxonomy): Bacteria > Bacillati > Actinomycetota > Actinomycetes > Mycobacteriales > Dietziaceae > Dietzia > Dietzia sp. PP-33. Next base: position 8,836 of record NZ_JAMYEI010000012.1, read on the forward strand.
CGTGACCGTCGACGGCCGCGATCACCGGCTTGGGATGCGCGATGATCGCCCGGAGCAGGCCCAGGAACATCCGGGCCAGCGTCCACTACGGCACCGCCACCGACGTCCAGGCACGACGCCAAGCCGTCCTCGACGCCGCCTACCACGCCCACCCGCAACGGTTCAGCCGACGACCGCAACCGCCGAAACTTCCAGGGAAGGCCACCATCAACGACCCCGCCAGACGAGCCAAAACTGGTTACGTTCCAACACCCTGAAATGTCTCATTTGATTTGACTTACTCAGTAGCGTCCGACTAGCTTGTGGGCACCGTCAGGTTTGGACAAACTACGTGATCTGACTCACTCGCAGAGATGACAGCATCCCGGAAGGAATGTCCATGGACGAGGGAATCGGCAGCTGGGTCACGACGAGGGCATTCCTCTCCGGGGACCGGATCGCTCTCGTCGACGGTGAGCGGCGTCTGACCTACTCCGCCCTAGACAGCAGCACCAATCGACTGGCCCGGGCACTGAGCGCCCTCGGCGTCCGACGGGGCGATCGGGTGGCAGGGCTCCTGCTCAACAGCACCGCGTTCATAGAGACGATGCTGGCCACGGCCAAGCTGGGCGCGGTGTTCGTGCCCATGAACGTGCGTCTTGCGCCGGCCGAGATCACCTATCTCTTGGCGGACTCGGGCGCAGACGTGTTCGTGTATTCGGCGCCCCTGGCTCCGGGGGCACGCGCGGCTGTGGCCGGCGAGGGAGTACGCGTCCGATCCCGCCTGGTCGTCGGCGGCGAACCCGAGGACGGCGAGCTGCGCTATGAGCACGTGTTGGCCAACGGTGAGGCCCGTCCAGTCAGCGCCGACGTCGATCGGAGCAACGTGTCGTGCTTGATGTACACGTCCGGAACCACAGGGCGACCCAAGGGCGCGATGCTGACCCACGACAATCACCTGTGGAACGTCGTGAACAGCTTGTCCTTCGGGCGCGGCTTGCGTGAGACCGACGTCACGGTGACCGTGGCGCCGATGTTCCACATCGGGGGCCTCGGGATCCACACCCTGCCGCTGCTGTACGTCGGCGGGACCAACGTACTGCTTCCCTCGTTCGACCCGGCGCAGACCCTGAAGGCGATGTCCCGAGAGAGGGCCACCGTGCAGTTCATGGTCCCGGCCATGTGGGCAGCGCTCATGTCGGAGCCTGGCTTCGACGACTTCGACCTGTCCTCGCTGGAGCTCGCCGTCTCCGGTGGAGCGCCCTGCCCTCTGCCGGTCATTGATTTCTATCAGGGTAAGGGGCTGCCCTTCCAGGAGGGTTTCGGAATGACCGAGACCGCTCCGATCGTGTCCGTCTTGGACGCCGATCACGTCAAGGAGAAGGCCGGATCCATCGGCCGCGCGGTGTTCCACGTTGAGGCGCGCATCGTTGATGACGCCGACAAGGACGCGCGCACCGACGAGGTCGGAGAGCTCGTCCTCCGGGGACCCAATGTGTTCGCGGGCTACTGGGGTCTCCCGGAAGCCACGGCCGAGGCCTTCCGCGGCGGCTGGTTCCACACCGGTGACCTGGGCCGCATAGACGCCGAGGGGTTCATCACGCTCGTCGACCGCAAAAAGGACATGATCATCACTGGCGGCGAGAACGTCTACCCGATCGAGGTCGAGCAAGTGCTCTACCGGCACCCGGCCGTTCGTGAAGTGGCCGTCGTCGGCGTCCCCGACGTCCGCTGGGGCGAGACCCCGGTGGCCACCGTGGCGCTCCAGGACGGCGCCGAGCCGACCGGCGAGGAACTCATCGCATACACCCGGGAGCGGCTTGCCCACTTCAAGTGCCCCACCAGGATCGAGTTCGTAGCCGAGCTGCCCCGCACAGCGACCGGCAAGGTGCTCAAGACGGTGCTACGGCAGCAGCACGGCGGCAACGAACACGCCGTGCGCCGCTGAAGCCCAGTTCAGACTGCTCCCGACGCCCGGCGCAGGTCACTATTCGAGTGAAAGGAATCGGACGGCGACCTCGGAGATCTTCCGCGCTGTCGCGGTTCGGTCCCACTTGGGGAGCGCAAGATGACTGACCGTCAGTCGCACCAGGGTGTCGGCCGCGTCGATGACATCGTCCGGGGGGAGACCCGGGTAACTCTCCGCGACCCATCCGGCCAGGGTGTCGGAGGCGAGGTCGAGAAGCGGCGCGGATGTCGTGAGCAGCGGGAGCATCCCCGTGGACGCCTGACTTCCCGCATCAAGGTCGCGGTTGGAGATGAGCACCGCCTTGAGCAGGGGGCTGCGCCCGGCCTCGTTCAAGGTGTAGTCGACGGCTGCTGCGATGCCTCGCTTCGCATCGCCGATGTGCGCCTCCAGCGCGCCCCGGATGCCCTCGAGGAAGCGCGAGGCCTCCCGGAGTACGACTGCTTCTCCGAGGCCGGCCTTGTCACCGAACTCCTTGTAGAGAGCCGCCCGCGACACCCCGGCACGATCAGCCACCTGCCCCACGCGCACCCGGTCCCAGCCGCGGTCGACAGTCAGGTCGTGGGCAGCCTCGAGGACAGCCAGGCGCATGTGCTCCTTGAATCGTTCGCGCATGGACGGTGCCCGCATGACAGAAAGGTTAGCGATTCCTGTCTCGCGATCGACTCGCGTCACTGACTTGGACACGGCCACACGCTACCTAGCGTGCTCGTCGGCCAGTTGGTCGACCATCGCTGCGAGGGTGTCCTGAAGTCTTTGCACGCCCACAGCGGCTGCCGTCGCCGACGGCAGTCCTCGGAAGTCCTCGAGTGGGACCGGGTCCCCGACCAGCAGGGTGACCCGACGACGGCGGCCCAGGACCACCCTTCCTTCGTAGGCTGGTGCGATGGCCTGCACGCCCCACTGGGCAACGGGGATCAATGGGGCTGACGTCTCGAGCGCGATGCGAACAGCACCCGACCTGAGCGACATCAGACGCACATCCGGTTGATTCGTGATCGATCCTTCCGGGTAGACGACGACAAGGGCGCCGCGATCCACTGCTTCGATCGCGGCGCGGATCCCAGCTCGCCCGTCGGAACGGTCGACTTGGACGTGGCCGGCCGACCGAAACCACCAGCCCACTGCTCTGCTCTGAAACAGGCTTGCTTTTGCCACGAACCGGGGGATCCGGCCTTGGGCGAGGATCATCTCCGCGAGGAAGAGCGGGTCGGCTTGGGAGACATGGTTGGCCGCCAATATTGCACCCCCCGACCGGGGAAGGCGCTCCGTGCCGCGCCAGTCCGCTCTCCTGACGAGCAGCAGAAGGGGTTTGCAGACGACCAACGCGAGCCACCATGCAGGGCCGCGAGCGTCCGTGGGTGCGCGTCGCACGTCTGCGGACTGATGCGAGTCACGGGCGCCCGGAACCAAAGGCAGAAGTCTCATCGCGGGCCCTGCCGTCGACCTCCAAACCATCCTTGTTCACCTCGGGGGGCAGGCGTTTGATGATGACCACGAGCAGTGGTCAGTCTGCTTGGTCACACCGCCACCTCCGGCGGCAGGGGGGTCGTGTCGACGGCGGCCCCTTGGCCGAGCATGCGGTTGGTGGTCATGAAGTCCCTTGGGCGGTTGACGCAGCCAGCGGCGACCAGCTCGCCCTGCCTGAGGTAGTAGCGGGTGCGGTTTCGGTCACTAGTGGGCCAGGTCTTCGAGAAGGAGGTCGCTTGTAGGGCAGCATCGGCTCGTCACCGGCCAGCCACGATGTCACCGGACCAACCCTCCTGGCGGAGACGGGTGGCAGGCTGCGCGCCGGCATGGCTGGCGCCGTCCACCACCGCGCGCCGAGCTCATCCGGTTCCCTTGGGGGTGAGCTCGACCATCAGCTTGCTGATGCCGCGAACGAAGTTGGACTGCACGTACTCCGGCTCACCGACGACATCGATCCTCTCGAAGCGCGCGAGCAGCTCCTCCCAGAGGATCCGCAACTGCAGCTCGGCCAGTCGGTTGCCCATGCACCGGTGTACGCCGAACCCGAAAGCGATGTGGTTGCGGGCGTTGGTCCGGTCGATGATCAACTCGTCCGGCCGCTCGAACACGGACTCGTCCCGGTTACCTGACGCATACCACATGACCACCTTGTCACCCTTGCGGATGAACTGGCCGTTGAGCACGGTGTCGGTCTTGGCGATCCGGCGCATATAGGCAAGAGGGGTCTGCCAGCGGATGATCTCCGAGACCATGTTGGGGATCAGGTCCGGATTGGCCTTGAGCTTCTCGAACTGGTCGGGGAACTGGTTGAGCGCGAGAACCCCACCACTCATCGAGTTGCGGGTGGTGTCGTTTCCCCCGACGATGAGCAGGATCAGGTTGCCGGCGAACTCCATTGGCCGCTTGATCAGGTCCTTGGTGGCCTCGTTGCTCTGCAGCATAGTGATCAGGTCGAACCCGGGCTCTTCGCCAGCCGCCAGGCGGGCGGCCTTGTCATGCCACAGTGCGCTGAGTCCACGCGCCAGGTCGACCATGCCGCGGAACAGTTCGTCGTTGTCGGAGGGGCCTCCGTTGGCCTGCTCCATGGAGGTGGCCAGGTCCGACCACTCGACAAGCTTGTGGCGCTGCTCGTAGGGGAAATCCAGCAAGGTCGCCAGCATGCGCGCGGTGAGCTCGATCGACACCGTGCTCACCCAGTCGAAAGGCTCGTTGACGGGCAGGTTGTCTAGGACGTCCTTGACGCGCTCCCGGATGAGGCCCTCCATCTCGCGCAGGTTCTTCGGAGCTACCACGCCTTGGACGGCGCTGCGTTGAACGTCGTGCCTGGGCGGATCCATGGCGATGAACATGGCGATGTCCATGAACCGCGGCGGCGTCCCGATGACGATCAGGGGCTCGGCGGAGAAGGCCTCGTGGTTCTTGTCCACCGCGATGATGTCGGCGTGCCGCGTCACCGACCAGAACGGCCCGAACGGACTGTTGGGCTGGTAGTGCACCGGGGCCTCGTTGCGCAGGCGCTCGAAGTAGGGGGCCCACTGCCCCTGTCGGTACAGGAAAGGGTTGCTGAGGTCGATGTCTTCGAGCGCGAGTCCTTCGACCGGCGGGATCGGGCGTTCGACGAACATCTTCTGCCCGTTCGTGCCCGTCAGCCAACGTCGGCCCTTGTCGTAGAGGTGCGCGCCCTGGACCTGGCGATCCAGGGGTATGGCGGCATCGACCTTCGTCTTCACTGCGTCAGGGATCTTCATCTCGTCAACACCTCCTGTTACATCTGGAATTCGGGCAACTGCACGGTCAAGCCGTCCCATGAGTGGGAGACCTGGACTTGGCACGACAGCCGCGACGTCGCCTGCCGCTCGGGGTTCATCGACAGCATCTCCTCCTCCTCCGGGCCGGAGGGGCCGACCTTGGCGACCCACGCGGAATCGACGATCACGTGGCAGGTGCCGCACGCGGCCTCTCCGCCGCAGTCACCATCGATCCCCGGAATGGCGTTGTTCGTGGCGACCTGCATCAGCGAGCAGCCCTCCTCGATGGGCGCCTCGTGCTTCTTCCCGTCGTATGACACGAAGGTAACGACTGTCATCTACAACTCCCTCATTATTGACTACGACACCGACATTATCTCATAATTGTCGTTGATATCGGCGATGACCATGTTGAACCGTGTCATCCTGTTGTGAGATCGGGTCACGTGAGGAGCGCTGTGTGGAGGAACGAGGCTGTGTGGAGGAACGAGCTTGGCGTCCCAGCGCTTGCCTTCGCGCAGCTGCTGGTCAGTTCGGCGATCGCTCCGGACAGCGCCGAGCAGTTCCGTGCCATAATGGCGCGCGAGGGAACCGGGGAACTGTCTCTGATCCGGACCCAGGCGCAGGCGCCGCTGCGGTGGTTTCGCGAGGTCTACCCGGACCTCGATGCCGAGCAGGCAACGCAGCTGGGGATCGCCTGCGCGGAACAGGCCCAGCTCACGTCCTTCGGGCCGTTGAGCGTGCCGCTGGTCAGCGCAGGAACCGTCGCCGAGGTCGTTCAGCTGTTGACCTATCTTCCCGTGATCACCGAGGCCGTCACCACCCAGTCCGATCCCCAGCGCGACGACCTGACGATCCGGCTTACCGGGAACGCGGCAGACCCCGAGCTGGACTGTCTCGTCGTCACCTACTGCGGACTCGCCCTCATGCGGTTGGTCGACCGACTGGTCGACGACGCGTCGGAGGTGACCATGCATAGCCGCTGGCCGGAGCCGAGCAGCGGGGCTCGAGAAGCCTGGCCAGGGGCGCGGCTCAGCTTCAACGCCCCCCTGTCCTACGTGCACATCCCTGAACGGACGCTACACGCGGCCTGCCGCTTCCCCGACCCAGTCGCCTACGACGTCGCCGTCACCAGCCTCCATCAGGCGCTCGAACGTCAGGCCGGCAGCCCGGAGTTCACCCGCAGAGTGCGGGCGTTGCTCGAGGACGGGTCCGGGGTGAGGACCCTCCAGTCGGTCGCGAATGAGTTCTCGATCTCCTCGAGCACCCTGAAACGCCGCCTCGCAGCGGAGGGAACCAGCTTCCGCGAACTCCTCCAGGAGTCACTGCTCGACCGCGCCCGGATACGGCTGCTCGACCGCTCCACGTCTGTCAGTGAGGTCGCCGCCGAACTGGGCTACAGCGACCTCACGAACTTCTCGCACGCCTTCAAAGGATGGACCGGCAGCTCACCGAGCCACTTCCGACGCGCCCACCAGCCCCCTGGAGTACCACTTCCGCAACCCCTCAGAAGGACCGCGCCCGGTGGGAGTGGCTCATCCGGTGCTCCCGGATGAGTCCACGGATCCTTTCGGAGTGGCCTTACCGGTGGTAGATGGAGGAGTGAAGGCATCGTCAGGCCCCGCAGCGGCAGTGACCATAGGTCCGTAGGCCTGGTGGAGGGCAGACAGAATGCGGCCCAGGGGGAGGTCGTCGAAGTTGCCGTGGTCCCGCACGTACTCCATGTGCCGAGTCCCGTCGGAGGTGAAGGCGTGCATGAGCGCGTCGCTCTGTCCGTCGAAGTCGACCGGGGGCACGCCGAATCGCTCGCATAACTCGACGTTGAAGGCAGGTGTGGCCTTCAACCATCGTCGGTCGATGTAGGCGCTGCAATAGCCGTGATAGACGAACAGGTCCGTGCCACCCATGACGGCTCGTAAGGTGTCGGTCTGCAGATGGTTCCGCACGTCGGCGAAGCCGAGTCGGGTAGGGATGCCCGCGGCCCGCAGAACCGCGGCGAGTAGCACCGCCTTGGGCACGCAGTAGGCGCGGCCGGTCTGGAGGACGTGGCTCGCCCGGTAATGCTCAGGATCCTCGGAGACCGAGTAGGGGTCGTACCAGATTTGGTCACGTACTGCAGCAAAGAGTAGGGACGCTCTCTCTCGGGGGCTCGACGCGCCGGCGATCACGTGCTGGGTGAAGTCGCGTACCGAAGCGTGGTCGTGATCCAGGAAGAAGGTCGCCTCAAGGCGCGATCCCGGCGCCGGCGTCATCGCCGCACTGCGGTGTTGACCGGACCGTCAGTCTGGAGCGCTACGGCCGCGCGCGGCCAGCCGGCCGGCTGCTTGCCGGGCACTGCCGAGGTGCAGGCGCCGGGCACCCGCCGCACTAGGTCACCGACCTCTTTCAGCCACCGGTCGCACACGGGGCGTCGCCGTTCCAACGCGGGACCGCTTCGACGGGCTCGGGGTGCGCCCATTTCGGGCGAGAGGACCCTCATCGCGCGCTCAACAGACGGTCGTTGTCCAGAGCAACCCCCACGCTCTGGGCGAGATCGCGCATGATCAGCCAAACTTGATGGGCGATCCGGGTGGTCACCTCTTCCTTCGACTCATCGTGGTGGTCCAGCCACCAGATGATCCCGGCGTCGACCATGCCCATCAACCCCGCCATCACGCCGTCCGGGGGATCGACTTGTACTTCGGATGTGCGCATATATGCCGAGGCTGCGGCCACCACCTCGCCGAGGAACCGTGTGCGCCCCAACCTGGCCCGGTGTGTTTCCTTGTTCTGCTGGCGCGCCGCCATGAAGCGATACAGGTTGGGATGACCGGCAGCCCATCCGATGGCAGCGCCTATCACGCCTTCGATGATGGCGGGAGCTGTACCGCTCACACGCAAGGCGGGACGAACGGTGTCGATGAGCTGATCAGCCGCGAATCGGAGCACTTCTCGTTCGAGATCTTCCTTGCTGTGGAAGTGCCGGTAGACGTGAGGCCGCGCAACCCCCGCCCGTTCCGCGATCTGGGCAGTACCGACGCCGGGACCGTACTCCTCGATCGCACGAGCCGCAGCCACCACGATCTGCTCTCGCCGTGCCGACCGGTGCGATTCGTGCGCCGTCGATCGGCGCACCACGGCCGTGTCCACCCACCTCGCAAGATCCACGACCACATTCTAACCCGAAAGGGACTGGCGCGGTACAGGGTGTACCCGTAGCCTTCGGGCACACCCTGTACCCGGCGAATACTCCCTGGAGGACCCATGCCCAGCCGCCGTTCACCCTGGATGAACCAGGACCTCGACGACTTCCGTCAACTCGCCCGGACGTTCTGCGAGAGGGAGATCAAGCCCAACATCGAGCGGTTCATCGAACAGAAGCGCGTCGACCGCGAACTCTGGACCCGCGCCGGCGAGCTCGGCCTGTTGTGCGCCTCCATTCCCGAGGAGTACGGCGGGGGCGGCGGCAACTTCTTCCACGAGGCAATCCTTATCGAGGAGCAGGCCCGCATCGGTGACAGCAGCTGGGGGGCCGCACTCCACAGCGGCATCGTGGCGCACTACCTGCTGCACTACGGCACCGAGGAGCAGAAGCGCGAGTGGCTGCCCAAAATGGCCTCCGGCGAGGTCGTGACCGCCATTGCGATGACCGAGCCGGGGACCGGTTCCGACCTCCAGGGAATCAAGACGAAGGCAGTCAGAGAAGGCGACGACTACGTCATCAACGGAGCCAAGACCTTCATCACCAACGGCTACCACGCAGACATGGTGCTCGTCGCCTGCAAGACCAGCCCCGATCAGGCTGCTGCAGGCGTCTCACTGGTCATCGTGCCGACCAGCTCCGAAGGATTTCGACGCGGCCGTCTCCTCGGCAAGATCGGCCTCAAGGGGCAAGACACCTGCGAGCTCTTCTTCGATGACGTACGTGTGCCTTCCAGCAATCTGCTCGGCACCGAGGAGGGGCAGGGCTTCGTCCAGCTCATGATGCAGCTCCCGCAGGAGCGGCTCATCGTCGCCGTCAGTTGCGCCGCGTCGATGGACTTGATGCTGGACCTGACACACGAGTACACACTCACGCGCGAGGCGTTCGGCAAACCGATCTTCGGATTCCAGAACACCAAGTTCAAGCTCGCCGAGGTCGCCACCGAAGCCCGCGTCACCCGCGCCTTCATCGACGAGTGTCTCGACCTGCATGTCAAGAGCGAACTGGACATCCCCACCGCCGCGATGGCGAAGTACTGGAGCTCCGAACGCGCTCAGCAAGTCGCCGACACCTGCCTGCAACTCCACGGCGGCTACGGCTACATGGAGGAGTATCCGATCGCGCGCGCATGGACCGACCTGCGGATCAGCCAGATCTACGCCGGCACCACCGAGATCATGAAGGAGATCATCGCCCGGTCACTCCCGACACCTGTCATGGGACAGTAGTCCGTACCCGACGCGCACTCGCTCGCTCGGCGAGCACTCCGTCCGCCAGCACGCCTAAACACGTCTCTGGTGGTCCGCATTTGAAGTCTTCTTACGGTTGGCTTTCGCGAGGACTTCGTCGGCGGTTTTCGTCCAGACGAAGGGGTGGGAGCGGTTTCCAGCCGTCGATGAAGGTGCGGATCTTGGCGTTGAGGTCCTTGACGGAGGTGAAGAACCCGCGGCGGATGGCCTGGCGTTCGACGATGCCGAACCAGACCTCCACCAGGTTCATCCACGAGGCGTGAGTGGGTGTGAAGTGGACCGTGAACCGTGGATTGTCGGCCAGCCAGGCCTTGACGTTCGCGTGCTTGTGGGCGGCGTAGTTGTCCATCACCAAGTGCAGCTCGGCCGGCTGGCCGTCGGCATCGACGTGCATCGCCCCGGGTTTGATGGAGACATCGATTACCCGGGAAGGGATCATCAGAACCATGGGAGCACCTCGCAAGTACCCGGACGAGCTGCGCGAACGAGCGACGCGGATGGCGTTGGAAGCACTGGCCGACCCCGACCGCTCACACGGTGCGATCGTGCGTGTCGCTGAGCAGCTCGGCGTGCACCGCGAAGCACTACGGGCCTGGGTCCGTAAAGCCCAGGCCGAGGGCCAAGACGCCTCGTCGGTCTCGGCTGATCGCGACGCCCGCCTGGCCCAGCTGGAGAAGGAGAACCGCGAGCTGCGGCGGGCGAACACGATCTTGAAGCAGGCGTCCTTAGACTCAAACCGTCAACGCAACACCAAGCAATTTATGGTGGAGGTGGACGATGGCTAAGATTGGCCGGCCCGGACTGCCGCCGGAGGAACGGCAGCGGGTCTGGGATATGTGGAAGGCGGGGTCGTCGATCAGTGAGATCTCGCGATCGGTCGACTCGCCGCCGGGTTCGGTGTTTTCGATCCTGCGGCCCAAGGGCGGGATCTATCAGTCGCCGCAGAAGCGCCGGGCGGGGACATTGAGTCTGTCCGATCGGGAGGAGATCTCCCGCGGTCTGGCGGCGGGCGACTCGTACCGCCAGATCGGTCGCCAGCTGGGACGGCCTGCGTCAACGATCAGCCGAGAAGTCGGGCAGAACGAGGGTAGGGAGCGCTATCGCGCCATCGACGCAGACGACCGCGCCTGGCGCCGGGCCCGGCGTCCTCAGAAGCCCAAGCTGGCCACGAACCCTGTACTGCGAGGCTACGTCGCTGCACGCCTGAAAGAGGAATGGTCTCCGGAACAGATCGCTGGTCGGCTGAAGAAGCAGTACCCAGCCGGGTCGCGGATGCTGATCTCGCACGAGGCGATCTATCGGTCGCTGTACATCCAATCCTGGAATGTGCTGGACAAGTCGTTACAGAAGCAGTTGCGCACCGGCAGACCGATTCGTCGCGCGGTCAGCAACACCACCTCCGGCCAGTGGCGCTCGCAGATCAAAGACGCCGTGTCGATTGATGCCCGTCCAGACGACGTCGCGGACCGCGCTGTTCCAGGTCACTGGGAAGGCGATTTGATAATCGGATCGGAGCAGTCCCAGATCGCCACGGTCGTGGAACGCTCCAGCCGCTACACCTGCTTAGTCCAGGTCGACTCACGCCATGCGTCCTCTGTTACTGAAGGACTGTGCCGGGAGCTGTCGGCGCTCCCGGAGACGATGTCTCGCTCCCTGACGTGGGACCGCGGCATGGAGCTGGCCGGACACAAAGACGTCGCCGCCGGCACCGGGATCAGCGTGTACTTCGCCGACCCACACTCGCCCTGGCAGCGCGGCACCAACGAGAACACCAATCGCTGGCTTCGTCAGTATTTTCCGAAGAAGACAAGCATGAACGGCTACTCCCAGGCTGACTTGCACCGAATCGCGGAGAGATTGAACAACCGGCCCCGGAAAACCCTCGACTACGACACTCCCGCCGAACGCTACGCCGCCCTGTTGCATTGACGATTTGACTCCAAGTCGCTTTTTTCGCTTCGCGGAGCTGGACCGTCCACAGCGCTGAAGGTTGAGTTCATCGACCGCCACAAGGACGAACACGGTGTCCAGCCGATCTGCGACGCACTGTCCGAGACCAGCGCCGCGATCGCGCCTTCGTCCTACTACGCCGCCAAACCCGACCGCCCTCAGCGCGGTCGGTTCGCGACGCCGAACTGACGGCCGCGATCACCACGATGTACGAGGAGAACTACCACGTGTACGGCGCCCGCAAGATGTGGAAGGAGATGGGACGCGCCGGCCACCAGGTCGCCCGCTGCACCGTCGAACGCCTCATGAGAGCTGAAAGACTCAAGGGGGTCCAGAGGGCCAAGTCGCCGCGCACCACTCGGCCCAAGGCTGAGACCGAGCGGCCCGCTGACCTGGTGGAACGCAAGTTCGTCGCCGAGCGGCCAAATCAACTATGGGTAGCCGACATCACCTACATCCGCACCTACGCCGGGTGGGTGTACGCGGCGTTCATCATCGACGTCTACTCGCGGATGGTCGTCGGGTGGCAGCTGTCCAAGAACCTCTACACCGACCTGGCTCTGGACGCGTTGAACATGGCGATCTGGCAGCGCACCCACGCCGGCGACGACCTGGGCGGCCTGATTCACCACAGTGACCGCGGCGTTCAATACCGGGCGCTGCGCTACACCGAGCGGCTCGAAGAACAGGATCTGGTGGCCTCGGTGGGTTCACGCGGCGACTCCTACGACAACGCGATGGCCGAAGCGTTCAATTCTCTGTTCAAAGCCGAGTTGATCCGCAACCGCCACAAGGGGCCATGGCGGGACATCGACGACCTTGAGATCGCCGTGGCCGAGTACATCGACTGGTTCAACCACCGCCGCATCCACGGCGAGATCGGCTACGTCCCCCCGGCGGAGTACGAAGCCCAACACACGGCGGCCGAACCGGCACCAGAGCCCGTCGACGACCTCATCGACGCCAGATAACCACCCTCTACAAAACCCGGGGCTTGACACCTCATCGCCTCCACCCAGTCGGCGAACCTGCCTTACGCGGTGGCCTGTGGCCGCACCGGGATCATCCGCAGCCTGGCCAAGCGCCACGATCGCCAGGCCCGCTCGCTGGCCGTCCGCGACGCCGTGGCGGGCGGCTGGGACCCGGTCGCCTACGCACGGGCATCCGGCAACGCCGCACCGCTCGACACGCCCCCACTGTTCTAAAGCTGGAGTACAGTCACCCACACCAAATGGCCCCGCCCGCAGGCGGGGCCATTCTCGTTGGCGGCCCGGGCGGGATGTGTCAGCGGGCCGCTGCTTGTCGGCGTTGCCGGCGCAGTTGCCAGTACCGCGGGATCGTCCATCGCAACGGGGTCTTATCGATCACCCACAGCGCCATCCGCGCCCGGTAGTGCACGCCCGTGGCGCACCGCGAACGACCAATGACCGACGAACCACGCCAGCAGCCCGAGCGCCGCTACCGTCGGCGCCCACGTACGGCCCTTGCAAAACACCGAGCATGCCAATCACCGCGCAGAACCCGCCGGCCCCACGCGCGAGGCGGCGGCAAGGCCAAGGCGCCGCCAGCGACGAGAGCGGTAGCCAACAGCGCGGTCTCCAGATCCCACATTCCACACTCCTGTCGCTAACGCCTTCCCGCCGCGGCGCTCGCACAGACCTCACGGCCAGATCGGCTGTCAGTGTGGCTTTCCCCTCCGACAGTCAGCGCGCTTCGTGCTCTGGCGGGCTGGCTATGACTGGCCCGGCTGATCCGACTGGCCTGGCTTGCGCGCGGTCTCGCGCAGCGAGTCCAGGACTTCCCGCAGGGTGTCCGAGGTGGCCTCCGCCCGGACCCGTGCCCGGTCGGACTCCTCGGCCTTAGCGCGTGCGACGGCGGCGTCATTGAGCGCGGTCTCGAGCTGACCGCGCAGCTGCTCCAGCTCTACGCGTAGCCCCTCGGCCTCACCAGTGGCGCGATCGCGTGACGCGGCGGCCTCGTCCCTCTCGGCGGCGGCCTGCTCGGCGGCCGCCAGCGCGTCGGCCTCGCCGCCGCGGGCTGCATCCAGCGCCACAGCGGTCGCCTCGTCCGCCTGCTCGGCGGCCCGCTTCCACGCCGCGGCCCACACCGACTGCACCATCGCCGACATTGCCTCCGACAGATCCGGAGCCTCGGGCACGTCCCCGGCAGCGCCGGTGGCGTGCTCGCGCATCCACGCGGCCACCTCACCGATGCGCACCCCCGCTTCACGCTGCACGCTGCGCACGGTGACCTTGTCCCCTCGTGCAACGAGCACCCCATAGGCTCGAGCGATCTTCTCCGACGTCGACATGACAACCCCTCCAAGTCCGGTAACGGGTAACCGGGAACTTATCTAGTTACCAACGTTAACCGATCGGGCAGCGACCACCCCTTCGCACCGCTGGCACCGCGGGCCGGGCGCGAGCCCCGCCAGCGGAGAACGCCACCCGGGCGACGAGGGCCGCGCCGGCGCACAGCCCAGGGGCGCACGAGCGCCTCGCACGCGGGAGGGCCACTAGAATCACTGCCACCTTCTTCGTCCGGACCAGGAGGGTGGGCCGTGACTAATCTCGATGCTGAGTTCGCCGAACTCATCGACACCGTTGGCCACAGGCGTGCGGGCATCCTCGCCACCACGGCCCGCAAGATCGCGACCGAGATCCGCACCGCTGCTGATGCGCTCGGTACCGCGGCAGTGGGCCCCAGTCAGCGACACATCCTCGCCGCCCTGCCAGCGTGCACGTACGCCCAGAGCCGGTTCTGGCGCTACCAATTCGCCGACTGCGCCTCCCGGCTGGCCGACGACTCCAAGCGGTGGGGCGCACCCGTACCCCGCTGCACCGGCGAAGAAATGGCACTGCACCTCATCCTCCACCGCACCACCACCGACACCGGCCAGTCGTGGTCAGACCTGGCCGAAGACCTCTTCCAGGACAACGACGTCCTCACCCTCTATGACATCCCCGTCGACGCAGTCACCGGGCCCATCGGCGCAGTACAGCTCACACCCGCCCAGTGGTTCACCGAGTTCACCACACCATTTCCACTGCCACCCCGGCCCTAACCACCGGCCCGGGCAGCGCCCCTGGGCCACACGCCCCGCCCCAGGCCCAGGCGTGTGGCAGCGGTTGATCCACACACCTGGTGTGAACTATAGTTGACACACGTGATCGAGATCCTCTGGTCAGACACCTTCAACCGCTGACTGACAAAGCTCAAAGACAGACAGGCCGCCGCGCGGGTGCTCGTCCGGATTAGACGCCTGGCCTCGGGCAACCCCGGAGACGTCAGACCCGTCGGCCATGGCGTCTCGGAACTGCGCCTGAACTACGGACCCGGCTACCGCATCTACTACCTCCGCCACCAGGACCAACTGATCCTCATCCTCGCCGGAGGAGACAAGTCCAGCCAACAAACAGACATCACAAGAGCGCACGAGATCGCCGAACACTGGCGACGAACACAAGGAGAATCCCAATGAACACCGAAACCTTCACCCACTTTGACCCCTCGACGCACCTCAACACCGTCGAGGACGTCGCGGCCTACCTGGAAGCCCTCATCGAAGAAAGCAACGACGACCCCACCGTCATCGCCCACGCCCTCGGAGACATCGCCCGCTCCCGCAACTTCAGCGAAATCGCCCGCCAAGCCGGAATCAGCCGCGAAGGCCTCTACAAAGCACTCTCACCAAGCGGCAACCCCACGCTGGCCACCGTCATCAAAGTCTCCCGTGCCCTCGGCCTGCGACTGCACTTCGAAGCCGTCGCCTAACTGTGGTTCCCCCCGCATCGTGGAGGGTTTCCTAGGCGGCTTCCGGTTCGGTCGCCGCGGCGGTCTCGTAGCTGATCGGGCTCACCATTCCGATCGTGCTGTGTCGTCGGTCGTGGTTGTAGAACCTGGCCGGCCGTCCCGCCGGCTCCGGGAGGATCGGCTGCGGCGGCTCGGCGGTGCAGCAGGCGCTCTCCGAGGCCTATCGCGACCAGGTCGGACTGCCGATCCTCCAGGCCTGGGGCATGACCGAGATCAGCCCGTTGGCTTCCTCCTCGGTCCTGCCTCGCCGTTACGCCGACGCGGACGCCGGCACCCAGGCCGAACAGCGAGCCCGTGCCGGCATCCCCATCCTCGGGGTCGAGGCCCGCATCGTCGACGCCGCCAGCCTGGAGCCGCAGCCGTGGGACGACCACGCCACGGGTGAGCTGCAGGTCCGTGGGCCCTGGTGCGCCCAGGACTAGTGGGTGTCTCCGTTAGTTCGTCGGGGGTCTGGGAGCCAGGCGGTGGGGTCGCCGAGGTAGAGGCCGCAGGCGGTGTCGAGGGCTTCTTCGGGAGTGCCTGAGGGCCATCCGCCTGGCAGGGCGGCTTGCTGGTAGTCGTTGTGGCTGGCGCGGTAGATCGCGAATCCCCATTGGCTGGCTGATCCGGCGTAGCGCAGCCGGCAGAGTTTCAACTCTTCCCCGTGGGTCAAGGTGGCGTCGATGTAGGCGAACCCGGCGCGGTAGCGGGTATGCAGGGTCTGGATCTGGGGCCAGCGTTCGGTAGCGCGAGCCAGGAGCTTTTGTCTCAGTGAGGTCTGGGTCGAGTCGGGGATCTTCGCCATGGTCTCCATCATCACCGCCACTGGTTTCGCACTCGAATTTCGGCTTGTTCCGGCGTGGCGACTTGGCTGGCGATGCTGGGTGCGTCAGAAATGAATATGTCTCCCACCAGCGCTGATGTCGTCATCCTCACTGACAAAGAACGCGACGAGCTGACCCGCCGCGCGAACGCCGCGAGTTGTCCACACCGTGAGGTGCTGCGGGCCCGGATCGTGCTCGCCGCTGGCAGACGGTGACGCGAACGCTGCGATCGCCCGCGAGGTCGGGGTGTGTGAGGACACCGCACGCCGCTGGCGGCATCGCTTCTGCCTCGAGCGCCTGGAGGGGCTTGAGGATCGGCCCCGACCGGGGCGACCGCGGGTGTTCACCCCGGTCGAGGTCGCCGAGGTCAAGGCACTGGCGTGTTCACACCCAGCTGACCATGATCTGCCACTGACCAGATGGTCCACCACCGAGTTCGGGGTGGATCGACACGGGTCACCGACACCCTGCGGGCGGTCCACGCGATCCTCCAGCGCTACATCTCCGAACCTTAGAGTGGTGTAACTCGGTGGCCGAGATCGTCTCCGACATCCGTGTCGTTGACGGATGTAGAGCGGCCACCGTGTGATCCATCGAGTCAACCTTCCAAAGAATCCTCGAGGAGTCATCACGATGACCGCACCCCATATTGTCGACCCGGCAGGCCTGCTTGGCCAAGCCCTCACAGAGGCGTCTCCAGATCTGATGCGTGAGCTGCAGCAGACCATGATCAACGCCCTGCTGTCCGCGGACGCCGATGCCGTCTGCGGCGCCGAGTGGAACGCCCGCTCGGAGCAGCGCACCAACCACCGCAATGGCTACCGCCACCGGCCCCTGGATACGCGGGTCGGCACCGTTGATGTCGCCGTCCCGAAGCTGCGCTTGGGCAGCTACTTCCCCGAGTGGCTGCTCGAGCGCCGCAAGCGGGCCGAGTCCGCGCTGATCACGGTCGTGGCGGACTGCTACCTGCGTTCCGGGCACCGCGCCGGGAGCGGTCGAGTGGAGGAGGTTGTCGTGCCGGGGCAGGACGACCGGCACGCGGCCATCTCCCAGACTGAACCCCCCGGCCGCCGGCTCGTGGAGGAGAGCGGTGGTGATTGTCTGGCGGACGCCCGGGGCTGCCTCGCCCAGCGCATTTCTTGAGCTATCACTCGGCGGGCGGCGCAGGAACGAAGGATCCTTTCGATGGACCGCTGAGGTAGGTACATGCCTGCATGAACGAATGTATAGTCACGTAACCGCATGCCCGTCCAACCGGAAACCGCGCAGATTGCTGCGACGCCGATTCAGGAGATGTCATGTCAGTCGAGGTCCCTACCCGTCATCCAGAGCCGCGACGAGTCCTACTGGACTATCCCCACCGTCAGGCAGGGCATTGTGGTTCCGGAGCGCTGAGAGACCTCCTGGAGTGGGCCGGTCTGGGCTGGGACGAGGTGCCGAGCGAAGGTCTGGTCTTCGGAATGG
Source organism: Dietzia sp. PP-33 (assembly GCF_033790845.1). Lineage (NCBI taxonomy): Bacteria > Bacillati > Actinomycetota > Actinomycetes > Mycobacteriales > Dietziaceae > Dietzia > Dietzia sp. PP-33. The sequence goes on from NZ_JAMYEI010000012.1 coordinate 26,460, forward strand.
GCGGTGGTCTCGGCTTCACCTACCTGCGGGCACCGGGTCTCGCCCCTCCCATCTACTTCGTCGGGCGTAGCAGCGACCTCGAGGTCGACCTTCTCGCCAGGCTGGGTGCAGAGGTCGACGTTCGGGGAACCGACGATCCCGAGACCGGCTGGGGCTGGGTCCGCCGCGAACTCCAGCAAGGCCGTCCCGTGCTGATGTGGGCCGACATTTCTGAGCTGCCCTACCTCAATGTCCGCCTTCAGATGAGTCGGCACGACATCGTCGTGATCGGTTACGAAGACGACACCGAGACAGCTTTCGTGGTGGACAACGACCGAGCCGAGATGCAGAAAGTCCCCTACGAGGCTCTTGCGCGGGCGCGCGCGTCCCGATCGTTCCCCGTGCCCACGAGGCACACCACGTACTTCGTGAACTGGCCCCAGATCCTGCCCGATCTCCGCCAGACTGCGGCTTCGGCCCTCGTGGCCTCGGTCGAAAACATGCAGGCGGCGACAACCGCGATTATTCCGGACGCGTCGGTGCTACCGCCGGATGCCGTTGCCGCTGCCGGGATCAGTGGAGTCACGGTCTTCGCCGAGGATGTCGACCGGTGGCCGGGGCTCATGCCCGAACCGGAACTGGACATCGCGCTGCGTTCTCTCCACGCCTTTGTAGAGAAGGCAGGCACGGGCGGCGGCCTGTTCCGCCGGTTGCAGGCACAGTTCTGTGGCGACGTGGCCCGGTTAACGGAGTCCGCGGAGATGGCGAAGGCCGGAACTGCGCTCTTGCGCTGCGCGGACACGTGGTCGGCTCTGGCTGCGGCCGGCCGTAGCGACGGATCGACGCTCGATCGCTGGCGACGGGTCAATGAACTCGCCGCGACGCTTCCCCGCGACGAAGGCCATGCCATCTCTCACATGCGCAAAGCGGCGGGGGAACTGGGGATGGGTGACCCATTGTAGGCAAGTCGGCGAACGCAGCAAGCGAGCACCACTGCCGGGTTGCAGCAGCAGATCTGCGGCCACCGCGGACGTAAAGGCGACCCGCTCTACGGGATCCGCACCATCATCCGCTGCGACCCGGCACGGCTGACCGAGCGGCAGTGGCGACGGTTCAATGACGCATTGGCCGCCGACCCCCGGCACGAGGAACTGTTCCTCGCCTGGCAGATCGCCCACGAACTCCGACAGGCCTACCACCATAAAGACCTGCCAGCCGGGCGCAGCGCTGCGGAGAAGATACTCGCGACCTTGCCGTCCTGCCCGATCCCAGAGATCGCCCGCCTCGGCCGCACTCTTCGCAAGTGGAAGGACTCCTTCCTCGCCTACTGGACCACTGACCGATCCAACAATGGTGGAACCGAAGCGATCAACGGCCTCATCGAACTCCACCGGCGCCTGGCCCGCGGCTACCGCAACCGCGACAACTACCGCCTGCGGATGCTCCTCATCGCCGGCGGGCTACGGACCTGACCCCACACTCAGATGCGAAGAGCCAGATAAGGCGTACTCGTCCGGCACGATTCGCCGACAGCTCCGCAGTCGCGGTATCGCCGCTGTCATCCCGGAGAAAAGCGACACCATCGCCGCCCGCGAACGCCGAGGCAGCCGCGGTGGCAGACCTCCGAAACTCGACGCTGACCTCTACAAAGACCGAAACGTCGTTGAGCGTTCCTTCGCTCTGGCCAAGCAATGGCGAGCCCTGGCCACCCGCTATGACAAACTCACGATCACCTACCGGGCCGCCGTCACCCTCTGCGCAATCCTCACCTGGCTACGCCGTTTGGGAGACACGCCCTAGCTAGTACTACAGCCGCGCTTATCTGCGACGGGCCCGGCGTGGTACTCGCTCTCCGGGTAATCACGACGACTTCTTGCGGTTCAGAAATGCGCTCATCGCCGTGCGTGCTTCGTCTGAGGCAAACAATCGGGCAGAGAGCCCAGCCATCTCCTCGGCCTGCTCGTCTATCCGGGCAAGGATGTCACGCGCGAGTAGCGTCTTGGTCTCTCTGAGTCCTTGCGGATGCGCTTCGAGCAGCTCCGAGCACACGCGGGTGATCTCGTCGTCGAGCTGGCCAGCCGCCACCGCTCGCGTGATCAGACCTATCGCGGTTGCCTCATCGGCGTCGAAGGTTCGCCCGGTGAGAAAAGTGTCATATGCCCCGCGGCTGGTCATCCGCGGCAACACGGTCAGCGAGATAACCGCGGGGGTCAAGCCCAGTCGCGATTCGGTGAAGGCGAATGTCACGTCGTCGGCACAGATCGCGATGTCGCTTGCCGCAACGATCCCCAATCCGCCGGCGCGAGCCGGCCCGGCGAGGCGGGTGACCACCGGTTTTGGATGGGTCACGATCAGCCGAAGCAGTTCCCCCAGGGTCTCGGCTCCCATATTGTTCAAACCTCCACCGGATGCCGCGGAAAGGTCACCCCCGGAGCAGAACACCCGGTCCGCGCTGCGCAGCACCACGACCCGGCTCTCGTCGTCTCTGGTTCGCTTGACCGCGTCCAACAACTCCGCCATCAACTGGCTGCTCAGCGCATTGCGATTGTGCGGCGAGTCAAGCGTGATAGTCCCAATTCCGTTAGATACCTCGTAATGCACCATTTTGTCCGGTCGCTGTCCAGCCATAGCTGAGTCTCCTGTCTGTGATCAACGGCCATTACGTATGCGCGCTCCGTAGAGGGGCTTGAACTCGTCGAATGCGACCTCGTTGGCCGGTCCGGCCCCGTCGGCGACCCGTGCGATCACATCACGCGGGCCGAAAGGCTCCTTCAGATCAGTGGGGATCAGGTCGAACAGCTTTCGGGATCCTCGTCGGGCTCGGCATACGCAGGGATTTGGGGCACACCCTTGGCTGAGTGGTGACGATTGAGGCGTGCCATGATCCGCCGTCCGATCCGGATCGCGTCGAGTTCGTCGACTGTCAGATAGTCGGCCAACCCAGACACGCGAGCATGCATCTCGGCACCGCCGAGCGATCCGTCGTCCGACTCCTCGCCGGTCGCCATCTTCACTAGTGGTGGGCCGCCGAGAAACACTTTGGCGCGTTCCTTGACCATCACCGTGTAGTCGCTCATCGCCGGAATATAGGCCCCAACTGCGATGGAGATACCGAAGACAAGCGAGATCGAGGTCTCCTTGCGGGCACTGGCCCGGGTGATATCCCGGAACATCTGGCCACCCGGTATGAAGATGTCCTTCTGAATAGACAGGTCTCCACCCCCCGACTCGACGAGAGCGATCGTCGGTAGGGAGTTCTCGGCGATTTTTGCCGCCCTGAGTACCTTCTTAAGCGTCCACGGGTTCGAGGCACCGCCCTTCACCGTCGGATCGTTGGCGGTGATCACGCACTCGACACCCTTGACGACACCGATGCCGGTGACCACACTGGCACCAACGGTGAAGTCCGAACCCCAACCGGCCAGGGGGGAGAGTTCCAGGAAGGCAGAGCCGGGATCGATCAGCAATTCGATGCGTTCGCGGGCTGTGAACTTGTTTCTCTCGCGGTGTCGCGCGACGTACTTTTCGCCACCGCCGGCCACCGACTTGGCGTGTTCGGCGTCAAGATCGGCGATCCGCTGCAGCATTGCGGCGCACCGATCGCCGGGCTCTGCGGTCGCGTCCATCTCAGTCTGCGCCGCAGTCATGACGCCGATCCCTGCGACGGATCGATAGATTGATGGAACATTCGAAATCTCCTTATGCGACGAACCGACAGGGTGGCAGCCTTCACAACAACTCCTCGGGAACGGCGACGACCCGCGATCGCAGCCATTCCCCGACGGCCTTGGCTTGGGGGTCGAACCGCGTACTGGCAGCGACGCCGTCGCCGAGCATGCCGCGGACAAGAACATTCACCCCGCCCAGATTGGGCAGCGGATACACCTCGACGGGAAGCTCCGCGGCTTCGGGGAGCAACTTCCGAATACGGTCCGGGGTGAGGAAGATCAGCAGCCACGAGACTCGCTTCTCACGGCGGGCATCATCTGGACCGCCAATCCAGACTCCGACGTTGGCGTCACCGCCTTTGTCGCCGCTGCGCGCGTGCACTAGCGTGCCCAGCGGCACCGCCCGTGTGGGTCCGGAGAAGTCTGCCGCAGCAATAAGATCCCCCGCCGATTGTGGCCGGGGCCGTACGCCGGTCCGGGGCGAGGGCTCGATCTCGATCGTCCGCCCGTCCCACAGGTGCACCTTCTCCTGGACCTCATTCCTGGCGACATACTCCGGCCGGTAGATTCCGTACTGTGATGGTTTACCCGGCGGTGTCGTCACGTTGAACCCGGGATAGGATGCTAGTGCCAGCTCGACCGCGGCCGCTGTGAATGCCTTGCTGACAGCAGCCATCCCGGGATCCCTCACCGTCACGCGCAGAAGGCAGGAGGCGGCTTCCTCGGTGGCGGCGTCGGGTTCGGGGCGTGATCCCAGAGTCCAGGTCACCGACTGCGGAGGGGCCGCGGCCAGTCGGGCATCCAGCAGGGTTCGAACCCACTCGGCCTTCTCGTCGATGTCTAGCCCGGTGAGTACGAACTCCATCTGGTTGCGGAACCCTCCGTGTTCATTCACACAGACCTTCAATGTCTCCGGCGGTTCTGATCCGCGCACGCCGCTGACGCGTACCCGGTCGGTTGCGTCCTGGGTGAGCCGGATCGACGTGAGGTCGGTGGTGACGTCCGGACTCAGGTAGTGGGTGGTCTGGATCTCGTAGACCAGTTGGGAGGTGACGGTATCGACCGACACGATGCCACCGGTTCCTTGGTGCTTGGTGATCACGAACGAGCCATCAGCATCAACCTCGGCGATCGGAAACCCGAGGGGGTGCGCATCGCGGGGCAATTCGATGAAACCCGAGAAGTTGCCGCCGGTTGCCTGGGTGCTGCATTCGATGATGTGTCCAGCCGTGGTGGCGCCCGCGATCTCGTCGTAGGACGTGCGATCCCAGCCGTACGCCGCGATCGCCGGACCGACGACCAGGGATGCATCGGTGACCCTTCCGGTAATCACAATGTCGGCGCCGGCGCGAAGGGCTTCGGCGATCCCGAACGCGCCCAGATAGGCGTTGGCGGTGAGAACATCGCCGAAACCCAGATCTGCGGCACGCGGCGTAAGATTGTCCCCGCCCACGTAGGCGACTTTGGCGGATAGGCCAAGCGAGTCTGCAACGCCGCGGATGCGGTCGGCTAGCCCAGCGGGATTCAGACCACCGGCGTTCGCGACGATACGCACCCCTCGCTGGAGCGCCAGCGCCAGTGACTGTTCAATCTGAGTGACGAACGTTCGCGCGTAACCCAACGCGGGATCTTTGAGCTGGTCCTTGCCGAGGATCAGCATGGTCAGCTCGGCGAGGTAGTCGCCGGTGAGGTAGTCGAGGTCGCCGCCCTCGATCATTTCGCGCATGGCACCGAGGCGGTCACCGTAGTAACCGCTGCAGTTGCCGATCCGAATAGTCATCGTCGGTCCCCTGTCGTGGTCACCGCGACGCATCGTTGCGTCGGGGGAGATGTTCATCGAGCACCTCGGCCCACCGGTCGAGGATCCGGCTCCGCCGCGTGCGGTCATCAGTGATCGTGTTGGCCAGCCCCAGTCCGCGAAGGAGGTCGAGCGTGGCTTGGACGAGCTCGAGGCTCCCGGGGATGCTCTCGTCCACGTCGAGAATCTCCACCGTAAGTCGGTGCATCAGTCGGCCGGTCATCTTCTCCAGCGGGTCGACCGCGGCCAGCAGGTCTGGATCGGTGCGCGCTACCGTCCACACCTCGAGAGCAGCGACAAATAGGTCACTCGTGACATAGTCTGCGAGCATCTGCAGCACCGTGCGGATGCGGTTATCGCCTGCCGGCAGGGCTGTGACGGCTTCTGCGAGCTGCTCGCTTTGACGGGTGGCCAAATACTCAACAGCCGCGGTGACCAATGCGGCTTTGGTGGGAAAGTGGTGCAACTGGGCACCACGGCTCACGCCTGCTCGTTTAGACACCAGGGTGGTGCTGGTGCCGTTCCAGCCGTAATCGACCAAGCACTGCGTGGTGGCTTCTAGGAGTCGCTGACGCATCAGCCGCGTGCGCTCTTCCTGAGGTATCCGGGTACCGGTCATGGGAGCATCTTGACCGATCCATATACAAGCAGTCAACCTTGATTTCAAGTTTCAAATAAATACAAGCTTGACTGCTTGTGGGCTGTTCTGCCAATCTGGTGAGGCGATCTAAGGTGTCTCAAATCACACAGCGCGCCTCATCCCCGACAGTCAGCAGACCTCATAGGCATGTGAACCAGGAGTCGCGACATGACCAATCTTCTTGCCACAGTTGTGACCGACCTGGCGGCCGAGAGCCAGCAGTTGGACGACTGGGTTCGATCCCTGCCGCCCAGCGACTGGCGCATCGTCACCACGGACGAAGGGTGGACCGTCGGACACCAGATCGGCCACCTGGCGTGGACCGACGAGACCTCGCTGGCCGCTGTGACCGACCGAGAGCGGTTCGGCGAACTGCTGCAGGAAGGAGCTTCCGATCCCGAGAAGTTCGTCGATGCGGCTGCCGCGCAGTGGGCTTCGGAACCGACCGATGAGCTTCTCCGTCGGTGGCGCAGCGGCCGAGCCGCGCTCGCTGACGCGCTTCTTCAGGTGCCGGAGGGGGAGAAGGTTCCCTGGTTCGGGCCGCCAATGAGCTCAACCTCAATGGCATCGGCTCGAATGATGGAGACGTGGGCCCACGCCCGTGACGTCAGCACCGCATTGGGCATCGAAGCCCCCCGCGATCGCCGCGCCCGACACGTGGCGCATATGGGGGTGCGCGTCCGTGACTACGCCTACCTCGTGCGTGATATGGAACCGCCTGGCGAACAATTCCGTGTCGAACTCACCGGACCAGACGAAGCCCAGTGGACCTGGGGCCCGCCCGATGCCCGACAGCGAGTCACCGGAGACGGGTACGACTTCGCCTTGATGGCAACTCGTCGACTGCGCCCCGATGACGCAAACGTCCAGGCCGTAGGGCCCGATGCCGAAGTCTGGCTCACCATCGTCCAGGCATTCGCCGGCCCACCGGGCACCGACCCGCTACGTCGAACTCAGCACTGACCCACCAAGCCCGGCACCCGAACCACGACCATCGCACGAGAACAAGGGAGAACAACGAATGACCATGTGGGACACGCCCGAGCGTCGGGCACTCGCCGCTGCGGCGGCGGCCTTTACCAAGGCGGAGATCACGCCGAATGTAGCGGCGTGGGAAGAAGCCGGTGAGCTACCGCGCTCACTGCACAAGAAGGCCGCAGCGGCCGGCTTGCACGCGGTCGGCTACCCCGAAGAGGTCGGTGGGGACGGGGGCGACATCGTTGACGCCGCCATCATCAGCGCGGCCACCATCGGCGCGGGCGCCTCCACAGGCGTGCTCGCCTCCTGGCTCACCCATAGCATCGCGCTCCCACACATCATCGCCTCCGGCAATAGCGACCTGATCGACCGATACGTGCGACCCACCCTCGCCGGCCAAAAGATCGGCTCGCTCGCGGTCACCGAACCAGGCGGTGGCAGCGATGTCGCCAACATTCGGACCAAAGCCGTGCGCGACGGCGACCACTACATCGTCAACGGCGCTAAGACATTCATCACATCGGGCGTTCGGGCTGATTTCGTGACCACCGCGGTCCGTACAGGCGGCGCGGGGCACCGTGGCATCAGCCTGCTGGTGATCGACAAGGCGACACCAGGCTTCGAAGTGGCCCCACCACTGAAGAAGATGGGGTGGTTGTGCTCGGACACGGCCGAACTGTCCTTCGACGATGTCCGCGTTCCCGTCGGCAACCTGGTCGGCCCGGAGAACAGCGGCTTTGCGATGATCATGATGCAGTTCGTCAATGAGCGCCTCGGGATCGCCGTGCAGGCATGTGCCGCAGCGCAGCGGTGCGTGGACCTTGCCGCACAATATGCGCGTGAGCGTGAAACGTTCGGCGCCCCATTGATCTCCCGACAGGTAATCCAGCACAAGCTGGTCGACATGTCCCGGCGTACCGCCGCGGCGTGGGCGATAACCCGGCAGGCATACGAGCGACAGGTTGTCGACGCTAACTCCAATGAGGCGGTCATCGACGCCCTGTTCGCCAAGCGTCAGTCCGTCGAGTCCGTCGAATGGGTGGCCAGCGAGGCGGTCCAGATCTTCGGCGGCATGGGCTATATGCGCGAGACCGAGGTCGAGCGCCACTACCGCGACGTCCGCATCCTCGGGATCGGTGGCGGCGGCAACGAAGTCCTCAATGACCTTGCCGCCCGCCGGCTCGGCTACACGGCGTAAGGAGCCGATCATGACCAGTATGACCGTTTTGAACATGCTCCGACGGACCACCGTCGGAGACGTAATGCGACGCAACGCACTCAGCCACCCGAACAAACCCGCCCTGCTGGTGGAATCCATGGACGGCACTTTCGCTGAGTATTCCTGGCGTGAGTTCAACACTTTGATCAATCGGACCGCTCACGCGCTGACGTCCCTCGGTGTCACGAAGGGCGACAAGGTGGGGGTCTTCGCCCTCAACGGTGTCCAATTCGCAGCCCTGCTCTATGCGGCGGGAAAAATCGGAGCGATCGTCGCACCGGCCGGTGCCGGCCTGCGCGGAGCCGACCTCACCTACGTCGTCAAGCATTCCGACGCGCAAGTGGTGTTCGTCGACGAATTCCTGCTCGACGCGTTCACATCCATCCTGCCCGACGTCGACTACCTGACAATGGGATTCATTCGGAGGACGTCCGGCAGCGAGGCGCCGAAGGGATGGGTCGACCTCGCCAAGGTGGTGGCCGAACAGAATGACGCAGAACCAGAGGTAGTCCTCGACGGTGACGATGTGGCAACCCTCACCTACACCAGCGGCACCGAGGCTGCACCCAAGGGCGTGTTGATGACGCACACCAACCTCATCAATATGATCACCTCAGGACATGCGTGGGATCTGCGACCCGAAGATGTCGCTCTGCACGTGCTACCGCTCTTCTACACCGGTGGCGTCGGAGTTCTCATGATGTGCCACCTACTTGGTCAGACGGTGGTGCTCCCCGAGCTGCCTGAGCCGGTGAAGATGGCGGCCGCGATGGACAAGCACCAGGTCAGTTTCATCGTCCTACCACCGACCCTCTGGATCCGACTGCTGCAGGTACCCGGCATCGAAGAGTCGGCCAGATCGATGCGGATCGCTACGACATTCGGCGCCACCATATCTAAATCAATGATCACCGGCTGGTCGGCGGTTTGCCCCTCGATGCGATGGAATTCGTACTACGGCCAGAGCGAAACGTCCTGTTCGGGCACTATTGGACAGTTCAAGAACCTCGAAGAGATCTGCGAAGGCGATCTGGGATGGGTCGGCCGCACCTGCCAGAACCTTGAGGTTCGGGTGGTCGACCCCCACGACGACGACGTGCCGCGTGGTGAAGTCGGCCAGATACTGTTCCGCGGCCCAGCGGTGTTCAAGGGCTACTACAAGGACGAAGAGAGGACCGCGGCCGCGTTCGCCGGCGGGTGGCTGCACTCTGGTGACCTTGGCCGCTTGAACGCCGACGGCGAGCTATTCTTCGTCGACCGGGTCAAGGACATGGTCAAAAGCGGCGGGGAGAATATCTCTTCGGCGAGTGTCGAGTATGCGATCTCCGGGCACCCAAAGGTTGCGGAGGTGGCCGCATTCGGGGTGCCGCACCCGGACTGGATGGAAGCGTTGACCGTTGCTGTGACGGTCAAGCCAGGGGAGAGTCTCACGGCCGACGAGGTCGTCGCATACTGCAAAGAGACGCTTCCGCGCTTCAAAGTGCCAAAAGAAATCGTGATCGTCGAAGACTTCCCACGCGGACCGTCCGGGAAGATTCTCAAGCGGGAGCTGCGCGAGCAATACAAGGACGTTCACAGCTGATCACCCGAACGCCGCATCCGGAATGTGGTTGGTAGGCCACCCAGCGTACCAACCACATTTTGGCTGTCAAGCAGCTCGCGGTTAACGTGCCCGCCAGAAACGGCCTGTGCGACTGGATCGAAGGCACGGCGTCGCTTTTCAGTCGTAGTCGCTGAAGCGAGTACCGGGATAGCTGTTTCTACGGCCTTCTTGACCAATGCAGAGTCCGGGGTTAGCTTCCGAAGCAGCTTGGAATCGAGCAGCAACGTTTGCCAATTGGAACTGAGCTGTAGCCGCTGCGTCGGGTGGCATCGCTGTCGGTTTGCGTCGGAGATCGAATTGTTGCAACGGGAGCACAACCTCGTCACGGAGTTCAGGCGATAGTGATTCGAGGAGGTCTGCGACCTTGATCGGGGACCACGGTGCCGTGAGAACTGGGCCTTCGGCCCGGGCGCGTACACGGTGTAGTCGGATCCCGAGAACAGGGTCCGACGGAGGTCGCGCCAAAATGAGTCTGCTTCGGCGAACCCGACCAGCTCGATTGGCCTGGTGCCCGATTGCACTTCCTCGCCGAGAATTTCGGTCGCAATCACAACCTGCTCACCAGCCACCTCGATAACGCAGTGACTCGAGGCGCCAGCTGCGTCTACGACTGGCTGGCCGGGCCGGCATCGCGATTGTTATCGCGTAGTGAGTCCAGCACTTCACGCCGGGTGTCGGACGTGGCCTCGGCGCGGACCCGGGCCCGGTCGGACTGCTCGACCTCGACGCGCGCGTCGTCCGCCTTTCGGCGGGCAGTGTCGGGCTGCCCGCGCAGCTGCGCCAGCTCCGCGCGCAAATCCTCGACCTCACCAGTGGCGCGATCTCGTGCCGCGACCTCACGTGGCACAGAGTCGACGGGTTCCGTAACAGCCAGTCTCCCGCAGCGGGGTCCGGGGCGAGGCTACCGCCACGCTGGCCCGTGTTCACGTCGAGTTCGCTGCCGTCTGCTCTCATGGGGAGCCAGCACGACAATCCGGGGAAGGGGTCACGATGGTGCGGATCGGGACGTGGAATCTGGAGAACCTGTTCACCCCCGACGAGGAGTCTGCCCAGGAGGCGTACGAGGCCAAGCTCGACGCGCTGGCGCAGACGATCGGTGGGCTGGAACCCGATGTCCTCGCCGTTCAGGAGGTCGGGGACCCGGCGGCGCTCGAGGACCTTGCTGGTCGCCTCGACGGGACCTGGCGCACCGCCCTGGCTGATCCCGATGGCCGCGGCATCCGGGTCGGGTTGCTCTCCCGCGCCGCCCTGACGGACATCGGGCAGATCCGCGACTTCCCCGTCGTCGATAGTAGTGCCCCATAGAGTGGTGTAACTCGGTGGCCGAGATCGTCTGCGATTCCGTGTTGTGTACGGATGTAGAGCGGCCACCGTGTGATCCTTCGAGTCAACCTTCTACCGAATCCTCGAACGGAGTCATCACGATGACCGCACCCCATATTGTCGACCCTGCAGGCCTGCTTAGCCAAGCCCTGACCGACGCGTCACCGGATCTGATGCGCGAGCTGCTGGGAGACCATGATCAACGCCCTGCTGTCCGCGGACGCCGACGCCGTGTGCGGCGCCGAGTGGAACGCCCGCTCGTCAGAGCGCACCAACTACCGCAACGGTTACCGCCACCGCCCCCTGGACACCCGTGTCGGCACCGTCGACGTCGCCATCCCCAAGCTCCGCTCGGGCTCCTACTTTCCCGAGTGGCTGCTCGAGCGCCGCAAGCGGGCCGAATCCGCGCTGATCACCGTCGTGGCGGACTGCTACCTGGCCGGGGTCTCCACCCGCCGGATGGACAAGCTGGTCAAAACTCTCGGCATCGACTCGCTGTCCAAGTCCCAGGTCTCCCGCATGGCCGAAGACCTCGATGAGCAGGTCGCGGCGTTCCGGCACCGGCGCCTGGACGAGGCCGGACCGTTCACGTTCGCCCGCCGCTGATGCGCTGACGATCAAGGTCCGGGAGAACAAGCAGGTCGTCAAAGCCTCGGTGCTGCTGGCCACCGGGGTCAACGGTGACGGCCACCGCGAGGTCCTGGGCATGCAAGTCGCCACCAGCGAGACGAAGGCCTCGTGGAACACCTTCTTCGCCGACCTGGTGGCCCGTGGCCTGGGCGGAGTCCGGCTGGTGACCTCCGATGCCCACGCCGGGCTGATCGAGGCGATCGCGGCGAACCTGCCCGGGGCCGCATGGCAGCGCTGTCGCACCCACTACGCCGCAAACCTCATGGCCGTGTGCCCCAAGTCGATGTGGCCGGCCGTGAAGGCGATGCTGCATAGCGTCTACGACCAGCCCACCGCCGAGGCTGTCAATGCCCAGTTCGACCGGCTCTTGGACTACACCGAAGGCAGACTGCCCGAGGTTGCTGACCACCTCGGCGATGCCCGCGAGGACCTGCTGGCGTTTATCGCGTTCCCCGACGATGTGTGGCGGCAGATCTGGTCCAACAACCCCACCGAGCGGCTCAACCGGGAGATCCGACGCCGCACCGACGTGGTCGGGATCTTCCCGAACCGGGATGCCATCGTTCGCCTCATCGGCGCCGTCCTGGCCGAGCAGACCGACGAATGGGCCGAAGGCCGCCGCTACCTCGGTCTCGAAGTCCTCAGCCGCTGCCGACTCACCCTGACCACCGACCCCGCCACCAGCTCGCCGACGGAGGTGAGCACCGATGACCTGATGCAACTACCCGCCTGACCACCCACGAAGGATCACCATTCAGTTACACCACTTCCAGGGGCTTGACCCCGTCGATCTCGCGCCGGTGCAGGTCGATGACGACGGGAACACGATCGAGCGGATGGGCCGGCCGGCTCTGCGCGCTCGCTTCCGGCGCGGGGGCCGGTCGCTCGACATCGTCTCTCGACCCATCTGAAGTCCAAGCTGCTGACGTACCCGGGCGGCCGGTTCTCCCCGCGCGAGGAGGGGGAGCGGGCGCGCTACGCCGTCTATGCGCTCAACCGGCGCGCCGCCGAAGCAGCCTCAGTGCGGGCAGCAGCCGATGCGCTTCTCGAGGGACAGGGACAGGACCGGTCCGTCGTCGTCGCCGGCGACCTCAACGACGAGCCGCAAGCGGCGACGACCCAGATCCTGCTCGGCCCGGGAGGGTCCGAGATCGGCACCGCCGGCGTCGAACGGCCTGATAAAGGCGACGCGCACCGGCTGTGGAACCTGGCACCGCTCATCTCGAAGGACGAGAGGTTCTCCCGCGTCTACCGGGGCCGCGGTGAGCTCATCGACCACGTGCTCGTGTCCCACGCGCTCGTCGGCACAGCGTCCACCGTGACGACCGGGGGAGTGGACATTTCCTCGATCGGGGACGACTGGCAGATAGGGCTTGTCGGTACCGCGGGTCCGGCGAGTTGGTGTGTTATCTCGCAACATCGTGGACACCGGATCTCGACTCTTCGGTGACAGCCGATCTCACGACTTCGTGTGTCCTGTCTCATCACTTCGAGGACACACGATCTCATGACATCGTGGACACGCTGTCTCACCACATCGTGCACAGGAATCGGCGTGGGCTGGGCGAGTGTGGCGGTCATGTCCAATTCACTGTCGCCCCGCACGCGGGCCTCGATCATCAACTACGACCCGACCCAACCGCACGCCTTGTCCGTGACCGAGTTCTGCCGGTCCTTGAAGATCTCGCGCAGCGTGTTCTACAAGGTGCGCACCCGCGCGGCCCAGGAGTCGACGGCGGCGTTGCATCCTCGCTCTCGAGCGCCACGGTCACCGGCTCGGCGGTACGGCCCAGACGTGGTCAACGAGATCGTCGGGATCCGCAAGCGGCTCAAGAAGGATGGATGGGATTACGGCCCACGCTCGATCCACTACGAGGCCGCGATGCAAGACGCCTTCCCCGGGGACTTCATTCCGTCGGTGGCGACCATCGGCCGGTTGCTGTCCGCAGTCGGGCAAGTCGACCCGGCCCCGAAGAAGCGACCGAAGTCGTCTTACATCCCGTTCGTCCGCGCCACAGCGATGGCGCTGTGGCAGCTGGACGCGTTCGAGTATCGCCTCGCTGACGGCACAACTGCGACCGTCTATCAGGTGCTCGGGTGACGCGACCCGCTACGACGTCGGATCGTGGGCCCATAGCCGGCACGAGAACAGCATCGACGCTAAACGTGTACTCGAGGACGCGATTGAGCGGCACGGCGCTCCTCAGGAGTTGCTGTCAGACAACTCGTCTGCGTTCAACCAGCTACGCGGTGGCAGGATCGGCAACGTGGAGGTGTTCCTCGCCTCGAGAGGCACCATGCCCATCACGGGCCTGCCGGGAAGGCCCACCACGCAGGGCAAGAATGAACGCTCACACCAGACGATGACCCGGTTTCTCAATGCGAACCGTCCAGGCACGCTGGAGCAGTTGCGCGAGCGGATCACCAGGTTCCGCGAGCACTACAACCACCGCCGCCCGCACCAGGCTCTGGACCAGGCCACGCCACGGACTGCGTGGGATCTACTCGACCCCGTCTGTGCTCCGAAAACCGCTCATACCAGCCATAATGTTGCTGGTAGGAGCGGGTGTTCGTAAGTCGGGAGTAGGCGATCTGATCGCGGTTTCTCGAGCGGCGAATTACTCTGTGGCACTCTCCACGCCGGTAACGGGAATTGTTTCCTGTTACCTATTTCCTCTGTTACCGATTGCTCGGTAATTCCCGGAGAATCACCTCTGGCCGTGCTCGCGTACGGCGGCGATGTATTCGGCGTACGTACCTGCCGCGTCAACGGCGTGGCGCTCAATGGTCGATGGGTGATAGCCCAGGACGTCGGCGATGATGGCGGCTGGGGCGGTTTTGCTGAGTTCATGCAGTGTGCCGAGTCGGGCGGCGCGGGCGCTGACGAGGTGGTCTCGTAGTCGGACCTGAGTTCCACAAGTTGACGTCGTTCCCGACTGCTTCGTTAGGATCGCTGCAGGTCACGGGATTGAACCTGCCGCGCGTGGGTCACTAATTGAGCGGAAGTTGGAGGTGGTGGGTCTGTACGTGGGGCAGTCCAAGACCGCCTCCGGGGCCATCGGCGTGCAGATCTGGGAGAAGGTCCGTGGCCGGCGCCAGATGGTTGCGCATATTGGCTCCGCCCACACGCCCGGCGAGCTCGCGGCATTGATCGAGATCGCCAAGCAACGAATCAATGCTGACCAGCACGAACTCGAGCTCGGACTAGTGGACCGGGCATCTGCGGTGATCGATCTGCCCGCCAGCTCGGCAGCCGTGGCCAAACGGTCGTCGTCACGAATCCTGTGGCAGGGCCTGGTGGGCAGTTACGAGCGGCTCGGCTTTGACGTGGTGGCCGACTCGGTGTTCCGCGACCTGGTACTGGCCCGTCTGGTCGATCCGACGAGCAAACTCGATTCGGTACGGGTGCTCAGGCGACTGGGCTTGGATCCTCCGCACGTCAACACGCTCTATAACTGTCTGGGTCGGGTGGTTGCCCGCGACTACCGCACCCTCATCGCTACCGCTTGCTGGCGCCACGTCACGGCCGCCGGCGGCCCCGGCGTCGCCCTGATCTTGTATGACCTGACCACGTTGTACTTCGAGGCCGAGAAAGAAGACGGCCTACGCAAAGTCGGCATGAGCAAGGAACGCCGAGTGGATCCGCAGATCACTGTCGGACTGTTGGTAGCCCGTGACGGATTCCCGCTGGACGTGCATGTTTTCGAGGGCAACAAAGCAGAGACCAAGACCTTGATCCCGGTGATCACCGCCTTCCAAGAGCGGCACGCAATCACGGACATGGTCGTCGTGGCTGATGCGGGGATGCTCTCGGCGGCCAACCTCAACGCCCTCGAAGACACAGGTCTGTCGTTCATCGTCGGCTCCCGCACCTCCAAAGCGCCGAAGGAGCTCGAGGAGCATTTCGGTCGCCGCGGCAACGCCATCGACGACGGCGAGACCGTGGAGCTGACTCGCCCGATGGGGCAAGGCCGCGACAGGCGCGACCGCCGAGTGGTCTGGCATTACAAGTGGGAGCGTGCCCAGCGGGATCGCCGCACGCTCAACGCCCAGATCGACCGTGCCCAGCGGGTGGCCGACCGGGCCGAGCCCTTGAAGAAGCAGCGGTTCGTCAAGGTCACCGGGCAGAACGTCACCTTGGACGAGGCATCGATCGAACGGGCCCGCCAAGCGGCCGGATACAAGGGATACGTCACCAACATTGCCCCGGAGATCATGGATGGCCACGCCGTGGTGGCGTCCTACCACGACCTGTGGAAGGTCGAGCAGTCCTTCAGGATGGCCAAGTCCGACCTCAAGGCCAGACCGATTTTCCACCGGACCAGGGATTCCATCGAAGCGCACCTGACCGTGGTGTTCGCCGCCTGGCGGTCGCCCGCTACCTGCAGAACATCACCGGCGTATCGATCAAGAAGATCGTCGGCACCCTCGAACCCCTGCGCACGATCGTGGTCGCCATAGGCGATCACGAAATGGTCGTCGAGCCGACAATCAACGAGGACGCCCGCAGCCTCATCGACGCCATCAACGCGGGTCACTAAAAGTTGTGGAACTCAGGTAAGGGTTTCAACTCGTCGACGTTGACCTATTGGCGACGCCGCCTGGCGGCCAGTGACCGACCGCAGCGGATCTTCGAGGTGGTGCGCCAGGTCATCGCCGAGACCGGTGCGGTCAAGACCAAGACCCGCCGCGCGCTGGATTCAACGGTCCTGGATGATGCGGTGGCCCGCCAGGACACGATCACCCAGCTCATCGCCCAGATCCGCCGGGTCGGCCGCGAGGTGCCCGGGGCGAAGGACCTGATCGTCACCGAGTGCACCCGGCTGGCGGCGACGTGCGGGCAGGACTACTCCGAGGCCGGTAAGCCGCGCATTGCCTGGGATGACCAGGCCGCTCGGGATGAGTTGGTCTCCGCCCTGGTCGCAGACGCGTTGGCGCTGTTGGCGGCACTCGATGTTCAGGCGATCACCGCCGCCGGCGGCAAGCCGGCCAAAGCGGTCGCCCTGTTGGCGCTGGTGGCCGGCCAGGACGTCGAGCCGGCCGAGGACTCAGACGGCACTGACGGTCGGTGGCGCATCGCCCGCCGCACCGCGCCGGATCGGGTGATCTCCACCGTGGACCCCGATGCCCGGCACGCCCACAAGACTCGGCAGCGCCGCCAGGACGGGTTCAAGGCCCATATGTACGCGGACACCATATCGTGGTCGAGCCCGACACCGGCCTGACCACCATGTGCTCCCTGACCAAGCCCAACGGGCCGACCAACTCCGATGCCGCTGTCGGTGCGGCACTGGTCACTGCCGATCCCACCATCGGCGCAGGCGAGCCGGTCGAAGTGCTCGGCGATTCCGCCTATGCCAGCGGCGACATGCTGCACACCCTGGCGGGCAAGCAGTGGCTGCCCCTGGTCAAGCCGTGGCCGCTGCGGCCCGCGGTCGAGGGCGGGTTCACCCTGGATGACTTCACCTTCGACGCCGTGGCGGGCACCCTGACCTGCCCCGGCAACATCACCTGTGGCCTGTCTGCCAAGGGCAATGCCACCTTCGGGGCGGCGTGTCGTGGCTGCCCGCTGCGTCAGCGATGCACCACCTCAGCCACGGGGCGCAAAGTCGTGCTCGGCGAGCACCACCTGCTGCAACGCCAGCACCGCCAGCGCTCCGGCGATGAGGACTTCCAGACCGTCTACCGCCAGCACCGACCGATGGTGGAACGCTCGATCGCCTGGCTGACCCGAGGTGCCCGCCGCGTGCCGTACCGCGGGGTCGAGAAGAACAACAACTGGCTCCACCACCGCGTTGCCGCCCTGAATCTGCGCCGGCTACTCGCGATGGGACTGACGAGCCAGAACGGAACCTGGGCCCTGGCCTGACCAGCGGGCCGGGGCCAGGCATTCCCGCCCCAGCACAGGCTCGAACAACCCGCGGTGGGCGCCACGAACCTCTCGCCCCTCTCGCCGAACCCAGAAATCTCCAACCCCGCACCTCGCGCAACGGCCAACCGGCCCTCACGCACACCGGCGTGCCAGGATCGCAGCTTGTTCAGCAGTCTCCTAGATCGTCAATGCTGTCAGCGCCGGCGAGCATCCCGCCCACCACGCTCGAGGCCTTGGCCGCCGATCGCCAAGGAAAGGTGCAGCCCAGAGTTTGGAATAGTGCACAGGCATTCACACTAGTGAATCTTTACGGGTTAGATTTGTCGCCCTCCGGCACTCGTACCTACCCAAGCAGGTGCGGGCCTCGGCACAGCACCTTGGGTGTGCCTCCCATTAGGCGTACCCAGTCCAGGGTTGAGCAGGGTGGCGGCGCGGTAGGTGATCGCGAGCTTGCCGTAACGAGTTGCCAGACCTCGCCATTGCTCGGCTGGGGCGAAGGGCCGCTCGGCGACGGTTCGCCCTTTGTTGAGGTCAGCTGGCGAGCGTCGGGGTCCGGCCACCGCGGCAGCCCCGTACTCGTGCGGCGATCGTGTCGCTCCCTCTGGGATGACGGCCGCGATGCTCCTGATGCGGAGCTGGCGGCGGATCGTGCCGGCCGAGTACGCCTTGTCTGCGATCACCGCGTCCGGGCGGGTGCGAGGTCGGCCCCGTTCTTCCGCGCCCGCCGAGAGGCTTGCGTGTGACTCGCATCATGTCTAACGTACAGTTAGTCATGGCTCGTTCACTACCGTTCAACTAGGTGCGACGCCTCAATATGCAGTTGGCATCCGAGTTTCCTTTACGTCTTCAACAGGAACTCGATTCAGCGCACCGCGTGACTCTGCCATTTCGCCATTTCGCGTACCCAATAAGTAAGGACGAGTAATGACAATCACCGCACTCGAGAACAACCTCATTCACCGGGTGAACGTCGGTGACATGCTCACCCGGAGCGCGGACCGCTTCCCGAACGCACTAGCCGTCGCCGACGAACACCGTCGTCTCACTTACACAGATTTCAACCACGCGGTCAATATCCTCGCGAACTCGCTGCTGGGGCTCGGGCTCAGCAGGGGTGACTCCGTGGCCCTGGCATCCAAGAACAGCATCGAGTTCCTCCAGACTTACTTCGCCTGCGCCAAGACCGGTCTGATCTGCGTCCCCATCAACCTCGGTTGGACTGCACCGGAGGTCGCTCACGTCCTCCGAGACTCCGGCGCCCGGGCGATCATCGTTCACGAGGAGTCGGAAGCTCTCGTCGCGCCAGCGCTTCCTTGTCAGAGTCACATGACCGACGTCATTGTGATCGGGTTACCATCGCAGGCCTACGGTGACATCGAGCCCCGCGCTTTCGCATCTCTCATCGACCAGCAGGATTCGACGGAGCCCGAATGTTTGGTGGAGGACCGCGACACTCTCACCCTCCTCTACACCAGTGGCACCACCTCGGCGCCCAAGGGAGTCAGCGGCCACCATCTCGCCGTCTACATGGAATCCATGGCGATGGCCATCGAGGGCCGATTCCGTTCGGACGACCGCTTCGCCGCGATGCTCCCCATGTCGCACACAGCCCAGCTGAACTGCCACTGCACCACCGCATTGCTTCTCGGAGCAGCGATTCACATCCGTCCGGGCTTCGACGCCGGTGCCCTTCTCGACCTCATCGAGGCCGAGCGCATCACGCAGATCTTCGGATTGCCGATGATGTACGGCGTGATGCTCGATCACCCGTCGATCGACGACAGGGATCTCTCCAGCCTCCGCCGAGCCCTGTACGCGATGGCGCCGATGCCCAGGAATCTGCTCGAGCGATGCTTGGAGGTGTTCGACTGCGACTTCTACCTCCTGTTCGGACAGACAGAGATGTCGCCAGCTACCACCATCTTCCATCCCGAGCACCAGCTCTCGCATCACGGATCGGTCGGGACGCCAGTCGTCACCACGCGCGTCGGGATCATGGATCTCGATGGCGGGCTCCTCCCTGCCGGAGAGGAAGGGGAGATCGTCTATCGGAGCCCCCAGGTGATGACCGATTACCACGGGGACGAAGAAGCTACGCGAGAGGCCTTCCTCCACGGATGGTTTCACTCCGGCGACAACGGATACTTCGATGACGACGGAATCCTGTGGTTCACGGACAGGCGGAAGGACGTCATCAAGACCGGAGGCGAGAACGTCGCCTCACTCGAGGTGGAGAAGGCCCTCCTCGCCGCGGAGCCCGGGATCGCCGAAGTGGCAGTGGTCGGCCTACCCCATAAGCGCTGGTCCGAGGCGATCACAGCGTTCGTGGTGCCCCGCCAGGGACAGGAACTGGACGCGGAGACGATCCAATCGCGCGTCAGGGACCACTTGGACCCGTACAAGATCCCGAAGGACGTGATCGTCGTGGAGGACCTTCCCCGTACGTCCACGGGGAAGATCCGAAAGAACCTCGTCCGCGACGCCCACCTGAACCACTTCGAGTGACCACCGCCTATCAATTGCCTGCAGCGGCCTCGACTGCATCTGTAACGAAGGGTAGCTAGACAATGCCTGTACTGAAGACCTCGGTGGACCCGGGTTCAGAGGAGTTCGCCGCCAATCTGGAGGTCCAGTCGGCCGCGGTGAGCGCGCTCGAGCGGGAATCCGCCATCGCGATCGCCGGCGGGGGTGAGAAGTACATTCAGCGCCACCGCGACCGCGGTCGACTCCTGGCACGCGAGCGGATAGAGAAGCTGCTCGACCCGGATTCGCATTTCCTTGAGCTATCGACCTTGGCGGCGTGGGGTACCCAGTTCACCGTGGGCGCCGCGATCGTCACCGGTGTCGGCGTGGTCGAGGGCGTGGAGTGCATGATCATCGCCCACGACCCGACCGTCCGGGGTGGAACTATGAACCCGCTGACGCTGCGCAAGAACCTCCGCGCCCTGGAGATCGCCAAGCTCAACCGGCTTCCTGTTCTCTACCTGGTAGAGAGTGGTGGCGCGGACCTGCCCACCCAGTCCGAGCTCTTCGTGCACGCAGGCGAGATTTTCCATGACCTCACTGAGATGTCGTCGATGGGCATCCCGACGGTCGCCCTCGTTTTTGGCAACGCCACTGCCGGCGGCGCGTACGTACCTGGCATGTGTGACTACTCCGTGCTTGTCGACCAGCAGGCAAAGGTCTTCCTCGGTGGTCCCCCGTTGGTCAAGATGGCCACGGGCGAGGTCGCGAGCAGTGAAGATCTCGGTGGCGCCGACATGCACACCCGGATCTCCGGCGTCGGCGACTACTTCGCCATCGACGAGATCGACGCGATCCGCCTCGGACGCCAGATCGTCTCCACCCTCAACTGGAGCAAGCTCGGCCCGAAGCCCGCGGCCGATCCGGAGCCCCCGTTGTTCGACCCGGAGGAACTCCTGGGCGTTGCCTCCGGTGACCCGCGAGTTCCGTTTGATCCACGGGAGGTGATCGCCCGAATCGCCGACGGCTCGCGGTTCGAGGAGTACAAGCCCCGGTACGGCACCTCCCTGGTCACCGGATGGGCATCGATCGCCGGATATCCCGTCGGCATCCTCACTAACGCTCGCGGCGTGCTGTTCAGCGAGGAGGCCCAGAAAGCCACGGAGTTCATCCTCCTGTGTAACCAGACGGACACTCCCCTGATCTTCCTGCAGAACACCACCGGCTACATGGTCGGCACCAGCTATGAACAGGGCGGGATCATCAAGGACGGCGCCAAGATGATCAACGCGGTCACCAACAGCACGGTGCCGCACTTCACCATCAACATGGGCGGTTCGTTCGGCGCCGGTAACTACGGCATGTCAGGCCGAGCGTACGGCCCGCGCTTCATGTTCACCTGGGCGAACGCACGTCTGGCCGTTATGGGCGCCGCCCAACTGGCGGGCGTCATGTCAATCGTCGGCCGCGAGTCCGCGGCCTCGGCGGGTCGACACTTCGATGAGGAAGCCGACGTCATCCGCACCGCCGAGATCGAGAAGCAGATCGACGCCGAGTCCCATCCCTTCTTCGTTTCCGCTCGCATCTATGACGACGGCGTCATCGACCCTCGCGACACCCGCGAGATCCTCGCCATCGCACTGTCTGCCGCCCACTCAAACAAGGTCGAAGGCCGTCGCGGCTTCGGCGTCTTCAGGATGTGAGATCGATGTCCAGGATCAGAAAGCTGCTCGTCGCCAACCGTGGCGAGATCGCTGCCCGTATCTTCCGTACCGCCCACGAGATGGGAATCTCCACGGTGGCGGTCTACTCCGATGCGGACGAGGCGATGCCCTTCGTCAACCTGGCCGACGAGTCGGTTCCCCTACCCGGTAACACCCCGGCGGAGACCTACCTGCGGGCGGATCTCATCATCGAGGCCGCCAAGGCGACCGGGGCGGACGCTGTGCACCCCGGCTATGGGTTCCTCTCTGAGAACGAGGACTTCGCTCGGGCGTGCGCTGACGCCGGCATCACCTTTGTGGGCCCCTCTCCCGAATCGATCGCCGCCATGGGTTCGAAGATCGAGGCGAAGCGGATCATGGAGGGCGCGGGCGTGCCCATCCTCCCGGGCACCGTCGTCGGCAGCGACGAGGACAGCTCGCCTGAGCGACTCCTGTCCGCCGCCGAGGAGATCGGTCTCCCGGTGCTCGTCAAGGCGGCCTTCGGCGGTGGCGGCCGGGGAATGCGCATTGTCCACACCCTCGACGAGCTCGTCGAGGCGGTCCGGAGCGCACGACGCGAGGCCGAGTCCGCGTTCGGCAACGGCACGGTGTTCCTCGAGAAGTTCATCGAGTCCCCCCGGCACATCGAGGTACAGATCTTCGGTGACACCCACGGCAACGTGGTCCACCTCGGCGAACGCGAATGCTCCATTCAGCGCCGCTACCAGAAGATCGTCGAGGAGTCCCCGTCTACGGCCGTCTCTCCGAAGCTCCGAGACGAGCTCGGCCGGGCTGCCATCGCCGCCGGCCGCGCGATCGACTACGTGGGCGCCGGCACGGTCGAGTTCGTCATGGCGCAAGACGGCGGGTTCTACTTCCTGGAGGTCAATACCCGTCTCCAGGTCGAGCACCCGGTCACTGAGCTGGTCACCGGCACCGACCTGGTCCGGGCACAGCTGCTGGTCGCCTCCGGCGAGCCCCTCCCCGACGAGGTTCTCCGGCCGAACTTCGCCGGCCACGCCATCGAGGTCCGCCTGTACGCGGAGGACGCTGCGGCCGGGTTCGTCCCCGTCTCGGGTCGGCTCCACTCATTCGAGATCCCGGAGGGGCCCGGGGTCCGTGTGGACACCGGATTCAGCAGTGGTTCCACCGTGAGCACCTTCTACGACCCGATGCTCGCGAAGGTCATCGCCTTTGGCCGCGACCGCGACGAGGCCGCCGATCGACTGATCCGCGCTCTGCACAGATCGACCCTGTTCGGCGTGACCACCAACCGTGACCTACTCGTGGGCATCCTGGACACGTCGGACTTCAGGGCTGGTCTCACGGACACGGCCTTCCTTGACCGCCACCCGGTCATCGAACTGGAGGCCGGGGACGCGGGGGCGGATCCGACCACGGCTCACGCCTGCGCTGCAGCGCTCGCCACTGTCGCGCGGAACCGTGAAAGCGCGGTCGTACTACCCACCCTTCGAGCCGGTTTCCGCAACGTCCGCAGCGGACGGCAAGAGGTTCGCTATCTCGACGGCGACCGTGAAGTCTGCGTCCAGTACGCGGTCACCCGTTCCGGTGTCGTGATGAGTCTCGACGGCGAGGATGTCACCGTCCGGGCCTTCGACACGACCCCCGAGGGCATCGACGCGGTCATCGACGGTGTGCGCCGCCGATTCCGCATCATCGACGCGGGCGATTCTGTCCACGTCAGTTCCTCGCTCGGCAATTCGACCTTCGACCGGGTCGACCCGTTCCCGGACCCGTCCGCGTCGGTCGAGGCCGGATCGTTGCTGGCGCCGATGCCGGGGACCGTGGTCCGCGTGGAGGTGTCCGAGGGCGATGAGGTGTCTGAGGGTCAGACCGTGATCGTGCTCGAAGCCATGAAGATGGAGCATTCGATCAAATCGCCCGCCGCCGGGACGGTGTCACGGCTGCCCGTGGCTCTGGGCGCGCAGGTGGACACGGGCGAGACGCTCGTGGTGATCAGTGGAGGAGACCAAGAGTGAACGACGTCGTCAGATACGAGCTGGTCAACAACGTCGCGTGGCTGACCATCGCGCGTCCCGACGCCCGGAACAGTCTGAGCAAGGCGGTCCGGGAGGGACTGTTCAGCGGCTTGCGCCGCTTCAATGAGGACGACGAAGCGAAGGTTCTCGTCCTCACCGGCGAGGGTGACGAGGCGTTCTGCGCCGGCGGTGATCTCAAGGAGATGTCCGGCGCCGCGATCACCGTCCCGCCGGTGGACTACGTCCCGCAACTCGGCAGGAACATCACCGTAGACAAGCCCACCATCGCGTGTGTCAACGGAGCCGCCTATGGGGGAGGCTTCCTCCTGGCCCAGACTCTGGATCTCTGCGTGGCATCGACCAATGCGCGCTTCGCGATCTCCGAGGTCAAGATCGGCCGCGGGAGCCCGTGGGCCGCGCCCCTGTCGCGGATGATCCCGACGCGGATCGCGATGGAGATCGTCCTCACCGGGGATCCGCTCACCGCCGAGAGGGCCCACGAGATCGGGTTCGTCAACAAGGTCGTCGAGCCCGGGGAACTACGCGAGGCCACCCAGACGTTTGCGGAGCGGATCGCCCGCAACGCGCCGCTCTCGGTGGCTGCAGGTAAGGCCACCACGAAGCTCGGTACCGAGTACCCGCTCTCGGAGGCGTTCGACCGCGCCGAGGAGATCTGGGAGCCGGTGTACATGAGCGAGGACGCCCAAGAGGGCATGCTCGCCTTCACCGAGAAGCGCCGTCCCGAGTGGAAGGGGCGGTAGATGGCCGCCGACATGAGCGACCTTCTCGCCCAGCTCGACGCGCAGACCGCGGGGTTGTGCGCCGCGCTCGAGGAAGCGGGAGCGGAGACGGGCGAGAGTTGCTGGGATCTGGCGACGCCAGCCGAGCGATGGTCGGTTCGGGACCAGCTCACGCACCTGGCCTACTTCGACGAACTGGCCACCATGTCGATCCTTCTTCCAGCCCGCTTCCGCATCGAAGCCAGAATTCTCATGGCCGGGGGGATGGACTTTCCGGACCGCATCGCCCATCAGTACGCCTCGATGCCGGGTGACGAGGTCCTGATGTGGTTCCGGAGTGCCCGCGAGGAGTTCGCCTCGGTCGCCCGCAGATCCGACCCCAGTGCGCGACTACCGTGGTTCGGCCCCGACATGAGCGTGACCTCCACGGTCACCGCCAGGCTCATGGAGACGTGGGCTCACGGCCGTGACGTCCACGACACCCTCGGGACCGTGCAACCGACCGGCCCTGAGTTACGCAGCGTCGCACATCTAGGCGTGGCCACTTTCGGCTTCGTGCACCAGCTCCACCACCGCGAAATCCCGTCAACACTCCCGCGGGTCGAGCTGGCCGGCCCCTCCGGCGAGCAGTGGGTGTGGGGTCCGGAGGACTCCACCGACTCCGTTCGCGGGCACGCCGAGGACTTCGCGCTGGCGGTAACCCAGCGCCGGAACCTCGCGGACACCGACCTTGAGATCACCGGCGACGTCGCCCGGAACTGGATGACCATCGCCCAGACCTACGCGGGCACCCCCGGCACCGGGCGGCCCCCCTTGAACGAACCGACCGACACTACGGCCGCGAGAGGACACCAGTCATGACCGCACGAGCTATACGCATCGGCAACGCGTCGGGATTCTACGGAGATCGGGCCGCGGCATTCCGCGAGATGGTCGAGGGCGGGCCCGTCGATGTGATCACCGGCGACTACCTGGCCGAGCTGACCATGTTGATCCTCTGGAAGGCGCGGAAAAAAGACCCCTCCGCCGGCTATGCCAAGACGTTCCTCACCCAGCTCCGCGAGAACCTGACGGAGTGTGTGAACAGGGGGATCAAAGTCGTCGTCAACGCCGGCGGTCTCAATCCCTCGGGTCTTGCCAACGCGGTCCGCGAGCTCGCCACCGAGCTGGAACTGGACGTCTCAGTAGCCCACATCGAGGGTGACGATCTCATGCCCCGCTTCGACGACCTGCTGGCCGAGGGGCACGACTTCCGCCACCTGGACAAGGAGATCCCCTTCACCGATGCCGGGGTCACTCCTGTGTCAGCCAACGCCTACCTGGGTGCGTGGGGGATCGTGGAGGCCCTCGGCGCAGGCGCGGACATCGTCATTTGTCCGCGGGTCACGGACGCCTCGCTCGTCGTGGGCGCGAGCGCCTGGTGGCACGGGTGGGACCGAACCGACTTTGACGAGTTGGCCGGGGCGGTGCTGGCTGGTCACATCATCGAGTGCGGCCCTCAGGCGACCGGCGGCAACTATTCGCAGCTCGCCGAGGTCACCGACCGCCGTTACCCGGGGTTCCCGATCGTGGAGATGGCCTCCGACGGGAGCTTTGTGGTCACCAAGCACGACGACACCGGCGGCCTGGTGTCCGTGGGCACGGTCATCGCACAGGTGCTGTACGAGATCGATGATCCCCGATACCTGAACCCGGACGTGGTCTCGCGCTTCGACACCGCATCCATCACACAGGAAGGCCCGTCCCGGGTGCGGGTCACCGGTGTCCGGGGCACCCCGCCGCCTCCCACCCTCAAGGTGGCCATGAACTACGTCGGCGGCTACCGCAACACCATGACCCTGGTCCTCACCGGCCTGGACATCGAGGAGAAGGCGCGCTGGGCCGAGGATCAACTGTTCGAGATCCTCGGCGGCAAGGACCGGTTCGACGAGGTCGACGTTCAACTGCTGCGCTACGACAGGCCAGACCCGACCGGTCCCGCCGATTCCACCGCCCATCTGCGCGTCACCGTCAAAGACCGCGACCGCGCCAAGGTCGACCGGGCGTTCTCCAACGCGGTGATGGAATTGTTCCTCGCCGGGTACGCGGGCTTCCACACCACCACCCCCCCGTCGTCGGCGAGCGAGTACGGCGTGTACTGGCCGGCGATTGTTCCCAAGGAACTGGTGGAGCACGCCGTGGTACACGGCGACGGTCGCCGTCAGTTGATCCCCCATCCCCCTGAGGTTGCCAATCCCCCGCGCGAACCGCTCACCCAGGAGACGGTGAAAGATGACGACGAGGCCTTCCCCTCTTCCGGTGGGCAGATGGTGACGCTGCCCCTCGGGCGGATCGCGTCAGCGCGTTCCGGCGACAAGGGCGGCAACGCCAACGTCGGGCTGTGGGTGCAGTCTGACGCCGAGTGGTCGTGGCTGCGGGACTCGATCACGGTGGAGCGCTTCCGGCAGCTGCTGCCAGAGGCCGCGCATCTCCCGATCCGCCGGTACGAGTTGCCCTCCATCCGATCGCTCAACTTCGTCGTCGTCGGACTCCTCGGTGACGGTGTCGCATCGACCACCCGGCTCGACGCGCAGGCCAAAGGCCTGGGCGAGTTCATCCGCGCCCGCATGGTCGACGTCCCGGCAGAGCTCGCCCCCGACGCCTGACCCGCCGCAATCTCGGCACCTCACTCCCCACGAAAGGCAAAGACCATGCAGATTCTCGAATCAGAGGACCACCGCGCGATCCGGCAGTCGGTCGCGGCCATCACCGACCGCTTCGGCCCGGCCTACTTCGCCGAACAGTCCAATAACGGCGGGAATACGGACGAGTTGTGGCGCGCTCTCGGCGAGTCCGGCTTCATCGGCATCAACCTTCCCGAGGAACACGGCGGCGGTGGCGCGGGGATGACCGAGCTCGCGCTGGTGGTCGAGGAGACCGCCGCGCGGGGATGCCCGCTCCTGCTTCTGCTGGTCTCGAGCGCGATCTCCGGCGAACTCATCTCAAAGTACGGCAGCCCCGAGCAGCAGGAGACGTGGATTCCGAAGATGTGCTCGGGTGAGTCCAAGGTCGTCTTTGCCATCACCGAGCCTGATGCCGGGTCCAACACCCACAAGATGTCGACCACGGCCACCCGGGACGGAGACGACTGGATTCTCAACGGCACCAAGTACTACATCTCCGGTGTCGACGAGGCTGACGCCCTCGTCGTGGTCACTCGTACCGGAGTCGACCCCGAGTCCGGCCGCGGACGCCTGTCGCTGTTCATCGTCCCCACGGACACCCCGGGGCTGATCAAGCAGGAGCTGCCTGTCGCGGCGGTCATGCCCGAGAAGCAGTTCACGCTGTTTTTCCAGGACATGCGGCTCCCAGCGAGCGCCCTGCTGGGCGAGGTGGACAAGGGCTTCAAGCAGGTCTTCGACGGGCTCAATCCGGAGCGCATTACAGGTGCGGCGCTCTGCGTGGGCATCGGCCGGTTCGTCGTGGAGCGGGGCGCGGAGTACGCCCGGACCCGGGAAGTGTGGGGCACCCCCATCGGCAGCCACCAAGCTGTGTCCCATCCGCTGGCCGAGGCGAGCATCGGCGTCGAACTAGCAGCGATGGCCACTTCCCGAGCCGCATGGCTCTACCAGAACAACCTGCCCGCCGGCGAAGCCTCGAACATCGCGAAATTCGCGGCGGCCGACGCCGCCCTCAAGGCCGCCGACACAGCGATCCAGACGCACGGCGGGAACGGCCTCAGCGTGGAGTACGGCCTGTTCCCCTACTGGGCCCTCGCCCGCCTGTTGCGAATAGCACCGGTGAGCAGGGAGATGATCCTCAACTACGTCGCACAACACAGCCTTCGCCTACCGCGGTCCTACTGAGCAGTCGGGAGACAACCATGCCCATCAACGTGACGGATCTGTACAACCGCAGGGAGACCGGCCTGTGGAACCGGGTCGCCATCGGCGACATCCTGGAACGCATCACCTGGCGCTCGCCGGACAAGACGGCGATCATCGGCCGGCCCGGAGCCTACGCGTCGGATGACTTCGCCGAGCTGACCTACCAGCAGGCCTACCAGGCCACCAACCGCATCGCCAACGGGCTCCTGTCTCAGGGTCTCACTCGCGGCGACATCGTCATGATGTTGTGCGAGAACTCGGTCGAAGGGTGGCTCATTAAACTCGGGATCGCGCGCGCCGGCCTTGTGAGTGCACCGGTCAACACC
This sequence comes from Dietzia sp. PP-33, assembly GCF_033790845.1. Taxonomy (NCBI): domain Bacteria; kingdom Bacillati; phylum Actinomycetota; class Actinomycetes; order Mycobacteriales; family Dietziaceae; genus Dietzia; species Dietzia sp. PP-33. The sequence continues at coordinate 55,268 of NZ_JAMYEI010000012.1, forward strand.
ATGATGGCTCCGGACGTGGTCGGCCAGCTCGTCGACTTGGTGGAGCCCAAGGCAATAGTCGTGGACGCCGCCTCCTGGCCGGGGGTTGAGGCGGAGTTATCCAAGCGCGACCTGGCGCCGCTGGTCACGATCCCGATCGGTGGCGACGTCCCCCAGGGCTCGACCACTTTGACGGAGTTCATCGCCGACATGCCGACCTCCGACCCGGACGTGGAAATCCATGGCGACGACATCTGGCAGATCCTTTTCACCTCCGGCACCACCTCCTCTCCCAAGGCGGTGATGATCTCCCACTCGAGCTCTTACTTCGCCGCTCTCAACTTCTCGAACATCCACACCAGGGGGCTCAAACGGCCTTCGGACCTGGTGCTGTGCGCTTTTCTGCCACTGCTTTACCACATCGGAGATCAACCCTTCAACACTGCAGCCCTCCTGTGCGGGGGCACGGTGGTTCTCGGGCGCTCGCCTCGTCCAGAGTCGATCGCGGAGGCGATAGCGGAGAACGGCGCCACGTCCCTGTGGTCCGGGTCACCCGCGATGCTCAATGAGATCAGCTTGGTCCTGGATGCCCGCGAGGATCTCGACATCTCCAGTCTTACTGTTGCCGTATACGGATGGGCTGCGTTGCATCCGCAGGTTCTGGCGAAGCTCAAGGGGCGCGCGGCTGACGGATTCCAGTCCGTCGCGATCTTCGGGCAGACCGAGGCGATCGCCTGCCACACCTTCTGGCCGGATGAGTGGACTGATCTCTACGAATCGACTGCTCCGGCGATCAACTATGTGGGCACTCCCACGCCACTACTGGCATCGACGATCGTCAGCCCGTTCGGGGATCTCATCACCATGTCAGAGGAGGGTCCCGGAGAGGCCGTCTACCGCTCCCCGACCGTGTGCTCCGGCTACTACCGGGACGAGGCTGCGACCGAAGAGGCCTTTGCTGACGGCTGGTTCCGCTCCGGGGACAGCTGCGCGATTGGCGAGTTCGGCCAGCGGATCATGGTCGACCGCTACAAGGACATCGTGAAGTCCGGCGGTGAGAATGTGTCGACCATCAGGGTGGAATCGATCCTTCAGAGCCACCCCGGAATCGAACGCGCTGCCGTGGTCGGCCTGCCCCACGAGAGGTGGGGCGAAGCCGTGACCGCCCTAGTCCTACGCCGGCCGGGCGCCGATATCACAGAGGATGACCTGATCACGTTTGCTCGGGAGAAGCTTGCGGGTTTCGAGACGCCGAAGTCGATCGTGTTTGTCGATTCGCTTCCTCAAACCGTGGGTGGAAAGATTTTGAAGTACAAATTGAGGAGCCAGTACTCAGGCCTGTACACGGACTGAGCAACACCGCGTGCGGCCGTCTAGCCAGCTGGTTCAACGGCCGCACGCGCGAACCGAGCGCCCGCTGCGCAACACAATATTGGGGGACGAGACGTGAAATCTGGTCAAGAGCTGGGAGGCGTTCCGAGCCGGGTTCGCGATCCTGAACGGGCCGAGAAGATCGTGTCCGCCGCAGCGGAACTGTTCGCCGAGCGCGGATATCACACGGTGAGCTTGGCGGATATCGGACAAGCCTCGGGTATTGTCGGATCCGGGATCTACCGACATTTTGAGAGCAAGCATGCGGTTCTTCTGGCGATCGTCGAAAATCCAATGATCGACCTTTTAGAGAGGTCGGATCGAATCGTCGATGAGCACACGGACAGTGTGACTACACTCCGACAACTCATTAAGACCCAGATTGACTTCTGCCTCGACTCGCGCAACGTCGTACTCCTCTACCGACAGGAAAGCCACTTCCTTCAAGATGAACACGCACGCCGAATACGTCGCCTGCAGAGACGCTACGTCGAAAACTGGATCGCGACACAGTTGGAGCTCAGGCCTGAGTTGGATGACGCCACAGCGCGCACCCTCGTACACTCTTGCATCGGCGCCATCCAATCAGTGCTCACTTTTGATTCCGGTTTGAGCCGCACAGATCTGGAACTCACCCTCGTCTCGATGGCGGAGCGGCTCCTGGCGGCCGACCACACGCCCCGTGCACATAGGAACGGCTCGTGATCCCCGACTACGAGGCCGCCAATGCTGACGTGCCGGCGACGGAATGGAAAGACATGCCTATCGACTACTACCCAGGTAGCGGCGTCCGGCTCGATGAAGCCCGCCGAATCTCTACCCAGGCGGAGGACGCCGGTTTCAGCCCGCTGGGAGCCCTCCGGCCCGCTCGCGGTAGCCGTGGAGAGCACGACGGCCATAGGATTGCGAACCGCCGTCACCGTGGCGTTCGCCCGCAGTCCGGGTGATCCTCGCCCAGCACGGCCACGAACTCGCCCGAGTCAGTGGCGGCCGATTCGCCCTGGGTATATGCACCCAGGTACAAGCCCACATCACCCGACGCTATGGCGAACCGTGGTACCGGCCCGCGGCGCGCTGCCCGGTACCGATGACGAGTGCGGTATGCATTGTTGTTCACCCCGCACGGCAACATGACTGAGAATGCTCCACTCGATAATCTTGGTGAGGAAATGCCATGGATCCCGTAGTCACAAACCCTGAATTCCGCGGTGACGGTGTCACACTTGCCGCCGACCGGTGGGATCCACCGGCGACTGCCGGCGGTTCAGGCGTCAGCAGTAAAGGTGTGGTGCTGTTGCTGCACGGCGGCGGGCAGACCCGGCATTCCTGGCGAAACACCGGACGCAGGCTCGCGGCGGACGGCTGGTCCGCACTCGCCCTGGATGCACGGGGGCATGGGCAGAGCCAATGGGCACCGGACGGGGACTATGGCATCGATGCTCTGGTCTCCGACCTGACCTCGGTCATCGGCGAGTTGGGGCAGCCGCCGGTACTGGTCGGCGCCTCGATGGGCGGTATGACGTCGTTGATCGGGCAAGGAGAGAATCCCGAGCTCGCTCGTGGTCTGGTGTTGGTCGATATCGCCCCGAAGGTCGAACCGGGCGGCACCGCGGAGATTATGGCGTTCATGCAAAGTGGCCTGGATGGTTTCGACAGCCTCGAGGACGCTGCCGCAGCGATCGCAGCGTATACCCCGAACCGGGTCCGCACCCCCAACCCGCAGGGGTTGCGCAAAAACCTCCGGCTGCGCGATGGCCGCTGGTATTGGCATTGGGATCCGGCGTTTCTGCGCCAGGGCGACGAACCCACCCGCCAGACCGACTCGATCGTGCGATACCAACGCGCCCGAGACGCCGCAGCCGCGATTACCGTTCCCACGATGCTCGTTCGTGGAACGCAATCAAACGTGGTCAGCGAAGAGGGCGCCAAAGAGTTGCTTGAGCTCATCCCGACCGCCAGATTGATCGACGTCACCGGGTCCGGTCATATGGTCGCCGGCGACGACAACGATGTGTTCAGCGGCGGATTGAAGGGTTTTCTCGACAACGACGTTCTCGCATCGCGCCACTGACGCCGTCGAGGACTCGAACGTCACCGGCGGCGGGAGCTCACCTGGGTTGCGTATCGGTGCCGGTTGCATTGATGGCCGGATTCGCCCGCCCCGACGGTACCGCTTCCCCGGATTGGCCGCCCTGCGATCCCGGCTTCGATGTTGGCCACGAGCATGGACCGATAACCAGACCTTATGACAAGCTGACGATGCCGAGTTGTAGATCCTGCGAGCTCGACCCCCCGGACCCCAGCGCCTAATCGGTAGAAGATGCCAGCACCGTAGCGCCGATTGGCACCGGGGAGCCGCACCGCGAGGGGACGATACTTCTAACCCCCGAGATCCGCACGGCAGACGAGCTATCAGGATTCGGAGGCTCTCCGCAGTTCAGGCACTATCATCACACCATGCCAACAGGGCCAGCACATGATTCGCATTGTTAACGAGGTTGTCAACGGAGAAGTAGTCGCACAGCAGTTGTTTCCGTGCCGGTGCATGCAAGGGGAGGACCACCTAGACGACGGTTCATCCTGGGGCGACGAGGGTGACCCTAACGACTTCCATCCCGAATCCAGTTTCGCTGGCGCTGAGGAAATTTGGCTATCTAGCGGGATGGATGAGGACTACGACTTTCGCTGATCGAGAAACGTCTCGACCAAGGGGCCCGACTCTTTCAAAGCTGGGTGCCTGAACTGCAGATATCCGGCCATCACGGCCTTGAACAGCGGCTATATTCAGACCGCCTTTAGCCTCCGGCAACCAGACGTTATGCAAAGCAGAGCCATCGCGAGCAACGACTCATCCACGCAGCCCCGTCGCTCTACGATGCCGCAGCTCGGGCACTACTCAGACGCCTTGCGCCGTAGATCAGTCACAGTGCGACTAGGGTGCCCTACTGCTCTGGACTTCATCCTATGAGGCGACTGGAAGGTCATCTTGGCGACATTCGCTCGAAGGCAAACGTCAGTACTCGGCACGTCTGACACGCCGGCACGTCGTTCGCGCTTACCCCAAACCGCGACCCACTTGCAATCACGGTTTTTGCGTTCATAAGTGGGGCGAAGTCGTCACGGGGCAGTGTCGAGACCACATCCCCCAAAAGCACTTGTTGCTTCACGTCTAGCTCTTCGAAGCGGAACCCCACTCCCCTGCTTGTGAAGCGCGAGTCCGCAAACGACACGAATTTCCCGGTGAAGTGCGAACCGTCGAACGACACGATCTCTGCGGCAAAGTGTGCTCCGTCGAACCATGTGCGCGCGGTGAAGTGTGAACCGTTGAACGACACGTACCCGCCGGCGAAGTGCGCATCCTCGAATGACACCGACGCTCCGACGAAGCTTGCACCGTTGAATGACACGGTCTCCGCAGCGAAACCCGCGCGCACAAAAGACGCGTCGCTTCCCGTAAAGAGCGCGGAGCTGAACGACACGGACTCCGAGATGAAACGCGTGCCGTCGAACGAGGCCCGCCACCCAATGAACTGCGCATCGCTGAACGATACTGCGTTTGTGTTGAAGCGCGCGCCGTCGAACGACACTCGCTGCCCGTCCAAGTACGCACCGTCAAAGGATGTCCGCTCTCCGTTAAAACTCGCACCGTTGAACGACACCGCGTCACCGGAGAGGACGCAGTCGGAGAAATCGAGATCATGAAAGACGCAGCCGTCGAAGATGAGATCGAGCGATGACCAGACGCCGGGGACCGGGTGGCTGATGCCGGCAACTCCGAGTCGTGATCTGACGAGTTTTTGGATCGTGTGCTTGAACGCTGTTGCCTGCGAATACGTGGTTGCGTTCAACGGGTCGGGGAGCGGATCGCGTAATTGCGAGATCAGCACTTCGACGCACACTTGCTGCTCCGACTGCGCCTTGTGCGGATCGTGTCGGTAGTGGGTGGTCCAGTCATCAGCTAGCGCGACGATTGCGTGCGCGGCTCCCTCTCGCGCCCGCAACTCGTCGGCCGCCAGGAGTTTGACTAATTCATGAAACCGGTCTCGGAGCGTGCGTTCAGTTGTATCGCGCCGCTCGACCCTACGGCGGTCGCGCTCGGCATTTAGTCCCCACTTCGCGGTGGTGATCGCAGCGCCCGCCGCTATCAGTGCAGCGATCGGGGTGGCGATGGATGCGGCTTGGAATCCGGTGAACCACGGCTCGCCTGCGTCCCAGTTCTGACGAACACGGGACCACCCACTGACAGTGATCAGCACACCGACGCCGACAACGAAGACGACTCCCACGATGCCGGAAAGCGCCCGGGCCACGACGTCGGCACGTGCCCGTGCCATAAGGAGGGCGCTGCCCCAGCGCGTCGTGTCATCAACCTCTTCGGATCTTTTGGTCACGACTCACTGTTACCTATCTGCGCCGGCCAGCGACGGCGAACCAAACCACCGAAAAGCTAGGCCCCGCAGCCAAAGCATCGCGAAGACCTCACACGAATGAGCAGAAAACTAGCGGAGGCCCCGTGCGCTTCGGGGACCTCCGCCAACGACATTTTCGCGTCGGCGGCAGTAGCTTGGGGCGCCCTTCTCTGAGTACGTACGTAACCCATACCTGGGGCCCGCCTGCATTCATCGAAACGCGTGCGCGATCTGACCTGGTCGCACCTACCCAACTGCCGGGACGACCCCATGAGCTGATCTCACTCGTGAAGGGGTTGTCGCAGTTACGACGCTACAGCCTTCGAACCGTGTTGGCTACAGTCGAAGGCGTGGTAATGTCGCTAGCGTGGATTTGACCCCCCGTTAAACCCTAGTCCAATGTAATAGCAACATGATTGGGGCGTTGTGAGCACCTCACAGCCAGCCAGTGAGGCTCGGGAGTTCGCGTCGAGGCTAGGCAACCGAGCGCGCATGGGAGCACCAGTTCGGCGAGCGTTTGTAACCATCGGCGAGGGACAGCTCCAGTCGCCCATGGGCTCACTGATGAGCAGCACTAGCGCCGGCGGCGGCGGCCGCGGCGGGCGCACCCGGCTCGCCTTACTCCTGAGCCTCCTTTGGGTCGCCTCCGCTCCCCCTCATACAGCCTCAAGGCCGGCGCGATGGTGGGCAGAGATAATCGGACTCCCGGATGGGGCAGCGAGGGGCGCCCGGTCGGTCTCCACCAACCTCCATGAACTCGACAGGCGCGGGTTCATCCGTCTCGAACCCGGCCGAAGGGGCTACAACTCAAAAGTGACGCTACTTAACGAAACGCCGCCTCACGGCGACTACTCGCTCCCCTACGCCGACGGCGGAAGCGGCTACTTCCGGCTGTCCGAGAGACTATGGACGCAGGGACTGATTGGGGACCTAGACGGGGCGTCGCTTGCGATGTTCTTGCTTCTGACCTACTACTACCGCGCAGAAACTCACGAGACCGACGGGATCTGGTTTAGCCCCAAGTACTTCAAAGAGCGCCACGGACTATCGGAGACGACCCGAAATCGAGGCCTGGAAGGACTTGTCGCCTCGGGGGCAGCGCACATGCAGGAGAAGTTCGTCGACACGGAGATAGAGGGGCAGTACCGAACCTTTTCGCGGCGGGTCTTCCGACTGGACCCGCTGTACTACCCGCCGACCCCCCACGCTGCACGCTGACCGCTTTGTTGGACCGATTCCCCATGTCGCAGTAGACGGCCCTCTGCCGCGACACACCTAGGCACGGTCCGGTCAACGCTCTCGACAGGCAGCTCGACGAGCAGTGGCCATCGAACATGGTCGCCCCTAGTGTCCGTGGTGGACTTGGCCGTGGTGGACTTTTTCGACACGACGTGGCATATTCGAACGTATCGAAAGCGATTTCGTTTTGTTCTCACAGAGAGGTGGTTCAGCATGGCGACGCAATCCCAAGCGCTCGCGTCTGAGACGTTCCTGCCCGAGCATGCTGAGCGGTTTGCGCCGGTGCTGAGTTTCCTGCAAGCCCATGAACGGTCAGTAGGGACTACCGCCCAGCCTTCATACGCCTTGGTCGGAATCGACGAGCACGATCGAATCGAGCTTCCCGAGAACCTTCATCAGGTCCTCAAGCGGGTAGTTGAGGCAATGTCTCAGGGCCGAGCTGTCACCGTGGCGCCGCAGAGCATGACCCTCACGACGCAGCAGGCCGCCGACCTGCTTGGCGTAAGCCGGCCAACAATCGTCCGGTTGATCAACGACGAACAGATCGCTGCAGAGCGGGTCGGGAATCGGCATCGGCTGCTGCTCGACGACGTGCTTGCCTACCGGGACGCCCGCCGGACACGACAGTACGACGCCATAGCGGCGACGTCGGTAGCCATCGACGCCGAAGACGACCCGGAGGTTATCCGAGAGCAGCTGCGCCAGGCCCGTAAAGCAGTCGCAGCACGTCGCAAGACGGCGAAGAAAGCTGGCTGACACAATCAACCCATGTTCGTAGCCGTTCTCGACACCTGCGTGCTGTGGCCGAGCCTGCAACGCGATGTCCTGCTCTCACTCGCGGCCGAGAACCTCTATCGCCCCCTATGGTCGGGCGCCATCCTCGAAGAGCTCGAGTTCCACGAGGCGCGCAAACTCGTTGGCCGCGGCGCCGATCCGGACGACGCCGCGGCACAAGCAGCGCACCTCGTCGAGCAGATGACAGCTGCGTTCGACGATGCATGTGTCATTGGCTGGGAGATACTGGACGGTTCATTTAACCTCCCGGATCCGGACGATGAGCACCTCGTGGCAGCAGCTGTCATCGGTGGTGCAGAGGCGATTGTGTCCGATAACGTCTCAGACCTCCCCCGAGGGAGAGTGCCCGCTCAGATCCAAGTGATCAAACCAGCTGTGTTTGTTGCTGACACGGTTGCGGTGTCGCCCGATGCTGCGGTCCGCGCGCTGCGAACAATGATCGCCCGGCGCACCAACCCTCCCGAAACTCTTGAGTACGTACTCCAAGTACTGGAACAGCGATACGGCATGGTCGACGCCGTCGAGATGATGCGGACCGCCGCGAACTGAATCCAACGAAAGACGGCGGGGCACCACAAGTCGATCCCCTATCGCTCCTGCCCGCGGGGTAGGTTGGCCACCTCTCGGCCCTGGTCGCAGAAATCAAATACATGTCGTGCGAGCGGGGCGTATAGAGCACGGTTAGCTGCAACAGCGCCCCTCGCAATCCATAGCGGGCCAGTGTCCCGTTCGATGATGACTGTCGTAGCTGACCCGTACGTTTACACCATGTACTCCATCGAGCCGGGTGCCATATCCGCCGCCGTCGCAGGTCTCGCTGCACCCGTCGTTCGAGACGGGGCAGCCACTGGCCGCCGGGAATGGAGCTGGGACTTCTGCTTCAACTATTTCTCAGCTACCGACGACCCGACTGCCGAGATGGAGATGAGTTGTCTCCAACTCGGCTACTACCTGGCCAGCTGGGGCATGCTTCGTGGCTCATCCTGGCTCTTCAAGAACGCCCACCCTCGGCACTACATCGCGACGATCGAGGCGATCGCCCGCCACTCCCCTACAGTGCGCGACCTCGATCTCTCCGATTACACCGACAACCAGGCCCGGGCGGCGCTCATCTCGGCATACGCCGACATCAGGGACGCCCTGCTCCCGGACGGGAACGAACACGCCACCGCGGTCACGAAGGTGATGCTCGGTGTGTGGTGAAACATCCCCGCGTTTGACACTTATCTACGAGCGGGCCTGCGCAGCATCGTCTCTCCAGGCGAGCGTGCGGCATTCAATACCGTCAACGACCGTTCCCTGGAACTGCTTAGCCGGATCTACCGGGAGAACGAAGGAGTGATTGACCAGCTCGCCACTACGCACGCCACCGTGGTCTTCTCAGACCACGCCGCCCCCTCCCGCTCGTATACCCGGGCGAAAGTGCTCGACGCAGCCGGCTTCGCCCTCGGCGAGCAACTCCTCGCCGGACCTGTCCGATCCGACGAGGCTCTATAGGCACCTCGCTCGACCTCAGTGCGCCACGTCTGCGGATCCGGCTTCTACCCGTTGGAGAGCGCGGTAGAGGGTCGACCGACCCACGCCGAGATCGCGGGCGATCGCTGATGGCCCCTCCCCTGCCTCGATGCGTGCGCGGGCCTTGTCGATCTGCTCGGCGGTCAGGACTCGTTTGCGTCCCTTGTACTTGCCCTTCGCCTTGGCGATGGCGATGCCCTCGGCCTGGCGTTCACGGATGATGGCCCTCTCGAACTCGGCGAACGCCCCGAGCAGTGAGAGCATCAGGTCTGCGCGAGGATCCTGGGCGCCGGCGGCGTAGGTGGCCCGCTCGTGGACGAACTCCACACTGGCGCCCTTGGCGGTGATCTCGCCGACGATCTGCTTGAGATCAACCAACGAACGAGCGAGACGGTCCATCGACGCAACAACCAGCTCGTCACCATCTCGCAGGTATCCGATGCACTCTTCGAGCTTCACGCGATCGGCACGCGAGCGGGCGGACTGTTTCTCGATATAGACCCGGTCGCACTCCCCCACCGCCTCGAGCTGACGCGCCTCGTTCTGATCGGCCGCCGACACCCGCACGTACGCCACCCGCTGCCCACGAGGACGCGAGGCCCGGCGAGCCGGCTCCGGATTCGACTTCGGCTTTCGCTTCGGGTTCTGCTCGATGATGTTCTCCGAGTCCGTCGACTCCACCCGAAAGTTCCAACCCAGCTCGTCCCGGCGGCGGAACCGGGTCCGCACGCTCCCACGGCTGACGATGAGCACCTCCTCGCCACCATCACCCGCCCGATTCAACAACGTCCCGATCCGATCATCCATCAGCAGACCCTTTCGCCCGGACTCTGTATCGATAGACACTAGACCCCACGAGATGGCGTTTCATAAATAACGGAATCGACCCTGTGACACAGCGACGACGCCAGATCGCCTGTTGTCCCACACGGGTGTACTGGCAGATCGCGCTGCCCAGTGGCGGCGTTCTAGCGGTGATGCCTGGCGATGGCCGCTGCCATTAGTGGTCGAGTGCCTCGAGGGCTCGGGCGGCTTGCTGGTGGCGGTAGAGGGTGGCGCGGGACCATCCGACCAAGCTGGCCGCTTCGGCGGCGGTGCGCCCCTTTCTTCGAGCACTTTGGGCAATGTCGAGTTTTTCAGCGATCACTGCGGGGTCGACCGGGGGCCGGCCGAACCTGGTGCCGCTCTGCCTCGCCGCAGCGATCCCGGCATTGACTCGCTCGGTGATGAGCTCGCGTTCGTACTCGGCCAGGGTGGCGAGCATGCCCAGCATCAACCGGCCGGAGGTGGTCTCCGGGTCGATGCCGTCCGAGAGCGACCGGATCTTCACGCCCTTGTCGCGAAGCAGGTTCACGGTATTGAGGACATCGATCAGGGAGCGACCGAGGCGGTCAATGCGCCACACCACGACGGTATCGCCGGGCTCGACGTAGTCCATCAGCCGCTTCATCCCCGGGCGCTCGATCGCGGCCCGGCTCCCCGAGGTGACGTCAGAGAAGACGTCGCGCTTCTGAACCCCGGAATCTACGAGTGCATCCAACTGCAACTGCGCGTCCTGACTCGCGGTACTGACGCGGGTGTACCCCAGATGCCTCATGGCCCGATGATGCCCCATAAACCCCTACCGAGGCCGATCCTGAGACGAATGTCGACAAGATGACTTAATGAGACACCGGCGGGTGGCCGTAGAGCCAGGAAACCTGCTCAAAAGTGGTCGCGGTCCTTGACGGTGTCTAGTGTCTTGAAAACCTGTAGGTTTTTAAGGCACATTCACGGCGCCAGGCGGGCCGCCGCGGGAGCCCTCGTCCACCCCGCTGGGGCCGCGGGTTTCAGGCGCAGCATGACGTCGGCATCTGGTTTCGGAAGAGGCCGGCCACGATGCGCAGGCTTTCGCTCATGGTCAGGTACGGCGCCCAGGTGTCGGCCAGATCGTCGACGGTCATGCCGCTTTTGATGGCGTAGGTGGCCGCCAGCATGATCTCCCCGGCCCCGTCCGCCAGAGCGTGCACGCCCAGAACCTTGCCGCTCACGGCGTCGGCGACGAGCTTCACCGCCCCGCGGGTGTCGTGCTGGACGAGCGCCCGGGGGACATCGGACAGGTCCAGGACGCGGCAGTCGCACGCGTGCCCTCGGGTGAGGGCCTCGTCCTCGGTCAACCCCGCCGAGGCCAGCTGGGGCCGGGTGAACACGACCGCAGGAAAGCCGGCGTAGTCGACCCGAGCTGCCGGCGGGTACCTGTCCTCGGTCAGGGCGTTGAGCGCGGCGGCCCGACCGCCGGCGGCGGCGGCGTAGACGTACTGGGGAGCCCCCGAGACGTCACCGGCGGCCCAGACGCGCGGGTTGGAGGTGCGCTGGGTCTGGTCGACCACGACGAAGCCGCGCTCGTCCACGTCCACACCGGCAGCGGCCAGGTTCAGGCCGTCGGTGCGGGGCAGGCGTCCGGTGGCCACCAGGACCTGCGCGCCGCGCACCTGTTCGCCCGAGTCCGTGGTCACCACCACCTCTCCTGCGGGGCCTGGTTCGCGGGCCACAGTGGTCGCGCGCTCTTCGACCACGGTGATGCCGTCGTCGGTGAAGACTTCCCGAAGTCTCTGGGCCAGCTCCGGCTCGGCGTGCGGCGCCAGACGCCCGACCACAGAGACCCGGGTGCCGAGGTGAGCGAACAGCTGGGCCTGCTCCATCCCGACGTACCCGCCACCGATAACGACCAGGGACTCAGGCAGCTCGGTCAGCTGCATCGCGGTGGTGGACGTCAGCCGGTCCACAGAGTCGAGACCGACCACCTCCGGGATGGCGGGGGTGGCACCGGTGGCGACCAGATAGGCCCGGGCCCGCAGCGCCTGGCCGTCGACGGCCAGGGTGTCCCCGTCCAGGAAGCTGGCCTGGCCTGGGCGGACCTGGAAGCCGTAGGCAGCGGCCACATCGGCGTACCTCGCATCACGCAGGCGCTCGATGAGTGCGTCCTTCTGGGCCACCAGATCGCCGAGGTTCACCGGTGCGGCTGACGTTGGGGCACCTTTGAAGGGATTGGTGAGCGCGGCGTGCCGGGCCCCGGCGGCCGCCAGGAGCGTCTTGGACGGCACGCAGCCGATGTTCACGCACGTCCCGCCCAGAACACCGCGCTCAACCAGCACGACGCTCTTACCGGCCTGGCTGGCCGCGATGGCGGCGGACATCGCCGCGCCTCCTGAGCCGATCACGGCCAGATCGACGTCGTAGTCCACACCCATTTGCCCACCTTCCTTCGCGTGACCCCTCTTCAGCGTCCATAGTGGACGTTCCAGCGCAGGGGAAGGTCAAGGCGAACATGGACGAGAGCCGAGAAAGGGGCCACTGTGCGCATCGGTGAGTTGGCCGTGGCCAGCGGCACCACAACCAAGACGCTGCGCTTCTACGAAGAAGCCGGCCTACTACCTGCGCCTGAGCGCACCGCCAACGGATACCGCGACTACACCCCTGCGGCCCTGGCGCGCCTGGACTTCGTTCGCCGCGGCCGCACCGCTGGGCTCACCCTGGCCCAGATTCGCGAGATCCTCGACATCCGCGACGCCGGAGTCGCACCCTGCCAGCACGTGCACGCCCTGCTCGAAGCCCACCTGGGCGACCTGGACCGCCAAATCGCCGACCTGCAAGCACTGCGACACACCGTCGCGCACCTTCACCACAGTGCCACCACCAGCGACCCCACCAAATGCGACACCACGACCGTCTGCCGCTATCTGTGACCAGACCGGTGCTCGCGTGTATCGCCATGAGCAGATGCCGCCACAGAGCGTCGACAGAACCCCGCCATATAACGGCGAAAGCCACAGCGGCGACGGTTGGCGGCGTGCCGTCCCGCACGGGTGTACCCCACTGAAGCTCAGAGGCAGCGCACGAGAAGGCCCCAGCCCACCGGACGGGGCCTTCCTCAGTTTCGGCTCAGAGGCGAAGAGCATGACGGCCTCCAGCGTGCCTTCGAAGAGGAAACAGACGAACCACCGCGGCACGCACAGATGCGTGGCGATGTACGCCCTGCCTCCGAACCCACAGCTGACCTCGGGCAGTACTTGCGCCGCGTCCTGCACCTGATCAGACCAGTACATGAAACGCCGACCCCCTGATGGCGGCACTTAGTCGGGGTCGGCGAGAATAGACCGTGTCCATTCCGGTGTCCGAGCAGCGCAAGCTGCATCAGCGCTCTGGTAACCGCTGCGCATTCCCAGGTTGCCGACGGGTGCTGACCGCCGCAGCGACCCCGCACAATCGGTTGGCAGTACTCTGCGAAGACGCGCACATCGTGGCCGAAAAGCCCACCGGACCTCGCGGTGATTCACCGATGACGCTGGTGGAGCGAAATCGGTACGAAAACCTGATCCTGCTGTGCAACTATCACCATCAGCAGATCGATTCACAGCCCGAGTCATTTCCCGTAGAGCTGCTCCACCAGTGGAAGTCCCAGCACGAGGAGTGGGTCGAGACGGTTCTGGACGGTGAAGCTGCGCCGCCTGCGCCGACTGCCGCCACCCCATATGCAGTGTTCGGACACGAAAAATACATCGACATCGCTACCGAGGCGTCGGAACAACGCCGGCGCCAACGGCGCCTTGGGGCGGGCCTAGAAGAGGCCCAGGCTGAGCGGTCGCTTGGCCAGCACGTTGTAGTTCCGGACTATCTGCGAGTTCTAAACGCTGGCGATGCTTGTGTCTTGGTCGGCGCACTGGGGTCAGGCAAGTCGGATATGGCAGAAGAATGGCATCGATCCAACCTGGTCACAGCACAAGCGGATTCGGCGGGCCCGATACCGGTGTGGCTCAGCTCGGGGACGCTGAATAAGGCAATCGAAGACTTCCTGGTGGGGGAAATCGGCATCCAGTCGCTGGCGAGTCAGGGGGTCGATGTGGTCGTTGATGGCCTCGACGAGCACACCGAGGATGCGACCAGAACGCTCGCCGAGGCTAGGAATCTCGTTAACCGTTGGCCGAAATCGCGAGTAGTGCTCACCGCACGGGCTGTCGACCCAGCTTCACCCGTTCGCGAAGTAGCCGCACCACTCCTGGACGACGGGCATGCCGGTCGGTTGATGACGACCGTTGCTGGACGGCAACTGCCACCCCTGAGTGACCAGCTCACCGAGGCCGCTCGGCGACCTCTGTTCGCGCTGCTCATCGCGCGCCACGCCTCGGCGGCCGAAGGTGCCAACGGCATCCCCGAACTTGTCGACCGCGTCGTCGACGACATCGTCGAACGCGAAGGTTTCGATCTCTACGCCGAGCTAAAACGATTAGCGGTCGAGACCATCCGCGACGGCAAGCCAATCGATCCCGCGCGATTCACCACGGCGCAGATTGCCGCCCGTGTGCGGGGGTCGTCGCTAGTGACCCGGACAGGACGGACTTGCGCGTTCTCGCTCGCGACCTTCGAGCAGTGGTTCGCCGCCAAAGCGATCCTTGAGGAGGAAGTCGACCTCAATGAGGAAATGACCTCTCTCGAGTCGTTCGATCGGTGGAAGTACGTTCTGGCTATCGTGCTGGCCGCCGGCGAGCCCGGCCGAGCAGACCTGGTGATGGACAGGCTCGTCCGATGGAACCCCGGTGCTGCAGCGTGGGTCATTAAGGAGACACACGCTGGAGGACTCGCGCGCACGAATCCCGACTACAACTCTGCTGACTGGGCAAAAATTGGTGCCCGTCTTCGATTCGCAGCAGAAGCCTGGATCGCAGGACTGGGACCGCTCGCCCTCGCGACATTCCCGGCGCAAATGACCGGAACGGCCAGTCTTGAGCGGATCGCCCTCGCAGTCGATGTGGAGGCATGGTCTCTACGGATTTCGTGGCTAATCCGGGATGAACTTCCCGGACCGCCGCTAGACAGGGTCACCTCACTGTCCGGCACCTCGCCCTTCGCTCTCAACCGATCAATTTCGTTGAAGACTCATCCCATTACAACCGGTCCCAATTGGATCTGGGAAACCATGCGGGATCACCTCGGCTCTGACATCGGCGAGAGGCTCGCGATCGTCGCTGACCAGGTGGTTTACTCGCAGGACAGTGTTCTCCATAATGAAATTATCGATATGCGCCGATCGAAGAACCTAGGTTCTCCGATGGTGCCGGAAGACCAGCATCCAGACGCAACGTCTGCGCTCTACCCAGGTCCGGACATCGGCCCGTCCCACGAAGCGCCGTGGGGTCAATATCATCCAGCAACAATCCTGGCCCGCGCCGAGGCCGTCGCCGCTGCGGCGATGAACTGCTACCTCGAACTAACGTCGCTGCTCACCCCAAACTTCGGCGATACTCTCGGTATCCGGGGTCTGATGCCGGTTGAGTTCTACGGCAACGTGCGCCATACAACCTCTGACGCCAATGGTCCCGACACTTGGGGACCTCCAGAACCCAGTCTTGCATGGCTGCTGAAACCCATAAGCGCTCACAATGGAGCGCCCCTGGATCGCACCTCCATAATCAACACGGTGTCGCTCACACTCAACGACGAGGCTCGTGACGCGGAACTTCGCGACGACCATGAAGAGCTCTACAACTGGCACGAGCAACGAATCCTCGGTCGCCCCGCCTACGAGCCGTTCGCGGCGTCGTTCTCAATTCACTTCGGCAGCTTCGACATCCTCGGCTACCGGCCCGCGACTCGCCTAGCACTTAGCTGGCTATGGGACGACCTCAAACGCCTTGGCTGGTTAAAGGGTACTGCGCCTAGATTCCATAACTGACGAATCTCATACTTATTTCGATCATCGATTGAAGCACTCGCGGTGACGCCGCGACCGCCCGGAGCAATCCAACTCGCTGGAGGCGAAGGCGTACCGTATACGGGTTGGCAGCTACCGCATCGTCTACGACATCGAAGACGACGCCTTCGTTGTACTCGTTCTAGGCGGTGGGCACCGCGGCGTCGTCTACAAGTAACAGCTATCTACATGCACACCAGGCAGCGCCACCCTCCCCGAGTTGGAGCATGGTCGTCACGAAGCCCTGTGCGCCAGCGCCACACTGGGCAAACACCAAAAGACCGTCGAGTGCCGATAATGTCAGATTCCGTCAAGTGTGCGGATCAGGAGAGACGAGTCGATCCCACTGCGCGCGGCATCTACGGACCACTAGACCGCGAGTTGTACAAGATGTACTATTGGGGTCATGGTGACCACGACGCTCAGTAACTTCCGCGCCCATCAGAGCAAGGTGCTCGACGCCGCACAGCGGGCGCCTGTGGAGATCCTCAGCCGTGGCAGCCGTCGTCGCGCCGTTGTCGTCTCGCCGGAGTTCTTCGACCGGGCACTGCAGGCCCTGGAGGATCAGGCCGACGTTCAGGGCGCGGCCGACGCTCGCCGTGAGGGCGGCAGCATCTCCCACGAGGAGCTCATGGCGGAACTGGGCCTGTAAACCTGCGCACCCCACTCGCTGATGCCCTATTCGATCACCTATAAGCCCTCGGCCGCCAAAGCCCTCCGCAAAGTCCATCCCACCGAGCAAAAGCGAATCGTCCGCGCCATCGAGGCCCTCGCGGTGACACCGCGACCGCCTGGCGCGATTCAGCTCGCCGGAGGCGATGGCGAACTCCGCATCCGCGTGGGCGACTACCGCATCATCTACGACATCGAGGATGACGCTCTCGTCGTACTTGTGCTGCGCATTGGGCACCGCGGCGACGTCTACAAGTGACTCCGTCCCACTCAGAGTCGCCACCGGGCGTTCGATGAGACGCCACTCGCAGACGCCGGTAGGACGCGTTTCGACGATCCGCAGTCGGCACGGCTCGCGATTGCAAGTTCCAACGCCTAAGCAGACAAGCCGAAGCTGCTAGAACTGCTCGTTACCCAGGATCTCGAAGCCACCAAGGGCGGCCCACTAACGGCATGAACATCATCCAGTCATCGACTGCACCGATACGCGGGAACACAAGTGGGTCAACGCGGCCCGGCCGCCGAGAGTTCTGCCAGCAGGAAAGCGACCCAGAACCATGCAGCGGTATATACCTCAATCCCTTTTTGCCGACTACGGTGTTTACCACTGGGTGAAACTACTCAGGAAGCGCGTTTCGGATAGCGGCCTCGATAAACTCAGACACCGTCTCCCCTTGCTGGATGGCCGCGATCTTCGCTCTCCGGTACACCTCAACATCAAGCGCTAGAGATGTCTTCGTACGCCGAGGACCGGCCGGGCGTGCGGCTTCGGAAGCAGAGAACGTCTCCGAGACCGGCCGGATGGGAGCTGCGGCCCGTGGGCGCAAACTACGGCTCACCGGTTCCGATTTGCCACTCATTTAGTCACCTCAACGATCTCGTCCATCAGGTCTCGATAGCCGAAGAAGCTTGTTGGACATATGCCGAATGACTGGCGTATCGCCTGTCGCTTCCCAATCACATTCTCGAATACGAACACCCCTTCCGATTCAAGGGCCTCCTTCGTGAGCTCAAGCAGCTTAGTGCCGAGCTCAACGCTCGTGAGAAGGACGCCAGCTGGCTTATGCGCAGCAGCCTCCAACGTTGGCCAGACGCGCTGGAGGTCTAACCCAGACGGCGCAGTGGGGACCACGACAACATCCGCCGCATCGATCGCGGCCTGAATGATGTCAGCAGCACCCGGAGGCGTGTCGATCACTGTGATATCGCTACTAGATGCGCGCGAAAGCGTGATCTTGTTCGCGGGCGAGACTTGAAACGGCAAAGGCACACCCCCCTCCGTCGCAATCTCAGCCCAACTAGTGGCGGACCCCTGAGGATCCGCGTCTAGCAACTCAGTCGACTTGCCCTGCGCGCTCGCGACCGTCGCTAGGTAAATGGCGGTGGTCGTCTTACCGACGCCACCCTTGGTGTTAACTACCGCAATCTTCAAAACCCGCTACACCTCTATCCTCTTATACCGAGATACCGCTGTACCCGTTCTGGTCATTACCTTGATACCAAAACCTCAGCACAGGAGTGTGCCAGCCACGCCGAACGTCCCGAAATACCTTTGGACCATTAGCGGTACAGCGGGAACCACCGTTCGACCGTTGACGGTATTACGGTATGCACCGGTGTTGGTGTTTCGGTAAGTACCGATGCTGGTGTGCCGCCGCCGCTGACCGCCGACAGAGCCGTAGACGGCGCCAAAAACTCCACCTCACCTAGGCGTGTCGATAGGATTTGTGGCGCCAAGTGTGGGAGTTTTCCTCCCATGGCGACGAAGCAGCGGGGCCCCGGGCGACCGTCATTCGGCGAGCGCATGCGCGTGCCCGTCCGTATGGCCCCTGAGGTGTACGAGGCACTTCGGGTGGAAGCCAGGTCTAGAGGCGTCTCGATGTCTCAGTACTTGGCTGACCTCGCCGCCATCAATCTTGGCCTGCCCGAGGCCGTAGTTCCACCTGCAGATGAGGAGGCAATTTCAGCGTGAAGCGGTGGCCGGCCCGTGCCCGGCCAACAGTTGAACACCCCGCAACCCTGAAATGACTAATCCCGGCCCACTGGCAGGTGGACCGGGATCGAAAGTCAAGAGTTCGAGTTACCGCTCAAACTCGGTGTTGCTCACCAATTAGGAGAGCTGTGCTTCCAGGCACCTCTCAGAGTAAGTCATACCCATCGGATGGTCCAGTCGCTCTGATCGGCGTGTCTCGCTCTGACCTCGATAACCTCACAACCCGAGATTCCACCTGGTGGTGGGACTCTGTGGTGTGCGCGTGGAGTCCGCGCCCGTATGTGCGTGTCGACTTGCACAAGGCGCACACCTTCGCCTCCACCAGGCGCCTCACCGACGGCGCGCCGGGGGAGGGGACGCCTTTCGCGCTGCACTTGACCGATGAATCGGGCAAGTTTCGGCTCCTCGCCCTCGATTTCGACGCCCACCATGCCGGCTCAACCGCGGACAAAGACCTCGCCGCGTGCACAGCTGCCCTGACTGCCACGGGCATCGAGCACTTGGTGTGCTCGTCAGGACCTGGTGGGGGATACCACGTATGGATCCGGCTGAGCACCGCCGTCTCCCCGCAGCGCCTGGCACCGATCATCGACGCTTTCAGCGCCGCGTGGCCCTCGCTGGATCGGGGCCCGCTGTCCAACTCGCGTACAGGTTGTGTCCGCGCCCCAAGCGCACCCCACCGCGCCGGCGGCACATCGATGCCCCTGACAGATCCCCATATTCGCCCGGTGTCCCTGCGCGTTTTGCGCACAGTTCGCACGCGGCTGACACAACCCCCTCAGACTAAGGGCACCTCCACCGCCGGTGCTGGGATCGTCCCGATTCCTGTGCACGTCGATGTGCAAGGGCACCCGTGCCTTGCCGGGCCCAGGCGCCCCCTGAACCCGCAGATACGTGCACTTGCCCGCGCCCCGATCAGTGCCCGAACGGATGCCTCTGCGGTGGGGTGGTCAATCCTGTTGGCCTGCGCCCACGCTCGGATGCAGTATCGCGACGTGCACGAGGCTGCTTTCACCGACCGCTGGCCCGGGTTGGAGTTTGTACGGACTAGCCGCACCAGTGCGGGCGAGCGCACCCCTCGATTCGATGCGGAAGCCGAGTTGACCCGCCAGTGGGCCAAAGCGGTCACCGCGGCCAGCTTTACCCCCCGCAGCACCACCGCGCCCTCACCGGCCCGCCGGGCAGCCGAAGCGATCGTCGCTGAGCTGTTGCCCCGGATGAACGCCCAGCCCGACAGATGGGCCGGTAAGACCGGGGCCCAGGATCGGCTGCTTCTCCTGGGCTTGGCGGCCAGGACCCTGGCAGCAGCCGCAGACAACGTGCAGCTGTCCGAGCGCGACTGGGCCATCGCCGTCGGCCTGACGCGAGACGTCGTGACCAGCCGTCTGAAGGTGTTGATCCAGCAGGGCTGGATTGCGCGGGTCCAAAGATCAGCAGGCCCCTGGGCGGCAGTCTGGAGGGTCGGAAGACCCGGGGGCGGGAAACAAAGAAGTGGTGCAGTATTTTCCGCAGAGCTAGAGCGGAGGCTGCAGGGGGAGCTGGAGCGTGCTCGCGCTGATATCTGGCACGCTCGCTCGCTGGGAGTACTCGGGTTGCGGGTATGGGAGTTGCTGAGCAGCGAACGGTTGTCGGTCAAGCAGGTAGCGGCTCGGCTGGGGGTGTGTGCGTCAACGGTTCGCAGCAAGATTGCTGCGCTCCAGTCCTACGGCTTGGCCACCTCCAGTGGGCGCGCCTATCAGGGCCGTTCCCGATTGGCTCGGGCTGCGGCCCTGGCCGGAGTGACGGGAGCACACGCTGATCGGGTGCGTTTGTACAGGCTGCAGTCGGCGGTGTTCGTGTGGTGGTTCACCACCCGCTATCAGCCGGAGCGCTCCGATGCGCTGGCCGAGTGGGGCATGTTTCCCACCCCGGATGAGGCCGAGAACGTCCACCCGGTCGATATCGCATTGGCCTATGGCGTCACCAGTACCGGCCCCCCGGTACAGGCAACAACATGGGGCGCGGCGATGGCCGCGCAGGAGCGGCACCGGGAGCACGATCCCGGTAGTTGGTGGGAACTTGTTGCCGCGGCTCGGGCCGCGCTGCCGGCCCCCGACATGCTGCTCGCACCCCATCAGTGGGCTGCCACCGCTGCCTGACACCACCATGGGTGGCTGTCCCTGTGAGACCAGGCATGTCACCACAGGTCGGGGGAGGTGTCCGGTCCTGTCGTCGGCCCCCAATCCGAAGAGGCCCCCAGGGGCTCGACGTCCGGTCCATGCTCGTGTTCTGCGGCGCGGTGTTCGAGGTAGGAGGCGACGAAGTCGTCGGCGTCGGGCGTGCCTGTGTCGTCCGGGGTGGTGGTGAGCTTTTCGCGGGTGGCGGTCAGCCAGGTGGCGAGTTCGGAGTCGCTTGTGGTGGTTTCTGGTGGGGGAGTGGGCAGGGCGTCGGGTTCGCCGTTTCCTCTGGTCACGTGACGTATCCGGTGTGCGATGACGGCGCCTGCGGATTTCGCGGTGTCGAGGTTGTCGGTGGCCTCGAGCCACAGTTCGCGGGGGTCCAGGCCTGCTTGGGCTGCTTCGGTCCAGGCGTGTTCGAGGTCAGCCCGCGCTGCGGGGTCGGCCTCGAGTTGGTGGGTGTGGGTGCGGGGGAGTGCGTCGAGGTAGTCGGGCAGGGTGTTCGCGGTGAAGGTTTGAGCGGCTAGTTCTGCGCCGTGGCGGTAGAGCTGTTCGAGGCGTTCGGGTGCGGTGGCGGTGGTGTATTCCTGCCGCAGGGTGTCAATGGCTGAGGTGTTGCGGGTGTCGCGGCCCAGCACATTGGTCAGGACCTGTGTGGGTGTGGGGGCGTTCTGGTCGCCGACCGAGTGCATGTGGGCGTCTTCGGCGCCCAGGTCGAGGGAGTGCTCGCACACCGTGTAGGCACGGTTTTCTTTTTTGCCGCGGGTCATGGCGACGTATAGGCCGGCGCGGTCGACGGTGTTGTCGATGACGGCGTGGGTGGTGTCGACGGTGGCGCCTTGGGCGCGGTGGATGGTGCTGGCGTATCCGAGGTGGATGTTGGTGTGGGCGTAGCTGGCGGGGATGAGCATGTCGGCGCCGGTGTTCTGGTCGCGCACGGCCAGGGCGCCGTCGTCGGTGATGCCGGTGACGGTGAACAGTTGGCCGTTGATGACCCGGCCCAGGGGGGTGCGGTCGTTGTCGGTGTGGAGGGTGGCGTTGGTGCGGGCGATGACGGTGTCCCCGACACCGACGGCATCGCCCCGGGACACGCGCATGGTGTGGGTGTCGTCGACCAGCCCGGTGCTGATGCGGTCGGCGCGGATGAGGTCGTTGAGGGTGTCGACGTCGGTGTTGGTGGAGGCGATCACCAGACAGCGACGGCCAGCAGTAGTGTCTGCCAGGAAGGCGTGTGCGGCGTCGGTGAGCATCTGCTCCCGGTGCCCACCGGTGAGCCATCCCCGGTCGGTGTAGAGGGCCAGGGCGTCGGTGTCACCGTCACGAAGGCCCAAGGTGGCTTCGGCTTGGTCGGTGTCTGAGCCCATGCGCATGACCTCGCGCAGTTCGGGGGTTCCCGGGGTGCGGGTCAGGTCGGCCAGCAGGCCTCCGGTCTCCACGGCCGAAAGCTGTTTGGGGTCGCCGACCAGACGCAGGACGGCCCCGGATTCGGCGGCGATCTCGGTCAAGGCGGCCAGGTTCTCGGTGCTGGCCATGCCGGCTTCATCCACCAGCAGCATGTCGCCGGGGCCGATGGCCACCGGCAGGGCTGCGAGGGTGCGGCCGGGCTGGTTGGGGTTGCGGCCCAGCCACGTGAACGTCAGTGAGTCGATGGTGTGGCAGTCGGCGCCGATGTCCTCGGACAGGATGGCCGCGGCGGCCGCCGAGGGGGCCAGTCCGATCACGGTGTGTCCGGTTGCGTGCCAGGTGTCGGCGACGATCTTCATAGAGGCGGTCTTGCCGGTGCCGGCCGGTCCGACGCCGGCAGCGAGCAGGGTTCCCGCCCCGACCAGGTGCCCGGCCAGCGCCCGCTGGCCGGCATTCAGGCTCCACCCTTCGCTTGTCTCGTATTCGGCCAGGACATGCTCGAGGACCGCTGCCGGGGCGGTGACCGCGACCGGGGTACGCGCAGCGTCCAGGGCAAGCTGTTCGGCGTCCAGGACGGCGTGGGTGGTGAACTTTTCGGTGTTGGCGTGCCGGTCCACCCCGGCCCCGTCCGGACGGGTCAGGGCACCCGGCAGGTCGAGGATTTCTGGTGGGGTCAAAGGGATGACCAACTCATCCATGGCGGTGGCCATCACCGCCTGGTGCGCCTGTTCCAGGGTCTGCTCGCTGGTGAACACGTATCCCTTGAGTGCGGTCGACACCGCGGTCTGAACGTGCGAGCGGCGGAACTGTGCGCGCCTGGCCGTCACCGCCG
This sequence comes from Dietzia sp. PP-33, assembly GCF_033790845.1. NCBI lineage: Bacteria > Bacillati > Actinomycetota > Actinomycetes > Mycobacteriales > Dietziaceae > Dietzia > Dietzia sp. PP-33. The sequence continues at coordinate 78,360 of NZ_JAMYEI010000012.1, forward strand.
CGACAGCCTTTTCAGCCACGGCGCGGGCATGAGTGTCGGCGTTGAAGATGCCCCGCTCGACTCCGGCCTTGCCGTGCCGGGTGACCCGTTCGGTGAGGGTGTCCAGAGCGTGCTCATCGACGATCTGTGCGGCCACCTCGCGCCAGCCGGCGCGGTGCTCGTCCAGCGACAGGGCCGGCTTTTTGGCGTCGCGGGTATCCAGGATGGCTTTCTGCCACAGGGCATACGAGGCGCGCTGTCCGGGTTGGCGGCCGTGCCTTTCGACGTAGTCGGCAACGAGCTGGTTGTAGACCGGGCGGGCCATCGCCCGTCGTGAGGAGAAAGCGTCGATCAGCTTGCGGTCGATGCCGGCGATTTCCCAGATCGGTGCCTTGTCCGGGTGCGGGTAGTGGGCCTGGAATTCCACGCCCATTCCCCGGGTGAGTTTGTCGTGCAGGATCGCGTCGTAGCGCGACGAGATCGCCTGATGCATCTGGAAGATGGCCCGCCCGTCCAGGGAGAGCCAGCGCCCGTCGGGGGCCTGGACTTTGTTGGCGATCAGCACGTGCGAGTGCAGGTCCGGGTCGCCGCCTCGGGTGTCAAAATGGGTGAACTCGGAGGCGATGATCCCGCCGGTTTTGACCTGTTTGATGCCTCCGGTCCCGACCCTGGTGTAGATGGCGTTGTCCTCGGCCCACGCCAAGGCTTCGGCGACGGCTTCGTGATGCAGCGCGGCGATGTGGGAGGCGGTGTTCTCGTCGGCCAGTGCCCACCAGACGCTGACACTTTTCACCGGAGAGAACGTGAAATCGAATCCGGCGACGGCTTGTTTGACGCGGTCGCGTTCCCGGTTGACCCAGGCGATGACGTCTTCCCCGGAGGCGTGCTCGTAGCCGAACTCTCGGGTGTAGAACGGGCGGGCCGTACCTTCGGCGATCTGGCCTCGCTCCTCGACGGTGGGGCGCCGTCCTTCCGTGACGAGGAAGGTTTTCTCGGCAGTAGCAATTGCCTGAAGGACCTCGACGCCGCCGGTGTAGATCGGGAAACTTCGGCCCAACTTGCAGGCCGCGAGGGGGGCGCCGTCGGCCATCTTCTGGTCGGTGTCCGGGTGCAGTCCCTCCCCGTACAGGGCGGCCATCTGTTCCTCGGTCACGGTGGCCCCGACGGTCGCGGTCTCGGAGTTCAATCCGGTCAGTCCGGAGCCGATCCAGACCCCCGGTGGGGTGCCTTTGGCGGCGTAGTAGTCCGACAGTGACTTGCCTTCGGGGTCGGCGTCATGGGTCGCGACCGAGCGCAGCAGGTACTGGTATCCAGTCCCTGCGTGAACCGCTCGCAGACTCATCACAGCCTCCAGAGTATGCGGCCGGTGGCGGGGCGTCTACGCCCCACGAGGCCGCAGGGCGCTGACCAGGTGTTTGCCGTCGTTCACTAGAAGTGCATACTGTGTGTGGCAGTTTAAGCGAGCGACGGCGAGGATGATCTAGCACGGCCGGTGCTAGATGTGGTGCGGCGATCGGGGACCAGGACGGCGAGACGATGACGGCGGCATGGTGGTTGGGCATTGCGGCACGATGGGTGGGGAAATAGGGTCGGGTGTCATGGCGGCTACCAAGACTGATTCACGTTCACAAACCGCACGCGCGAGGGCTCGTCAGGCGATGGCCGACGAGCTGGAGCGGGCACGCAAGCGCGAGGCCAAGCTGGTCGCGGCGTTCTCGGCGATCGATGCCCGCGATGACGCGCAGATCGCCCTCGGTCAGGCGCTGGTCGAGCTTCGGGACCTGGGCGTGGTGCAGGCCGATCTGGCGGAGATGACCGGACTGTCTGCCCGCGAGGTCGGGGCGGCGATCCGCGCCGCGAAGGACAACACCACCGACACCGACGACACGGTCAACGATGCCGACGGCGGTGACACGCCAGCGGCGGATCAGACCTCGGCGGACACCAACGGTGACCAACAGCACTGAGCCCGTCTCCGGCGGATGGTTCGAGGACATCCCGCTGCCGGGAATGGACGCCCGTCCCCGGCCCCGACCTGCCCCGAGGCGGTCCAGGCCGTACGACTCGACACTGCCTCCGACCGAAGCAGCGATCGCCGCGTTTGGCTCACGTGTCGTGCGCGCCCCGGGCAATGGATGCCACATCTGGACCGGCGCCATCTCCGACGGGTACGGACGGATCACCTGGCGACAAGGCGGCGTCAGCAGAACCGAGTACGCGCACCGCTTCGCCCTCCTAGTCGCCGGCCAACTGACCGCCGAGGCGATCGGTGAACACCGCTGCAACGAACCCTTGTGCGTGCGCCTAGACCCGGACCATCTCATCGCCTCAACCCAATCAGCGAACCTGCTCTACGCGGTCGCCTGCGGACGCACCGGAATCATCCGCAACACCACCGAACGCCACGACCGGCACGCCCGCTCCCTCGCCGTCCGCGACGCGGTCGCCGGCGGATGGAACCCCAAGGCCTACGCCCAAGCTTGCGGCAACACCGCACCACTAGACGAGCCCCCACTGTTCTAGAATCGTCTCCAAACACCTACAGCTATGGCCCCACCAAAGAGGTGGGGCCATAGTTGTATCGGTCGGGGTGGGAAGTGTCAGCGGGCGGCCGCTATGCGTCTTTGGCGGCGCAACTGCCAGTAACGCGGAATCGCCCACTACAACGGCGTCTTGTCGATCACCACACGTGCCAGACGCGACCGGTAATGCACATCGTTGCGCACCATGAACGACCAGTGCCCGACAAACCACGACACCATCCCCAACGCCATCACCGTCGGCGCCCAGGAGCTCGACTTCACCACCCCACAGAAGCCGATCACGGCGCAGATGCCTCCGATGCCGCGCGCCAGCGGCGGCACCAGAAGCGATGCCACCGCGACCACCGCCACGGCCTGTACCGCGGTCTGCAGATCCCACATGACGCCCCCCGTGTTGGCGTTCCGGCTGTTACGACCCGAACTCAACCGGCGGAGCTCCGAGCCACTTGTTCATTGGCAGTCCTGCTTTGTCAGTGTGCTCGCCCGGTCCGACACGACAAGGCCACCACGGTGCGGATCGCTACTTGTCCTCGGCGGCCTGCCCGGAGGAACGAAACGCGTCCAGCAGTTCACGCAAGGTGTCCGAGGTGGCCTCGGCCCGCACCCGGGCACGGTCGGCCTCCTCGGCCTGGGCGCGCGCCTGCTCTGCCTGACGCTGCATCGTCTCGAGTTGCTGGCGAACCTGGGCCAGCTCGGCCCGCAACTGCTCCGCGTCCCGGACCGCCTCCTCCCTGGCCGCGTCGGCGTCTGCTCGTTGCGCCGTGGCGGACTCCGCCGCAGCGAGGGCATCGGCCTCGCCGGCACGGGCAGCATCGAGCGCCACCGCAGTGGCCTCGTCTGCCTGCTCGGCGGCGCGCTTCCACGCCGCCGCCCACACCGAGGCCACCATCGCCGACATCGGCTCCGACAAGTCCGGGGCCTCCGGCACCTCGCCGGCTGCACCCGCGGCGTGCTCGCGCATCCACGCCGCCACCTCGCCGATCCGCACCCCCGCCTGTTTCTGCACCGCCCGCACGGTGACCTTGTCCCCACGCGCGACCAGCACGCCGTACGCATGCGCGATCTTCTCCGACGACGACATGATGGTCCTTTCGAGTTGGGTAACGGGAAACCGGTAACACTATTCGTTACCGACGTTACCGCATTCCGCGCGCGCTGAGTAGCCCGCGCACGATATGGAGCGTTGACTGTGGGGGAAGAGCACCCGTCGGAGCGGGTACCACCAGCGGCGAGCCAGATGCATCCCACTAACGGGTCGGGACCGGCGCGTCAGCCGTCATACCGGCGCTGCCCTCAGATATTGCAACGGTGGCCTTTGCCCAGGCGGCAGTCACTCGGCCGCCATTAGAGGCGGTGCTACCACCGCAGAGCGGCCGGGGGCGGCCTCAAATCAACCCCTCCTCGGTCAGATCGGAATGGACGATGCTGCGGATACGCACGTCTCTTGCGAGCATCTTGAGCTCCGCATCAGTGAGATCAAGGAGGCCAACAAGCTCCGCCGGCGCGCCGCCTGGCAAACGATCAGGCTTAGCACCAATTCCCAGCACGGCTCGGACATCACCTTCCGCCTCATTGGGCTGGATGGCCCGCCAATCCACAGCGACACCAGAGCGCGCATGGATCCATCCCAGTGAAATCATGGCCCTGCTGGCATCTTCAATAGACGGTGCGACAGAGACCCCTTCCCGATCGATGAGTGCGCCGCCCTCGACAAAACTCCAGCCACGTTCCGCGGCAACGATTCGCGCCACCTCCGTGGGCGACCGGTGCAGCATCTCTCCCGTCGGCCGAGCATCTGATGTGCCGCCCACTTTCTGCACTTTTTCCATCCCTACTACTCCCCTCTCAGTGCGTGTCGTATTTGACGATCGCCTAACGCGACACTTCTTAAACGAACTCCCAAGCGCAGGCTCGCGCAGCACGAACCCTAAACCCGGCTCATGCCGGTGTGGCACGTCCAAGCAGCGCAGCAAATACGACGAGGTCACAGCCTTATGCGGCCCGCCAATCATGAAGATCGGCCACGAGCACGTATCAGCAGGAGGCTATGGCGGTGTCCCGGTTGACGATCACCCCACAGGGAGCGATTGGCGAACACAGCGAATGCGGGGGTTCTTGCTGACCAGCTTGCAGGGTCGCAGGGGTGGGCCTGTCAGGATGGGCGGGTGAACTCCCGGGACCTGGACCTGCCATCCAACTATGGGCGCCTCGTCGAGGACCTCAAGGACAGGGTCCGACGAGCGCAGGTCACGGCGCAGCGCAGGGTCAACACCCAGCTGATCGAGTTGTACTGGTCCCTCGGGCAGGCCGTGCGCGAGGAGAGCGCCCGGCACGAGTGGGGTAGCGGTGTGATCCGCAGGCTCGCCGAGGATCTTCGGGTCGAGTTCCCCCAGATGAAAGGCTTTTCTGCCCGGAACCTGCAGTACATGGCGACCTTCGCCGGCGCCTGGGCGGCGGGGCCAATCGCGCAACAGCCTGTTGCGTACCTGCCCTGGGGGCACGTGACTGTACTGCTGGACAAACTCAGCGCCCAGGAAGATCGGGACAAGTACGCAGCCGCGGCCGTCGAGCACGGCTGGTCGCGCAACGTGCTCACCAACATGATCGCCAGCAGCGCCCTCGAACGCACCGGGGCGGCTCCGTCCAACTTTGCGCAACAGCTTGTTGCGCAAGATTCCGAGCTGGCACAGCAGATCGCCAAGGACCCGCTGATCCTTGATTTCCTGGACCTGTCTGGCGAGGTCGCCGAGCGTGAGCTCGAGGAGTCTCTGACCGACCGGATCGTCGATACATTGCGGGAGCTCGGCCCGGGATTCGCCTTCGTGGGAAGGCAAGTCCACTTCGACGTCGGCGGCGAGGACTTCTATGCCGACCTGCTGTTCTTCCACGTCGAGCAATTGCGGTACGTCGTCATCGAACTCAAGACCGGCAAGTTCAAGCCCGAACATGCCGGACAGCTGCAGTTCTACGTCGCTCTCGTCGAGGACCGCCTGCGCCGCGCCTCGCATGCCCCGACTGTCGGGATCCTGGTCTGCGGCAGCCGCAACGATCGCGTCGTCCGTTACGCACTGAACCAAGCCGGCGCACCCTTGGCCGTCTCAACCTTCAGCTACGCGAGCCTGCCCGCCGCCGAGCAGGAGTCGCTACCCAGCGAGGACGATCTCACCGCTGCCTTGGACCAGATCACCGAGGACGACGACCATCCGTAAACACGCCTGGAACACACCGTGGCACAAATGGGCCTTTTACCTGCCCCATGTGAGTGCCGATAACTTACGTTATGACAAGCTCAGGGTGTCGAGTTGTAGATCCTGCGAACTCAACACCTCCCCGAACTGCCCCTCGCCCGTAGTGCCCGACAGGCCGCGTGACCTGCACGCCCTCAGGTGCCGGATTGCCGCTCCG
>NZ_JAMYEI010000013.1:0-77482 GCF_033790845.1 Dietzia sp. PP-33
CGGACGGCTCGAACACCTGCGCGGCTCCGCACTCGGGTTCCGCAACCTGACCAACTACATCGCCCGAAGCCTGCTCGAGACCGGCGGCTTCAGACCCCAACTCCTACACCCCCGATTGGGATGAGCCCCGTTGGTCCACCGAGGGCTCCATGCCCACGACCGAATACCCCTTCAGTTGGCAGATGTACAGCACCGTCAATCCGGGCACGTACACCGGGACGACCGGTGACGGGTCGCATCGCGAACTGGGCCTTGATGGACTGCCACTGATCACACGGGCCGTCGCCTATAACGATGAGGTGCCGCGACTGTTGTGTGAACAGCATCCTGATCTGGAATCGGTCGCCCGATCCGATGCCGAGGACGGCTTGTCAGACCATGAGATCGACTATCAATGCTGACCATATTCCGATTTGTTTTCGGCGCACTCGTCGCCCTCAAGACCCTGCAATTGACAGCACGGGCATCGATATCAACTGATGGCGGGATAGGCCTCTCGGATCAGGCCTTCCTCGCACTGCCACTGGGCGCTGCCGTGCTCGTCTGCGTGGGCTTTTTGTCCTTAGAAAAGGGATCAGATTAGCCGCTTCGGCGATCCTGTCGGGTTTCCTCGTCTTTGTCTTCGCGTTTGATTTCTACAATCATCACACTTATCTGATCATCACGATCTGCGCCATCTTCGCACTAGGCGTGAGCGTTCCCCAGTTGTTGAAGATCCAGCTCACCATCGTGTACGCGTTTGCCGCACTCACGAAGATCAACGAGACCTATCTGTCGGGTTCCGAGCTCTATTCGTCGATGGTGCAGGCAGCCGCGTGGCAGGCCGTGTTCAGAGACGACCCCTCTCCCGAGTTCCTGATGATCGTGTCGGCGGCGTCCATCATGGTGGAGGCATTCCTCGCCGTCGGCCTGTGGTTCACACGAACCCGCAGCATCGCCCTTGTCGTGGGTCTCTGCTTCCACGCGGGGTTGGTCATCGCGGTCACGGGTGGATTCGACCTGTTCGCCGATCTGTCGATCTACGGAGGACTGATCCTGGCCCTCTACCTCCCCTTCTTCCAGGATGAGCTCGACCCGCTGGTCGGTGGCCGCACAGGGTCGACGACGAGCGTCCGAGACGCGGCCTCCTCGCCTACGAGTTCGGTCTAGAACCGCCCCGGGGGCGTCCTCGAAGGCGGGTGCCGGTCTTGGTGTAGATCCGGTTGAGGTGTCCCTCCACCGTGCGCTTGGACAGGTGCAGTTCAGCGGCGATCTCGGCATTGGTCAGACCCCGCCCCACCAGCTCGGCGATCTGGGATTCGCGGCGGGTCAGTGAGACGCCAGGCGGGACCGAGCCGGGGAGGCCGGCGAGCTCGGCGTGCGGCCCGCTGACTTCGGCGGTCGCGAGCATGCGCTCGGCCAGCGTGCGGTGCTGCGATCCGGGGGCGGCCATGGTGCGGGCGAGCTCGGCGGCCGCCGCGGCCATCATGTGCAGTCCGCAGTCCCGGGCCCGCTGAGCCGCGTCGAGCAGGTGCCGGGGATTCCCGGCCAGGTTGCCCACGGCCACATCCCGCACCAGCACGAGCACGTCTCCACTGACCTCGAGTTCGGCCACGATGCGGCAGCTCTCGGGGTCGGCCATCAGAACTCCGGCCAGTGCGGCGCGGACAGCGGAACCGTGGAGACCCTCGTCGACGAGCGACCGGACGATCCCGCGTGCCTCGTCGTGTTCGCCGAGGCAGTACAGCACCCCTGACTCTGCTCCGCGGATCTCGGGCCCGACCGGCGAGTTGGTATAGCCGACGATCGATCGCAGCCGCCGCAGTTGCTCCCGCGCGGCAGGGGTCCGTCCGGACAGCGCCGAGGTGAGGGCGTACAGGGAGATCGCGCGTGGCAGGAAGTCCTCGGGGCCGTCGGCCTCGATGGAGTCGACCGCGTCGGCGGCGGCGCTCACGGCGGCCGGCAGGTCTCCGGTCGCCAGCGCGATCTCCGCATCGGCGACCCGCCGCATCCCGTGATCGAGGCGGACGGTGTCCTCCTGCTCCACGGCGAGGAAGGGCGCGAGTTCCGAGAGCAGGGCGGTGATCCCGTAGCCGTGCAGGACCACCGTCAGCAGCGACGCCAGGTACTCCTCGGACGCCCACGTCTGGTGCTCCATCGTGCGCGTCCGACGGGCGAGGCGGCGCAGGAGCGCCAACGCGACATCCGGCTGGCCGAGGGCGTCCAGCGCGAGGGCGTGGTTGGCGTCGAGTCGTCGTTCCCACTCCGCCGGCAGGGGTGCGATGTGGGGCTGCGAAGCCAGGGGCGACGAGGCCGACGACTCTGCCGAGGTGAGCTCGGTGTACGCCCTGGCCGCGTCGCGGTACCGCCCGGAGTAGGTCAGGTGCACCACGGTCAGCGCGTCAAGCACCGTGTGCCCGGGATGGTCCGGCGGCAGAAGACCGTGCGCCGCGTCGATCATCGGCAACGAGTTCTCCGGCCCCCGGTCGCCGTAGTGCGCGAGGTCCGCCCGTGCGGTCACGTTCTCGATCAGCACCCGGGTGAACTCCGGCCCACCCGGCTCGTCGTCGTCACCCTCCCGCCGAACGGCCGGGGACCGCAGGCACATCAGCGACCGCTCGAACAGGCCGGCGGCCTCCTGCAGCCTGTCGAGCAGGCGCAGGCACGAGCCGGCTACCAGTGCGAATTCCGCCTCCAGCAGCGGCGTCATCTCGAGGAGGGCCCGCCCCGCGGCCTCGTACAGCTCGGCGCCGGTGAGATAGTCGTGCCCGTCGAGCGCCGCGCGGGCTGCGGCCACAGCGGTGACGGGCTCGACGGGACGCGCGTGGGACAGACCCCACAGCACTATCCGCGGGTCCGGAGGGACCGTCCCGGATCGAGCGAGGACGGCGTCGTACACGCTCTCGCGCCGCCGATGGTCCGCACCGTCGCGGAGCACGTCGGCCAGGACCGGCGGTTGCACGGTGAGCATCTCGACGCCGCCCACCTGACGCGCGACCAGCAGTGCCCGGGCGATCAGGTCGCTCACCGCGTCGTCGCCGTGCATGTCCACCATCTGACGCACGCTGATGCGGCGGGCGAGCGCGGCGGTGGTCATGGCCTCGACGTCGGCGTCGTCGATCCAGAGCCGCGGGTCGATGGCGATACCGGCGATCGCGGTGACCGGGTCCACGGTCAGCTCCAGGCGGTCGCGGGTGCGTCTGGTCAGGCCGCGGGTCGCCAGGTCGTCGTAGGTGGCGCGCAGTGCGGCGACGTTGCCGTGGGAACAGGCCCACAACGTCTCGACCAGCCGCGCCGACAGGGGCATCCCGACGGCGGAGGAGACCGCGGCCTCGGACTCACCGCGTGAGAGGTTCCGCAGCGGCAGCCGGGTGGTGCGGGTGCTCACCTCGTCGTCGTCCTCGGGGTGAAGCGCCGCGCCGAGGCGGGCCGAGGCGACCACCACCGTGCCACCCGGCAGTGCCCGCGTCCCGGAGGCGCCGCGGCGCCGGTCCAGGTCGTCCCACACGACGACGGGGACGCCCGCGGCGCGCAGACCTGCGGCGATATCGGCGGCACACCGGCTGGCTCCCGCACCCGGGGGCCCCACCACGAGCACGCCACGCCGGGTGTCGACGCACAACGCGACCGCGCGGGCCACGGTGTCGGCTCGCAGGGCCGCACGGGTCTTCTTCCACGCGGGCACCAGATCCTCCTCCGGTCATGCCTGGTCGGGGCGCTGAGGGGCGTACCGAGGGGACCCTGCGCCACCACCACTGACAAAAACAGGTGTGCCGCACTCTATCGACACCTGTCTACTCCGTTGGACCATAAGCACAACCTGAGCAGAGCCGCTCCATGAGGGCGCGGACACCGACCCGAGAGGTGCACTCATGACCCGACCGTCCTCCGTCTCCATCGCATCATGGATCTGGCTGTTCTGCGGCCTGTTCACCACGGTCACCATTGCCGAGGTCTTGTCCGCGACTAATGTTCTGGCGGTCCTGACCGGGTTGGCCGTGGACGGGGAGGACCTCGTGGCGGTAGACGTGATCAGCGGGTTCGGCTGGCTGATCGCCGCCACGCTGTTCGCTGCCATGGTGGTGCAGGTGGTGGCGGCGGTGAAGCTGCGCGACGGGGAGGGCTGGGCCCGCGTGCTGCTCTCGATCGCCGCGGTCATCTCGCTGGTGGCGGCGCTGTACGACATCACCATGTGGTCGGCGTGGGTGCTGTTCGTCGCCAACGTCGTGGCGATGGCCCTGGCCTACGGCGACGCCGCGACGGACTACCTGGAGGGGCGGCCGGCGTACCTGGTGTCGGCGTGACGGACCGCCACGAGGCGGGAAGCGGCACGACTGACGACGACGACACGGGCAGCGGCAACTCAGCCAGCGACAACGTGGGCGGCGACAACGTGGGCACAGGCGGGTGGGCGCAGCTGGCCGGGCGCGAGCTGCCGACCTGGTACGACGACGTCAAGCTGGGCGTCTTCATCCACTGGGGCCCGTGCTCGGTTCCCCGATGGGCGCCTCGCGTACCCGACATCCAGGAGCTGATTCGCGACGGCGGTCCGCGCCGGATGCTGCGCGAGAACCCGTACGCCGAGTGGTACTCCAACACCATGAAGATCCCCGGCAGCCCCACCGCCGAGCACCACGCCCGGACGTACGGGCCGGACTACGGCTACCACCGGTTCGCCGAGCAGTTCACGGCCGAGGCGGAGACCGCGGACGTGGACCAGATCGCCGAGCTGGCCGCCGCCTCGGGCGCCGGGTACGTGGTCCTGACCACCAAGCATCACGACGGCTACACCCTGTGGCCGTCCGCGCACCCGCATCCGAGGTTGGGCAGTTACGGCGCCGGTCGGGATCTCGTGGGCGCCGTCGACGCGGCCGTGCGGGCCCGTGGCATGCGGACCGGCCTCTACTACTCGGGCGGGTACGACTGGCCGTTCAACGACGCCACGCTGACGGGACCGGCGGACATGCTGCTGGCCATGCCGGACGATCCCGCCTACGCCGTCTACGCCGAGAACCATGTCCGTGAGCTCATCGAGCGCTACCAGCCATCGATCCTGTGGAACGACATCGGCTGGCCGGCCGCCACCGATCTGGCCGCGCTGTTCGCCGCCTACTACGCGGCGGTGCCCGACGGCGTGGTCAACGACCGCTGGGCGCAAACGGATCTGCCCCGTGGCGGGGCGACGGAGGCGGTACTGCGAGGGCTGGGCAGACTGGCGCAGCTGGCGTGGAAACTGCTCCCCTCCGGCAGCCGCGAGCTGACCTTCCCGGCCTCGCCGCACCACGACTTCACCACTCCCGAGTACGCGAGCTACGAGGAGATCGCGGACAAGAAGTGGGAGACGGTGCGAGGTGTGGGGCATTCCTTTGCCGCCAATCGCAACGAGGACCCGGCGGACATCGTGACCGCCCACGAACTCGTACATCTGCTGGTGGACGTGGTGAGCAAGAACGGCAACCTGCTCATCGGCGTGGGCCCGCTCCCCGACGGCTCCATCCCGCCGGAGCAGCAGGAACCCCTGCGGGCTCTGGGTCGCTGGCTGCACGAGAACGGCTCCGCCATCCGCGGCAGCCGGCCCTGGGATCAGCCCTCGGCCACCGCGGGCGACGGCACGCCTCTGCGCTTCACCCGCACCGGCGACGACCTCAACGTGATCACCCTGGGAACGCCCACCGCTTCCGAGCTGGTCCTGCCGGGGTTGGTCGCGGGGCCGGGTGCGCGTGCGCTTCTGGTGTCCACGGGACTGGAGCTGGAGGTCGGCGGCAGCGACGACGACGTGCGGGTGCTCTTGCCCGGCCGGCTACCCGTCTCGCCGGCGCACGTGGTGCGGCTGAGCGGGCAGGTGCGGCTGGGGTCGTAGGTGCGGCACCGCCGCGCCGGCTCTGGGCGGCGGCGGGCGCGGCGGGCGCAGCGGGCGCGCCGGGCGCAGCCGGCGCAACCCGCCGAGTGGTCGATCCCGTTCACGTTTTCCCAGGTGCGCGCGGCTGCAAACACGCATTTGCGACCACTCGGCGAGAGTGGCCGACTCGGCGAGAGAGTGGCTGGCGCGGCGAGGGCGAGCGCCCGGATCAGCTCAGCGCGGCGCGCAACTGTGAGGCGAGCTCGTGGGGCCGGCGGTACAAGAGGGTCGCCGTCACCGGGATGACCGTCCAGCCGGCCGCACGTAGGCGGTTCCACCGGCGTACGTCGTCTCCGTGCTGGGCGGCGTCCCGGTGGCCGGCTCCGTCATACTCCACCGCGACCTTGCGCTCCGGGTAAGCGAAGTCCAACCGGTACGGCAGCCCGGGGACCCGGTACTGAGCCCGGAACCCGGTCAGGCCCAGATCAACGAGGAACAGCCGCAGGCGCGTCTCCATCGGCGATTCGGTCATCGGTTCGACCAACGCGCAGCGCTCGAGAGCGATCCTGCGGCCCCGCAACCCCGGATACCTGTCGAGCAGCCTCGGTAGCGAGTGTCGGACGTCGTAGCCCGGCCCCATCCGGGATGCCCCGTCCAGGGCTATCACCGCGTTTGTTTTCTCGGTATGCCTGGCCAGGTCGAACAGTGCCCATTCCGGGCTTGCGAGACGGAGGGGCGAGCCGTCGGCGCCGAGGACGGACTCGACCTGATCGTCCGGGATGTCATATCGGCGCGCGATGATCCCCTCCCGGCGCACCCGCTTATCGCCGACTGCCAGGTCGATCGGATACTCGGGCGGCACCCACGGGTGGCCGTGGATCGCGGCGGCCAGCCACCCGGTCGCCACCGCACCCGGGCAGGCCAGCGTCGCCGCAGCCAGCCGGGTGATCGGCGTGGTGACTGTTGCCGCTGGTTCCCATACGCCGTGGTGGGCTCTGCGATACCCGTTCGTGGCCCGGTGCGTCCCGTAGGTCGCCTGCAGCTCGCCACGACGCCTCGGACCTTTCGATGCGAATGCCATGCGGAGCACTGTTGCGCACCGCCTCGTCTGCGTGGCCCGGCGAACGGTCGGTTGGCGGACGCACTGTGGAGAGGCCGAAAGCCTGTGGAAATATCTCGTAGGCGGGGCGACTGGCCTCGTTCGCTCCACCTGACGTCGCCGAGTGGGCGCTTCCGTTCAGATCCTGCGAGGACGCGGCGGCCGGATCCCCGCATTTGCGCCCACTCGCCGGGCGAGCGGGCCGGGCTCGCCGGCCGGGCTCGCCGGGCGCGCGCACCGCACGTATGCGAAACCCCACTACCACTACGACGGCGACGGGGCTGCGCGCTGTATTCGACCACCAAGGCGGCGGTCAGCCGGATGACGGAGACACTCGCCGTGGAGTGGGCCCGCACGTTCATCAACGTCAACGCCATCGCGCCGGTGGTCCTCGAGTCCGAGATGACGGACGGCATGCTCTCGCGCGTCGGCGACATCGCACCCGGGTTCCCGCGCAAGCGCCTCGGCGTGGCCGAACAGCTCGATTCGACGCTGCTCCACCTCGAGTCCGACGCGTCGGAGGCGGCCACCGGCACCGTCATCAAGATCGGCGACGGGCAGCTCCCCCGCTGACGCCGCGGCTACAGATCGGCGCCGCCCGCGTACGCGGCAGCGAGCTTCCGCAGTGCCTCGTGGTCCTCCCCCAACAGCTCCACGGGCGCGCGCCGCCCGGTAAGCGAGCCGGACGGCAGGGTCCACCAGGAGGTCGCCGCTTCCGGATAGTGCCCGGCATCGAGCATCCGGTTGACCGCGCAGATGATGTTGTTCGGGTCGCGCGGGTCGAAGTGGTCCAGTTGGAAGCGCGGGTACACCCATCTCCGGTCGCCGCGGAGTGCGATGAGGCGGCCGTCTCGCGCGAACGTCCGCAGCGCATCGGCGGCCGTGGAACCGGACAACACGCCACGCCGTGCGAGGACCTCGGCCGCTTCGATCGAGCACATGTGGGGCACCTGCATCGCGGCCCCCCGGGTCACGGAGGCGACCACGGCGTGGGCGCGGCGCGAGACGGTGGCGGTAGCGGCGGCGCGTTCGGGTGCCCGGGGCGGGCTCTCGGACGGAGCCCGGGCCGTCTTCATGGCCCCGTCGATCTGCCTGGCGACTCTGTCGAACGCGCGGCGGCGGTGCAGTTCCCGCAGGACGACGTCCGAGAAGACCTGGTCGTCGAGCTCCCTCAGAGCGCGGTTCGCTGTGTCCCCAGGCGCGGCGGATCTCTGGGACAACGGCTGATTCCGAGACGCCATTGGCGACCACCCCGCCTTCTGGGGACAAACTCTAGACGGTCCGGGCGGTTGCGGCGAGGGAAACTTCTGGGGTCGGCGCGCTGGCGTGCGTGGGCCCACCGCTGCGGGGCGTAGAAGGAGAAAGGAGAAACGACGACGACGAGGCCGCCGCGGTCACAGGTTCAGTCGCTGGATCCTGCGCGGTGGTCCGCGAATAGCTGCCACGGGGGCACGGGCCGCCACGTGGTCACTTCCAATCACGTTTCCCCAGGTGGGGTTTCCCGCACTCGTTCAGTTGCGACCACTCGCCAAGTGGACACATCGATCGCGGACTCTGCCGCCGGTGAAAGGGGCGAGCGGGCGCGAACGAGGCCCGGCTACCGGTGGCGGGCCATCTGGAGCATGACTCACGCTTCGGTCCGATGCCACCATCCACTGATCGCCGCGGCCAACTCGTCCGGCGTCTCCACCGGCAGCATGTGCCCGGTCCGGGCGATCTCCACGTAGGCCACCCTGTTGGCCCGGGCACTGCGTGCCGCCCGGTCGCCGCCCGCATCGCCGTCGTCGGCTTCGGCACCGCCGACCACCGCACCGTTCGCCTCAGCACCGCCGACCACTGGACCGTTCGCTTCAGCACCGTTCGCTTCAGCCCAGCGCCGCTGCTCCTCGGTGGGCACCACGTAGTCGTCCGATGCCCCCACGATCAGCACCGGGCAACCAGCCTGCGCGGGAAACGCCCAGCGGTCCGGGCGCGCGCCGATGGCCACGGAATGTGCGGCGAACCGCTGGGGCCCGTACGCGCGTGCCGCCCGCAGCCGCTCGGCTCTGACCTGTGGGTCGTGGCCACGGTCGCCGTAATACACCGCCTCCATGCCGTCGAGTGCGATCTCCTCGTAGGCCTCCGGACTCAGGTCCGCGGCACGGGCGGCGCGCGCCTTCGCCGCGTCCGGGTCCTCGGCACCCACGGGCGCGGTGACCAGGACGAGCCCGGCCAGGAGGGACGGGTGTCGTTCGGCGAGGTGCATGGCCACCACGCCTCCGAGGGAGTGTCCGACGACGACGCTGCCGGTGGCGATCTGCCGGGCAACGTCGTCCACGAGCGCGTCGAGGTCGGGCTCGGCCGGCAGATCCAGGGCCGTGGCGGTCAGATCCTCAGGCAGGGCGGCGAGGACCGGGGCCCACGTCTGCGCGTCACCGTGGAGGCCGGGCAGGAACACCAGGTTCGTCATGGTCGCGACCCTACGCGCGCCCTCGGAGGCGAAACTGGCCGAGGGAAGATTTATTAGCACGACTGTACTAATATGGCGATGTGCCCAGACTGATCGATCGTGCGAGACGGGAGCGGGAGCTCGCCGAGGCCGTGTGGCGGGTCGTGCTTCGCGACGGCGTCCCGGCGGTGTCGGTCCGCACGGTGGCCGCAGAGGCCGGATTGTCCGCGGGGTCCCTCCGCCACGTCTTCGCCACCCAGGCCGAACTGCTCGAGGTCGCACTGGAGCTCATCCACGAGACGGTCCGCGAACGTGTGCTCGGCATCCCGGTCGAGATCACCGGGCTCGACCGGGCGCTGCGGATCGCTGCCGAACTCCTCCCACTGGACCCGACCCGCGCCGCCGAACTTCAGGTCCAGCTCTCGCTGTCGACGCTGGCCTTCACCCAGGAGAAGCTGCGACGAGTTCGCGACGAGGCAGATCTCGCGGTGCGGGCGGGATGCCGGCAGATGATCGAGCACGCCACGAGCCCCGCGTCGCCACCCGCAGCCCGACTGGATCGTGAGACCCAGGCGCTGCACGCACTCCTCGACGGCCTGGCCGTGCATCTCCTGCGCGGCCCGCACCTCGTCAGCCCAGAGGCCGCCCTGACTGTGGTTCGCGAGCATCTTCACCGTCTGAGCCCGGTCTCCGCCTCCTCCGGGGAGACGCCGCAGTGACCGATCCCCGCCAAAGACACCGAGGACGCGAGTGGGTCTTCCCGACGGCCCTGCTCCTCATCGCGGCGGGGATCTGGTGGAGCGTCCTCCAGCTCTCCTCCGTGATCTTCGGCCCCGGTTACGGCCATGTGCTGGCCCACGCCGTCCGTGCGGTCAGCATCGCCGTCGCAGTGCTCCTCGTGCTGGCCGTCCTCCTACGCCTCCATCCAGCGGCCCGGGGCTACGGACTGATCCCGGACCGTCGTAGCCTGCGGCACCTCCTGGCAGGAGCCGCGGGTTATGCGGTGCCGATGGCGGGCGTGGGCGCGGTGGTCCTCGCCCTAGGCCTCGCGCAGATCGACCTCCCAGACGGGGTGCCCGCGGCGGCATGTCAGCTCCTCGCCGTACTGGTGCTGGTTCTGCTCTATGAGGCGATCCCCGAGGAGCTGATCTTCCGCGGTTACCTTTTCGGCTTCCTCGCCGATCGCGTGCCGATCTGGGCCACCGTCGTGATCCAAGCGCTCGCGTTCTGCGCGTTCGGCTTCCTCATCGGTGCAGCCCGCACCCCGGACCGGTTGCTGCTCTTCCTCCTGATGTCGTTGAGTATCGGCGTCATCCGCGCGATCAGCGGCAGCGTCTACGCGGCGATCGGCTTCCACATGCTCTTCCAGACGGCCACCCAGCCCCTGCTCGGGCACCACTGGACCGCATTCACGCTCGATGACCCGGACCTGTGGTTCACCGACCTGGCCTTCGGTCTCGGGCCGATGCTCCTCGGCCCGCTCCTGGTCTTCCTGCTCTACCGGACGGCCGCTCGTAGGGCCCGACGCTGACTCCTCCGCCGGTCGACCCCGTCGTCGCTCTCGTTCTCACACAACCCGCATCTGGACCTGCGAGCGGGACAGCTCGTAGGTCTTGACCATCCAGAACGCAGCGAACGCGTAGAGCGCCGCCGCTTCCCCCGCGAACAGCACCGCGGACGAGTCCACCACCCACGTGACGAGAACTGCCACCGCCGGAAATGCCACCACCAGCACCGCCAGAGCCCGGTAGGCCACGCGGTACCTCCGACGCAGCCCACGGTCCGGGATGGATTCCAGCGTCTCCTGCCCGTAGAAGAAGATCGAGAGTGCAGCCAGCACGAAGAAGCCCACTGCCGCCACTGTGTGGATGAGACTCGCCGGGTTCACCCCGCCCACCGAGGAGTTCCCCGTCGGGACCATCGCCACGACTATGGAGGCTCCACCGGCAGCGTTGAGTAGCGCGTTCTCCCCACGGGTGTAGCCGCGGTAGGCCACCAGCGCGACGCCGATAGCCACGAGGATGCCCACGAAGAAGCTGCGGGCCGGCGAGTAGTAGAAGGCGCTGAGCGAGCTCATCATCGCCAGCTCCGGATCGAGTGCCACCCACACCAGAAGCGCCGCGGGGAGGACAATCGCGCCACCGGCGATGACCATGCGCAGAACGAAGTAGGTCTGCACGATGTATGCCGCCGGCGCCTCGCAGAATGTGGCGTGAGCTCCCTGGGACTTCTGCACTGTCAGGCCTCCGATTCGCCGTGTGGGCGCCCCCGCTGGGTGGAACGTCGTCCGAGACGTTCGTGCAGGCAAGCTTGCCCGTACGTGATGCCTTCCGCTAATCTTGCCGCACCAGAAGGGGAGTATCCCTCACACGTTTCGTCGTCACTACGGCCCACGGGCCCGGCGGAGCGGGCCGCGCAGGCCGGGAGAGACCTTCGATCACCCACTGATCGAAAGGTCCCTAGTAATGCACACCCCCCTCTGGCTCTGGCTGGCTGTCCTCGCGTTCATCGTCGTGATGCTGGCGATCGACCTCGTCGCCCACCGCAAGGCCCACGTCATCGGCGTCAAAGAAGCTGCCACGTGGTCGGCGGTCTGGGTCGCGCTCGGCGTGGGGTTCGGCGCGATCATCTGGGCGTTCTGGGGCGCCGAGTTCGGCCAGCAGTACTTCGCCGGCTACCTCATCGAGAAGTCCCTGGCGGTCGACAACGTCTTCGTCTGGGCCATCATCTTTGCCCACTTCGCCGTGCCCGCCCAGTTCCAGCACCGCGTGCTGTTCCTCGGGGTGCTGGGCGCACTGATCTTCCGCGGGATCTTCATCGCCGGTGGCGCGGTGCTGATCGCCAACTTCTCGTGGGTGCTCTACATCTTCGCGGCGTTCCTGCTCTACACGGGCTTTCGGATGATCCGCCAGCGCGACGAGCACCTCAACCCCGACCAGTCGAAGGTGCTCGGGGCGTTCCGCCGGTTGGTGCCCATGACCGACACCTTCCACGGCCAGCGTCTGCTGGTCCGCAAGGGCGGGCTGATCATGGCCACTCCCCTGCTGGCGGTGCTGGTGCTCATCGAGACGACGGATGTGGTCTTTGCCGTCGACTCCATCCCCGCCATTTTCGCCGTCACCGACGAGGTGTTCCTGGTCTTCACCGCCAACGCGTTCGCGATCCTAGGACTGCGCGCGATGTACTTCCTGCTGGCGGACCTGATCCACCGGTTCGTGTACTTGAAGATCGGTCTGGCGCTGGTCTTGATGTGGGTGGGCGTCAAGATGCTGCTCAAGATCGACGTGTTCTACATCCCCACGCCCATCTCGCTGGCGGTCATCGCGAGCATCCTCGCGGTGTCGGTGATCGCCAGCCTGCGAGCGACGCGCGGCCAGGGCCGGCAGCACCTGCCCACCCCGGCCGACCCGCCCTTCCGCGTGGCCACCGAGGAAGAGGACGCGCAACTCGAGCCGCTGCTCCGCCGCCGCCGTCGCGTCGGTCGGACCGAGCACCCGGATCGGAACGACGCGACGCGGCCGCAGCGCTGATCGCCGAGCCCTGACTCACCGGTCCGAGGCCGGTCCGCCCGAAATTCGGGCCACCTGGCCGACTCGCAGCGCACACCGCGCGGGCACCCCCTTCCAAAAAATTAAC
This sequence comes from Dietzia sp. PP-33, assembly GCF_033790845.1. Classification (NCBI taxonomy): domain Bacteria; kingdom Bacillati; phylum Actinomycetota; class Actinomycetes; order Mycobacteriales; family Dietziaceae; genus Dietzia; species Dietzia sp. PP-33. The sequence goes on from NZ_JAMYEI010000013.1 coordinate 12,982, forward strand.
CTGCACTTATGAAAGACTTGCGGCCGTCGCTGTCGCATACCTGAGGAGTTGCCAATGAGCTCACACCCGGTGAGAGATGCTGAGCGAGCCGATGACGGCTACTTCGGACCCGGCAGTGCGACGTGGAAGGTCTACTCCGACTCGGGCGCCTCGCTCGGCGCCGTGGCATCGGTGCTGCTCCAGGCCCTCGACACGGGGATGCTGAACCACTTCGATCACGTGTCGATCTCGTCCGAGAGTCCAGAGGCCGGCCAGGCCCGTTTTCAGCGCACGGGCGACTTCATCATGACGTGCGCATTCGGCGACAAGGCGCACGTGGATGCCGCAACCGCCCACGTCGACATGCTCCATGAGCGTGCCACCTGGACCAATCCCGAGACCGGCGAGGTCGAGGTGGCGAAATGGCCCGAGTGGCAGCGGTGGACCATGTACACCTTCGTGTGGGGCTCGCTCGAAGGCGCGATGAAGTTCGGCATGAAGCTCAGCACGGCAGAGCAGGACGCCTTCGTCAGAGAGCAACAACTGGTGGCCGAGAAGTTGCACGTGCCCGGCCCGCACCCCGACACCAAGGCCGAACTGGACGCGTTCATCGAGGCGGGCAAGAAGGACAAGGCTCTCAACTACCTCGGTTCCCAGGCTGCTCTCAGCCTGCGCCACCCGGCCAGGACACACAACCCCGCCAAGGACTGGGTCTCGGGCGTGGTGCTGGACGGCATCCTCTCGCTGCTTCCCCTGTGGGCACGGCAGATCTATGGCGTGGAGAACAGAAGCGAGCAGCGTCTGGCGCGAGCGCAACGCACCACGGCCCTTTTTCTCGCGGCCGCCCGCAAGAACTCATCCCTGCAGGAACTCGTCGACGCGGGAATCTCGCACGCCACGGAGCATCCGTATCAGAAGGTCAGGGCACGGGCGCCGAAAGCCTGAACCGACCTGATCGGCACCGCTACCGGTGCCCGCGGTTCAGGACCGGAGCATCTGTCTCAGCGAGATCGACGGATCCGCCAGCGCGTCCTGATCGACACGCACCTCGCGGTCGATGATGCGACGCGCAGCGCGGACGGTCATCGGATCGTCGATCGACGCCGCGCCGAGCAGTCGCTCGCCGTCGACCCGGAAGACCGCGACACCGGGGCGCACGATTTCCTCGCCCTTGCCGACCAAATCCCCCACGATCTCGACATGGGCGCCGTACCTGTCCGTCCAGTACCAGGCGGCACCGCGCGGCTCAGTCGGACGACCGAGCAGTCGGGCCGCGGCAGCCTGCCCGTCCAGCCTCGCGGCCTCCCAGTGCGCCGTCGGTGGCAGCACGATGCCACCGGCCTGCGCGACCGCGTCGACGCCCGGCAGTGTCCGGGGGCTGACGCCGATGCCCGCCACGACCAGGTCGGCGATGACCGTCGTACCGTCCGCGAGCGCGACCGAGAGCGGTTCGTCGCCACCCTCGCCGGCGTTGATCGTCGAGACGGCCGTGGTGCGCAAGTCCACGCCGTTGGTGAGGTGCATCCGGTGGAGCCAGCCGGCGAGCGTCGTGCCGAGCACGTGAGCGCCGGGCAGCTCGTGCGGATCGACCAGCACGACGGCCGTGCCGAGCGTGCGCAGCGATGCGGCGACCTCGGCCCCGATGAACCCGCCGCCGAGCACGAGCACCGTGTGTCCCGGCCCCGAGTGGGCTCGGATCCTCATCGCATCGTCGTAGCCGCGCAGGGTCACCACTCGCGGATCCTCGGCACCGGGCACCGTCGGCCGATTCGGTGCGGCACCAACCGCCACCACGATCGTCGACGCCGTCAGGAAACGGCCATCCGACAGTGCCGCACCGGTGGGCGTGACGGCTGTCGCCCCGACTCCCGCCACGATGTGTATACGCTGCTCCGCGAGCTGCGCCGGCGACGAGAACTCCAGGTCGGCCCGGGGGACGCCCTCGACGAGTGCACGCTTGGACAAGGGCGGATGATCGACGCACGACGGCTCCTGCTCGACGATCGTGACCGGTCCGTCAAACCCGAGATCACGCAGCGTCCGCGCCGTCGTATACCCCGCCAGACCGCCACCGACAATGAGGACGTCCGTCGGCGCCTCCGAATTCACACGAGGCACGCGGGGTTGGGCACCAACACGATGTCGGCCCCCTCCACACGCACCGTGTGCGCGGCGACACCGCTCGGTGCCGGCGGCGTCAACACCGCACCGTCGGTCAGGCGGAACTGCGCGCCGTGGAGCGGGCACTCGACACAGCCGTCCTCGACCCAGCCGTCGGCGAGACCGGTCTCCTCGTGGGTGCAGGTGTTGTCGAGTGCGTAGTACTGATCGCCGTCGAGGAACACCGCCACGTCGTCACGAGTCCCGGCACGCTCCCTGGGGATCGTGATCCCGGTGCCGTCGTCGATCTCGCCGACACGTGCGGCCACGATTCTCTGCACCATCTGACCAATGTTAGGGATTCTTTTATGTTCGTCAAGTCGGGGTGTGGGCGGCGGCACAGAGGGCGGTGTCGGAGGCGGGAGCGTCACGCCCGCGCGGAGAGTCGTCGGCCGGCCGTCACTGCATGCCGACGGCGCCTCGCCGCTTCAGCAGCCGCCGCACCCGCTTGACCACGAACCAGACGAACAAGATCACGATGATCGCGAGCACCGCGTTGGACAGCACCCCGCTCCACCGTTCCAGCGCAGGTCTGATCGCCGGGCCAAACAGGAAACCGGCGCCGATCCAGATCGCGTTCCACACACCTGACCCGATCAACGTGTACGCCGTGAAGTGCAGGATCGACATCCGTTCGATTCCCGCCGGGATCGAGACGAACGAGCGCACCAGTGGGACGCATCGCCCAAGTAGCACGGCGACGCCGCCCCAGCGTGAAGGGGTCCTGGGGAGTGAAAATACAGGTTCTCACACGCGCATCGAACACCCCAGGACCCGCTTTGAACGCTACCGCCAGCCTGCTTGACGACACCATCTGCCGCACCGTCGAGCTCGGGGTGACCATCACCGACGCCGCTGCTGCCGGCGAGTTCACCCACTTGTTCTGCTCCCCGGTCACTGTCGACCCCGGAAGGTGGCCGATCTGCCGATCGTCGGCCACCCCACCCGCCTGCACGTACGGGAACCGCGATTCAACTGCGACAATCTCGAGTGCGAGACGAGGGGCAAGGTCGCGATGTACAAGCTTGTGCGCTCGACCCGAGCAGGAATGCCCAAGAAACGACCCGAACTCGCCCAGCTCGGACGATCGCAGTGGTGGCGACGATCCGAGATCCTCGCGCGCTTCGATGTGGGCGCCTCCAACGGACCGGTCGAGGCCATCAACGGACGCCTCGAGCACCTCCGCGGAGTCGCCCCGAGCTTCCGCAACCTCGGCCACTACATTCAGCGATCACTAATCCAGTCCGGGCAGCTCCAGGCACGAATCAACGCACTCCAGAACCGGAAGAGCCGGGAAGTCGCTCCTTCGCTACCGGTGCCGCTCGATCGGTGGCTCGGTATCTGCCTTGCTGTCGAACACTCGCTCGTAGGGAATCCAGATCGCGATCACGGTCACGACGACCACCGTGAACTGCAGCCATTCAGATACGTCAGCGAAAATGAACCAAAGCATGAGCAGAATCAAGGGCGTGCAGACGAGGACGCGCGCCAAATAGGATTTTCGCCTAAAGGAATTCATTTATCTCCTTATCCAGTCGCAACCTTGAAGCCTACTGAAAGCGGGCTCGGCCGGGACCCCCACCGACACTCCCGTACCTCAGCTCCGCACCGGGAATTGCGCCTCGGAGCCTGCGGAGGGCGTTGCTCGCGGGAGCTGGCGCCAGTCGCCACGCGGCGATCGGGTGGAACAGTCTCGCACCCCCTGGAGCGCTCCGTGCTGGTCAGGGCGTGACGGGGAATGCTTCGGATCGGATGCTGATACCGATGTTGCGGGCTTTGGCTCGAGCAGGAACACGCCAGCCCAGAAGACTAAACGAACCGTTTTGACGTCCATTCCCTCACCGCACGCCCACCGCGCCTCGCCGCTTCAGCAACCGCCGCACCCGCTTGACCACGAACCAGACGAACAAGATCACGATGATCGCGAGCACCGCGTTGGACAGCACCCCGCTCCACCGTTCCAGCGCAGGTCTGATCGCCGGTCCGAACAGGAAACCGGCGCCGATCCAGATCGCGTTCCACACACCGGACCCGATCAGCGTGTACGCCGTGAAGTGCAGGATCGACATCCGGTCGATGCCCGCCGGGATAGAGACGAACGAGCGCACCAGTGGGACGCATCGCCCAAGTAGCACGGCGACGCCGCCCCAGCGCTGGAAGAACGCCTCGGATTTGTCGAAGTCCTCGTAGTCCAACAGGGGCGTTCGCCCCACGAGGCGTCTGGTGCGGTCCCGGCCGAGTGCGGCGCCGATGACGTACCAGATCCAGGCGCCGATCAACCCACCGGCCGTGGCCGCGACCCAGGCGAGGGTGAAGCTCATCCGGCCCTCGTAGGCGAGGAACCCCGCTCCGGGGAGGACGGCCTCCGACGGGATCGGCGGCAGGAAGGTCTCCAGCAGGATCGCGAGACCCACGCCGAGCTCGCCCAGGACCTCCATCTGGGTCAGGACCCACCCGATGAAGCCGCTGTACCCGGCAGAGGGATCGACCGGCGGGGCCGCGGCAAGGTTCATAACGTCGATGTCCATTCCTCCAACGCCCCGGAGTTCACGAGCGGCTTGCATGTCGAGCTGGCCGGCCCATGTCGGCCCGGTCGCAATGCAGTGTAGTGAGCGCCCGTCGGAGGGGGGCGACTCGATTCGCGGGCGAGCCTCACCCGGGGGACGAGTCCGGAGCGAGGACTCAGGCGGCGGCGAGGCGTTCGAGGTATTTGGCGATCACGTCGACTTCGAGGTTGACGGAAGTGCCCACGCTCGCGGTTCCCAACGTGGTCGCGGTGAGAGTAGTGGGAATCAACGACACCTGGAACCTGTGACCGGACTCGTCCTGAGCCAGATCACTGACCGTGAGCGAGACCCCGTCCACGGTGATCGAACCCTTCTGCGCGACATAGCGGGCGAGCTCCCGGGGAAGCGACACCCAGACCTCATCCCAATGCGTGGAGGGGTTCCGACCGACGACCATGCCGGTCCCGTCGACATGCCCTTGGACGATATGGCCGCCGAGGCGCGTCGACGGTGTCACAGCCCGTTCGAGGTTGACGGCCGCGGTGACCTCCGTCTTCTGGATGGTGCTACGCCGCGTCGTCTCCTGCATGACGTCGAGGGTGAACACCCCGTCGCTTAGGAGTTCGACGACGGTGAGGCAGACGCCGTTCACCGCGATCGAATCGCCCGGCCGGGCGTCCGAGGCCACGAGCGGGCCGCGGACGGTCAGGCGCAGTGCTTCGGGCAGGTCCTGCTTGGCGACGATCGTGCCTAGTTCCTCGACGATGCCGGTGAACATTGATCCCCCTGGGGCTCGGTAGATGGTGACGACAGACGACGGCTAGCCGCGATGGCAGAGAGAGGAGCCGCAGTTGTGGGCAGCGCACTCAACTTCCTGAGGTGCCGTGCCAGCGGGCGAGTCGGTTCCGCACGTTCCTCACGTGGGCGGCCGACGCCCGCTCGGCGTCATCGGCGTCCCCCGCGATCAACGCGTCGGCGATGGCGCGGTGCTCTCGCACCGACAGCCGGGCGTATTCGTGCTCCGACCAGGCGCTAGGGAACGCCAGGCTGGTCCTGGTCTCGAACTGGGCGAGGGTGGAGAGCAACGCCGTGTTGCCCGCCGCGCGGTTGATGAGGCCGTGAAAGCTCACGTCCATGGCCATGTACTGGCTCTGGTGGGTATCGACCTCGAGCGCGGCCTCCTGCTCGGCGATCATGGCCCGCAGGACCTCGACGTCCTGTTGCGTCAACCGGGTCGCGGCCAGACGCGCGGTGAGGCCCATCAGGGGTTCTTTGACCACGTAGATCTCGATCAGTTCGGAGATCTCCAACCTGGCCACTTCGGCGCCGCGGTTGGGGGCGTGGGTCGCCAACCCGTCGTGGATCAGCCGCTGAACCGCTTCGCGGACCGGGCTGCGACTGATGTTCAGGGTGCGGGCCAGCGCCGGGACACTCAACGGTGCGCCGGGAGGCAGCTGTGAGTCGAGGATGCGTCGCCGAAGGTCCTGGTACGCGCGGTCGGCGAGCGAGCCGCTGCTCGCGTCACTCACCACCGCGAGCTCCGCGGCCGAATCCTGAACCGTCGACATGGTGTCCTCCTCGACTGGTGATCCACGCTGACCGTCGATCTGCCGTCCATCGGATGTTGCATGCAGATCCTACATGCGGAGCGCAATCTGAGCGCGCTACGCCTGTTAACTAAACCGTGACACTCCGATCAACTGCGGAAACAATCGCGCGACTACCTTAATCGGCATCGCCAGCGTTACATGCAATCGGCTCCAGAGGTTGCTTCAAGCGCATGCAGTTCGTACCCAAGCACTTTTTGCATGTAAGCAACTCGGCTGGCGCTCCACCCCACGAGCACCGAAAGGCTCCACCCATGACGACAGTTGCAGAACCACAGTCCGACTACCTGGAGGACTTCAAAGACGTCGTCGGCGCCGACCAGGTGTTGGAGGGACGGAAGATCTCCAGGTATCTCCGCGACTTCTCGTGGTACAGCCCGATTCTGGAGAACGCGCTCGCCGACACGACGGTGGACGCGGTGATCCGCCCGGGCAGCGTGGAGGAACTGACGGCGGTCGTCGCGCTGGCCGCCCGCAACCAGGTGCCCATCACCCTGCGCGGGTCGGGTACCGGTAACTACGGGCAGTCGCTCCCCCTCGAGCAGGGCATCGTCGTCGACATCAAGGGGGTCGCCGGGATCCTGGAGCTCGAGGAGGGTCGAGTGTCGGTCCTGCCCGGAACGGTGATCAAGAACATCGAGTCGGCGGCCAACGCGGCCGGCCAGGAACTCGCCGTCATGCCGAGCACGTACCGGGTCGCCACCGCGTCGGGGTTCATCTCCGGCGGGTCGGGCGGGCTCGGCGCGGCCGCGCACGGTGACCTGTGGAGCAACAACATCCTCGCGGTGGAGCTGATCACCGTCGAGGAGACGCCCCGCACGATCCGCCTGGAAGGCGACGACGTCAACCTGGTGTTGCACATGTACGGAACCGTCGGTGTGCTCACGCGCATCGAGATGCGGCTGGTGCCGATGCGCACGTACGCCGCGGACATCGTGGTCTTTGACGACTTCGAACAGTGCTGCCGGTTCGGCTGGGACCTGGTCGCCTCCGATGTCCACACCCGCCTGGCCTCGCTGCAGCAGGCACCGATCGGCGCCATGATGACTCCCATCGCAGCGCAGATCCCGGACGGTGCCCACGTCGCACTGGTGTGGTCGGACGTCGAGCACGCGGACGCAATGGCATCCCTCGCGGGCCACTATGGCGGCACCGTCACACCCTGGCCGGAGGGCACTAAGCACATCACCCAGTTCCCCTACAGCCACACCATTCTGTGGTCGCGCAAGGCCGTCCCCGATTCCTCGTGGCTCCAGTGCGAGTACGCGGCCGGGGACAGGGAGCGGTTCATCGAGCAGGTCCGCGCGGTGAGCGAGCGCTATGCGGGCGTGTTCCTCCAGCACATCGAGATCAACACCTCCCCCTCCGGCGACGTCCGCTGCATGGGCATCCCACCGCTGGTCGACCTGCCGGATCACGAGGCGGCCCTGGACGAGCTGATCGCCTACTGCACGGGGCTCGGGATCTCTCTTCTCAACCCGCACAGCTTCGTGGTGGAAGAGGGCGGCTTCGTCGGAGACACCGGCCGCATGCTCGACCTCAAGAGGGACGTCGATCCGCTGGGCATCCTCAACCCCGGAAAGCTCGGCAAGAGCTTCTTCTCCGCCCGCGACGCCACCGTCGTCGCCGCGGACCGGGACATGCGCGCTCCAGAGCAACTCGCACGGGACTGACCTCTCACCATCCTCGACACCAATCGGAGCAGCATGAACACTCACACCGGAAGACGAACCACCACCGCCCTCTGCGCTGCGCTCACGACGGTCACCCTGGCGGGGTGCAGCAGTAGCAGCGGAACCACGGCCGACTCGGCCCCCGCCGAATCCTCGTCCACGATCGGCGCCGAGCGGTGCCAGCAGAACCGCGACGCGGGCCCGATCATCTACCTGACCTCCTACGATCTGGGCGGTGGGGCCGGCGTCCTGAGCCAGGTCGCTGCAGCGGGCATGGGGTTCTACGAGGACCTGTGCCTGGATGTGGAGGTGCGACCCAAGACGGACAACAACTCGCAGATGGTCAGCGCCGGCACCGCGCAGTTCGCGGGACTGGGAAGCGCCAGCGACGTGCTGGCGGCGCAGGCCAACGGGGCGCAGGTGATGGGCATCGGTACGTTCGGCAACGTCGGCCAGGTCGCTCTGGTCACCATGGCGGACGGCCCCATCCAGACCCTGTCCGATCTCGAGGGGGCGAAACTCGGTTACAAGGTCACGATGCCGGGCCAGCTCCGGTCGATGCTCGAGGCCAATGATGTCGACTTCGAGCAGGTCGAGGCCGTCAAGGTGGGGTTCGACCCGAGCATCCTCCCCCAAGGCCAGGTCGAGGCGCTGCAGGCCTACAAGGACAACGAACCCGGGATCCTCGAGGCGGCCGGGCACGACATCACGGTGTGGGATCCCGCCGAGTTCGGCGTCGAGGGCACCTTCTCCACCACCATCGTCAACACGGCGTGGGGCGAGTCCCACCCCACAGCGGTAGAGGACTTCCTGCGCGCCACCTACCACGCCTTCAACTGGCTGCGTGAGAGCGACGAGAACCTGGCGGAGGGCATCGCCTACGCCGAATCGGTCTCGCAGGCCGGGTTCGACGCGGAGCACGAGACCACCCGCTGGCACACGTCGAGCGACCTCGTCGTGGACAACCTCCTGGACGGCCACGGGGTCGGTTACCAGTCCACCGAACTGTGGCAGCCGGAGGCGGACGAGCTGCTGGAGTTCGGCACGATCTCCGAACCTCTCGACGTCGCCTCCCTGCAGACGGCCAGGTACGTCGACGCCATCTACGACGGCTCCGAACTCATCTGGCCCGCTCCGGGCGCAGAGTAACCGTCACACCGTTCGAAGGGACGACGTCATGACCTACGTAGCGGGCACACTCCCGGCCTCAACCCCGGAGTCTGCGAACGACAGGGAGACAGCGAACGACAGGATCGAGGTCCGAGGAGTCAGCAAGAGCTTCAGAGCCGGCGGAGGGTCGTTCACCGCGCTCGACACCGTGGACCTGGACCTGCCCGAGGGGAGCTTCACCACCCTGTTCGGCCCCTCCGGGTGCGGCAAGACCACGCTGCTGCGGATCCTCGCCGGACTCCAGACCCAGGACTCCGGCACGGTGTCGCTGTTCGGGCAGACCCCCGAGGCCGCGACAAAGGACAAGAACATCGCCTGGATCCCCCAGTCGTCGGCGCTGCTGCCGTGGCGCGATGTCCGGGCCAACGCCCTGTTGTCCCAGGTGGTCAACAAGCGTGCAGACCGCGGCCGGTCCGCGACCCGCGTCGACCAGGAGGTCGAGACGGTCCTCAGCGAGCTGGGGCTCCGGGACTTCGCCCGATCGGGCCCGGCTCAACTGTCCGGCGGCATGCGGCAGCGTGCCTCGCTCGCCCGCGGGTTCGTTCACGGCGCCCCGGTGATGCTGATGGACGAGCCGTTCTCGGCGCTCGACGAGTTCACCCGGGAAGCGCTGCGGTTCAAGCTCCTCCACATGTGGGAACTGCTGCGCAAGACCGTCGTGTTTGTGACCCACTCCGCCTCGGAAGCCGTGCTGCTGTCCGATCGCGTCGTGATCATGACCGCACGCCCCGGCCGGGTGCACCGGGTGATCGACATCGACCTGCCGCGGCCCCGCGACGCGGAACTCGAGCGGTCACCGGAGTTCCACGCCAAGGTCACCGAGGTCCGCCAGGCACTACAGGAAGGGTGGACCTGATCATGGTCGCTCACGTACACGCCCCGCCGCGTACACCGGCCGCGCTCGAGTCATCCCCCGCGCGTCGACCCGCGCGCAGGCGCTCCCTGGCACGCCCATCCACGCACGCCGTCGTCGCCGTGGTGGCCCCGGCCATCCTCATCGGCCTGCTCGCGATGGCCTGGCAGTGGGTCGCCACCACCAAGGTCACAGTTCTGCCCACCCTGGGCGCAGTAGCCGCCGACTTCGCCGGGCGACCGGAGTTCTACTGGGGCCAGCTGCAGTACACGCTGACCACGGCGCTGATCGGACTGGTGATCGGAATAGCCGTGGCCTTGATCCTCGCGATCCTGATCGTGCACATCCCGATCCTCCACGCCGCGATCATGCCGATCGCCGTGGTGGTGCACGCGACCCCGATCGTGGCCATCTCGCCGGCGCTCGTGGTCGCGTTCGGCTTCGGGACGACGCCACAGCTCATCGTCGTCGCCCTGATGGTCTTTTTTCCCATGCTCATCAACGCCATCACCGGACTCAAAGCCGTACCGACGGACATGCTGGAGGTGTTCCAGTCCATGTCGGCCACCAGAGCCGACGTCTTCTTCCGGCTGCGTCTGCCCGCGAGCCTGTCCTACCTATTCGCGGCCGCGAAGACCTGCGTCACCCTGGCCATGATCGGCGCCGTGGTCTCCGAGTTCCACGGGGCCACCCGGGGCCTGGGCGCGACCATCGTGCAGGCCATGACGTACCTCGACCTGCCCCAGATGTGGGCCGCCATCGCGATGTCGGCGCTCGTGTCACTTGTCCTCCTGGGGCTGGTCAGCCTGGGCCAGAAACTCATCGTCCGCTGGTGACCCCCTGATCCCGAGACTCCCTACACACAAAGGAACGGCCATGACCACCGAACAGACCGTCGTACCCATCATCGACATCAGCGGATTCCTGGACGGGACGGACCTGGTGACCGCGCCACGGTCGATCCTCCACGCCGCGACCACCAGCGGGTTCTTCCAGATCGTCGGTCACGGCATCGACAAGGCCCAGATCGACGCCTGCTACAGCGTCGCCACCGCACTGGACGCGCTGCCGCGCGAGGTCAAGGACACCCTCCGGTCACCCTCGGGGCACCCGTTCCGGGGAATGATGACCAACTACGACCTCACGGGCGAGGTCTGCTCGGAGGGCTTCACGATCTCGCGGTTCGACAACCCGGCCGAGGCGATGAGCAACGGCGTCGCTCCGGAACACGCCGAGTATTTCGCCGACAACGTGTGGCCGCCCGTCGAGGACTTTCATCCCGTGATGACCGCGTGGTCGGCGCGCGTCCGTGAGCTGGGGTCGCAGATGATGCGGATCTTCGCGGTGGCTCTGGACCTGCCGATTGACTACTTCGACAAATACACCGAACTCGACGCCTCGACGTCCACGATCCGCCTGTATCCCGCCCGGCACACGCCGCTGGAAGAGGTGCCCACGGTGATCTTCGACGAGCACTTCGACGGCGGGATGCTGACCATGCTGCACCAGCGTGGAACCTACGAGGGCCTGCAGGTCAAGACGCTCGAGGGCGAGTGGTTCCCCGTGCCGGTGTACGAGGAGGCGTTCGTCATCAACGTGGGTGAGCTAATGACCCGGTGGACCAACGGGCAGTGGCCGGCCACCCGGCATCGCGTGGTGGCCTCCGAGGACCCGGAAGGCTACCGGCACACCCTGCCCACCTTCTACAACGTCGCCGTGGACACCGTCGTGGAGCCGCTGCCGACCGTGCTGGACGAGGACGGGCCCCGGTTCGATCCGGTGACCGTGTACGGATGGTTCCGTCGCCACCTCAAGACGACCTACCAGGAGCGCACTCACACACGCGTTTCAGCCGAAGCCGAGGCGTTCGTCGCGAGCCTGCAGGACGCGCCGTGACGGTGCCGGCCTCTGCGTTCCTCGATCATCAGGGGTACGAGACGGTCGACATCGACGCCGAGGCGGCAGCCTTGACGACAATGGGAATGACGGTGTTGAGGTGGGGCGTCCACGCCGTGACGGGCAAGCGGATCGCTCTGCTGTCCGACGGGGTCGCCTCCAAGATCGAGCTGATGGAGGTCGACGCCGTCACCGGGGTGCTGGATCACTGCGCGTTCGCGGTGGCCGAGCTGGGCGAAGCGCACGCCGGGGCGGTGAGCAACGGGTGCGCGGAGGACCGCGCGCCCTTCCGGTTGGAAGCCGCGAAGGCGCGGACCTCGTTCGTTCGGACGCCGGCGGGCCGGCTCATCCAACTGGTGCAGTACGACGACGACAGTCCCGATCGGGCGCCGTGGGATCAGCCGACCTGGTCGGAATGACGCGTACGGCAGAAGGGGGCCGACCATCGCCATGGTCGGCCCCCTCGTCTTCCTCCTAGAACTGCATCACTCGCAGCCGATACCGTCGTTGTCCCGGTCGAGCGCCGGCCGGTAGAGGGGATCCCCGCGGTAGATCGGTGCGACGCCCAGCTGCCGCGCCTCCGTGCAGTTGGCCACGTGGCGGACCGGCGCGGGAGCGGGCGGCTGGACACGGACTGGAGCCGGTGCAGGTGCAGGTGCAACGCGCGCCGGCGGCGCCGGGGGAGCCGGGGGAGCCGGAGCGGGCGCGGGAACCGGAGCCGGAGGCACGAAGGGGGTCGCCCACACGAAGGGGAACGGGAGCGCGGGCAGCGGCGCAGCCTCGGATCCCATCGGTACGGGCACCACAACAGGCGCGATGTCAGGCACCGGGACGGCCCAGGGTCCGACCTGAATCTCGGCGGCGGAGGCGGCGGGCGCGCCGAATAGCAGAGCGGCGGTCGCCAGACCGATGGCGACAAAAGGACGTGTGTTCAAGGGGACCCCTCAGGGGATTCTGAGCCGGATGAACGGCAGGGATAAGTCCCGGCTCATAATAGTGCACCAATGTTGCCCGCGCTAACGTTAGGCCAAGTAACGTCCTTCGAAGTCGTTGCAGAGGGTGCGGCGTCCGCACGACACGAAGGTAGGTCCATGGCCAGCACCAGGCGCTCCAGGAAGACCGAGCCGTTCCGCGCCACCGCCAGAATGTCCGGGCACGGCGTGAGTGCGGGGCACGACCCGCTCCGGGTATCCCGCGTCACGCCCACCCGCCGGCGACTCGCCCTCGCCCTCGCGATGGCCGGCGTGGCAGCGGCTCTTGGCACACCCACCGCCGGCGCCGATCCGTCGACTCCAGCGACCGCCGGGCCGATTCCCGGGGGCCGGCCCGGTGGACCGCAGATCGTCGTCGACGTACTCGGGCCAGCCGACCCGGGATTCTGGAATCCGGCGGTCCCCGGCACCCGGGTGCTGACCCCGATCGATTCCGACCGCCAGGTAGCTTGCTTGACGCGCTTCGTGCCGGTAATCAACTGCTGGACTGTGAATAGATTCGTACTAGCACCGGAGCATCGCCCTCTCGTGCATGTCGACGTCCCTGTGATCGGCGGGCCACCGATGCGCGTTTGGGTGGACCTGCCTCGGTGGGGCGACGGTTCCACGGGTGAAGGCTCCACGCGCGACCTGACACAGCAAGTCGTGATCTGGTGGCTCACCAACCCGACGCCGTCGTAACCAGCACTCCGTGTCGTTGGTCAGTCGAGCCGAGGGTTGCCCCCAACGCAGCGCTGCCCATAACGCCACCTATGTGCGGGCGTGGGAGCCATCGACGGATAACGCCGTGGGGGCCTGTGGTCCGGAATCCCGGCGGCTTCATCTGGAAGGTCTACCCCACCCAACGCTTCGACGCCCTGGAAGCGGTCACTCTCCGTCCTCTGACGGCGCAACATAGCCGCCGGCTATTACCGGTCGTCCTCTCTGCGGGCATCGGGCAGTCCGCTTTCGTCCAGGCCGGACCATTCGACGTAGTCGGCCCATGCGCGGTCGAAGGCGACCTGTTGGGACTCGGCGTCAGGAGGCGGCAGTCTCGTCGCGGGCCGTCGTTGCCGGAACGGCCAGAGAATCTTCACCTTCTTATTCGGCAGCGACGCCACCCTGGATGGGAGCCGCCTGATCCAGCCCGTTCGGCCCGACTGCGGGAGCATCCTGGGGGCCATTGCAGACGGCGTGCAGCCTATGTTCATCAGCGTGGGCCGCACCGCGTAGAACCCCAAGTCGGTCTCGAGTTCCTTGATGACTGCTATCACCTGTGGGCGCCCGCGACGCGCCCACGCGCCGTCCCCGGCCAGCCGGTCCCGGCCGCCGGCGCCCTACTGCTGCGCTTTCTCCTTGGGCCGGTAGACGCGGCCGAAGCTGCGCGGACTGTCGGTGTCGATCTCGACGAGTTCCCAGTCGATCCGCCGGCCGCCGGGCACGTCGAAGATGCGGATACCGTCACCCAGGAAGACGGGCGCCACGAACACCTGGAGTTCATCGATCAGGTCGTGTTCAAGCGCTTGCCGGGCGATGTCGGCGCTGATGATCTGGACGTCCCGCTCACCGGCGATCTCCTTGGCGCGGCGCACCGCCTCAGTGACGTGGCAGTCCAGGGCGATCACGCTCGGATCGTCGGCCAACTCCTCGGGACGGTGGGTGAGGATGAACTCGGTGCCGGACCAGGCTCCGCCATAGGCCTCGGCGGTGAGCTCGTCCCTCTCGTCGCGCTGGGCAGCGGCGGCGTCGTAGCCGTCCCGCCCGGCGATGATCACCGCGACGTCGGCCGCCATCCGCTCCACCGTGCCCGGGGCGAGCGGTTCGGCGGCCTCCATCCAGCTCATGTCGTGCCCGGGTCCGGCGATGAACCCGTCGATCGAACACGTGAAGCCCCACACGACCTTGGCCATCGCCCCACCGTAATCCCCAGAGCGGTGCTCCATAAGGGGCGACGACGACGAGGTACACAGCCACCGGGCCCGAGGGGCGTGACAGAGTACACACCATGAACACGCGCGCCCCGGTGTCCGCTCGTCTCCGATCCCGCCGTTCCGCAGCCGCCGTGATGGCGGCCGCGCTCGCCGCTGCCGGCCTCGTCGTCGTCACCCAGGGCGCAGTACCCGCCGCCCACGCCGAACCCGCGTGGGGCCCGTGCCCCGAGACCGTCACGACCCCGTCCGCGGTGTGCACGAGCGTGAGCGTCCCTGTGGACTACTCGGTCCCCGACGGCGACCGCATCGAGGTGACGGTGTCCAGGTTTCCGGTACGCGACCCGGCTGCCAAGCGGGGGGTGCTGTTCGGCAACGCGGGAGGTCCGGGCGGGGATTCGCTGACGTATTTCGACGACAACGAGCTGTTCACCTGGCCCCAGGCGCTGCGGGACGAATGGGACCTCATCGGCGTCCAGCCGCGCGGGCTCGCGCACGCGGGCCCGCTGCAGTGCGCGCCGCTCGACCCGGCCGACTCGGTGATGCTCGCGACCAACCTGGGCGGTGCGCACCGCGCGGCGTGCGAGCAGGGCAGCGGCGACTACTGGCGCCACCTGACCACCGAGAACACGGCCCGCGACTGGGAGGAGGTCCGCCGCGCGCTGGGCCAGGAGCGCATCTCCATCCACGGCCTGTCCTACGGCACTCTCCTCGGTTCGACGTACGCGACACTGTTCCCCCAGCACACGGACAAGCTGGTGATGGATTCGGGAGCGAACCCGGACTGGATGTGGAACGACGTGCTGCTCCAGCAGAGCGAGCCCTACAAGCGGCGGGTGCTGGCGATGTTCGACTGGATCGCCGCCAACGACGCAGCGTACGGACTCGGCGACACCCCGCTCAAGGTCTATCAACGCTGGTCGCAGCGGGTCATGGCCGAGGCCGGCACCACCCCGACCCTCGCCCCTCCGCCGGCGCGGATAGGCGACGTTCCACCGGAGTGGGCCGCGCTCGCCCAGCAGTACATGGACGGCGTCACTCTCACCGGCCCGCTGCGGGCGCAGCTCGAGGGACTGTTCAACCAACTCCGCACACCCGGCGCGATGCAGTCCAATTCCCCGATGCTCGCCGCGACCCGCGGCCTGGCCCCGCAGAGCACCGCGTGGCCGGTGATCGCCGAGTCGCTGCGCGACGGCACCCCGCTCGGCCCGCAGGACCCCCAGATGCCCGAGCCTCCGCAGGAAGCGATCATCGCCGCGAACATGCAGGCCACCGTGCTGTGCAACGAGAACCGGGTGCCGCCGCGGCCGCTGGACTACCCGGCGTTCCTGTGGACCCAGTTCGTCACCGGCGACATCTTCGACGCCATCGGCCTGACCTACAGCTCCGGTGCCGCGTGCGCCGGAGCCGGTCCTGTCACCACGCCCGTAGAGGTCCACAACGCTGGCCTGGCCACAGCGCCGCTGCTCATCAACTCAGTGGGCGATCCGCAGACTCCCTACTCTGGCGCCCTCGGGCTGGCCGAGCGCATGGGCGCGCACGTGCTCACCGTGGAGGGCGGCGATCACGGGCAGGTGGCCAAGGGGAACGCCATCGTCGACGACGCCGTGGTGCAGTACCTGCGCACCGGCCACACCGACGTGGCCCACGCGCCGGCCCCGCCGATGCCGGTGGCCGGGTAGAGGCAAGCCGGGCACGCCGGAGCTGCACGCTCGCGGCTCGGTGCTGATCAGCTCAGTCCCGGTCAGCTCAGCGCTGTTCAGCTCAGCCCTGTTCAGCGAGGAACGCCTCGATCTCGAGGGCGATCTGCGCAGCCTCCTCGGACCCCACAGCGTGCGAGGCCTCGGGGTACACCACGACTGTGCCGCTGCGCAGCACCCGCTCGGCCACCTCGGCGGCCTCCGCGGTGTCGTGCATGACGGACTGGCCGGCCAGGATCGCCAGCACCGGCATCTCGAGAGCCGCCAGGTCGTCCTCGGGGATCAGGGCCGGCTGGGGCAGCCTGATGGAGTACGAGCTCATCGCGGTCTCGATCATTCGGGCCACCGGTACGTCCTCCACCGGTGCGCCCCCGGCGGTGTAGGAGGCGAAGGAGTCCCGCCAGGACTTCGGCAGCCAGGGCACCGAGGCCGGGATCGCACGCACGGCTGTCTCGAGGGGGATCGAGCCGAAGGTGTAGGCGGGGTCGATCAGCAGAAGGCTCGCCACCCGCTCGGGGTGGTGGGTGGCCATAGTGGTGGCCGTCCACCCGCCGATGGACGGTCCGAGCAGGTGGAACTTCTCCTCCGGTAGCTCGGCCAGGGTCTGGTCGAGCCACGCGGCGTTGTCCGCGGAGTCCTCGATCGGAACCTCCTGCACGCTCAGCCCCGGCTCTCCCAGCAGGTCCAGGACGTAGACATCCCCCAGCTCCAGCAGGGAGGACATGTTGTCCGCCCAGATCGGACTGGGCGAGGACCGGCCCGGCAGCAACACGAACGGGTGCTGCGCGGGAGACTCAGTCGGGGACTCGGTGGCGGCCTCGAACCGGTAGACGCGCACGAACCCGAACCCGGTGCGCACGTCCATCGTCTCGTCCGGCACGGGCATCGCCTCCCACGCCCGCTCGTAGTCAGCCATGAACTCCTCGTACCCGGCGCGCGAGTTCCAGTGCCCCACCGGGCCAGGGGTCCGCAGCGCGAACGCCCCGGCCACCGCCGTCACCACCAGCACCAGTCCGGTGATGCGCCAGGCCCGGCGACGACGCCCCCCGCGCACGGCCCCGAGGTTGGTCTCCTGCGTCTTGTCCGCCATGACTCCCCAGAGACTCGCATTTTTGACCGATCGGTCAACTATTGGGGTCGACGGTACCATTCCGCCATGCCCACGCGCGCGTCTCAGAGCGACGGTCGGACCCGGATCGAGCGGGAGCGGCGCACCCAGATCATCGACGCCACCATCACCCTGGTGGCCGAGCGTGGATACGCCGAGGCGTCCTTGTCGCAGATCGCACGGGCCGCCGGGGTGGCCAAGGGCACCGTCGTCTACCACTTCTCCACCAAGGACGCGGTCCTGGCCGCGGCGTACCAGCAGGTCCTGACGGCTCTGGTCACCCACGTAGCGGGGCAGGTCGAGGCCGCGCCCGCCCAGCTGGCCCCGGGAGCGTACGTGCGGGCGATGATCGGGCACCTCACCGAGCACCCCGAGCAGGCACGCACGATCGTGCAGGCCGGCGTGGCCGCCGCTGCCGAGGGCGACCGGCCGCGTCCGACCGGCCAGGAGCGCTGGGCGGCCCTGGCCGAGATCCTGGGTGCGGCCGCCAGAGCTGACGGCCGCAGCACGGACACGGGCGAGCTGCGGACTCTGGCGATCCTGGCCGGCGGCATGATCGACGCGGTGGTCGAGGAGTTCCTCGAGGACCCCTCCTACGACGCGAATGCGGCGGCAGAGACGATCGTCAGACTCCTGACCGAAGCATCAGGTTCCTAGACGACGCCGTGGCGCGGCACCTGCGCACCGGCCGGGCTCGAACTCGCCGGACTGAGCCGAACCGGATGGCGCGTCGTGAGGTCGATCCTGTTCACGTTTTCCCGGGTGCCTGTGCCGCCACCGGTTCATCTGCGACCACTCGGCGAGGTCTTGACTAGCTCGGCGCACGCGATCGTCTCGACGGTTCTGCCAGGTGCAGCCGAACCTCGGAGAGAACGACGGCCCACACGTTCTGCAGGCGTGGCTCATCGGATACAACCCACAATTGGACGACGAGACCCCGGCCGACGCCATGCCGGCCACCAGCCTCAGGCAGTCAGCACGTCAGCAATGGATAAAGATCCACGCTCGGGGCGTCAAGAAGCCGTAAAGGCCACTTCCGCCGGAGGGCGCCGGGCCGCACGCTGCTTGAGCAGTGTCGGCCACCGCCGCACTGGTTCCCGAGCGAAAGTGACCGTGCCCGCGATGCTCGATATCGCCTACCTCGCGCTCATGCTGGCCTGCCTGGCCGGCTGCGTGTTCCTCGTCGACCGGCTCTCCCGGTCCGAGGAGTCCACCCCCTCCCCCGACGCCGCGTCCTGCAAAACCACGGCGGCCGGCCGATGACCGTCGCGGGCGTCACCACCGTGGTCCTGCTGGTGGTGGCGGCGAGCCTGTTGGTCTACCTGGTGCTCGCGCTGGTCGACCCGGAGCGGTTCTCATGAGTCCGGCGCTCGCCGCGGGACTGCAGGTGGCCTGCCTCCTCGGGCTGCTGGCCGCGCTGTACATCCCGCTCGGCGACTACATGGCCCGGGTGTTCACCAGCGACCGCGACCTCGGGGTCGAGCGACTGCTCTACCGGCTCGCCCACGTGGACCCGCGCCGCGAACAGTCCTGGCGCGTGTACGCGCTCGGGGTGCTCGCGTTCTCGGCTCTGAGCATGCTGGCCCTCTACGTGATCCAGCGCGTCCAGCAGTGGCTGCCGCCGCTCGGGGCCCATCAGGACGCCGTCGAACCGGCCATGGCGTTCAACACCGCCGTCTCGTTTGTCACCAACACCAACTGGCAGTCGTACACGCCGGAGCAGACCCTCACCAACCTCACCCAGATGATCGGGCTGACGGTGCAGAACTTCGTCTCCGCCGCCGTGGGCATCGCCGTGGCGGTCGCGGTGGTCCGCGGGTTCTGCCGGGTCCGCAGCAGCGTGATCGGCAATTTCTGGGTGGACCTGACCCGGGCCGTCGTCCGCGTGCTGCTCCCCCTCGGACTGATATTCGCCGCCCTGTTCCTCACCCAGGGCATGATCCAGTCGTTCTCCGAAGGCGTGGCCGTGACGGCGCTCGACGGCACTGCGCAGCAGATCTCCACGGCGCCGGTCGCCTCCCAGGAGGCGCTCAAACTGCTCGGCACCAACGGCGGCGGCGTGCTGGGGGCCAACTCGGCGCACCCGTTCGAGAACCCGACCCCGCTGGCCAACCTGCTCTCGATCTTCGCGCTGCTGCTGATCCCGGTGGCGCTCACCCGGACGTTCGGCACCATGCTCGCCGAGTCGGGGGCGGGCAGCCGCCGGCACGGGCTGATGATCCTCGGCGTCATGGCCACCCTGTGGGGCGGCATGCTCGCGGTGGTCACCTGGGCCGAGTACAACGCCACCGGAGTGGCCGCGCAGGCCGCCGGAATGCAGATGGAGGGCAAAGAGGTCCGCCACGGCATCCCGGCCTCGGTGCTGTTCGCGGTGTCCACCACGGGCACCTCCACCGGCGCGGTCGACTCGGCGCACGACAGCTACTCGGCGCTCGGCGGCGGGGCGCTCATCCTCAACATGCTGCTCGGCGAGATCGCGCCCGGCGGCGTCGGCACCGGCCTCTACGGGATCCTGGTGCTGGCCGTGCTCGCCGTGTTCGTGGGCGGGCTGCTCGTCGGCCGGACGCCTGAGTTCGTGGGCAAGAAGATCGGCCGGCGCGAGATCACCTGCGCCAGCCTGTCGCTGCTGGTCATGCCCGTGCTCGTCCTGACCGGCGTCGCGATCACGGCCGTGCTGCCGTCCGCTCTCGACGCCCAGGGCAACAGCGGGCCAGCCGGATCGCCCAACTCGGCGCACGGACTCAGCGAGTACCTCTACGCCTTCACCTCCGCGGCCAACAACAACGGCTCCGCGTTCGGCGGCCTCACCGTGACCGACCACTGGTTCCAGGCCGCGCTCGGGGTGTGCATGATCCTCGGTCGGTTCCTGCCGATCGTCTTCGTCCTGGCCATGGCCGGATCTCTCGCGGCGCAGAAGCGCAGCGACCCCGGCCCCGGCACCCTGCCGACCCACGGACCGCTCTTCGGCGGCCTGTTGCTCGGCGTCATTCTCCTGGTGGCGGCGCTGACCTTCGTGCCCACGCTCGCCCTCGGACCTATCGCGGAGGCACTCCAGTGACCGCCCTGCTCGATACCCGACAACTCACCGCGGCCGCCCCCGGCGCGCTGCGCAAACTCGACCCACGGCACCAGTCCCGCAACCCCGTCCTCTTTGTGGTGTGGGTGGGATCGGTCCTCACCACGATCCTGGCGGTGATGGACCCCAGCGTGTTCAGCGTGGCCACCGCCGCGTGGTTGTGGGCCACCGTCCTCTTTGCCGGGTTCGCTGAGTCGATCGCCGAGGGACGCGGCAAGGCGCAGGCGGACAGCCTGCGCAAGGTCACCACCGAGACCACGGCCCGAGTCCAGCGCGGCCCGCACGAGACCCAGATCGTCCCGTCGACCGAACTCACGGTGGGCGACCTGGTCGAGGTCCTGGCAGGCGAGACCATCCCCGGCGACGGCGACGTGGTCGAGGGCATCGCCACCGTCGACGAGTCCGCGATCACCGGGGAGTCCGCACCCGTCGTGCGGGAGTCCGGCGGGGACCGCAGCGCCGTCACCGGCGGGACCGTGGTGCTCTCCGACCGGATCGTCGTACGGATCTCCTCCGCGCCCGGCGAGTCCTTCGTCGACCGCATGATCGCCCTGGTCGAGGGCGCAGAGCGCAAGAAGACCCCCAACGAGATCGCGCTGAACATCCTGCTGGCGATGCTCACGATCGTCTTCCTCGTCGCCGTGCTCGCGCTCGGCCCGGTCGCCGTCTACTCCGGCGGCGGGATCGACCCGATCCGGCTGATCGCACTACTGGTGTGCCTCATCCCCACCACCATCGGCGCCCTGCTCTCGGCCATCGGCATCGCGGGGATGGACCGGCTCGTGCAGCACAACGTGCTGGCCACGTCGGGTCGGGCGGTCGAGGCGGCCGGCGACATCGACACCCTGCTGCTGGACAAGACCGGGACCATCACCTTCGGGTCCCGCCAGGCGACGTCCCTCGAGCCAGCGACCGGCGCCACCGTGGCGGAGCTCGCCGCGGCCGCGCGGGTGGCGAGCCTGGCCGACGAGACGCCGGAGGGACGGAGCATCGTGGAGCTCTGCGTGCGCGAGCACGGCCTGCCCGCCGAGGCCACGCCGTCGGAGGCGACGGCGGAGACCGTCGAGTTCACCGCCCGGACCCGGATGTCCGGGATCGACCTCCCGATAGACGACGGCGCGGCCCCCCAGAATCAGCCGGCCGGGCAGGCCCAGCAGGTCCAGCAGGGCCAGCAGATCCGCCAGATCCGGAAGGGCGCCGCGGACGCGATCCTCGCCTGGGTGGACGCCAACGGCGGGCGGGCACCGGAGGGGGTCCGGGAGGCCGTCGAGCGCATCGCCCGACGCGGGGCCACACCGCTGGTGGTGGCCGAGATGACCGCCACCGTCTCCGCCGACCGGGACCCGGTCCCCTCCGGCGAGCCCCGCGTCCTCGGGGCCGTGGAGCTCTCCGACGTGGTCAAGCCGGGGATGCGCGAGCGCTTCGCGGAACTGCGGGCCATGGGGATCCGCACCGTGATGATCACCGGAGACAATCCGCTCACCGCCGCGGCGATCGCGGAGGAGGCGGGGGTCGACGACTACCTGGCCGAGGCCACCCCGGAGGACAAACTCGAGCGCATTCGCGCCGAGCAGACCGGGGGTCGCCTGGTCGCGATGACGGGCGACGGCACCAACGACGCCCCCGCCCTGGCCCAGGCCGACGTGGGCGTGGCCATGAACACCGGGACCACCGCCGCCAAGGAGGCCGGCAACATGGTGGACCTGGACTCGGACCCCACCAAGCTCATCGACATCGTGGGGATCGGCAAGCAGCTGCTCATCACCCGTGGGGCGCTCACCACGTTCTCGCTCGCCAACGACCTGGCCAAGTACTTCGCCATCCTGCCGGCGCTGTTCGTGGGGATCTTCCCGCAGCTGGACAAGCTCAATGTGATGGGGCTGGCGAGCCCGGAGTCGGCGATCCTGTCCGCGGTGATCTTCAACGCCATCGTCATTGTGCTGCTGGTCCCGCTGGCGCTCAAGGGCGTCAAGTACCGGGCCGCCTCCGCCGCGTCGCTGCTGCGGCGCAACCTGCTGATCTACGGGGTCGGCGGCGTCATCGCGCCGTTCCTCGGGATCTGGCTGATCGACCTCCTCGTCCGACACCTCCCCGGGATCGCGTGACTCATGTCCACTCTCACCACTGCCCTGCGCCAGCTGCGGCCGGCCCTCGTCGTCGTCGCACTCTTCACCCTGTTATGCGGTCTCGCCTATCCGGTCTCCGTCTGGGCGGTCTCGCGGATCGACACCGACTCGGCCGAGGGGTCGATCGTCCGGGACGGCGCCGGATGCGCGGTCGGCTCCGCGCTGCTGGCCACGGACCCGCAGGTCGAGCCCGGCCAGCCGGATCCCTACTTCCACTCCCGCGTCGTGGGGTCCGGGGACCACACCGACCCGACCGAGGCCGCCATGGCCCCCGGCGACCCGGCGGCCGGCGCCCCCTCCCACCTGGGACCGTCCAACCCGGAGCTCGCCGAGTGGATCGCCGTCCGGCGTGAGGTCATCGCCCAGCGGGAGGGCGTGGACCCGGACCGGGTGCCCGTCGACGCCGTCACCGGCCCCGGCTCCGGGCTGGACCCGCACATCTCGCCCGAGTACGCCGCGATCCAGGTCGACCGGGTGGCGCGGGAGAACGGGCTCTCCCCCGGCCGGGTGCAGGCCCTGGTGGCCGAGCACACCGATGGCCGCCAACTGGGGTTCCTCGGCCAGCCCCGGGTCCGGGTGACCGAGCTCAACAGTGCACTCAACAGCGCGCTGGGGCTCACCGCTCCCGGTTGCGCGGAGTCCGGCCAGGGAACACAGGGATAGGGTCTGACCATGTCCGGATCGACGCGGGGGCGGCTCCACATCTACCTCGGGGCCGCCCCCGGCGTGGGCAAGACCACCGAGATGCTCGACCGCGCCCATCGCCTGGTCGCAGAGGGCAAGAACGTCGTGGTGGGCCTGGTGGAGACTCACGGCCGGGCGGGGACCGCCGCGCTGCTCGACGGTCTCGAGTCGGTGCCGCGCCGGACGGTGTCCTACCGCGGGACCAGGATGACGGAGATGGACCTGCCCGCGGTCCTGGAGCGGGCCCCGCAGATCGCCCTGGTCGACGAGCTGGCCCACACCAACGCCCCCGGCGTGGAGCACGCCAAGCGCTGGCAGGACGTGTCCGACCTGCTCGACGCGGGCATCGACGTGCACTCCACCCTCAACATCCAGCACCTCGAGAGCCTGAACGACGTGGTCTCGCGGATCACCGGGTCGGAGCAGCGGGAGAAGGTCCCGGATGCCGTGGTCCGTGCGGCCGATGAGATCGAACTCGTCGACCTCAGTCCCGAACAGCTCCGGGGCCGGCTGCTGGCGGGGCAGGTGTACCGCGCCGAGCGCGTGGACGCCGCCCTGGGCAACTACTTCCGGGTGGGTAACCTCACGGCGCTGCGCGAACTCGCCCTGCTGTGGTTGGCCGACCGGGTGGACGAGGCGCTGTCCCGCTACCGGGACACCGAGCGGATCACCGACACCTGGGAGGCGCGGGAGCGGGTCGTGGTGGCCATCACCGGCGGACCCGAATCGCTGACCCTGGTCCGACGTGCGAGTCGTATCGCCTCCCGCTCGTCGGCGGAACTGGTGGTCGTCCATGTCCTGAGCGGCGACGGGCTGGTCTCCGCCGGTGACAGCATGCCGGAGGTCCGGGAGGTCGCGGAGAGTCTGGGAGCGACGGTCCACACCGTCGCGGGGGACGACGTCGGCTCGACCCTCCTGGATTTCGCCCGCGGGGTCAACGCCACGCAGCTGGTCCTCGGGACGTCCCGCCGCAGCCGCTGGCGGCGACTGTTCGACGAGGGGATCGGCTCGGCGGTCCTGCAGGACTCCGGCCCGATCGACGTCCACATGGTCACCCACCCCGAGGCGTCGGGCGCCCGTCGCCGGGGCGCGCCGCGGCCCGCGGCCCGGCGCACCGCGGCCTGGGCGGGGGCGATCCTGGTGCCCGTCCTGGTGGGCGGGGTCAACCAGCTGTTCGACGAGCGGCTGGACTTCAGCTCACAGGGGTGGTTCTTCCTCGTGGGCGTGCTGGCGGTCTCGCTGCTCGGCGGGGTGTGGCCGGCCGCGGTGTGCGCGATCGTCTCGGGCCTGGTCCTCAACTTCTTCTTCACGCACCCGCGGTACAGCATCACGATCGCCGAGCCCGCGAACCTCGTGTCGATCCTGGTGATGGTGGCGGTGGCCATCGCCGTGTCCGTGCTGGTGGACCAGTCCGCGCGGCGGCACCGGGAGGCCACGCAGTCCGGGCGGGACGCCGAACTGCTCACCCTGTTCGCCAGGGCGGCACTGCGCGCACCACGTCTGGACGCGCTCCTGGAGAAGGTGCGCGACGTCTACGCGCAGGACGGGGTGGTGTTCCTCGGCGTGGATGGCACGATCCTCGCCGGCGCCGGGGCGCAGCCGCCTGCGGACGAGGACGCTGCGACGACCTCGGTGGAGACCGAGCCAGGCGACCGGCTCCTGCTCGCGGGGCCGCGGCTCACCGGGCACGACCGCAAGATCCTCGCGATAGTCGCCGGGCACGCGTCGGCGCTCGTGCGGAACCAGGAACTGGCCCGGGCCGCCGCCGACAGCCAGGCCCTGGCGGAGGCGGATCGGCTGCGCCGCTCGCTCTTGTCCGCTGTGGGCCACGACCTGCGCACCCCGCTGGCGGCGGCCAAGCTGTCGGTCTCCTCGCTGCGGTCGGGTGACGTGGACTTCGGCCCCGAGGACACCGGGGAGCTGCTGGCGACCGTCGAGGAGTCAGTCGATCACCTGGCCGCACTGGTGGACAACCTGCTCGACTCCTCGCGGTTGGCGGCGGGCGCCGTCAACCCGTCCCCTCAGGAGGTGGACGTGGAGGAGACCGCGGTGACGGCCCTGGTCGCCGCGACGGTGGGCCGCAAGTCGGACCGCCAGCGAGTCACCGTGGACACTGACGGCGCCACGGCGTGGGCGGACCCCGGCCTGCTGGAGCGGGTCCTGGGGAACCTGCTGGACAACGCGCTGCGGCACGCCCCGGAGTCCGCGGTCCGGTTGACCGCGCGCACGCTGTGGAACACCGGTCGGGCCCGGACGCTCATCGCGGTGGCGGACGACGGCGAGGGGATCGCCGCCCCGTCACGGGAGGCGGTCCTCCGCTCGTTCCACCGCGAGGGGGACACCAACGCCTCCTCCGGGATCGGCCTGGGACTCTCCGTGGTCCGGGGCTTCGTGGAGGCGATGGGTGGCACCGTGTCGATCGACGAGACCCCGGGCGGCGGCACGACGGTGGAAGTGGATCTCCCCGCCTGCCGGGACGCCGGGAAAACGGCCCGATGACCAAGACGGTGCTGGTGGTGGACGACGACCCGCAGCTGCTGCGCGCCCTGCGCATCAACTTCCGGGCCCGCGGGATGACGGTGGTCACGGCCGAGACGGCGGCCGACGCCCTGGCGCGTGCCGCCGACCACGACCCCGACCTGATCATCCTGGATCTGGGCTTGCCGGACCTGGACGGGATCCACGTGCTCCACGGCCTGCAGGGCTGGTCGCGGGCCCCGGTGATGGTGCTGTCCGCGCGGACGGATTCCTCCGACAAGGTCCAGGCGCTGGACGCCGGTGCCGACGACTACGTGACCAAACCGTTCGCCATGGACGAGTTCTTCGCCCGCGTCCGCGCGGCGCTGCGGCGCGGCAGCAAGGAGGACGCGGCGGGTGACGCGGTGATCGAGACCCCCGGGTTCACCATCGACTTCCGCACCTCCGAGGTGACGCGCCACGGCCAGACGATCCACCTCACCCCCACCGAGTGGGGAGTGCTGGAGATCCTCGCGCGCAATCCCGGCAAGCTGATCACTCAGCAGGAGATCCTGCGCGCGGTCTGGGGCGAGGGCTACCAGAAGGAGACGCACTACCTGCGCGTGTACATGGCGCAGCTGCGACGCAAGCTCGAGGACGACTCGGCCGCGCCCCGGCATCTGCTCACCGAGTCGGGGCGCGGGTACCGGTTCGCGTTATGAGAGCGGGCCGGCTCGCCGTGGAGCGAGCCGGCCCGGTCGGTGTCGGTACATCGGACAGATCGGACAGGGCGACGACGACGAGGTCCGCCGCCGCGCCCCCGGCGATCAGCTACCCGCCAGGCCGCCGATCAGCTGACCCAGGTCGAGCCCGTTGATCAGGTCGGCCGAGAACGTGGCCGGGTTGGCCCCGATGTCGCCGAGTGCGGTGGAGCCGGTGGTCAGCGAGCCCAGTCCGAGGCCGTCGAGGCTGCCGGTCACGGACTCGACCGGGTTGGGCTCGCGGATGGTCACGCAGGTGCCGATGGGGTTGGCCACCCTGTCGCCGTTGATGAACCCCAGGATGCTCATGCCCGCTCCGGTGTTGAGCTCCTCGCCCGGGGTCGCGTCGGCGGGAACGCGGTAGGTGGTCTCCAGGGTGATGTGCGCGTTACCGGCGGTAGTCCAGCCGGCGCTCTCCTTGTAGACGGAGTTGGTGGCCGAGTCGCTCCGCACGTCGTCGGTGACGGTGCTCCACTCCTGTCCGCCGATCAGCTTCCACACGCTCTCCCGCGCCTGCACCAGCTCGAACCCCTCGGGGTGGTAATCCTCGATCCGGTCGATCAACGCGCCTGCGCCGCTGACCGTGGTCCGGAACGTCACTGTGCCGCCGGGGGCCGCAGTGCCGTCGCCCACGACCTCCTTATGGAGGGTGTAGTTCGTCCACGCCGTGTTGATGTCGTTGAAGGTCACGGTCTGGGTGGTGGCGCACGCGGCCGGCGCGGCGCCGGCGATGGCGGCGCCGGTGCCCACGGTCATGCCGGAAGCGATGAGCAGCGCGGCGGCGCCGGTCGCGACGGAGCGGGTGGTGCGTGATCGCATGTGATTCCTGTCTGCAGGCGGGCGGCACCCGGGAGTTGGGGCCGAACGGAGGTCGAATAGTCGCCGGGACTCCGCGCGAACAGCGGTTGCACACCGGCGCTACCGACCTTATATTCTCCTTACTTTCACCGGCCGCTATTGGTGTAACACGTTCCTATCGGTCGCACGTTCGGTGCTGCGCGGCTACGGTCGGGTCATGCCTGAATTCACTGTTCCCGGATTGTCCAACGCTGATTCCTCCACCCTGGTGGACACGCTGCAGAAGCGACTGACGGCGTGCAACGATCTGCACCTGACGCTCAAGCACGTGCACTGGAACGTGGTGGGACCCAACTTCATCTCGGTCCACGAGATGCTGGATCCGCAGGTTGAGCTGGTCCGCGGGTACGCGGACGTGCTGGCCGAGCGCATCGCGACCCTGGGCGGCTCGCCCGTGGGCACGATGGGCGCCAATGCCGATCACCGCTCGTGGGACGACTATTCGCTGGGCCGCGACACCGCTCAGGCGCACCTCGGT
Organism: Dietzia sp. PP-33; assembly: GCF_033790845.1. Taxonomy (NCBI): domain Bacteria; kingdom Bacillati; phylum Actinomycetota; class Actinomycetes; order Mycobacteriales; family Dietziaceae; genus Dietzia; species Dietzia sp. PP-33. The sequence goes on from NZ_JAMYEI010000013.1 coordinate 40,974, forward strand.
GCGCTGGACAAGGTGTACGACGGGATGATCGGCGACCACCGCAAGGCCATCGCGGTGGCCGGCGAGGTGGACCCGGTCACCGAGGACATCCTCATCGGTCAGACCGGTGAGCTGGAGAAGTTCCAGTGGTTCGTCCGCGCCCACCTGGAGAACGCTTCCGGCGCCCTGTCCACCGCGGGCGACTCCACCGAGAAGGGCGCGGCGCGGGACGCCTCCGCCTGATCACACCGCGCTGAACGGCAAACGGGCCGGATCCCCATGAGGGGGTCCGGCCCATTGCGTTATCTGGACGGCCGTCTGTGACGACGGTGGCGGGCCAGTGTCAGTCGTCGGACACCGACACACTGACCTCGATGTTGCCTTGCGTGGCGCGGGAGTACGGGCACATCTCGTGGGCGAGCTTCGCGAGCTCCTCGGCCTGCTCGGATTCCATGCCGGGGATGATCACCTCGAGCTCCACCGCCAGGTCGATGCTCCGCTCCCCCGACGGCACCAGCGACACCCTGGCACCGACCGAGGAGCCCTCGATCTTGACCTTCTTGCTCCGCGCGGCGCTCTGCAGGGCGGAGTGGAAGCAGGCGGCGTAGCCGGCGGCGAACAGCTGCTCGGGGTTGTTGCCCTCCCCCGACCCACCGAGTTCGGTGGGCGGGGCCATCTCCAGGTCCACGGCCTTGTCGGCGGTGGCGACGTGGCCATCGCGGCCCCCGCCGGTGGACAGTGCTTCGACGGTGTACAGCGGGTCTGCCATGTGGGCTCTCCTCTACAGGTGCGGGTTCTGCTGCCGCCAAACGTACGCCGCTGAGTTCGGCGATGCCGGTGGCCTCTTTCCGCGGGACACACCGGCGTGGGTCTGCATCCGGGTTACCGCGCCGCGAAACCCCGAGTCATGACGCCGGCCACGTCACCAACGCGCCCTCTACCTGGTCGGCGGGCCAACCGCCGACCAACACCGGCGTCGCGATCCGGGCGATCGGCCATGTCGACGTGGGGCAGCTGGCCGGCGCGGCTTGTGCCCTCCGGCTTCGAAACGAACGTCGAGCGGCCTCGAATCTTCGGGCGCCACTCACCACAGGCAGGCTGCCGACTCTGCTCAGCAGTCTGTGATTGCACGGCCCCATGGGTCGCCTGGGCACAATCTTCACCAGTATCGACCTCCACGTCGACAGGCTTGCATTGCTGGCCTTGGCGTTTTCCACGGCGCGAACGGGTTGAATGCGGCGGTCGGGGTCGCAAAGGCTGCAGGATCGCAGACGATGAGCGTCAGCTCGAGATCTGAGAAGATGAGTCCGACGCTGCGCCGGATTGACGCATACGAAATGGTGGGTTTCCAGTGTCTGCTCGGACTTATTAGGGGGATCCAGTCAGCTGGGCAGAACGCAAGCGCATTAGTCTCTCTTCGTACCACTCACCACACTTGTCTCCGAGTCGCGACCGCACTAAATTGAGCCCGGTCGGTTCCCGACTTCCGCGCACACTGGGCGGTATCGCGGAGTACTCCCGCGGATGTCGTACGCCAAGTAGAGTAGAAGCCATGTTTACAGCCCTTCGGCGCTCCATTACGCAAGCGCCAATTAATACTTCCCGGTACTACCTTCGGCAATGGGCGCAAGAGGCCGCGAGTTTGGGGGACGGGGAGCAGCATCGGGTCCTCGATGTCGGAGCGGGAGATGCTCCGTACCGTAGTCTGTTTAGCCACGTGACCTACGAGACCGCAGATTTGCATGTCTACCAGAAGCAGTACAGCGAGCTAGACCATGTATGCGACATCACCAACATGCCGATGCCGGACAACACCTACGACCAGGTGTTCTGCTCGCAGACGCTGGAGCATGTTCGGGAGCCGGTCCAAGCACTCCGTGAGATCGCCCGGGTTCTCAAGCCTGGGGGTACTGCCTGGTTGACCGCGCCATTCTTCTATGAAGAACACGAGAAGCCATATGACTTTTTTCGCTATACCAGCTTTGGCTGGGAACATATGGCAGAAACTGCGGGGTTGGTGGTTCACGAAATCGACTGGCTCGAGGGCTACTTCGGTACCGTGTCGTATCAGTTGAACATGGCCGCGAGAAGTCTTCCCAGCAACTTCATTATCCGGTTCGTACTGCTAATCCTCTCCCGTCACTTTGCGAAAGCCGACATTCGCCAGCGGGTCACGGATCGCGGAATGTGCAAGAACTTTCGAGTCGTCCTGGGCAAGCCCCATCCGGAAGCCGTGAACGCATAACTATCGCGACTGTCGAGGTCAGTAACATCTAGGTTGAACCTCCTGCCAGGTTTCCACGCGGGGGGTTCCGCGCCCAAATAAGCGGCCACGACCCCGAATTGCTAGCCCTTAAGAAGTCGGCCCCGTCGACGCCGCACAGGTTGTATTGGCGTGTTTGCGCCCTGGCCGGGGGCGTTCGGAAGCTGCGTTCGACAACGTTGCAGCACTAGAATGGGAAGTCGTGGAGTAGGGCGCCGACGAGGTGGGCGCAATGCTCCAAGACAACCAGTCAATACTGTAAGTGTCACGTCTCGTTTGCAGCGGCATAACAAATAACCAGAGCAGAAACCCTAGTGACACAAGTTCTGTTCGGCTAGCTACGACCGCCCGAGCTTACTACGGAACGCTCCGATTACCTGCTCGATTTCGCTGCTTGTGAGCCCTGACCCGCTCGGCAGGGTGATCCCCCGACGAAACAACGTCTCGGAAGCGCCATTAATGAAAGCTCGAGAGTCCTTCCAGAGCGGCTGCATGTGCATTGGCTTCCAGAGGTGACGTCCCTCAATGTCGTTCGCGTCAAGATGAGCGACCATCTCGTCGGCGTTGACTCCGATTTCTGTTCCCAGATCTATCGCTGTAAGCCAGCAATTTTCTGCAGTTCCATCTATATCCTCGGCGGATCCGAGGAACCGTAGACCATCTATATCGGAGAATGCGTCCACGTACATCTGACGAATAGCGCGACGCCGGACGATGAAGTCGTCGAGCTTGGCCAGCTGCGCGCGTCCGATAGCCGCCAAAATATTGGACATTCGATAGTTGTAACCTATTTCTGTGTGTTCGTACCAGGGGGCCTGCTGCCGGGCCTGGGCGGACAGGTAGCGCGCACGATTAATCAGCTCGGAGTCGTCCGAGACCAACATCCCACCCCCGGAGGTAGTCATAATCTTGTTGCCGTTGAAAGAGAACGCGGCTGCGCGACCGTAAGCGCCGGCCGCTCTCCCATTGAACGTCGCTCCGAGGGACTCCGCGGCATCAGCCAGCATCGGCACCCTCAGCTTGGCCAATCCAATATCAAGTACGTCGTACTCCACACAACGACCAAAGAGGTCCACCGGGATGGCAGCGACAACCTCTCGCCCCTCGCTCTGGAGTACGCGGACTGTCTCCAGCATCATTTCGGGGTCAACGTTTCCATCGGATTCCCGCGAGTCCACGAATACGGCTTCAGCGCCGGTGTAGGCCACGGCGTTCGCGGTGGCAGCGAAGGTCATCGATGAGAGGACGACGCACACCCCTGGCTTGGCACCCAACTCCAGCAGCGCGAGGTGAAGAGCGGCGGTACCCGATGACAGCGCAAGGGCATGCCGTCGGCCGGTTCGCGCACAAATCTCTGCTTCGAAAGCATCGACCTCGGGTCCCAGCGGCGTAACCCACCCGGACCGGATCGCCCTGATCAATGCCTCCTCCTCCTCAGGACCAACGGTCGCCTTGGACATGAGGATGCGAGACACAGGGGCGCGCCTTTCTAACGAGAGATGTTGATGCAATGCTAGCCGCAGACCCCTGAACTTCCGACTGTCGCTGGCCCCCGCACCCCCCGCATCGCTTAGGAGCTTTTCATGCCGTACAGAGGAAAACGGACACTCGACATCGCCATCGCGGTGCCCATGTTCATTCTGACACTGCCTGTGCAGGCATTCGCCGCGCTCGGGATCCTAGCGACGATGGGTTCACCGGTTCTGTTCGCGCAAGAACGGCCCGGGCTCGGCGGAAAGCCATTTGTCATGCGAAAATTTCGAACGATGCGACCGATTGATCCGGATAGGGGGTGGATCGACGACGCCAGTCGCATGACCTATCTCGGAGCGTTTCTCCGTTCAACCAGCATCGACGAGTTGCCCGCGATCTGGAACATCGTGAGCGGCGACATGAGCCTTGTCGGCCCCCGCCCCCTCCTCATGCGGTACTTGGACCGCTACTCGCCCGAGCAAGCCCGCCGAATGGAGGTGGCTCCCGGCTTGACAGGCCTCGCGCAGGTCTCGGGCCGAAACGCTCAAAGCTGGGGCGAACGCTTTGCTTACGATGTCACCTACGTCGACAACTGCTCGCTTGGACTTGACATCAGAATCCTCGCGCGTACCGCGTGGACCGTACTCCGCCGAGAGGGGGTCTCCGCGGAAGGGGAAGCCACGATGTCTGAATTCTGGGGTAGCGCCCCTAACCGATAACCCTGCGTCATCAGTCCTCTACTACGATCAGCGACATGGCAACACCATTGGTCATCCTGGGCGCGGGCGGCCACGGTCGAGAGGTCTTAGACATCGTCAATGACATCAACGACCAGTCGCTCGGCGACTCGCCCACCGAGTACTTCGAATTCATGGGGTTTATTGATGACGGCGAGCCAGACATGGACCGGCTTTCTCGTATTGGTGCTCGCTTCATCGGGCCAACCTCGAGCCTCGAACACCTCCCCCCGGGATGCAAGTACACGATCGGCATCGGATCTGGGGCCGTCCGCCGAAAGTTGAACGACGCTGCGGCTGCCGCTGGACTCGAACCTGCGACACTCATACACAGTTCGGCTACCATCGGCTCAGATGTGCGCATTGCCCCGGGCGCGGTGATTTGTGCCCAAGTATCCGTCACGACGAATGTGTCGATTGGCCGACATGCACACATTAATCGCAACAGCGCGGTGGGGCACGACGCCACACTTGCTGATTATTCGACAGTCAATCCGCTGTGTGCGATTTCCGGTGAAGTCACTGTGGGAGAGGAGGCGATGGTCGGTACGAACTCGGCGATCAATCAGGGGCTCATCATAGGCCGTGGATCTATTGTCGGATCTGGTTCAGCGGTGACTAAGAGCGTAAACGACTACACACTCGTTGCTGGTGTTCCCGCTGTCGTCAAGAAAACACTCCCCCACTGAGCCGCCGCCACGGACCACCAGCCGACCGTCGGTTCGTTCACGAACCCGATGCTGTGCGATGGCCGACGGGACCCGCTGCATGAAAAGTTGACATCTGATCTGTGTCATTGGAGGGCGCTACCGGAGGGGGTTTGCCGGTGCCTAAGACAGTCCTGCGATGCCGCAGTTCGTTTCGCAAGAAACTCGACCGTACCCTTTTGATCGTCCCAACTTCCGCGTCAGCGAGTTCCCCCTGTCGACAAAGTAGGCGACCTCGTTCACTGCAGATCGCCACCCTCTGTAAAGCCCAGGGCCCCACAACCGTCCACGGGTGGTGGACCGCGTTCGTCGGCGCCATGTCAGTTTCGTTGCTTCACCTCGGCAAACATGTCTGCCAGTCGCTTTGCCATTGCGGACCGCGACTGGTTGGTCCGCAGCCAGTCCTGCCCAGACTGACCGAACGCGTTACGGCCAGCTTCATCCTCCGCCGTGAAGGCCCGCAACCCCTCCGCCAGTTCCCCCGGAGTCACGGTCCATCCGCATCCCGCGCTAACGACCCAGTCGCCCACGAGCCCCGGAGAGTTCGTCAATATGGGCAAACCTGCGGCCATGTAGTCGAAAAGCTTGTTGGGGCTCACGGCCGTGCGAAACAGCTCTACGTCCGCAAGAATGTGCAATCCAAGATCGGCGGCCGACAAGATGTCTGCGATCTCCGTTTTCGGTATCGGATCGATGAAACGTACATTTTCAAGTTTCATCGCTGCGGCCTGCTCTTGGAGTGCTGGCTTCGCCACCCCACTACCCACGAGGACAATATCTAAAGGAAGATGCGCAGCCTCTTCGGCAGCAGCCAGGACTAAACCTAGTCCGTTGGCCGGGCCGTGAGCTCCGGCGTATACCGCCGTCAACCGCGTGAAGCCATATCGATCGCGCAATACCGCGCGCTCGGCCGAGGGAACGAAGTCCTCAGGGTCTGCACCATTTGGGATATAGACGATTTTGTGGGCGGGGATTCCCCGGCCCACCAGTTCAACCTCTGTGCCCGGCGCCATCACCACGACCCGGTCTGCATGTCGGTAAAGAGCTTCCTCCAGCCGCGTCAAAGCCCGATAGATCAGTTGCGTTTCACTCATCTGGCCCATGTGGAGCAGGATTTGCGGCCACAAGTCTCGGATCTCAAGGACAAAAGGAACACGACGCACCTTCGCCAGGATTAGGCCCGCCAGGCCTGCGAGTAGGTGAGGCGACGAGGCGTAGATGATGTCGATTTTGCCCTGACGAAGCCCGGCCCACAGAGCACCCCAACTGTAACTGGCCCAATTTAAAATCCTCCGGAGACCGTTCGAGGAGTAACTGACGGTCGACACAGGCAATAGTCCAGCTTCCGCAAAAACCGTCCTCCCAGTGAGGTGGTTCTTGTCTGCGGCGATGATGAGGTGGTCCCACCCCTCAAGGCGAGAGAACATCTCCACGTGCCGGGTTCCTCCGGCCTGGCCGCGAGGCGCTGCGAAGTGGTTGAGCACCAGAACACGAGATTTACGTGGTTCGCCGACCATTAACTTGCTCCTCTTACCGTGAGCTGCACGCTTTCGGTGCCAGTGTTCAAGTGCGCCTCCACGAATCCCGCATTCCAGCGGAATTCCACGTTCACGGCGCTGGGCTCTCCGATTCCCCAACGCTTCGTCTCGTCGAAGGTGCACGCGACTTCCAACCAGGTTGACCTCTCCCACGTTCCATAGGTCGGGCTGCGCCAACCGCGCCAAGGCGACTCTTCTCCCACGTGGGGGGCGATTTCACCGAGCCCAAAAAACTCATCCTGAATCGCACTATTGCCCAAGGGGAGAGTCATCGTCCATGACCCGCCAGGGTATTCGACCGCGTCCACGACCGTGACCCCAGACGAGGCCACCAGAATCACTCGAGCCACACGACCGTGCGTCTTAGCAAAAGCGTTGTGGACTGAGAGAAATGCCGTGCAATCTCCAACATGAACCGCGTAAGACCCAGTAGCAGAGACCGAACGCAGCCACCGGAACGCGCGGTGAGGCTGCAACTGATCCTCCCCCACAGGCACCCAAACCGGGTGCGCAGCAGACGTCCGGAAACCGTTTCGAATCTGCAACGGACCGTTGTAGGTTCCTGTGCCCGGGTCCTGAACGAGCCACCGGCCCTTCTCCAGAATCCAGACGGAAGAGACGTCCGCGTGTTGATGGCTCTGACCACTACCGGTCTTGAACCAGATCCGCCGGTCGTCAGAGTCGGCTCTAATGAAGTCGCCAGCACGAACCCAGTCGCGCTCTCGCCGCGGTAGTTCGTGACCGTCCCCCTTCGAGGTGACGTACCACGCCAACTCGTCATACTCATCAAATCGCTCCGCAGGAACTTCGTAGCCACTGAGTGCCAGCGCGGCCCAGGCACTGCCGGCGGTCGAGCCCGCGCTAGCCGAATCCGCGAGCACCCGTCCCTCGTCCCAGTCTCCGAACTGCGGGACCGGGCCGTCGAAAACCCCCAGCCTTACGAGATGGAGGCCCGCGCCCTCGAGCGCTCGTTCGATCTCGACAGGAGCGCCACCGAGCAACTGTCGCACCGCGAGCATCTCGAGCACGAAGCGGTGGTAGGACAGGGAGTCCTCGATCATCGAGCCATCAGAGTGCATGTGCCGCCGCAGCTGGGCCAGCATCAGTCTGTCCCCTATGCGACGCCACCGCTTCCCCTGCTCGGGAAACATCATGCCGAGGACGACTAGCCCGAGCCCGTCACCTAGAAGATGATTGTTCTTCATACTGCTAACTGTGTAGGGCAATTCTACGAAAATATGCCGCGCGCTGGCCATCAGCTGGTGGTCCAATTGTCCACGTAGCGTTTCCGCGATTCCGTCCCCTACCAAAGCGATAACCTGCGCCCACGCAATGGCGCGGAGAGCAAGTTCGAGGCTCGAATACCAATTGACGCCGCGCTCAGGGCGGCATTCAGCCACCCATCTCTCGAGCATCTCGATCAGGTGATTCATCCAGACGCCGTCTGGGTCAAGGACGGCCGCGCGGGCCAGCACGACGAGATCGCGATGCCTTCCTGCTTCCCAGACGAACTTCACGTCGGAGAGGCGTTGATCGGTTCGAATATCGATCTGCCACCACGGCGTGGTCTCTGGCCACAGCGAGTCGACCAACGGATCGAGACTCCACGGCGCCAACGAACCAGTACGCACTCGGCGCCCGAAGACTCGGACTCCCTGCTCCAAGATTAGCCGAGCATCCTCGAGACAACGCTGGCGCGCGCGAGGTCCGGACGGGATAGTCGTTCCGAATTCGAGCACCGCACTGCGTGGCACCGTCGAGGGGTCGACGTCACGGAAGATGACCCGGTGGAAGTTGCTCCGCTTCGACGCTTCGTATGCCGCACGAACCGGAGCCGATGCTCCGAGCGCTTTAACGTCACGAAGAACGCGACTAGCGTTCCCTTTGCCTATCGTTGGTATAGGACTCACTATCTTCTCCTTTGCGACGGGGGCTACGGAGAGTTAGACGCGTTCGCGCCATACACCTCTGGTGTCGAGCACGGATCTGCCGGCGAGCGCATGCGCCGGAACTTCCCGGAAGCGACGATGGTCGACGAGGAGAGCGACGACGTCAGCTTCCGTGAGCGCGGTCCCCAGAGCCGTGAGCTCTACGTTGGGGAGGTCTACCAGCTGACGCGGCAGAAAATCCACGTGAGGCTCCACTACGAGCAGACGGCGGTCGGGCTCTGCGGCAGCCAGCTTGACGACGATTTGGACCGCCGGAGACTCCCGCAGGTCATCGATGTCAGCCTTGAAGGCTAGGCCAAGCAGAGCAATCGGTTTGTCGGTTCCAGCTGCCATTGAGCGGATTTTATCGACCACTGCTCCAGGCCGGCTGTCGTTTGTCTCGCGCGCGCGGCGGATCAGGCGGGCCTGCTCCGGAGCTGCCGCGACGATGAACCACGGGTCAACGGCGATGCAATGCCCACCTACGCCGGGCCCGGGTTTGAGAACGTTGACGCGAGGATGGTGATTTGCCAACGATATGATCTCCCAAACATCGAGGGCGAGGTGCTCGCAAATCTGGGCCAACTCGTTGGCAAAGGCAATGTTGACGTCCCGAAAGCTGTTCTCGACCAGTTTCGCCATCTCGGCGCTCGCCGCGTCTGTCAAGACGATCTCACCCTTGCAGAAGACACGGTAAACCTCAGCTGCGCGCTCCGCGCACGACGGGGTCAGCCCGCCGACGACGCGGTCATTCTCTACGAGCTCGATCAGAATCCGGCCCGGGAGGACGCGCTCGGGGCAGTGTGCGACATGAACATCAGGGTTTGCCGGGTGTTCGTGGGGGAATTTCAAGTCAGGACGGGCTTCCGCCAGCCATTGACTGATCTTGACGGTTGTACCGGGTGGCGAGGTCGACTCAAGGATGACCACCTCTCCTCCGCGAAGTTTCGGCGCGATCGACGTAGTTGCGGCTTCAACGTATGCCAGGTTCGGCTCGTGGTCGCCCTTGAAGGGCGTCGGGACGGCAATCATGAACACATCTGCCTGAGGCACTTCGGTTGATGCGGAAAGCATGCCACGGACCACCGCGCCGGCCACCGCGACGTCGAGGTCCGGCTCGACGATCGGCGCCAAACCTGCGTTCACCGCGGCCACCGTGTCAGGGTTAACGTCCATCCCCTTAACTCGCACTCCATGCATGGCGAGTGCGGCACTCGTCGGGAGGCCGATGTAGCCGAGCCCGATGACGGCGATCTCGCCGGTCCACTGGGGGGCATTAGTCATTAGCGTCTTTCCTCTCGTAGTGTGGCGAAATCGGCGATTCTGTTGCCCGTTCCGAAACAGTTGGAAATTGCGGCGAGTGACCGCTCCGCGGCTCGGCCGTCACCGTACGGGTTCACAGCTCTTGCCATTTCGTCGTAGGCGTCCGAGTCCTCGATCAGTCGCAGAAGCCAATCTCGGAGCATGACGCGCTCAGTACCTACCAAGCGCACTGTGCCTGCGTCGACAGCTTCGGGTCGTTCGGTATTGGCGCGCATCACCAGTACCGGCTTACCGAGGCTCGGCGCCTCTTCTTGCACGCCTCCGGAGTCGGTGAGAACCAGCTGAGCCGCCTTCATGGCGTGACAGAACTGGTGGTAATCGAGGGGCTCGCACAGGACCACCTGCGGCAGGTCTCCCAGTACCCCCCCGACCACCTCGCGAACAATCGGATTCCGGTGCATGGGCACGAGCCACGTCAACTCCGGGTGCCGAAGGGCAACGTCGCGGACTGCATTCATGGCCTCGCGCATCGGATCACCCCACGATTCGCGCCGGTGAGCCGTCACGAGGACGAACGGGTGGGTTCCCTCGACTACGTCACCCACACGCTGCTCCGCAAAGTCGACAGGAACTCCGATGGTTTCGAATAGCGCGTCGATGACCGTATTGCCAGTTACCGCGATCATCGCGGCGTCGACCCCTTCGGACAACAAATTAGCTTTCGACGTCGCGGTGGGCGCCAGGTGCAGCTGAGCAATGCGACTTAGAAGCTGTCGATTGCCTTCCTCCGGGAACGGCGAAGCCAGGTCGCCGGTCCTCAGACCCGCCTCAACATGAATGACGGGCACCTGCTCATAGAACGCAGCCAGACCCGCCAAAAAGGCGGTCGAAGTGTCACCTTGGACGAGCACAGCGTCCGGCCGCTCCTCAGCAATCACTGAACCCACCGAGGATAGTGTGCGGCTGGCCAAACTATTCAGCGTCGCCCCGGGCTCCATTAGGTCGAGATCATGGTCAGGGACGATCCGAAACAACGAGTTGACTTGGTCGAGCATCTCACGGTGCTGACCGGTCACGGTAACCACAACCGAGTAGTCCGGATGCGCTTCGAGTGCCTTGATGACCGGCGCAACTTTGATGGCTTCGGGGCGAGTCCCATAGACGACCATAAGCTTGATCATTAGCATTTCACTCCATTCTGTTTGGGCGAGAGACCGACCACGATTGAGCTTCCGAGACACGCAGAGCCCGCGCAGGCGTTCCCGCACACGACATCACGCCCCGGTCAGTAAGATCCCCCAGGCTTAAGCGCGATATGCCGTAGCCTGCGACCTTCGGAGCGGTCATCCTTCTGTTCAATTTGGACGCCGCCTGCGCTCTGCCGGCATTCGTCTGTTTACATCAGCGCCTAGCCCTTCCTCGCTGGCCGCTCTGTGCGGCGAGATTTGATAGTCGCCGTGGGTGTTCAAACGAGTCGTGCCGGAAAACGATCTTCTCTTGAGAGTTTGTGGAGCAGAACTTTCCGCTTGCTTCGGCAACACGAAGGCGCATGCAAGAATCACGAGAGTGATGCGGTTACCGTTAATATCGCTCGACGTCTGCGCGACCGCTAGCCAGTAGATCGCTAGAGCGAATGTAACCGCTCCTACAGCGCTGCCTGAAGCCAGCCAGAGTCTCCATAGCGCAAGTACAACGAAGACAACGAGGGCAACGCCGGCAATCCATCCGCCCTCCAGGAACACTTCGAGGAACAGATTGTGCGGGTGTGTTGAACCGCTATTGTCACCCATGAGCAGCGAAAAACCGCCCCAGCCAATACCAAGCGGGTGGTTCTCGATGTTCTGCGTCGCAGCACCGATCAGGGAGTTCCGCGCTACGTCAATCCGCTCCCCTGAAAGAAAACCCAAAGTTCTCTGCGCGCCCTTTATATTCATTGAAGCGGCCCAGAAAGCAACGAGACCGAGGCCCAATGCACCGACGAAAAGACTAGACCATCGAGAATCCCTAAAGAGGCGTGCCGAAAGAAGCACTACGACAATCGTCAAAACGGCGCCGAGCAAGGGGCCACGACTCCCGATGGAAACTAATAGTGCGCCGAGCAAGAGGCTCATCACTGCCAAAATCGGGCGCAGGCGGTGCTGGCGAACGCATGCCAACAGAACTACCGACACAAAAGCAGCTCCGATGACGCGCGCCGTGGCAATCGTCGAGGAACCTTCGATGCCTAAGCGGCCAAAGGTCTCGGTGTATCCCAAATTAGGATCGATAAGACTGAACGCCGCGACCACCAAGCCGGCTACGATCGTTCCCTTTATCCATCGACGCAAGTCCGTCTCTGTCTGTAACACTACCGATGCAGCCAAGACCGAGATAAGCGTGATGCTGAACAAATATGCGGTCTTGTAGGGATTATAGCCCGAGCTTAGCGCGTAAACGGCACCGGGAAGAAAGAGAGCCCAAAGCGCAAGAACTGGAGCCCAGCGGTGAAGTCCTCCTTGCTGGTGACCCAACTGTCGGTATAACACGTAGATCGCAAGGATGAGGACCAGCGGAGCCGTCGGATCGAATCCGAGCCATCGAAGCAAAAGTGTTGCCTTGAAGTACCCGATATAGGAGACCGCTAGCAACAGAGCGATAGGAATCCACCCGACCGAGCGAGGACTGTCGCCACGGCTTCGCGCTGCTGTTCGGGGACCCGCCTTCATCGGAGAGCCCTTCTACGCGATACCAACAGGGCCCTAGTCACGATCACAGCGCCAAGTGTGGCAGCCAGTGACAGGATCTGCCAGCTGTGACCCGTGCTCCACGTTAACGCGGCAATAGAACAAGTCATAAGAGAGAGTAGAGGCCACATGATGGCGCGACCGATCTCTACCGGGCCTGCTTCAGGGAAACACAGGGCGATTCGAATCACGGCAATAATCAGCTTCCAAATCGCGATGGCGCCGGCCAGTGCAAGAACGGAATCAGTCAACGCCACAAGGGCCGTCGCAGCGGTCCCTACTGTGTCAATCAAGTTCACTGAAGCGCTACGCCACCAACGGTCATCCGCAACCTGCCTAGACTCCGCTACTGGCGCTACGAACCGCGACGGCAGAGATCCGAGGAGCAAGACTATCACAACTGGAGCTTCGACCCATGAGTCGGGAAACAGGGGCTGGCCGACGTAGACCAACAGAGCCAGGCAAACCACAGTGAAAGCAACGGCACCGGTCACCTTCCTGAGCAATGACATCGCGACCGACCTTTCGTCGGCCTCCAACTGACCGAACTCGGCAAGCGACGACTTCATCAACGGGCCCGTGAGGAGAGCGCTGATGCCGGCTGTGGCCTGGTATGCGAAGTAGTACAACCCGAGCACGTACGGCGAGCTGACCACCGCAACCACCGCGTAGTCGATCTGGGTGGGGAAAGCCTGACTCAAAGAATGCGCAGCCCACTTAAATCGGGCCTTTCGCAGCGGCGTCTCGTCAGAAGCCTCGCGCGGCATATTCCGTCGAAGAAAAACTTCCAATGGAATCGCCATCGTTATCGAATATGCTATAAGAGCAAGCGCAAGAGCCACCGGGGATTGCCACGTCGCAGCTACTAGGATACCTATGAGCAATTTAAGACTAGCTGCTGCCATTTGCGAAAGCACAATCAAGCGAACGCGACCGTGGCGAACGGCAATGGCATACAAAGCCAACGTTCTTCCCATTAAAGGGACCTGAACTGCTAGCAGAGCGACTATCCAACCTAGAATAATTCGGTCTTGTATCAGATACACCGAGGCGACAAGTAGCGCCAAAAATGAGAGGAGAAGGTTCAGCTTCAAGGTCGATTTGAGAAGCAGGCGTTCACTCCACCCTTGATTGGATAAATAGCCAGTTACATCTCCAAGATTAACCAAGGCGAACAGTATAAACAGAGAGGCATTCGCAGTAGCGAAGAGCCCAAAGTCTGACGGCGTCAACCAGGCAGCGAGAAGAAACTGACTGGCCGTGCCCAAACCTTGAGCGACGAAAGTGCCAATAGTAAGGTACGCAGTGGTGCGGATAATTCGGCTCTGAGTGCTACTCATCGCGCCGGAGGAATGTCAGGTTCTCTGCGGCTTGCAGGGACTGCTCGAAAACGCCCGCCAGTTTGTGATACCCAGAATCGACCAAGATGACCCGCTTTCCCAGTATGGTCCCCGGGATAGCGACATGCAGTCGATTGGTGACGATATACTGGGCCGTCGAAATCTTCTCCACGAACCGTTCAAAACTGCAGAGCGTAGGGTCACTGATGTCGACATCGCGTGCCGTCTCCCCGATGTTTTCCAACGTCTTCGCGAGATCCGGTGGCAAGCTCGAAATCATTTCTTGGTTAGCTGCTAGCTGACGATGCCGGGTGAGTTGGCGTCGAACGGCAATTTTTGCGTATTGCGGCATTGCATTGAAGGCGCTTACCGCAGTGTTGCGAATTCGTCCTGCGGAGGGCAAGTCCGTCTCGGTTCTCATATCCGTCGCCTCGACCCCAAGACGCGAAACGAGTAGCCCGCAATTGCCTTCGGATCCACTAACGGATTTGAACCGTGGGATAATATGCCGATGTCCCGACACAACGACGTCGTGGTCGAGCGCAAGGGTGACGTTCCTTGCCTGCAACGAGTCGTCCCACTGCTCACTCAAGTGATCAAACGAGTGCTTCTCGCGCAGAATCCATAGCGTCGGAGCAGTGCGCCCCGAGAAGATCTCCGCGGGGTCCTTGGTCCGGAAAAGTGCTGACGAAGGAAATAGGATGAGTGGCTTATCCGGAAGAGTAGCAATACGACGAGCAAGCAGACTGGGAGCTTCGTAAGTGTCGACCAAGGCGCCATTCGGCGGCAGGACGAGATAGTCCGGCTCTTTAGACTCGAGGGATGCTAGCGTCATGCCGAATTCATTAACCAGCTTCTCGAAAGCCAAGTCTAATAACCGATCGCCGTTATTGCCCAGCCGCTTTCCCCTTTCCGACCGAAGCTCAATTACGTAGCCACTTCCTTGAGCCCATGGCTGAATCAGCCCAAGAAGACCGTCGGTAGTTGGAAAGGGACTCATGAGAGGATCTCCTTGAGTGTTTTGAGATAAGCTTTCGAAACGGACGTCGACGAGAAATGAGCTGCGGCGTACAGTTTGGCGCTTCGCGACATTGCTGTCCATCGATCTTCCGACGACAGAATTTCGCCAATTGAGTCAGCCAGCGCACCCACGTTCGGCGCGACAATCGCACCGCCCTTAGCTTCCCGCACAACCTCTCCCATGGCCCCGACGTCAGTCACGACGGATGGCAAGCCCATTGCCATCGCTTCGACGAGTGCGCCGGGCAGACCCTCTTGTGACGATGGCAGAACGAACACGGTCGAACCCGCCATCGATGACACAACATCCTCCTGATATCCCAGGTTAGTGACCCAGGGGTTCAACCCGAAGGCGCCAACCGCTTGGTCGAAGCTCCGCTTCGTTTCTTCGTCGGCGAACGGCCCTACGAAGAGACCAACGGCGTCGTGGCCTCGATTTCGTAGCTCCGCCAGCGCGTCGAGAACCAAGCCCGGACGTTTTCGCGCAGACAGTGAACCCACGAACACGAGTCGTTGATTGCCCCACGACGGCGAGGAGTTAAAGAACGCCGAGTCCGCGATATTTCCTATGCTGTGAATTCGCGAGGGCTTCATGCCCCAATAACTTAACTCTTCACCGACGCTGGCGGCGAGCGAAAACCCACCAGCAGACCTCGAAACAATGAATCTACGGAGAATTCTGACCAGGAACATTCGGGATGACCGCGAGTCTACTGCGAGGTCTCCCCCTCCTGCCAACGGCAGGATAACGAACGGGCGTCGAAGTATCGCGCAGGGCAACGCGGCTAGAAGATTGAAGAGATACGCTCCGTGGACATGGACGGCATCATACTTCGAGGAGTTGCGGAGAGTCCACCACGTAGCTCCGAACGCCCATCTAACTTGCGACCAGAGATTAGTATTCTCGAGCCTAGCGGGTACCTCGACGTTAGCTGCCCAGTCTCTCTTCACGCCAGCCGAGGGACTTCCACAAACGATGGTCATGGAGCAATTCGAAACCATGCTCCCAAATAGGCGATCCATGAGTACGTTGGGCCCACTGTAACCCGAGGGTCGGGCATAGGGATTGACGATTGCAACTCTGATCATACTGAGAGGCCTCGTGTGTCATCCAGGATCTTGGAGATACGTCTCGCCTGGCCTTGCGGTGTCCAATAGCCATCCAGTGAACGACGACACCGCTCTGCGGTGCCCTCGGGGTCGTCCGTGACCTTCTTCTGCCAGGAGGCGATCGTTCGCGCCAGGCTGTCAACATCTCCGTAGGCGTATAAACCACCGTTCGTGCCGTCCTCGATCGCTTCGAACTCCGGAGCCTGATTGTAGGCGTCTCCATGAGTGACGACTGGACGACCAAAACTCAATGATTGCAGAACAGTTAAACCCGCGACAGTAGGTATGACACACACTTTCAATCGTTTGTAGGCTAATTCTAGTTCGAGATCAGAATATGCAGCTCCGGGCAAGTAGAGTGGCACCTCGAGATCCTCGGAAAGCGAGGTAAGGCGCTCCCTGAAAGGGCCCTCGCCTACCAACAGCACCACGGTGTCAGACCCATTGGATCGGAGCTTAGCAGCGGCGGCGATAATCATTTCGAGCCGTTTAACATCGTTGAGCCGAATTACAGCGCCGATTACGTCGGCACCGGCAGGAGGAAGACTGTCGGAGAACGCCTCAATCTGCGCCTGCGGAGGGGTTGTCGACCGAAGCGAAGACAAGCTGCTATTCCCAACGATGTGCATCCGCTTCGCGGGATACCCCATTGATCTGCCAATTTCGGCACCCGTCTCGCCATACAGCATCAAGGTGTGCGCCAACCGATAGAACAGAAGGCGAACTCGCCGCTTAAGACCACGCTCGGGAGCGTGCCATCCGATCGTCCAAAAGACCACGTCGAGTCCTCGCAACCGAGCGAGAATGGCAAGCCACCATGTCGATAGGTAGGACGCGTCACCAAAGAAGATCACGACGTCTGGTCGACGCTTTCGAAACACCTTGATGAGACCCCGCTGCCAAAGCGCCGGTCCGATCCTGACGTTGCGCAGACGGTCCACTGTCTTGAGCAGCGCGAAGTCGATTGTCGCGATCCCCTTGGCTCCCGAGTCGACATCGGCAGCGAATATCATGTCGTACCCTGTCAGATCCTCCAACTCGCGGAAGACGCCGAAACGGTAGTGAGGGAGGTGGGGGTAGACGACCAACACTTGCTGTCGGCGAGAGTCGCTCACGTTGAACGCTCCCTCGAGTTTTCCGCTTGCCAGCCGGTGACGCTGGGCCCGCCGCCGTCATTGTGCCCAGAAGCCCGCAGGCTCGTACTAGGATCCGCACCGCCAGAGTATGTATTCGCCGTTAGCCAATCGCCAGCGTTGTCGCAAGCCCCCAATGCCTCGACTTCATTCCTATCGATGTTGATCGCAGGTACCCCTACCACAAAGAGGGAGTCGTGTCGCTGGCTCCGGATTGGCGTCTCGGTGTCATCAAATAGTTTTTCGGCCATCTTCTCACTGGCACGCAGCCCTGTGTAGACGATGTCGATTACCTTGCCCGACTGTTCGATTAGTGTCCGTGCGACGTCCGCAATCTTTATTGGATCGCCCATATCTAGTACCAACGTCTCTCCGGATTCGCCCACAACCGCAGCCTGCAGCACCAGCTGGCAAGCTTCCGGTATTGTCATAAAGAATCGGTTCACCTCTGGGTCGGTTACTGTAACTGGACCTCCACGGAGGATCTGTTTCTCAAAGACGGTAAGGACCGAGCCCCTTGAGCCAAGAACGTTACCAAATCGAACCGAAACGAATTTGGTGGAACCCTTTATCGCGGATTTCGACGCCGTCAGTCTCTCCGCAATTCGTTTACTAGTTCCGAGCGCAGAGCAGGGATTAGCGGCTTTGTCGGTGGAGATGTTCACAAAGGTCTCGACGCCGCTTACCTGTGCCGCATCGAGCACATTCAAGGTACCGAGCACGTTAGTTTTCACAGCTTCGAGTGGATATTGCTCCAGCAAGGGCATGTGCTTCAAAGCCGCCGCATGGAAGACAATCTGCGGCCTTCGCTGTTCGAATATTTGTTCAATCGTCTCGCGGTCGCGGATAGATGCGAGGATAGTGTCATCTCCGTCGAGCATGGCTTGGTCGTTAATTGACAATTGAACCGCGTGAAGGCCGGACTCATCTCTGTCAAGCATCATCAACTCTGCAGGTCGAAACCTGCTCAATTGACGGCACAGTTCGGAGCCAATAGAGCCGCCAGCACCGGTCACCAGGATGCGCTTGCCTCGGAGGTACTCGGCGATCTGAGTTTGATTGAGTTGGGCGGGTTTACGCCCCAAGAGGTCGTTCACATTGATTTCACGTAGCTCATTAACCGCTACTCTGCCCCGCATCATCGAGTCGAGCGGAGGCAGTACCAGGACTCGCAAACCAGCAGCTTCAGCGCGGTCACGAATGTCGATGAGCTCGTCGCTTGGCAAACTCGGTACTGCGATTAGAAGCGTGGAGGCGCCTGTCCTCGAAGCCAAGTCCTCAAGTCTCTCGCGTCCACCGTGCACGCGTACGCCCTCTATTACCATGTGGCGTTTCTTGGCATCGTCATCGAGGACGCCGACCGGGTTGAACTGGGAGCCTTCGGATCGACGAAGCTGCCGGACTAGTTGGAGACCTCCATCACCAGCTCCGAAGACGAGTGCGCGCTCTGCGTCCTTCGCGGTCCCCGCACCGAACAGCCGTTTTCGTCTCACAAACGACCTGAGGACCAAGGCAGTGAGTGTGGTAAATGCCCCCGCGATGATTGGCGTCGAGCGCGGAACCTCTTGGTGCTGCCCGGCAAGGATATGCCCAAGGAATACCGCTACGCTTGCAACCGCAAAGACCAGCGTCAGGACGCTGGTTTCGAGAACGCTGCCCGGTACGAAACGCCCTCGGTACAGGCCGACGAACCAACCGGCTGCCCAGGTCACCACGACGAGTGCTGTTAGCACCGCGTAGAACCGACCCGTCCCGAGAGACACAGCGAGGTGGTCGACGGAAAAGTCGTAGCGCATCCACAGCGCGATGATCAACATTGCTGTCCATAGAACCGCGTCGACGAGGATCCATTGTGACGTGCCGAGGCGAATAGACGGACGTACCCGCGTCCTGCGATCAGCGAGTTGTTTGTTACTAGTCATATCGGCGTCTCTTTCGTGCAACCAGAGTTTTGCGCGAAGGGAACATCAGGACTGTCCCGCTGCTGAGGAGTTCCTAGATGAATAGTAATACGAATCGTAATAGCCGCTCGATCCCTTCTTCGCGGGCTTGTTGGCCACCATCACCAACCCTAAGAGAGTCGCGTCAGCCTTCTCCAGGTTGTCGACGGCTTGGGCGACTTGTTCGCCCGTCGTGCGGTGCGCGCGCACCACGAGAAGTGCACCATCGGTAATCCGCGCGAGCAGCGCACCGTCAGTAACGGGGAGCAGCGGCGGAGAGTCAATTATCACGTAGTCGTATGTCCGGCGCAGTTCCCCGAAGAGCTGCCGCGCCATTTCCGAGGCTAGGAGTTCGGAAGGATTGGGCGGCAACGGACCGCAAGCCAGCAGGTCCACACCATCGTGCCGTGTCTCCTGCACCACGTCAGCGAATTCTGCCTGTCCGGCGAGGATGTTGGTCAGGCCGACCTTGTCTGGCATGGACATGTAGCTGACTACTAGAGGCCGGCGAAGATCCGCCTCTATCAGCAGGACCCGGTTACCCGACTCTGCTAGCGCGAGAGAGAGGTTGATGGCGGTCTCAGATTTTCCCTCCGTTGCGACGGAGGAGGTCAACACAATGACGCGCGGGGGGCTATCCACGTTGAGAAACTGGAGGTTGGTGCGCAGTCGCCTGAAAGACTCCGCCGCCGGAGAGTGCCCTTCGCGAAACGGCACTAGGTGCTCAGCACCCTTTTCCTTGTCCTCGTCCTTGCGAAACGGGATCGACCCCACCACGGGCTTGCCAGTGATCTCCTCTAGCTGTTCCTTGGATTTGACCCGCCGATCCAAGGTGTTGATAAGCAAGACTAGGCCGACGCCTGCGAGCAGGCCCATTACGAGCCCCATCGCCACATTGCGTTCGGTCTTCGGCGCCACGGGTGAGGTCGGGAGCGCGGGAGGATTGACCACGGTGAGTTTGGCCAAAGGGGGGCCGCCGCCATCCGGTGTTTCGAGACGAGTGATGGCCTCGGGCAGAACCTCGCCGAAACCCTGTGCCAACTGCAGAGCACTCTGGGGGTCCGAGTTGGTCACCGCGACCTTGAGCAGAACTGTGTCGGCGTCCGCAGTTGCCGTGGTTTCATCAGCCACCTGCCCTGCCGTGAAGTCCACTCTGGCGGCGTTCACTACCTGTTGTGTGATATCCGTGCTCTTCACCAGTTCGGCGTACGACCGCACCCGTTGCTGCGCACCCAGCGACCCCTGGTACGCCGCGGAGGCACTGTCACCAGCAGCCACCGTCACATAGAACTGGACACGTGCCTGGTAGGTGGGGGTGGTAAGCAGGCTCAGCCCGAGAGCAAGCAGCCCCCCGATGAGCGTCGCGGCCACGATGACGATCCAGCGGGCACGGAGTACAGACAGCAGGTCCCGCAGATCCACTCCAGGGTCCTTTCCTCAAAGCTCGACGGCAAACAACCCGGCTCGCCTCGCGCGAATCCGGTCAAATGACGACGGTACTTTGCTGAGACCTCCCTCAGCTCCACTCGTTCACAGAATGAGCATGGATTCACCAAAGTCGCGCAGCACTGGAGCATCACACAGCTGAGCCTTGACTCAGGTCGACTCCGTAGCATCTACACCGTGAAGCGCCGACCCAACCGCCGCAGTGGGGCGCTTGTTGTCACGACACTGTTTGTGCTGGTGGCGGCAATGGTGGGGCTGACGGCCGGCAGTGCGGTTCTCCATCCCCGGGTCGATTCACCCGACCGAGTGGACGCGATCGTGGTGGTGGCGGGCGCATTGGACGATCGCTACGTCTATGCCCGGCACCTTGCAGAGGACGGAGTCGCGGACCGCATTCTGGTCTCCCAACCGCCCAGCGGGAGCGGTACCTACGAGGCCTATCTCAACTCGTTCTGTGCCTCTACGCCTGTCACGGCCCGAGACGGCCGTCGGATCGAAATCCACTGCTTCGCACCCGATCTCGACACCACCGAGGGTGAGACGACCGCCGCCACGCGGATCGCCCGCGAACGGGGGTGGGGGTCGCTCCTGGTGGTGACCTACTGGGGACACGTATCGCGGGTCCGGATCTACTTTGAGCAGTGTTTTGACGGCACGGTCTACGTGACTGACACTCCCCGACCGCTATCGAAGTCGAGGAAGGACGCCCTGTTACACGAAACCGGCGGGTACCTCAAGGCGTTCCTCACGCCGGCCTGCTGAACCTGGCAAAGGTGTGGGAGTTTCCTGATAAAAGGCGAATCGCCAGCGGCCGCGGAGGGGGTCCGGCGGCCACCGGCGATTCTGTCGCACGACGCGGAGCCGCGACCGGGGGCGGTCAGCGTAGTCCGCATCGGTGCGGAGCCGACGACAACCTGAGGGGGGAATCAAGTTTCGCCGTCGACTACGCAACAAAGTAGCCGCCCCAGCGCCAGTCCACAACTGTCAGCCTCGGCGGGGCTGATCGAGCCTGCTGCCGGAACCCGTCGGCGCTAGGCAGACTTCTTGGCAGGCTTCTTCTTGGCGGTGCTCTTCTTGGCTGCCGCCTTCTTCGCTGGCGCCTTCTTGGCTGCCGCCTTCTTCGCTGGCGCCTTCTTGGCTGCGGCCTTCTTGGCGGGCTCCTTCTTGGCCGCGGTCTTCTTGGCACTCTTGGCGGCGGGCTTCTTCTTGGAGCCGGAGTCCTCGTCGTCGTCGGACTCATCCTCGGCCTCGCCGCCACGGTCCTTCACGCTCGCACGCAACGCGGCCAACAGGTCGGCCACCTCGTCGTCGCCGTCGTCGTCGCTCGCCTTCTCCTGGTCCTCGACAGTGAACGCCTCCCCGCCGGCCGCCTTGGCCTCGATCAGCTCCTTGAGCTGATTCTGGTAGTCGTCCTCGTACTTCTCCGGCTCAAAATCCGCCGCCATGGTCTCGATCAGCGAGGCCGCCATCTTGACCTCCTGCGGCCGGACCTTGGCCTCCTTGTCCAGGCCCTCCAGGATCGCCGGGCGGATCTCATCCGGCCACAACAACGTCTGCAGCATCAGGATGTCCTTGTACACCCGCAACGCACACAGCCGAGTACGCGTACGCAGCGTGAACGTGCAGATAGCAAGGCGGTCCGTCGACTCCAGCGCCTCCCGCATCAACACATACGCCCGGTTGGAGCGCGACGCCGGCTCCAGGAAGTACGCGTTGTCAAAAGCCACCGGATCCACCTGATCGGCCGGGACGAACTCCGTCACCGTGATCTCGTGCGTCTGCTCCACCGGCAGAGTCGCCAACTCATCCTTGGTGAGGATCACCATCTCCCCCTCCTCGGACTCATACGCCTTGGCAATGTCCGAGAACTCGACCTCCTCACCGTTGTCATCCCGCACCCGCTTGTAGCGGATCCGCACCCCGTCCTTCTTGTCCACCTGCCGCGCGTGCAGATCGTGGTCCTCCGTCGCCGAATACACCTTGACCGGCACGTTCACCAGACCAAAGGAGACCTCGCCCTTCCAGATGGATCGCATGGAATGAGTATGCGGCAGACGGGCGGGTGGCGCTTCCGTAGTGGGTTCGGTCGGAGAGCGCGTCCAGCAGCCAAGCGCAGTAATTAGAACGCCCTATATCTTCCTGATAGCAGCGATATGATCTGACGACATCGCGGTTGTCTCGGGGCGCAGCTGCCTTCCGGGTCGGTGTGATGCCCGTCCGCACCTCGCGCAATGCATCACACCAGCAACTAAGGCCGGTGGCACGGCGTGCTCGATCCGTCAGGACCCCATGACCTCCCCACTGCCGACCGCTGCCGCGGTGACCCGCCGCTGCCTGGTGCTCGTCTTTGCCCTGGTGCTCACTGCCAGCACGATCGCCCTCCTCTCACCCGCACGAGCCGCCGCGGCAACCAGCACTGTTGACGGCATCACCTACTCGGTCACTCCCAACGCCGGAGCCACCGTCACCAACTACGACGGCTCAGCCGGGACCGCCGTCACCATCCCCGAGACCGTCGCCATCAACGGCGCCGAATACACCGTCACTGCCATCGGCGAGCAGGCGTTCTACACCAATGCTCTGACGTCGGTGACCCTGCCTGACACCCTCACCGCTATCGGCGACTCCGCATTCCAGAGCAATCAACTCGCATCGGTGGACCTGCCAGACACTGTCACCACGATCGGCAACGTGGCATTTGGCGCAAATCTATTGACGGCGGTGACCCTCCCCGACAACCTCACCACCATCGGCTTCCAGGCGTTCGCCTACAACCAGTTGAGATCGGTGACCCTGCCAGACACCCTCACCACCCTCGGCGACCTGGCGTTCCAGAGCAATGACCTGGCAACGGTGGCCCTGCCCGACAGCCTCACCAGCATCGGGTTCGGCGCCTTCCAAGACAATCAGTTGACCTCGGTGACCATGCCCCACGCTCTCACCACCCTTGACGGGGACGCGTTCGCGCAGAACGGTGCCCTATCCCGGGTTCGGTTCACCGGGCCGGCGCCGGCCATGTTCACCGGAGCCGACCAGGACTATCCGTCGTTAGGCGA
This sequence comes from Dietzia sp. PP-33, assembly GCF_033790845.1. Taxonomy (NCBI): domain Bacteria; kingdom Bacillati; phylum Actinomycetota; class Actinomycetes; order Mycobacteriales; family Dietziaceae; genus Dietzia; species Dietzia sp. PP-33. Next base: position 64,630 of record NZ_JAMYEI010000013.1, read on the forward strand.
TGCTCAGGGTCTCACCGTGGAGTTTTCCTCCCAGTACTCGGCACAGGACGGGCGTGCGGGTTTCACCACACCCGAGTGGCGCGGATACACCACAATTCCCGCCTACACGGTGTCCTTTCTGGCCGGAGCCGACTCAACCATCGACCCGGTGATCATGTGGCCCGGTGAGACACCGGAACTTCCCACCCCGCTGCTCCAGGGATACACATTCGTCGGCTGGTACAGCGACATCAACTCGAATATCCGATTCGACCCTGAGGCCCCCCTCACCGGCGACGTCACCGTTGTCGCCGGATGGAAGCCCAACAGCATCCCGGCAACGCCCCTCACCCCGGCATCAGGGTCGCTTTCCGGAGGCAGCATCGGCGACCACTCTCTGGTCGGCTACGGGAGCTAACCCTGGCGATGATGCCTGTAACCACCCGGAGTTCTGCGGTGACAACCTCCCCATAGCCACATGGAATGCTGTCTTCCATGCCCGCCGACGTCGGTCCCCTCCTCCTGCTTGTCGCGGCGGCGTCCGTCATTCTCGGCACGGTCCTGCAGCGGGTCAGCGGGATGGGCGTCGGACTCGTGGTGGCACCGACCCTCGCGCTGCTCCTCGGGCCCGTCGCCGGAGTGCTCCTGACCAACATCACGACCACCGTCTCCGCCGTCCTCATCGGGATCACCCTCCGCCGCGACATCGACTGGCGCCGGTATCGCCACCTCGCGCCGCTGATCGTCGTGGGGTCCGTGCCCGGTGCGCTCCTGGTCGGCGCTGCCGACCGCAGCTGGCTCGAGGTGATCATCGGAGTGGCGCTGCTGGGCACGCTTCTCATGACGGCCCTCGTGCGCATCCCGCCGGTGAGCGGGGCGGTGCCGGCTGCGGTGGCCGGCACGGCCGGAGGGTTCCTCAACACCGCCGTGGGGGTGGCCGCGCCCGCGATGCTGGTCTACGCCCAGGCGACCAACTGGAGCCAGCGCTCGTTCGCCGCGACCCTGCAGCCCATCTTCTTCACGATGGGTTTGACCTCCGTCATCACGAAGGTCGGCCTGGGGGCAGCGCCGATCTCGGGGCTGCCGCCGCTTTCGGTCATCGGGCTGGTCGTGGCGATGGTTCCGATCGGAATTCTCTTGGGCGGCATGGTGGCCAAGCGGGTCTCCGCGACGGTGGGGCGACGTGTCGCCGTCGTCGTCGTCACCCTCGGAGCTCTCACCCTCCTGGGGCGAGGGATCGGGGGCCTCGCCGGGGTGCTCTGAACGGGGGACGCCCCGCGGGCCTGTTCGCTTCGAGGGGACACAATGGGGCCATGGCATCCCCGGAACAGCGCGCACAGTTCGAGCGATTCGCCCCGCTCCTGGTCCGAGAGGGCGTCAACGTACAGTCCGCGACCGTCGCCGACCTACAGGCCGGGATGGAACGAGCGCAGCAGCGCCACAGAGCCGCCGTCGAACAGGTCCGGGCCGTTCTGCACGCCCACGCCCGCGGCGACACCTCGGTCGCGGGCGAGCTCCTCGAGGCCCTGGAGCTGACCGCCGATGCCTCTCCCCCGCCGATCCCCGACGCCCTGACCGTGGCCTCCCGCTTCGCGCAGCTCGCCCAGTCGGTGGCGCCGGAGCTGCCCGCCGCCGTCATCGCCAAGGTCCGCGACAGCGCACGGCTTCCCGACGCCCCGGACGGCATGGCCGGCCTGTGCGATGCGGTCCTGCTCGACTGCGACGCAGCCTCCGGCATGCGCACCGTGATCGGCGAGCACGGGCTGGCGTCCGCCCTCTACGCGGCGGCGGCCATGACCAGCGCGGTGTTCAGCCTGTGGTCGAGACAATCGGGGCGGTCGATGGACGACCTCATCAGTAGCCACGCCTGACCGGCGGAGCGGGTGTTCGCGACGGTGGGGCGACGGGTCGCCGTCGTCGTCACCCTCGGGGCTCTCACCCTCCTGGGGCGAGGGATGGGGGCCCGGTCGGAATGTTCTACACGGGCGCGTGGTTACTCGGCGGGGAAGCAGTCACCCGTACCACCAACCCAGCGGAGCCGTCCAGACTCACGGGTCCCGCGGGAAAGAGGAACAATGAGCGTCTCATCTGGCCCCGTCCGCGCCGTCGGAGTGACGACCTACGGCGGCCCAGACGCTCTGCAGGTCGTGCAGGTCCCGATGCAGGAGTTGTCACCGACCGAGGTTCGCGTGCGCGTCACGGCCGCAACCGTCAACCCCACCGACACCTACACGCGCAACGGTTCTCGTTCGAACACCGGAACTCCACGCGGAGCTGCAGATGTCCCGGGCATGGACATCGCGGGCACACTCGTCGAGATCGGCGAGGACGCACAGACCTCCCTCTCGGTCGGCGACAGGGTGATGGGGATCGTGGTACCCCGCCACGAGCACGGTGCGTATCGCGAGGACATTGTCTTGCCCGCGCAGTCGATCGCCGCCGTGCCCCGCGATGCCGACGACGTCGCCGCGTCGACGCTCCCGATGAACGGCCTCACCGCTCGGCGCGCTCTCGACCTCCTTGATCTCGAGCCCGGACAGACTCTTGCGGTCACTGGAGCGGCTGGATCGACCGGTGGATACGTCGTGCAGCTGGCCAAGCATGCCGGACTCGTCGTTGTGGCCGATGCGTCCGAGTCGGACGACGCCCTAGTGCGGTCGCTCGGCGCCGATCAGATCGTCAGGCGAGGAGACGGTGTTGCCGACCGCATCCTCGAGCTCTACCCCGACGGGGTCGATGGCCTCTTCGACGGAGCCGTGCAGGACGCCGCCGTACTCCCCGCGGTCAAGACCGGTGGAGGGGTTGCGACGGTGCGGTGGTACCAGGGCGACGGCAGCCGCGACCTGACGGTTCATGCCGTGAGCGTGGCGGATATGGCCGAGGAGCAGGGCAAGCTCGACGAGCTGCGGCAGTTGGCGGAAGACGGCGTGGTCACACTCCGTGTGGCGGACAGCTATTCGCCCGATGACGCGTGGCGAGCCCACGAGCGACTCGAAGCCGGCGGAACGCGCGGACGGCTGGTCATCGACTTCACACGGTGAGGAACGGGCAGGGGGCGGGGCGGTTGCCGGTCGGTGGCCGGCTGCGAAGGCGGCATGGCCGGAGGATTCCTCGACACCGCGGTGGGCGTGGCAGCACCCGCCGTGCTGGTTCACTCGCGGGGGCCGGTCAACGTGCAAGTACTGAGATGGATCCCGCAAGTCTTCGTCTCGACTAAGCAACCATCAAATTAACACCGTCGTCACTAGCATCTCGGACCACGAGTTCACAGCGCGGACAGCTCTCTCGGGTATAGTTCTACGCACTTCTTAGATAACGCAACACTTCGGCGATCGACGTTTCGCTCATCCAATCGCCAGACGCCGCCACGATTCCAACGTCGGCTGCCACCTTTGCTAAAGCTCCTCCGGGTAGAAAATGCCGTTGCTGGCACACAAGTCCTGCAAATGCGTCCCCCGTCGAGCGTCTCGATCAAAAGCGAGCGTTCGAAGTGCCGGATAGAAGTTGCTGTCTACGACGATGTTGCTACGCCCCCGCGTTACTTCGGAATGACGGATTAAATAGACTGCCTCGCGACGGCATAGCCGAGGTTTTAGAGGCAACTTTCGACTCTTACACATTTGGTTTACAAGTTTTACATATGAATCACGATCGTTCCTGTCGCCTTCGCGATACCATCTGCCGAGCGCCCGTGTTACCGACCCAACCAAAGAGCGCTCGACAGCTTTCGCTTCCCCGAGTGCCTGCACCCCATACCAGCCTTGGTCTGCCAAGAAAGATACTGCGCCAACGCCATGTTCGTACACTGTGCGCTCGGCGGCGCGGTCGATCAGCTCTTCCCAGAAGCTCGCACTATGAGTGTAATCTTCACGCGAAACTCGAAAATCTTGGCCGCTCTCGACCCGGCTAATTGATTCGGCCAACGGAACCGAGTTCCTCGACCCCAAGAAAGCAACTATGTCCCGAATAAGCTCAGACAAGTTATAGTGATGCACTCGGTAGCCTTGGAGCTCGGCCGCCGACGCCGCGACGGACGCGATTCCGGCCATTTCAGAGCCTACAAGCGAATGAAATGTTCCGACTAGACCACTCTTCGGTAGCAAAGTTTGGTCGCGAAAGACATTCTCTACGACGAAACATGCGTAGGTACTTAAACCATCTCTGCCAATGCCAGGGTAGTGAGCTTGCAGGCGACCGAATCGTGTGGCCGCGTTAACTTCAGCGTATGCTGCGCCAATAAATCGCAACAACGCGAAGCGATCTCTCAGCGTGCGATTTTCTAGTTCCCGACCGAAAAACTTGCGCCCCAGAGCAGGAAATACATAGCCGTGAACCACACTTGGCCCCGCGAGTGCCCCTTGCAGCAACGCCCCGGCCGGTAGGCCACTCCGCATCCAGCTCTTGGCGAAGCCTTCGTACGCGCACGACCCATCGATTAGCTCAACAACACCAGCCGAAACAAACTGAAGGGTCGACCATGTCAGAGCCTCACTATGGTCATCACGGGACAGCCACCTGTCTATCGCCTGAAGCATTTCCGTAGACGTGCTGCCATCTCTCATTTTACCTATGAAGGCGTCTGCCAAACGCAATCCCCAGAATGAATCCTCGGTGAGGATGAGCATTCCATTGTCACCAAAAACGCCGCTAGTCTGGCGGCCCAGAACACCCATACGGACCAGATCGGTAGCTGCGTTCGCCACTTCCGACTGGGATCTAGACATCCTTGCCGCCAGCGAATTGAGCAGCTGCGCTTCGGGAACTGGCCAGCTTGCGGCAGATGCACAGTACTGCCCAATTTCAACAGCAACACTTTCGATTACGCGTTGCGGCGAGCTCCTATCGGCAGCACTCTGCAATCGCTTCTGCCACGCGATGTTTACGAAACTTGCCAGATTGAGCTCAGCATACAGGCCGGGCTTGGCGCTCCCGTCGACTAGCTGCTGGGCGCGAAGCCAACCCACGACCGGTTGCGCAAGAGTCGCATATTCCGCCGGGAATTTTAGTCTCTCTTGGGTTATAATTGCTCGCTCCTCGCACCCTTTCCCGCCCGCGCCATTCTCCATGATTGTAAAACCGACCTGACCTACAACGTTTGCATGATCCAGATCGAGCCAGCCTGAAATGTCGAGCAGAGCCTCGTCACTATTCTCGTCAAGACTTGAGTACTCTACCCAGAACTCTCCATTAGTCGAATGGATAATCGAATCCAAATCGGCAGAATTCGCAGCCATTATCCACCGAATCCTTGTGGATCTAGTTAGGCTGTCTAAAAGCTCTCGAAACTCTGCGAGGAACTCGGAATTTTGTCGAGAAGCAACGTTCACATCATCGAAGACGATAAACAGATTGCTTCGGAGGAACGTCTCGACAAAATCGATCAAGTCGTCAATATTCGCAAACTGCGTATTGAATCTTGCCTCAGCCGCGGCGCATACACTAAATGCCGCTGTGTCGGCCCCAAAGTTGGGGAACACAGTGTACCCTTGCTGCGAATTTGAAACCTCGCGGGAGAGTTCCGCCAAGACGCGTGACTTACCGCTGCCCCACCGTCCGGTAACAGCAAAACACTTTCCGAAGCGGGGGCTTTGTTGCTGCTCGGTCACCCACGCTAGGGACTTTCTAATTGCTGCGGCTTCAGGCTCGTCCGCTCCCTTAATCCTATCGAGCAACTGCTCGCCTGCAAGTAGATCATTAACCTTCCGAAGAATTGTCTGGTAAGTCATTTTCTTCCCGGCTGCGCGAGGCCAAATTTTATCGGCGACTCCGAGCACCGCTAGATGCTTTTTTAGCTGTGAGCACCAGCTTGGTGCAATCAGCCAGTTTTGCCACGCTTCAAGAATGGGAGGAGCCACCCATTCACCCGGCCCGCCCAATAGGTTCAACTTTGCGTTCAGGTCAAGACTAAACGAGTCCGTTGCATGTCTCCGAAGCCCGATTAACGGAACTCTCCGCACTATCGGTGCGTTTTCGAAATGTGGCAGCCCAAAGCGTTTCCAGAAAGCCTCATATTCCCTCTCCAGCTCCCTCGAAACGCTTGATGCCCGCGGCGGGTAGAACGCGCGGATGCGTATCGCTGTAGGACCCTGGAACTTAACGTGGTTAGTAGCGACTCCAATCGCGAGGTCGCCGTGAAACACTAACGCACCCGAAAGTCCCGACCAGGTTGAACCGGAGTCTCCCTCATCCCGTCCATTAGTGACGCCCAATAGATCACGATCTCGCAAGACTAGCTCTCCGGTGGTACACCCTTCGTTTGGTCGAATAAGTCCGCGGACGTCAGCTATATCGAAGAAGCCACGTCGAGCCTCCCGTGGGTCAACGTTCCAGCTAGGAAACCCAAGCAGAGCGCATCCCTCGACACTCGGAGTACGACTGGGGTCGAGTCTTCCAAACTCTATGGCCGGGAGGGATTTTGGCCAGCCGGACCCGCCGTCAGTATCGAGCTCTAGTACGGCGAGGTCCAGTAGCTTTGATTTGGTTCGGACTGTGGCCCTAGCCGTCGCCCCTCCCACAAAACGAACAACTTCTAGCTTTGCTTCCGTTTGCCCAGTCGACGCTTGAACCGGAAGAGTACAGTGCCAGGAGGTAATTACGAGGTTTGGAGCGACGAGATAACCGGTACCGCGCTTTGTCGCGCCCCCGTTCTTTATGCAGAGAACACTAACAATTCGGGCCGGATCGCTAGGGGTCGCTGTCATGATGTTGCTCCGATAGCCGGTTTTACAGAGGAGGCGTGCTGCCGATATTTGGGCGTACGGGAGTTTCTTCGCTGATCCTGAAGTCGTCGCCAGACTGCTCGCTTCCGTCCGAATCGGTGAAGTACGGTTTAAGCGTCAACGTAAGAGTCTGAGTTGATTCGCGAGCCACCGAACCGCCAGCGCGGAGAAGACTCCACCGGATACCAGCCTCGCCCTCCACAGAGACGACGACGGTAAGAGTTAGCTCTACGGGGCTCAAGGAGAAGCGGAGCTTTTTGCCATCTCCAGCTTCGAGCACTTCCTGCAGCTCTTGTCTGAGCCCGTTGATCGCAGCGTTCAGTCCAATCGTATTATCCATGGCGAGACGTTAACAAATCTCCACAGCGATGGCGAGAGTACGGAAATCTACTGGGTGGGTGATCGCAGTGATGCCGCGGCAAGCGGGCGGTTCTACCCTTGGGTAGTGCGTAAACCCTGATCCTGTCACAGCGGGCCCTGTTCGACGCATATCCGGCATGCCGCCCTCCCTCCGCTCTGCATCTCGACGAATCAGGCCGCACTTCCAATGGTCACCACGGCCCCGTCGTCGAGACCGTTCGGTTACCAAGTGCGGATGACAAACTCGCCTGATCCCGCAAGAGTGGACCCATGGCGACAAAGGGCAGCAAGGAGTCGGTCGAGGTCGACGGGCGCCACATACGTTTCACCCACCCCGACAAGGTTCTCTACGAGGCCACCGGCACCACCAAGGCCGATGTGCTGGAGTATTACCAGGCCGTGGCGCCGCTGCTTATCACCTACGCCGGGCAACGGCCTGTGACGCGCAAGCGCTGGCCCGACGGCGTGGATGCCGAGTCCTTCTTCGAGAAGAACCTCCCCTCGCACACGCCCGACTGGGTGCCGAGCGTGGAGATCGAGCACTCCTCGCGCACCGTTCGCTATCCGGTGGTCGACTCCCCCGCGACTCTGGCGTGGTTCGCGCAGCAAGCCGCCCTGGAGCTGCACGTGCCGCAGTGGACGCTGTCCGACGGTGAGCCGGGGCGGACGCGGCGGATCGTCATAGACCTCGACCCCGGCGAGGACGTGGACCTGGACACCACCGCCAAGGTCGCGCTGCGCGTGCGCGACCTGCTGGAAGAGGCCAGCCTGGACGCCTTCGCCGTGACCAGTGGATCCAAGGGCCTCCACCTCTACGCCCGCCTGGACAAGGCCGTCTCCGCCAAGGGTGCCTCCGCGGTGGCAAAGCAGATCGCCCAGTCCCTGGAGAAGCAGACCCCGGACCTGGTCACGGCCACCATGAAGCGCTCCATCCGCTCGGGCAAGGTGTTCGTGGACTGGAGCCAGAACAGCGGCGCCAAGACCACCGTGGCCCCGTACTCGTTGCGCGGGAGGGCCGAACCGTGGGTCGCCGCCCCGCGCTCGTGGGAGGAACTCGGCGACGGCGGGCTGAAGCACCTGCACTGGGACGAGGTCCTTAAGCGCCTCAACTCCGAGGGCGATCTGCTCGAGGGACTGGAGGGGCCGGCGAAGAAGAGCTCGTCGGCTAAGGGTTCCTCGGCCACGGGTTCGTCACGGCAGTCGGGCGCCTCCCGGGCCAAGAAGTCGGGCGGGAAGAAGGCGGGCTCGTCGTCGTCGGATGACGGGGACCCCGAGCGCGGCGACACCGGCGGCGCCGATACTGCCGATGCGGACAACGACCGAGCCGCCGCGGAGGAGGGTTGCGACGCCGGCCCCACCGACCCTGACGCCGTGGTGACCAGCCTCGACGAGTACCGCCGCAAGCGGGATCGTCGCAAGACCCCGGAGCCGTTCGACGGCGAGGTCGACACCGATCGCGAGGACGGCGACGGCCCGATCTTCGTGATCCAGGAGCACCACGCCCGCCGCCTGCACTTTGACCTGCGGCTCGAGCACCACGGCGTGCTGGCCTCGTGGGCGGTGCCCAAGAACCTGCCGACCGAGCCCAAGGACCGGCGCCTGGCCGTGAACACCGAGGACCACCCGCTCGGTTACGAGACGTTCGAGGGCACCATCCCCAAAGGCGAATACGGCGCCGGCCACATGACCATCTGGGACCAGGGCACCTACGAGTGTGAGAAGTGGAAGGCCGACGAGATCATCGTGTGGCTGCACGGCGAGAAGGTCACCGGCCGCTACGTGCTGGTGCGCACCAGCGCCGAAAAGAACCAGTGGATCGTGCAGTACATGAAGGACCAGTCGCCGGACTCCTTCTACGGCGGCCGCGACAATCCGAAATCGTCCTACCCCTCGGACGAGGATCGCTCCGGCGGGCCGGAGAAGTCGCCTTCCCGCGGCTCGGACGAGAAGCCGTCCCGCGACTCGGACATGGCCGACCGCCCCGACGCTCCCCCGCTGCCGATGATCCCCACCTCGGGAACGGTGACGTCCCTGCCCGACGACAAGTGGGCCTTTGAGGGCAAGTGGGACGGCTACCGCGTGACCGTGGCGACCGATGGCCGACAGAGCCGGTTGATGAGCCGCAACGGCAACTCGATGGACTGGCTGTCCGACGGCTTCCCCGGGCTGGCCCAGGCGATCGGGAGGCCCGCGGTGCTCGACGGCGAGCTGGTGGTGCCGGGTCCGGGCGGTGTGCCCGAGTTCGCCGCGCTGGCCAAGCAGGCCGCCGCAGAAGGAGGCGACTCGTCGATCGGCCCGGTGCACCTGTTCATCTTTGACGTACTGGGGTTCGACGGTGTGGACCTGCGCCGGGAGCGGTGGGATCGGCGTCGCGAGGTGCTGGACCTGCTGACGCCAGCGCTGGAGGAGGTCAAGCGAGTGCACGTGCCGGGGGTTCTCGACGGCCCCGGCGACCGCGCGCTGGCCGAGGCCGAGGAGTTCGGCTGGGAGGGCATCGTGGCCAAGCGTCGCGATTCGCACTACCAGTCGGGGCGGCGGGCCAAGACCTGGCTCAAGGAGAAGCTGCTCACCACCACCGAGGCCGTGGTGGGCGGCTGGCGACCGGGAAAGGGCGGGCGCTCCGGCTCCCTGGGCTCCCTGCTGCTGGGACTGCCCGCGCAGACCGGCCTGACGTACATCGGCCGCGTGGGCACGGGCTTCTCCGATCGGCAGGGCAAGGCGCTGCTCGACGAGCTCGAGCCCCTGAAGCGTCGGGCGAGTCCTTTTGTGGAGGAGTTGCCCAGTGATGCCCGCCGCGACGCGATCTGGGTGCTGCCCAAGCTCGTGGTGGAGGTTCGTCACCAGGGCTTCACCGAGGACGGCGTACTGCGTCAGTCCTCGTGGCGAGACATCCGGCGGGACAAGCTGCCGGGGGACCTCTGAGTCCGGGCGCCCATGCGCAACGGCGCACGGAGGCTCGGCGCACCGGCCACCCGCCGCGGGGTCACACCTGATCACGTTTCCCCAGGTGGGTTCTCCCAAACTCGTTCAGATGTGACCAGTCGCCGAGTGGGCGCATCGATCGGCGCCCTTTTAGCCTGACCGCGGCAGGCGGCCCACGACTATCGCCTTGACTGGTCCGGTTCGTGGCATAAGTGCGGCAATGCCGACGGTCCCTGCACGCTAGAGGAAGAAGCGTCCGAACCCGCGCCTGCCGGCAGCGTCGTACTGGTGAACCAGCTGCCGCAGCTGCAGGTTCAGCTCATCCATCCGGGCTGCCTGGCCGAGGAGTTCGTCGATCGAATCGGATCCGGCAGGTCGGCCCTCGGTGAGCAGGGCGTCGGCGTCCTCGAGGACGTCCAGGAAATCCGGGTCCCGCGCGGCTCTGGCCTCGATCCGGGGAAACCTCTCGACGAACGCGGTCCCCACGGCCCGACTCTCCCGGAGTTCGTACCAGGCCTCGACCGTCATCGACAGGGCACTGCGGGCCGAATCGTGCGCCGCCTCCGCGGACGCGAGAGACTTCTTGGCCGTCACCTGCAGGGGATCGACCCCGGCCAGGAGCCGGCGACGATGCGCGAGCTCGTCGATCGCCGACCGCACCAGCCACGTGGTGTACCAGAGCCACCCCGCGATCACCGCCAGGAACACCAGTCCTACGAGGACCGGGACGACGAGCCTCAGCACGATGTCCCCCGCCCGGTGACGCGAACCCGGTGTGGGGTCATGACCCCACCACCAGCGCGAGGACGATCGAGAGCGGGATCGCCAGGGACACCGCGGCGCCGACGAGCTTGGCTATCGCCGACCACAGCAGCCGGGACGCCTCCGTGCGCGCACTCTCGTCGTCGAGCACACAGGCCTCCCGCGCTGCCACGTCCACCCGCACGGCCGGGACCTCGGGCCAGCCCCGCGGCACCCGGCGCAGGGGATTGCGGCCGAGCCCGTCAGCGGTCAGTGCGGAGCGCTGGCCGGACCACTCGCGAAGGCCCGCATCCAGCCGCATGCGGGCCTGCTCGGCGGCAGCGTGGCGCTGACGCTCAACGGAACGGGAGGGCAACTCCATCGACGCCATCGGCGCGACCACCTCCCCTGAGCAGTAGCGGGCTCAACCGGACCCCAGTGTCCCACTCGCGGGAGCGGGCCCCGCGACATTGCCACCACACGATGGTGCGCCGGCCCGCCTCAGCCGGCCGGAGCAGGCCGAGAAGCAGGCGCGTACCTCGTCGTCGTCGTCATACCCGTCCACTAGTCATCTCCGTGCCCTCCCGCGGGTCAGTCACGCGCGACAGACTCGTCATTCGGACGCATACGGCCTCGTCGCAGAGTGCCGACGGACGCGGGCGGGGACCACGAAGAGAATGGCCGCGACGAGGGCCGCCATCACCGCCGCCGCCGCGAGCCCCGGCACGGTCCCGAGCACCAATGTGAAGACGAGCGCGACCAGGCCGACCATCGCGATCGACAACATGGCCAGGCCAACCCGGGCGAGCGTCGCCGACAGCCGGAGCACCCGGTCCTTACGGTGGGAGCGGAACACCGCGCGGTGGATCATCACAGGAGCCAGCAGGACGACCGTCGAGCCCAGAGCGAGCGAGAGTACTACCAGGTAGAGAGCGCGGCCGCTGCCGCTGAGGTCCGCGAAACGATCCTGGAACGGCACCACCAGCAGGAAGCCGGTGAACACCTGGCCGCCGGTCTGGACGATGCGCAGCTCCTGGAGCAGCTCGATCCAATTGCGGTCGATCCGCTGCGCCTCTGTCTCGTCGCGCTCTTCGGCTCCGTCGGCGTGCATGTGGCTCCTCTCGCCGCGTGTCCCCATCGTCTGCCGATCGGCGGGGTGCCGGGAGGGTTCGCGGAAAGTCGCCGGGCTCGTGCACGGGGTCGTGCACCGAGCTCATGCACGGGGTCATGCACTCAGCCGCGCGCAAGGACTGCAGCCGCACAGGATATTCGCCGTGTGGCTGCAGTCCTTGCGCGCGGCTGCGGGAAGAGCGGAGAGAGCGGGGCCTAGATGCCCGTGATGATCAGATCGCCTGCGCCCGGTGAACTGCCCCTGAGTCTCTCACCGCTGTCACCAGTGCCCCCCGGTTGATCACTCATGAGGGGGTCGTTCCGTCACCGCCGCCCGCGGCCGGGTACTGCGTGGTGGGGGGCGGAACCTGGTCGGTGGAGTGTCGTCCGCCGCTGCTCTGCTGGTCCCCGTTCTGCCCGGCCCCGTTCTGCTCGGACGCCTCGGCGGCCTTGCTCTTCACCTGCTCGGCGGTGTCCTTGGCGACCTCGGTGGCCTGCGACGCGGCTTCCTGGACCTGCGGTGTCTGCCACAACTTGGTCGCCTGCTCCTTGACGATCTCGTAGTGCCCGCGTCCTGCACGGCTTCCCAGGACGTAGCCAACCGCAGCGGCTGCGAGCAGAGTCACTTTGCTCATGTGGATTTCCTCTCGTCGGGGACGTCCACCGCCACACAGTCGTGGCCGGGACAGCGTCCCTATGGGTCGATCATCGGCATCTGAGCCGAGCCCTGATCGGGGGCGGCGACGGTGCCACCACGGAGACGAGTGAGGGGATCGTGTCGACCATCTCGGACTCCTTGATGCCGTCGGATCGAACACCGCAATGCTATGGCGGCGATAGGGCGCCCGCATCCGGTCGACAGGCCACCCGATTGCGGATATAGCGGGGTCAATCGGCCGTCGCCACGCGGGTCCGGCGGGCTTGGCGCGCACGGAGTTCAGCTCGGACGCGGGGACGCCACAGCCGCGCGCAAGTCCTGCAGCCGCACGAGAGATTTCCTGTGCGGCTGCAGGACTTGCGCG
>NZ_JAMYEI010000014.1:0-68284 GCF_033790845.1 Dietzia sp. PP-33
GGCAACCCAATTCGGATACAGAGCTCAGACAACCGAACGCCACGCATTCATCAGCGGCGTCTCCTGGAGCGCCTACCCCGAACTCCACCAGGAACCCGACACCACAGAACCCGACACCTGACCAGTAGTAGTTTGCGTATAGCGTCAGATGAATCATCCCTGCATGAGCGTCTCTCCTGTGTAGTTCTGCGATCTCCGGCCGGGCCTGCGGAATCAGCGACTGCTGTGCGCGATCGGCGTCGGGCCGCGGTGTAGAAGAGCGCCACCGAGTCGTGCAACGTCGAGGTACCACTCGGCGCGAAACGATGCCGCCGAGCCCCTCCTATGCGGCGCCAGACCCGTAGCAATGCGGGAACTTTGGTCTCTGGGCGATATCGATTGTGACTCGAACCAACATTGTTACGACCGTTCACCAGCGGTGATACTCCTGGGGCGGATGGGAACACGAAAGTTCAATGTGAGCGGCGTCACATCGGAGTTTGATTCTCCCCGTACAGTTTTCCGCCCCTCAGGAGGTCGCGCATGAGATCGCGACCAAGAAGTCCCCGCTTGCTGCGGCTCGTCGCAACAGCGGCCACAGCCACCATGGTGATCGCGGCCCCAACCCTGGTGGCAGGGGCTCAACCAGCCACCACCGCCCGCAGTGAGGCACCGGCAACGACGTCACCACCGGTGCCGACTGCACCGTCCACGAATCCGAGCCCCTCCTCCCCCGCCGCAGGCCCTCCGTCTCAGGACACGCCACCCGAGCAGCGCCGAGACCAGGCAACCCCCTCACCGAGGTTCCACACAACGGCCTGCGCAGCCTTCTGGAACCCGAACTTCGGTCGCAACTTCACCGTCTGCGGCCGCATCCTGGACAAGTACCACCAGCTCGGTGGCCCGGGAGGGTTCCTCGGCCCGCCGACATCAGACGAACTCACCAACGCTGACGGCATCGGAAAGCGCACCTCATTCCAAGGCGACGCCACCATCTACTGGCACCCCGACACCGACGCCCACCCGGTCGGCGGCGCCATCGGAAGCAAATGGGCCCAATTCGGATACGACCCCGGACCACTCGGCTACCCGATCACCGACGAAATCACCAACCCCGACGGAATCGGGAAACGACAAGCATTCCAACACGACTCCAGCATCTACTGGCACCCCAACACAGGAGCCCACCAGATTGGCGGACAAATCGGCGCACGCTGGGGAGAACTCGAATGGGAAGCCAGCTACCTCGGATACCCCACGACCGACGAACTATCCACCCCGAACGGAGCAGCTCGTTTTAACCACTTCGAGAACGGGTCTGTCTATTGGGCTCAGCCAACTGGCGCGCACGACCTGACGAGAGAGATGATGGCGATTTGGGGAGCGTACGGATTCGAGACTGGACTGATGGGACTTCCTGCAGGAAACAACATCCCAGACTCCGACATTTCCGTACTAGCGCGGGGACAACAGGCGGCGCCAAGACTACGAATCCCTGGCGAACCACAAGAGCAGGTCTTCCAAAACGCAATCGGTCGATTCGGGACGGACGGAGAAGCATATGTACGAGGCAGGTAAAACCAAGCAAATTGGACGGAGAGCCCGCCTTCCTCTCGTCATCGCCTCGATAGCGGCACTCATTTTATCGGTGGCAGCGACAGGACCCGAAGCTATCGCCCAGACGTCCACCGAGGCTATACAACCAAGTGGGACAGTGGGCGATGAAGGCAACGTAACTCCGTCAGATCCCGATACGATAAACGAGGAACCACCACAAATGGTGGCAGCCGCTGCGCCTCCGTGGTCGTACACGGGAGAGCAAATGGCCACGAGCCGAATTGCTAGGTGTGACACTTGGAAAACGCCCCAAGGTGGAACATACTCATCCAGTATTCTCCGACGAGGGTACTGGTTCGATGGGGCAACGGGAGACCAACCGTTTGGCTACGATAAGGCACGGGGTAAGCACTGGGTATGGAACAGAAACATATGGAAGGCGACGGTAGGAAACGCGGGGGGCTGTAACGAGTCTCAGTCGAATCCCACCGCTGGAGTATTCACAAACTGGTTCGACCGCTTGACATGTCGTGTCATTAACTCAATTCCCGTCGATTGCAGTCAATGGGAAAGTAAGCGGGTTCGCTCTATCGAAGTGCGATCAACCACCCAGAACACCCCGCCTGGCAGCGAGATGCTAGGCAATCTCAGTATCTACTGTGAGAATACGCCGCCTAGCGACCAACTGTGTCCGATTTGGGTAGGCTACGCAGTCCCTCCACATCCTGACGATACTCCGCCACCGTACAACTAACTAGGTAACCCGTCGGGGCATCGCAGTTGAGCGATGCCCCGACACCGGCGTTGCCCAGGTTACGCTTTTGTGCGACAGATATTGAATCCTAAAGTTACCATTACATTAGAGCGGCAAAGTTATGAACCAAGACGGGCCAACCGAGAACCACTGGACTGACACGTTTTCAGAAAATGAGCACTCGCGGGCTTTTCCATTCATCACCCAATGCCATCGCGAATTGCAGTCGCGGTACTGCGACGACGCCAACCGAGATATGCCGTCGCGCTTCCTTTGTTACTTGCTGAACGAGATTCGCACTAACACATTAACCGAATGCTGGTGCGTAGGCGTACGCGACGCTGGAGTACTTGGCGATGGCAGCGCATGGATCAAATATAGTTTTGGCGAATTGAAATTTGCTATTGCTCTTCGAATTGACGCCTCCGTTATCAAGGCGCACACCGACCACTTAGCGAGGTATGCAAGCGAACTTGCAGCTTTCACAATTGGAGAGCCGGGCATCAACTTGGCAAATTCAGAAATCGTGGACGGCACCTACTGGTTTAGGGTGGACAGATAGTTAACCGTTCTGTGTACGCTATTCAGGGCAGTTGGTGGGCAGTTCGGCGAGGGCGTCTGGGTATGCGCCGTGGCCGTTCAGGGCGAAGCCCGCGAGGCCAACGACGTCGCGGCGCCAGCGCAGGAGCCCGAGGAATAACGGCTCCCCTACTTGGTTGGCTGCGTGGCGGCTGGAGCGTGCTCGCCGACGGCGACTCCCCCATCCGTTCGGACTTGGGTCGGGGAACGCCGGAAACACGTAACGTTTCCTGTTCCCGGATGCTGTGGATCTGAGTGCGGTGACGACGGACGCAACGCTGGCATTGCTGCCGCCCAGAACTGCACCCGTTCTGGGCGGCCACTAATTGATCCGACAGACATTGCGGAAAAGCGACACCGCCCGGGACGCCCGGGCCAAGGGGCGCACCGCCGAGGAGTCCGCTCGAGAAGGGCCTACTCCGCGGTCATCGGGTCATAGTTTTCGTGATCGGCCGGGGTTGTGCGATCGTCCTCGAGTTCTCCTTGTAAGGCAGAGCGGAGCCAATCATGATCGACCTCGGCGTCGACTGCGTCCGCGAGAACCGCGACCTGCTCGGCCACGGGGAGCTGAGAGACGTCAGGCGCCAGGTCCCCCGTGTACTCCTCGGTCACGTGACTGGACTCGGAGGACAGGTTCTCGGTCGCTGCCCGCGCCGTCGGAGAGGAACTCAGGGAGCCGGACCCTCCACCGAAGAGGCTGACCTCCCATTGCCTCGTGCCGTAGTAGAGCGTCTGGCCATTCACCTGCGGCCACGCTGACAGCAGCATTTGCGCACGGCCCAAGTTGCTGTACGGATGGATCGCCGGCGCGTAAAGGGCTGGCTGCTCGACTCCGGTGACCTGAATGGCGGGCATCGTCCATAGGCCTTCCGGGCGAGGAGCGGTCCGGGTGACGGCGCCAAGGATGCCGTCGCAGTACGAGAGCACGACTCGTCCGTCGATGACTTGAGCGGAGAGCTCGCCGATGGCGTTGTTAGGAACCGTGGGGGGTGAGGATCGGGGTCGTGAAACCACCGCGGCGCCATGCCCATGTTCCGCCGCCGTCTCGACCCCAGAACTCATAGGTTGAACGGTTCCACATGCTGCGCCAGTCCACGCGCACGAGATGGATGCCGCCGCCGTTCCAACGGCCCTCGTTGGTGCCGTAGATGTAAACCCAAGGTTCGCCGGGGAGCATGAGCATCGTGTTGTTCTGGAAGTGACTCCACTCCCCCACGTTAGGGAAGTCGAAGTTCTCGCGATTGACCTCCAGATCCCACGTGCGTTCCCAGTTCTCGGCGTGGGCTTCGGTCGAGGTCCACATGCGCGAGTGGAAGGTCGCCCAGCTCCCGCCGGGCGAGATCGGATCCCAGGACCGGATCGCGAAAGTTGTCATCATGTACCGGCCGTCGGGCAGGTGGATCAGGTCGTTCGGAATGTTGGTGAAGCCGTCCGGGAGCTCGCCAGCATGGACCGTTCCGCGGTGCTGATAGTTGATCATCTCTTTGGCGTAGGCGCCGCCGATGGCGTTGTCCCACCGGATGCCGTTCTCAATGTCTGGGTTGGACTGGCGAAACCCGACTGGAGACCTCCAGCCGCTGCCGCCGACGTGGTCGACGAAGGTGTCGCCGAAGATCGTGATCGTGTACCCGTGGTTGGTGATCGCCGGGAACCCGAGATCGGTTGCTGAGGCGCCCCAACGCCCAGTTTCGTTCGGGCCTGTCAGCTCTTTGACCAGTCGTGCCATCGTCATGCCTCCTGTGTCGAGAAGTCGCCTTGGCGACGAAGTGAGCAACGTCAGTTTGCGTCGTTCACATCCACCGTGCCATGCGGGTACGACACGAAACTGAACGATTAGTTCACGAAGGAGGTGAATCTCGTTAGAGTCCGGGGATCATGCCCGGGTACAGGAAGACGTTGGACGCTGGAGTAGACGATCCAAGGCCCAGAATGGGGCGCAGCTTGTGTGGGTTCCCGGCTTGGTCGGCCTGCCAGCAGTTGTCGTACCCGCGGAACCCGGTACACACGATCTTCGTGGTCGTGCCAAACGGCGAGATGATTCTCGGCAGGCCGATGAAGGGATTGTAGAACTCCAGACGGTCAGGGGTGAGCGCAAAGCTGGTCACGTCGACTGGCCGGACGGGAGATCCCTGCCCGGGATCAACGGGCCAGGCGTCCTGAGCGTTCGCTTGTCCCACACCGACAAGCATTGATGCAGTGGCCAATGTGACGGCGGCGAGCGTGGCAAGGGTGCGGCGCATAATCAATTCCTTGCTGGGAGGGACGGTCTCAACCCGGTTATCGTCGCAGAAGTCGTATGCGTTAACAACGGAGCAAGCTGGCGTTCTCAGGCGCTCAGCGCTACTGGGAACTTGAGGGTGCACCCATCCAGGTGAACCGGTGACCGGTCGGATGGCCAGTTGCACCGCCTCAGGCCTGAAAGCGTAGGTGCCACTCGATGGCGTCGCCCACCACCAGAGTCGTGACGTGGCCGTCCTCGGCCACGAACCGGACGCTGACTCGGGAAAGTGGAGCATCGGACATGCGCCGAGCGTAGCCGCGCCAACGTGCACTTCTCGAAGAGAGCCGTGCCCCCAACATCTCCACCGGCGGGCGTCTCCTCTCTCTCCCCCGCCCCCGATTCCTAAGAACTGCGTAGGCCGTCCCAGTTCCTTGGTTGTGGGACGGAGACTGTCGACCCGCAGTTTCGGTTTGTGAGTCGCAACGCGCTACACATCGTGCTTGTTCACGAAGACCAGGTGCGCCGCCGAGAGAGAAGGTCCGGGTTGATGACGCGGACCGCTTGAATCAGAGCGATGCCCAGTAGTCCGTAGATCCACACGGAGTACGACCACGGGCTGTGGGTAACCATGCTGACGCGGGGGTCGTCCCTGGTCCAGTAGGTGCAGCGAACCCCGGCGGGGAGCAGTTCGTACCCATGGGACCAGTTGAGGTTGGTGTGAAATGTGCTGACCTGTTCCTGCGGGGGAAGCCGTTCGGGAGGAAAGCCGTCCGGCACGTGACCGTCGCGAAGGGCGCAGGTATAGCCGGGGTAGTCGTTGTAGTCGTCACTGCCGGCGAAGCCGAGGAACGCGATCGCTCCGCAAATCGACAGCACTGCAGAGACAGCGGCTGCACTTCGTCTGGCACCTCGCCCGGTCGCCTTGAAGGAAACCCAGACGGTGAAAATCCAGATCGCAAGCGACAGGGCTACCGGAGGCAGTAGCGGAATCAGGAATGCCTCCACGGGTACCTCCTAGTTGTCGCACTGTGCGGGATCGGGACAGGTACGCGTGTCAGTCGGTGGCTGCCGACGAGTTCCCCATCGCAAGACCCCTCGATTGCGGCGCTCAGTGGCGGGGTTCTGCCAGGACTGACTGGCAGCCCGGTGTCATGCTGCAGCACCTACCGCGAGCGAAAATCCCAGCGTCGCCACAGCTAGGACTGCGGGAGGTCGCGGATCAGCGGGACTACTTCCCACTGGATGTCGCTTCGCACCTCCTCGACCAGATCCGGCCTAGTCGAGTAGACCTCAATCCATCCTGTCTCCGGTTGAACCTCGAGGAACAGCGTCTCGTCGTCGGACCACAAGAAGGATGGTTCGGGGTAGAGGAACGGGTCCGTAAGAGCGGCGGTCGAGGCCGATACCAGCTGGTAGTCGTAGTCGCTGCCATAAGCGCTGTCGTCCACGATTTTGATGATGCGCGTGTCCTCGGGGTCTCCGATTGGATCACCCCACACCGTCCAGATCGCCGCCTTCCACTCCTGACAAGACGCGGTGCGAGAAAAGCGCTGCACGATCTCGATGGCAGGGCCCGCGCTGCACCCGACGAAACGATCCACATCCGTCGCTTGCTCCGGGGAGGTGGCGCTGTCGATCATCGCCGTCAATCCGCGGCGGGGCGGATACTGCGCACCCACCCACTCAGCAACCTCACGCCATGAACACCAACCGGCCACGTCACGGCCCGCACGGAGCGTGATCGGACACAGGATCCGCACCCCGTGCGGAAAGAGTTCTCGAACCGCGCTCACGGTCCGCGCCTCGAGCAACGCTGCGATGCGCCCCTCGACTCCGCATGGCACCCATCCGGTCACGCCGGTAATCCCCCTCCGGTCGACCGCGCGCCAGTGAGCGCCGATTCGTACTTACGCAGGACAGCCGGCGTCGCGCTGCTCACCGCGAGGTCGCCCGCCTGGCGTCGACTGCCCGGTGGAGGGCCCAGATGATCAGCCCCACGACGGGCAGGAGGAACGCCACCATGAACCATAGGAACGTCTCGGGCCACGGCGCTGCGCGGCGCCGTTCAGCGACGACGATCGCGACCGGGATCAGCAACCACACCAGGCCGGCGAGGAGCCATACGACGTCAAAGGCCAGCGGAATCACTGCATCCGCACTGTCTGCGGCGAAAGTAGTCATGCCGAGTCAGAGCCCCGTGATGCAGTAGTCGCGCTCAATACCTGCTGTCACTATCCCCCACTCACTGCCGCGAACCCGCTCCTGATGCCTGCGGAACGAAGCGGCGTCGTCGAAGACCTCCTCGACGCCCCACACCAGACGATCCTCGGTCCGGGTCACCGAGAATGACCTGCAGCCCTGCTCAGCTCGCGTCAACTCAACATGACATGGCAAGTGGGTGTCGACAAGAGCGGCTTCGCGTTCGTCGCGACACACCAATCGACCCTTCAGATGAACTTCGGTCACAAGTCCAGTATCGGCTACCCCTCAAGCGGCACGCCCTTGAACAGCGCAACGGGCCGACCATCAGCGGTCACGGTGCGCGGCGCTGTCACGGTGCGCGGCGCTGGAGGGCGCGATACAGGGTGGAGCGGCCTACCCCGAGATCTCGAGCGATCGCTGACGGCCCCTCCCCTGCCTCCACGCGGGCTCGGGCTTTACCGATCTGTTCGTCGGTCAGCACGCGTTTGCGTCCCCTGTATTTGCCTTTCGCTTTGGCGATGGCAATGCCCTCGGCTTGGCGTTCACGGATGATGGCCCGCTCGAACTCGGCGAACGCCCCGAGCAGCGAAAGCATCAGGTCTGCTCGTGGATCCTGGGCGCCGGCGGCGTAAGTGGCGCGTTCGTGGACGAACTCCACGCTCGCGCCTTTGGCGGTGATCTCGCCAACGATCTGCTTAAGATCCACGAGGGAGCGAGCGAGTCGGTCCATCGATGCAACGACGAGCTCGTCACCGTCCCGCAGGTACCTGATGCACTCAGCGAGCTTCACCCGGTCCGCGCGAGAGCGTGCGGACTGCTTTTCTATATAGACCTGATCGCACTTCCCAACCGCCTCGAGCTGACGCGCCTCATTCTGATCCGCGGCCGACACCCGCACGTACGCCACCCGCTGCCCACGAGGCCGCGAGGACCGGCGAGCCGGCTTCCGGGCCGGCCCCGATTCTCCCTCGACGATATTCTCCGAGTCCGTGGACTCGACTCGGATTGACCAGTCCAGCTCGTCCCGGCGACGGAACCTGGTACGCACGCTCCCGCGGCTGACGATGAGCACCTCCTCGCCACCGTCACCCGAGCGATTGAGCAACATCCCGATTCGATCAGCCATCGAAAGAGCCTTTCGTCCGGAATCTGTACCACTACACACTAGACCCGAAGGGACGGCGTTTCATAACTCTAGAAACCACCTTGTGACACAGCGACGATGGCGGACTCGTGCTCGTCCCCCTGGGGTGTACCCCAGATGGACAGCCTGCTCTCCCTGTAAGGCTGCGGGCAGCTCGGGCCAGGGATTCTGTAGGGAACACCGCCCTATCGGGGCGCTAGGGGTCATGGCGGGGCCGTCAGGAGGGCCCGCCGGGGATGCCTCGACCACGATGACGGCGAACCTCGACGCCGCGAACGAGCGGGCCGAGCGGATCATCGCCGCGACAGCGAAGGTTGAGGCGCGCCAGCTCTGGAGCGCCGCCGCCGCGATGCTCCTCGCGCTCGTGCCGCTCGCGATGCTGGTCGCGGGCGTCTGGATGGCCGCAGCGGGCCTCATCACGGGTGCTCAGTGGGCGCTGGACGTGGACGGGAGCGTGTGGCTCGGCATCGGGCGGTGGCTCGTAGTCGGCGCTGGCCTCGCCGGGGCCGGCTACGCCCTCTTCGCCTCCGCCCGCTGGGTCGTCGGCCTCGCGGAGACGTGGAAGGGCCGCGGGATGCCGTCATGGCCCCGCTGGCGGAGGTGACCCCAGCTCCCGAGGGCAAGCGCGCGGAGCGCGTGCGGCAGAACTCCCCAGAGTGACAATAGGTCAGCCACTACTGTATAGTTCAGTGCATGCTGACTATTGCTTCTCGCCTCGACGTCATGAACCGGCTGGGCCGGGCCATGGCGGACCCGACGCGCTCCCGGATCCTGATGACCCTGCTGGACGGGCCGAGCTACCCGGCCGTGCTCTCGCGCGAGCTGGAGCTGACGCGCTCGAACGTGTCGAACCACCTGACGTGCCTGCGCGACTGCGGGATCGTGGTCGCCGAGCCCGAGGGTCGGCAGACGCGCTACGAGATCGCCGACCCGCACCTCGCGGCGGCGCTCACGGCGCTGGTGGACGTGACGCTGGCCGTGGACGAGCACGCGCCGTGCGTGGACGCCGAGTGCACTGTGCCGGGCTGCTGCGGGACGGGAGCGGGCGCGTGAGCGCGGCGTGCGGCTGCGACGAGCCGGAGACCCGGGTCGGCGAGGAGGCCGAGGAGGAGCGGGAGCGTCCGTGGTGGCGTGACCGCGGGATCATGGTCCCGGTGCTCTCCGGCGTCGCCTTCGGCACGGGCCTGGTCCTGGAATGGACAGGGGCAGAGGTCCCGGCGCTGGTGGCGTTCTGGATCGGCCTGCTGCTGGGCGCGTCGACGTTCACGCCCGGCGCGATCCGCAAGCTGTTCAAGGGCAAGCTGGGCATCGGCCTGCTGATGACGATCAGCGCGGTCGGCGCGGTGATTCTCGGCTACGTCGAGGAGGCCGCCGCCTTGGCGTTCCTGTACTCCATCGCCGAAGCGCTGGAGGACAAGGCCATGGACCGCGCCCGCGGCGGGCTGAGGGCTCTCCTCAAGCTCGTCCCGGAGACCGCGACCATCCGGCGGGACGGCGCGCCCGCGGAGGTCGCCGCGAAGGACCTCCAGGTCGGGCTGCTCATGCTGGTGCGCCCCGGTGAGCGGATCGCGACCGACGGCATCGTCCGCACGGGCCGGTCGAGCCTGGACACCTCCGCGATCACCGGCGAGTCGATCCCGGTCGAGGTCGAGCCCGGCGACGCGGTGTCGGCCGGGGCGATCAACACCGCCGGTGCCCTGGAGGTCGAGACGACCGCGGCGGGCACGGACAACTCGCTGACCACGATCGTGGAGCTGGTCGAGCAGGCGCAGGCCGAGAAGGGCGACCGCGCCCGCCTGGCCGACCGCATCGCCCGGCCGCTCGTGCCTGGCGTGCTGATCCTCGCCGCTCTTGTCGCGGTCATCGGCTCGCTGCTGGGCGACCCCGAGCTGTGGATCACCCGCGCCCTCGTGGTGCTCGTCGCCGCGTCGCCGTGCGCGCTGGCGATCTCGGTCCCGCTGACCGTCGTCGCCGCGATCGGCTCGGCGAGCAGATTCGGCGTGATCATCAAGTCCGGCGCGGTCTTCGAACGGTTCGGCGTGATCCGCCACGTCGCCGTCGACAAGACCGGCACCCTCACCCGCAACGAGCCCGCCGTCACCGCCGTGCTCACCACGGACGGCGTGGACGAGGCGCAGGCGTTGGCGTGGGCGGCGTCGCTGGAGCAGCACAGCACCCACCCGCTGGCCGCCGCGATCACCGCCGCCTCGCCCGGAGCTCCCGCCGCCCTGGAGGTCACCGAGCAGGCCGGGCACGGCATCGAAGGCACCCTCGACGGGGCCCGGGTCACCGTCGGCAGCCCTCGCTGGCTGGACGCGGGGACGCTTAAGGACCAGGTCGCGGGACTGGAGGAGCAGGGCATGACCGTCGTGATCGTGCACCGCGACGGGGTCCCGGTCGCCGCGATCGGGGTCCGTGACGAGCTGCGCCCCGAGGTTCCCGAGGTCGTGCGCACCCTCGCGGCCCAGGGCGTCGGGGTGACCATGCTCACCGGCGACAACGCCCGCACCGCCCGCGCGCTGGCCGCGCAGGCAGGGATCGAAAACGTGCGCGCGGAGCTGCGTCCCGAGGACAAGGCCGCCGCCATCAGCGAGCTGAGCAGGCACGGCTCGATCGCGATGATCGGCGACGGCATCAACGACGCCCCCGCCCTGGCCGCCGCGGACATCGGCATCGCCATGGGCGCGACCGGCTCCGACGCCGCGATCGAGTCCGCCGACGTCGCCTTCACCGGCCACGACCTGCGACTCCTCCCGCGCGCGTTCGACCACGCCCGCCGCGGCAGGCACATCATCAACCAGAACATCATCCTGTCCCTGCTGATCATTACCGCGCTGCTGCCGCTGGCCCTGTTCGGCGTACTCGGCCTCGCAGCGGTGGTGCTCGTGCACGAGATCGCCGAGGTGATAGTGATCCTCAACGGGCTCCGCGCCGCCAGGACGAGGAAGTAGGAGGGATCATCGAGTGCTATAACTCCGACATGTGCTATGGCGATCCGGTAGGCGCCGCGGGCGCCCCAGTCGGGTTCGCCGAGGCCGGCGACGACGCGGTGCCAGCGCAGCAGCTCGAGGAAGTGCGCCTCGCCTGTCTGGTCGGCCGCGTGTCGGATTCGGTCCACCAGCTCGTCCACGCCGGCACCGTAGCCGGGGCCTCCGACACCGGTTGTCAGTGCAGGTCGCGGGCGGCGATGAGGCCGGAGATGAAGTCGGCGGCCCTGTCTGCTTCGGCGTCGGTGAGGTCGTATGCGATCCCCGCAACGAGAGTGCGGGAGGGGCCGAGCGGTTGAAGGCCGAGACTCACTCGAGTGGTGGCCGACAGGGCTGCGCGGTCGGCGATGTACGCAGCGGTGCAACCCAGAGCATCGGCGATGGCTGCGAACTGCTCGCGGTTCATTGTCGGAGGGTGAGCCGGACGGCCTCGGGCGGCGGGGACCTGGCCCCGTTCACAAATGCTCATGTGGCTCCCGCTTACGCCGACGGCGAGCGCCAGCCTGAGCTGCGTCAGCCCGGCTTCCAGACGAACGGTGCGGATGGCCCGCCCCAGTGACCTCGCCTCAGTTGGCGTCATTGCCCCTCCCCCTCCGTGTCGGGTCGGATCTCAGCTACGACCGACCAGTGCCCGTCCTCCTGGGCGGCCGACACCACGGACGCCTCGGCCCCGTCGAGGAGTCCGAGGTTTTGCAGGCGACGGTCGAGGTCGATGTGAGCGTGCAACTCACTCGGCCCGGTCCCGATGAGGTACATGGTCGCCATCGTGCCCGTGCTACGACTGTGCGGGCACCGCTCCTGCCGGGTACGCAGATCTGCAAGCACCCAACAGTTCTAAAATAGTCACATAACGCTCCTTGCGGCGGCCGGCACGATCGAGGAGCGAGCGGGGACCGTGATGTTGTCCCGTCTCATCGCCTCGGCGACCAGCACCGATGCGGACTCCTCCACCTTCTCGGAGGTGGCCCGGGTGTTCGGTATCGACTGGATCCCTGCTGTCCGAGTGGCGGACGAGCTCAGTTAAGACGCCCATCCCGGGACTCAATGCGGTCAGCGGCGCTGGGCGGGGGCACACCGTGAGTCGAACACTGCCCGTGAGATCCCCGCCCCATTCCGAAGTGCAGTCAGGCCCGGCTCCCTCAGGGGAACCGGGCCTGATCACATTAGTAGTGCTGACCCGGGTCAATCTCAACACCCGAAGCTCGGCAAGTTCCTCTTCCGCTCGCCCAGAAAGCCCGCCAAGGTCACGAAGGCGGACGCGGGTGACTGCGAGAGTGTGTGCCCGCGTAATCGATCGCTACAGCAGCGGCGACGTGAGCGCCCTCGATACTGCGGAGCACTTAGGCCTTGGCAAGTCCACTGTCCTCAAGATCTTGAAGGAGTCGGGCGTCCAAGTTCGTAAATACGGTCATCGCTTGACCTGAGCTTCAATCACCTTCAGGTTGTCGGAGTGCGACCTCAAACAGTTAGAGATCAACGGTGCCGTTGAGCTTCTCGATCAGCGCAACGAACTTCTTAACTGACTTGAGCTTAACGCCCGAGAAGAACTTTTCGCGGTGAGTGGTCAGCGCATGAGCCGGCAGGGCGTGATCAAAAGTGCCGCGAACTGAGGTGATCTTCTTGATGATCGGCTCATCCGTCGCCGCTAGATCGGTCGCCTTCAGGCTGTCACCGAACGCCCAGTTGTAGAGCTTGAGGTAGTCACCCGCCTCGAAGAGATCTTCAATGTCGGCATTGGTCGGCATCTTCTCGACGTCAGAGCACACCACGATGACGCTCTCATCGACGCCGTTGTGCTCAGCGGCCTTCTTCACACGCTGCAGCTTCGCGTTGGTCCGGTCTCCGTCGATCAGAGCTGAAACGGACAGTCGACGACCGAGTAACGCAACAAACGCTGGCATATTGTCAATCCCACCGACCGGCAGGATCGCAAGTCGCGGATCTAGGCCGTTGCAGTTGTCCTGCGGCTTGAGGAGCAAGTACTCCGTCATTCGCTGCAGGTAGACGAAATCACTGCTGCCTTCGACGAGCAGATGCTGCCCCGACCCGATGAAAAGATGCTGGCTGACGGAGTAGCCGAGGGCAGATTCGACGGGAAGGAGTGTGGCGGCGTCGGCACTCAGGCTGATGGGAGTAACCACGACACCCTGGTCGGGGTCCTCACGTGTGGCTCGATCATGGACAGCGCGAAGCTTCTCGTACTTGGTTGGGTCAACCATGTGCTGAGAGTGAGTTGTGTAGAGCGTCTGCTTCGACGAGCCGAGTTCCTCGAAGATAAAGCGCACGAAATCTCGCTGCGCATCGCCATGGAGGCTCGTGCCAGGCTCATCGAGCAGCACAATAATTGAGTCGTTCGAGTCCTGGTACTCACTGAAGGCTGCAAAGAACGAGAAAAACCACTGAAATCCAGTGGACCGCGTACTGAAGTTTGTCTCGACGTCTCCATGTCGTCCATCGCGGAGCTCGATCTTAAGAAACCGATTCGCGACCTCATTGCCCTGCCGGTCGTTGTGCACCACGACGTTGTCGGTGTCGAACACGACAGCAAGGTCAGGGTTCTGCCTCCAGTATTCGAATACTCGGCGAGACAGATCGCTACTCGCTGCCTGCAGTTCGGCTTTGCGACTAACGTACTCATCGTCGAGGAAGTCCGATGGCGTTTCGCCCGCATGAGCAAGTAGCGCCATGACGGTGCGCTCGGGTGACGTGAGTTCCTCATCGCTCTGGACCTTCTGCGCGAGCTTGTTGAGGTTGGTCTCTCCCGGGAGGGTGTCGTAATTCGAGAAGTAGAAGAACTTCGGAAGACGAGCCGCAAGCGCATCCGTCATCGCCTGCTCAGTACCAACCCCTCTGAAGATCTTGTACTTGACTACTGCCGCAGCAAACGCAGACATCGCTTTCGCTCGCAGGTCGTTGCCCTCAGCCTTGAGGACTTTCGCCGCACTCTTCGCGGCAGTGGCTGCTGCGTCGATATCATTCTCACTGCGAAGCTGGGATGCGTCGGCGCCGTCGACGGAAGCGTCAACGATCGCTGCCTCAATCAAATCACTCACTGGCGCACGCAAGTACGTCGATCGAGAGTTCGCATAGTTTCGTTCAGAGGTAACGATCGCCGATGCTGGCGGACGATGACCGTAGACCTCGGCAAGTGCATCAAGGTCTGAATCGTCGAGCGCGAACTGAGCTCTGATCGGGTAGATCTCATCGAGGTCGGCCTGCTTGCGATCCCTAATCAGTCGCCAGCGCGGATACTCCGTCGTGACATCAAACTGCGTCGAGCCAGCGTTGGCCGGGTTGAGTCGGTACAGCGCCTGAAGGATCGTCGTCTTACCGCCCTCGTTCTTGCCGACTAGACAAGTGACATCGTCTTCGATCTCGACCTTCTGCGGCTCCACGATATTTCGGAATTTCTGGACGGTGATTGACTTCAAACGCATACTGTTGACTCTCCTATTTCTGCTCTAATTCTAGCAACATGCGAGGATTCAGGCGAGCATAAGCGGAACGATGCCACATGGCGCCGACAGATCGTTGCTGGACAAGACTCATCTCGCGGTGCGCCGATTGCTCAGGTCTAACGATCAAGCAGTCCAGCTTCCCAGCGCGCCGCGGCGAGGGGGGCTTCGTTCAGCTGGTCGCGCCGGGTACGCCAGTGCGGCATGTGTCTGTCCATCAGCCTAGTGAATCGCTGCCCATGATTCCGATCGAAATAGCGAGCCATCTCGTGCACGACGATGTATTCCAGGCAGTCCGGGTGCTTCTTGGCGAGCTCGACGTTGAACCAAATGTGCCGGGTCTCGCGATTGCACGAGCCCCACTTCGTCTTCATGGTTCGGATACTCGACCGCAGCACCGACACTTCGAGCTTGGCCTCCCACTTTGAGATGAGGTCTGGGATCGTCGCGCGAAGCTGTTCGCGATACCACTGATCAAGCACTTCACGTCGAAAACGTCTTGAGTTGAGCGCCCGACGTGAACTGCGGGCTGGTGATCGTGTCGCCCTTCTCAATCTCCGCGATCTCGTTGCCGTGCAGGATCATGTTCATCTTGGACAGCGCCCACGTTGCGTTGTCCTTCTCCTGACCGTAGATGGGTCCGACTCGTCGACGTAGTCGATCTCGTTCACTATGATGATCGGCTTTTCGAAGTCTCGGTTGGCCATGGGCACTTCGACGACGAATGTCATCGCGAGACCTTGCTCCTTGGTCGGGTAGCGGAGGTACGTCGTCTGCCTCGCGACAGTCAGGCCAGCACCCGTGGAGTAGATGAGTTCGGCCGCAATCTCGTCCCAGCCTCCATCGTCTGCCCACCCACGGATCGTGCGCTCCTCGGCATGCATCAGCCGGCCGACGGCCTTCAGGCGATCTCGGACCAGAACTTCCTCGATAACAATGACCAAGCGGCTGCTTGCTGTGCTCGCGATGTGCTGACGGACGCCCGTTGCCACTCTCCGCGAAGCACCTCGTAGGCACGCTGCGCGTCTCCTCGCCCGAGCATCTCAGCGAAAATCGGCTGGTGATTCATCTTGGCTGGTGTCAACACTCCCTTGTCGCCGCGCAGCTTCTTGACTGCTAATGCCAGCCGCCTGAAGTCACTCTCGCTGCTCACTTTCCAAGGCAGCCATGCAACTTCTCGTCCTTCACGACATCTCGCCGCGTTCCTAGGGTCGAATCACGAACTCGCCACGACGACGAGTGATTTCAACCGAATCCGCACGTTCCTAGGCATTGAGCGACCCCGAGGCCACATGTTTTGGGGAAAGAAAGAACCACGGCCCTCAGAGGACCGTGGTTCTAACGAACTACTTCTAGTAGCGGGGACAGGATTTGAACCTGCGACCTCTGGGTTATGAGCCCAGCGAGCTACCGAGCTGCTCCACCCCGCGTCGTGTGCGTCGATGAAACTACGGGCCACCTGCTACGAAAGGCAAATCGGAGGCCGCCGCCCGGGGCCCGGGCCGCCAGGTATCCGTGCACTTCCCCAGAGTCCGTCATTCGGCCAGTAGCCCGTCACGGCAGGTGTTGGGCGGGACGCGCAGCGCGATGAGTTCGTCCGAGGTCGGTGTGCAAGGCCGCGCGCGCCTCTGCGAGTCCGGCCTCAGGGCGGGGCGCCCGGACGTTCTCGGCTACTCGCGCCAAACGACTGCCCTTCCTGGCAGAGCATCGGGATGCTCTGCCGCAGGGCGAGCGGGTCCACCTCGGTCAGTGGCACCCGCCCGTGCGAGCCCTCCCGGCCACCGCGAGATCGTCCGTCGCATGCTCTCTGCCGTTGCGCACAGCCGCCAGCAACAGTCCTCCAAGGGCAGCCGACCTCGTCGTCGTCGTCAAAGCGGTTCAGGTCAGCGTCACCACACACTTGCCCGTCGTCCGCCCGGAGAGCATGTCCACGATCGCCTGCGGCGCGGACTCCAGGCCCTCGTATCGCGCGAGGTCCAGGTTCAAGTCGCCTGATCGCCACAGCCCCGCAAGATGCTTCCTGGCCTCGGGCAGCCGGTCCGCGAAGGTCCCCGCGAGGAAGCCGCGCAAGTTGATGTCCTTGGTCGTGGCGTTGAAGAGGTTGTCCGGAGCGGCCGGCGGCTTGCCGTCGTAGCCGGCGATCGCACCGCAGAGGGCGACCCTGCCGAGCGGGCGCAGGTGAGTGAGCGCAGCCTTGAGGTGGTCGCCGCCGACGCTGTCGAAGTAGACGTCGATGCCCTCGGGTGCGAACTCGCTCAGCGGCTCGTCCAACCCGTCGCGCCAGTTGAACGCCGCGTCGAGCCCGAGCACGTCCTTGAGGTAGGCGACCTTCTCTGCACTGCCCGCGCTGCCGATCACCCGACAGCCGTGCGCCTTGGCGAGCTGCGCCGCGACACTGCCCACCGCACCGGCGGCCGCGGAGATCCACACGACGTCGTCCGGCTTGAGGGCCGCCACCACGAACATCCCCGCCCACGCGGTGAGGCCCGTCATCCCGAGCAGCCCCACCTGGAGCTCCGGCGGGCCCAGCTCACGGTCCAGCTTGGACAGGGCCCCGGCCACGCCGAGAGCCTGGTTCTCGGGATCGACCAAGGCGTACTCGCGGTATCCGAGGTCGTGGTGCACCAGGTCCCCGGGTGCGTACCCCTCCGCGTCCGACTCGACCACCTCACCGACCACCATCCCGGCGAGCGCCTCCCCCGGCGTGAGGGCCGGCAGATACCCGGGAGGCGAGACGGGATCGAGCCGCAGCCGGGTGGCCGCGTCCACGGAAAGCAGCGTGTTCCGGATGAGCACGTGCCCCGGAGCCATGGTGGGCATCTCCGTCGGCACCACCTCGAGATCGCCTACCGCCAGCGCGCCATCGGGGTGCCGGACCAGGCGGACCTCGCGATTGCCCTGCGCGGCGCTGCCGGTCGTCGTGTTGTTCATTGCCGTGTCGGTCATGCGGTTCCTACCGATCGCTGTGTGGGCTAGTTCACACTCACGGTAAATGAACTGACTTCACTTGGGTAGAGGAAAGACGACATTGTGCACTGAGGAGAACGCGGCCACGGCAGTCCGCACGTTCGCCAGGCTCCCCTTCTGTAACGTGCGAACCGGCGACGGCGCGACTCAACTCTGCGCAGTAGGGAACGGGATCCGTGAACAAGATTGTGCAAACAGACGATGGCCGCAGTCTCGAAGTGCTCGACACGGGCCCACAAGACGGGTTCCCACTCGTCTACCACCACGGCACCCCACAGGGCGCGGTGCCGTTCCGGATCTTGGAACGCGCTGCCGCGGGGCTCGGACTCCGGGTCATCTCCTACTCCCGCCCCGGGTACGGCTCGTCGTCGCCGCGCCCGAACGGGGCAACCACAGCGCAGGTCGCCGACGATGCCGCGGACACTCAGGCGGTGCTCGACCACCTCGGGATCGACGAGTTCCTGACGATCGGCTGGTCCGGAGGAGGACCGCGCGCGCTGGCCTGCGCGGCGCTCCTGCCCGGGCGGTGCCTGGCGGCCGCGTGCTGCGTCGGCATCGCTCCCGCAGACGAGTACGACGGTGACATCCGGGACGGCATGGCCGAGGAGAACGTCGAGGAATACACGGCTGTCTTCGCGGGCGTGGAGGCACTCGAGGAATTCCTGAAGACCCAGACGGGGCTGTTCACGGTCAGTGCCGATGAGGTCGCGGTGGGCCTCGGAGCGCTGGCCCCACCGGTGGACCGCGCCGCGCTGACCGGGGAGTTGGCCGGGTACCTGGCCGCCTCAGTCAACGCGGCCGGTCGTCAGGGCATCGTGGGATGGCGCGACGACGACCTGACCCACACGCGCCCCTGGGGCTTCGACCTCGCAGAGATCCGGGTGCCGGTGGCGATATGGCAGGGCAGGCTGGACGCGATGGTGCCGTTCGCCCACGCGGAATGGTTGGCGGCGAACGTGGCCGGCGCACGGGCACACCTGGTCGACGGCGAGGGCCACCTGTCCCTCATCCAGAAGGCGCCGGCGATCCTGGAGGATCTCCTTCACCTCGGTGGCGTGGGCTAGGACTCACCCTGTGGGGCCCCCGAGGATCCGGCGGGTGGACGGCGAGAACACCAGGAGCAGATTCGCCGTACTCAGGAGACCGAACGACCACCAGAAGCCGTAGAAGAACGCCTTCTGGCTCGACGACAGACCTGCGACGGGGTCCCACATGAGCGCGATCTCGCCCGCTATCCAGCCGAAGTGCCCGAGAGCCACGATCAGGGCGAAGTACCACTGCCAGCTGGAGGGGGCGCCTCGACGCCCGTGCGCGCGCAAGGCGCGGACCAGTAGCGCGGTGAGCGCGGCCCCGCCCACGCCGAGAATCCCGAGGACCACTCCCGGGAGGACATAGTCGGTGAAGGGCGTGTTCCGCAGCCACGCGGTATCGAAACCCATTGTCGACCCGTCAGCCGCGGACGTCAGGCCGACGCTCCCCCCGAACGCCATCACAGTCCAGAACGCGATCCCGGCAGTCAGTGCATATGTTGACCATGGTCGTGTGGTCGTCATTTCGAAACCCACTTCCGGGAGAGAATCACTCGACGTGGCGTTGGTGGCCGAGGGACGTCCAGCTGGGTCTCATTGTGCTCTGCGCAGCCGAGGTGGAGGATAGAGATCGTGTGAGAAACAGACGTGACAGCCCGCAGGTTTCGGTCACGATGCGCTCTCACCGACAACTCGAGCGGGGTGGCACGACAGATGCGCGCACTGATCGTCTTTGAATCCATGTACGGCTGCACGCACGCTATCGCCGATGCGATCGCGCGCGGCGTGGCCCTGGTGGGTGACGCCACGACAGTCCCCGTCTCCCACGCGATAGACGAGGACACGTCCGTCTACGACCTGGTGATCGTGGGCGGTCCCACCCATGTGCATGGAATGAGTCGCGACTCGACCCGGCACGGCGCGGTCGAGGCCGCCGAGCAACCAGACAGTGCCCTGACGGTTGAACCCGACGCCGCCGGCGCGGGGATCCGGGACTGGCTCGGCGAACTCACCGGGCGCGAGGGGGCTGCTGCCGCGTTCGATACCCGGGTCGACAAGCCCGCAGTGCTCACCGGTCGGGCGTCCAAGGGGATCTCGAAGAAGCTGCAGAACCTGGGGTTCACCCTCGTCGCTGATCCGGAGAGCTTCCTGGTCGACACCCACACCCAGCTGCTCGAGGGCGAGGAGGCCCGGGCGGAGCAGTGGGGCAAGATGGTGGCGGCGCGGATCACGTGACCAGCGATGTGAGCGATCCGCCGTTCCCGTCAGCGAGTTCAGGACGTACCCCAGGACATACCCCAAGGTTCCGCAGCCTGGTTCGTCTGCCAGAGCTATGGACATGGATGACGATGGCGGCCGCGGTCCTTGCGGCAGTGGGCAGCATCATCGGACTCCTGATGCCGGAGCGCCTCTACGGCGATGAGACACCCGAGATGGTCACAGCCGTCCTCGCCCAGGATCTGGTGAACCTCGTCCTGGTTGTGCCGCTGATGCTCATACTGGCCGCCGGTGCTCGGCGGGGCTCCTACACGTCGGGCCTGTGTCTGATCGGGTTCCTGGCCTTCACCGTGTACAACTACGCGATCTACGCGTTCTCCATCCACTTCGGTCCGCTGTTCCTGCTCTGGGTCGCAGTGCTCGGCCTGGCAGTCTTCGCACTCGCGGGGAGCATGGCCGCCCTGAACTCCTGGGGTGTGGACACTCCCCCCGGAGGAACCGTGGCGCGGGTGGCGGGGTGGTTCCTGATCATCGTCCCGTTACTGTTCGCGCTGCTGTGGCTGAGCGAGATCGTCCCTGATCTGCTGAACGGCAGAGGGTCGACCAGTGCGGGTGACTGGAATGTCCCCACCAATCCGGTCCACGTACTGGACCTCGCGTTCTTCCTCCCCGCCGTCTGCGTGGTGGGTGTACTCCTGCTACGAGGTCACCGACTCGGCTATGCCGCCGCCCCGGGGTCCCTGGTCTGGCTGATCCTGACCAGCCTGCCGATCCTCCTCACGCCCGTCGTGGCGCAGGCCCGGGGCGAGGTCCCTGGGTGGCCGGTAGTCGTCCCGATAGGTGCCCTCGCCCTCGCCACCTCCGTGGTGCTCTGGCGACTGGTTCGCTCGATGAGACAGCGTGCACTCACTCCCCCGGAGCGCACGATCGCGCGACGCACGACCCTCGGCGGTGGAGCAGGTTAGTCAGACGGTGTGTTCGAGGGCAGCCACAGTTCGAGGACGGATCCGGCGACCACGCCGAGTCCCGCGCCCATCGCCGCTCCGAGTGCCAGCCCCGGGCCGCCGGCAAGGGCTACGCCCAGAGCGGTTCCGGCCCCGGCCCCGTAGATCAGGCCCAGGGCTACCAGGGTGCCGGCAGCTCGTGGCTTCATTCCTTCAGCGTAGACCCGCGCGGCTTCCGCGACGTCTCGATGTGGGCACATGGTGACCAGGCGGGATTGCGGGCACTGTCGTAGCTCCGACCCTGTGGCCTACTGCGACAGGGGCCGGACCTCGTCGAGCATGACGTCGACGAACAGGTCCTTGTTGTCCGCGCTGCCCAGGCCGTGCCCGCCCTCCAGCCAGATCAGTCTCTTCTCCGGCGCCGAGAGCTCGTCGAAGTACTCCTCGACCAGACTCGGCATCGCATTGACGTCGTGTCGTCCCACGAAGAAGAACACCGGCACCTCCAGCGTCGGGGCCTGCTCGACGAAGTCCAAGTCCTCCAGTTGCGGGTAGACGGCGTTGAACGAGTTGATCAGACCGCGGGTGTGGTTGATCGTGTCGACGTAGCCGTACTCGGGCACGAGCAACCCGAGAAGCGGCACGACCAGGGTGTAGCGAGGGATCCCCATCATCTCGTTGAGCACGTCGAGAAAGTCCACGTACGGCCACACCACAGCGTCGCCGTAGTACGGCGGTGGTCCGTTCTCCCGCAGCTTCTCCGCTCGCCCGGTATCCCCCTGCTCCTCGAGGTGTTCCAGCGCCAGTTCGTACCCCATCCGGTCGTTCTCGGTGGTGTTGACCATCTGCCCGCTGCTGATGAACGCGTGG
This sequence comes from Dietzia sp. PP-33, assembly GCF_033790845.1. Classification (NCBI taxonomy): domain Bacteria; kingdom Bacillati; phylum Actinomycetota; class Actinomycetes; order Mycobacteriales; family Dietziaceae; genus Dietzia; species Dietzia sp. PP-33. The sequence goes on from NZ_JAMYEI010000014.1 coordinate 21,906, forward strand.
AAGAGTTCGGGGTGCTCCTGGGCCAACCAGATGCCGATGATGCTCGACCACGAGACTCCATAGATGTAGATTTTGTCCTGCCCGAACCGTTCGCGGAGGTGGTTGGTGAGCTCGGTGGCATCGGCCACGAAGCGCTCCCGGTCGAGTTCGTCGAACGGAACGGCGCCGTAGGACTTTCCTGTCCCGGGCTCGTCCCAGTTGACCACCGTGAAGTGCTCCTCCAGTGGCCTGAACTCCGTGGAGTTGAAGAAGCCGCCTCCACCGGGGCCGCCCATCCCGAGGTTGAGCAGGACCGGATTCGACGCGTCATGGCCGCGAATGGTGATCCACTGTTCGCTGCCGCCTAGCTCCACCGACTCCATCTCGGCAACGCTTCCGGGGACGGGTTCGCCGTCCGGCCCGGTGATGGGCGGCGTGATCGCCAGGGTCTGCGACGCCAGGACCGCCACGATCGCGGCGAGTGCCATGACACCCACCGCCATCGGCCTCACCGCCCGCCGGCGGCGTCGGAGGATGAGCCAGAGTAGTGCGAACAGGCCGAGCAGGAGCAGGGGAAGCCACGCCCACATCGGCACCGACGTGGTGAGCGGCAGAAGCAGCACGGGCAGGAACAGCACCACGGCCGCGATCACCGCCGCAGCGGTCAGCCATCCATTGCCTCGACGACGAGGACGCTCTGTTCGCTTATCAGTCACGATGACTCCTGGGGCTATGCCCCTGAACTTACGAGGCGGTACGGCCGCGGTCAACGGAGGCACCGCCCGATCAAGGGACGAAGACTCGGTGGCCAAGCGAGCCGCACCGTCGTCACCGACGCGACAGCTGCCCGGACCGTAGGCCCGGGGCTTGACGTCTTTGGCAGACTCGGTGAATGCAGAGCAACCAAGACAGGGTGACCAACCCTGCAAAGGCGTTCAGGCTCGGCTTTTCGCCTCTGGGGTTCGTCGCCGTTCTGCTACCGATGATTCCCAACGCTCTCTGGGTGCTCCTTCCCCCGGTCTCCTCCCCGCTGACGGCGAACACGCCCTTTCCTCCGTGGGTCCAATTGATCGGGCTGGTCTGCCAGTCACTGATGATCGCCCTTCTCATACTGGTCATCAACACGCGACGACAACCCACACCGGGCACGGTGGTCGTCGGCCTCATAGGGGCTCTAGCCCTAGTCGGTTACCTGGTGTTGTGGGTGTTGTACTTTCTCACGCCGATCACGCCGACCATTCTGGTGATGATGGCGATTCTGCCCTCGGTCTACTTCCTCTGCGTGGGGTTGTACCTGCAGAACTATCCCTCGCTCGTCCCGGCAATTCTCTTCGCGACTATTCATATCTCGGACACAGCCATGAGCTACCTCTAGACCGCCCTGTATCGGCTGCACGCACAAGGCATCATCGGCTGTCCGACATGCATCACAGTCAACGCCGTACTACCAAGGTCAACCGGGGCGGTTCGTACATCCTGCTGCTGCGCGACGAGTACCCGCCGTTCCGCCTGGACCAAGGGCCGGAAGAGCCTCCCCGGTCGGGGACGAACCGGCCGCACACGACCGCCACAAGCGTCTTCCTGGGACGAGGTGACGCAGCGGACGCCCCGGTTCACGCGGGGCGAGAGACGGTCAGCGCGCACGGGTCCGACAGAAGGGATGCGCCACAATGATGCCTGTCGGCAAGACCCACATCCGTCCGGATATCGCGAAGTGGCTCGGCCTCGTACGCACCGGGGGCTGGGCTGCACTGGCCGGCGTGGTGCTCATCGGGGTGTAGATCGCGGTCTATCTGATCTGGCCACCGCCGGACACCACCGAGGATTTCTTCCGGGTGCTGGCCGACAATCCGATCGCCGGACTGCTCATGCTGGACCTGCTCTATCCACTGAGCAATATCCTCACTCTGTTTCTGTACGCCGCCTTGGCGGTCGCGCTGTGGCGGGTGAGCCGTTCGGCGGTCGCGATCGCGCTGGCACTGGGCGGGATCGGGATGGCCGCCTACATGTCGTCGCTCCGGCCGGTCGAGATGCTCTACCTGGCCCGCGCGTACGCAGAGGCCGGGCCGGGCGACATAGCGGCACTTCTGGCGACCGGGGAAGGCATGCTTGCGACCTGGACGGGTACCGCCTTCGACGTGTACTACCTGCTCAATTTCGTCACCCTCCTGATCTTCGGAGTCCTGACCTATCGGAGCACCGTGTTCAGTCGCGCCACCGCCGTGTGGGGTCTGGCGGCCGCAGCACTCATGGCGGTCCCGTCCAACATCGGCACAGTAGGGCTCGTCTTTGCTCTCGCCTCACTGCTTCCGTGGTCCGTCTTCGCCGTCCTTGCCGCTCGCCGGCTCCTGGCGTTGTGTCGGACAACCTCCCCACCCGAGGGGCGGCTCCACCCGCCGGTCGGCCAGGGGAACCAACCATGAACGGCAGACCAGTACCGGCGATCGCCCTCGTCGTCGTCGGAAAATACCGCCCGGGCCACGTCTGCCCGCCCGGCGGTCGACGGTAGGGCCCGCGCCTGTCACACTCCCCCGAACCACGCCCGACTGAGCTCGGCGTACCGGCCGTCCGATTGCAACAGCTCGTCGTGCGTGCCGGATTCGACGATCCGGCCGTGCTCCATCACCAGGATGCGATCGGCGGTCGCGGCCTGGCTCAGCCGGTGCGCCACCACCAGTCCGGCCCGGCCACGAAGCACCGCGGCGGCTGCTGCGTCGAGTCGGCGGGCCCCGGCGGACCCGGCCTCGGCGGTGGCCTCGTCGAGGATCACCATGTCCGGATCGGCCAGCTCCACGCGGGCCAGGGCGATCATCTGCGCCTGCATCGGGTCGAGCGGGTGTCCGCCCTCGCCGATCACGGTGTCGACGCCGTCGGGCAGGTCGTCGACCCAGTCCGCCCCCACGGCCTTCAGGGCCGCGCGGACGTCCGCGAGCCCGGCTTCGGGACGGGGTGCCCGGACGTTCTCGGCGATAGTCGTGGCGAAGGAGTGCACCTCCTGCGAGACCATGGTGATGCTCTGCCGCAGGGCCAGCGGGTCGACGTCGGCCAGCGGCACCCCACCCATGCGTGCGCTCCCGCGCGAGGGAACGACGGAGCCGGCGGCGACCAACGCCAGGGTGCTCTTTCCGGCTCCGGTGGACCCGACCACGGCCACCACCTCGCCCGGCGCGAGGGTCAGGTCCACCTCGGCCAGGGCCGGGGCGCCCTCCCCGTACGAGTGCCAGACTCCCGACAGTTCGAGGGGGCCGGGCTGATTGTTGACGGGCTCGAGCGTGGCGGCGCGATCGGGCACGGGCATGGTGATCACCCCGACCATCCGGACCAGCGAGGCCCCGGCGGACTGGACCTGGTCGACCATGCCCACCAGAGCACCGATCGGGTTGAACAGTCGGTGGAACAGCAGCGCGGCGGTGGTCACGGCGCCGGCGGTGATGACGTCGGCATCCACGAGGAAGAACCCCACGACCAGCAGTAATCCGAGCACGGTGACCTCGGCGCGGTTGTTGCGACTGAAGGCGCGGGTGACGAAGTAGAACACCTGGATGGACAGGTCCCGCGCCCGTCCCGAGGCGCCGGTGATCCGATCCAGCTCGGAGTCCTGGGCATCGTAGGCGTGCAGCGTCCGGGACCCGGTGATGCCCCCGAGGAGTCGACTGGCGCGGGTGCCGAACGCAGCCCGCTCGGCCGCGTAGACCGGCCCGGACCGGGGCAGGTACCAACGCAGCGTGGTCCAGTACATGGGCAGCGCGACCAGACCCACCAATCCCAAACGCCAGTCGACCGCGGCCAGGCCGATCCCGGACACGATCACCGTGAACAGCGACTGCACCACCAGCGGGACCACGGCGGTGGCGGCCTGGCTGATCTCGCGGGCGTCCTCGGCCACGCGGGAGACCAGGTCGCCGGTCTCGGTCGTCTCCATCTGCGCGGCGCCCAGCCGCAGGGACCGGTCCATCACCATCTCGCGCAGCCGGGCGACCGTGGGTTCGGTCAACTGAGCCAGCCAGGCCTGCCCGGCCCACGCGCAACCGGCCCCCACGATCCCGGCCACCGCGATCGCCCCCGCGCCGATCCAGACGGCGGTGTAGTCCTGGCTCCCGGGCAGGACGTCGACCAGCCAGCCGATCACCCAGGGCGCCACCAACCCTGCGACGGAGGCCACGAGACCGGTCAGGGCCACCAGCACCAGGTATCCGCGGCGCTCCTTCATCAGAGGCCAGAGCACGGCGAGGGACTCGCGGCCACTGGCGAGGGGAAGGGTCCCGGCGGTGATCAGAGCCCCGGTGCTGTCTGACGTATCCGCGGTGGCCGTCGTCTCGGTAGTGCTGCTCATCGGTCGACCGCCGTCCGGTAGGTGGCTGACGTCTCGCGCAGCTCGAGATGGGTGCCCGAGCGCGTCTCGCCGCTGCGGGGCAGGTGGACCACCCGGTCGGCGGTCGCCAGGAACGGCGGCGATGAGGTGACGATCAGCGTCGTCTGTTCCGGCCGGCTCGTGCGCAGCCGGTGCACGGCCTGGGCGATCTCCCACTCGGTCACGGCGTCGACCGCGCTGGTCGGGTCGTGCAGCACCAACACGTCCGGGTCGGCGTGCAGGGCGCGGGCCAGCGCGATCCGCTGGCGCTGCCCGCCGGAGAGGTTCCGTCCCCCCTCCTGGACCGGGTGGTCCAGACCGTCAGGAAAGTGCTCGACGATCTCCGCGACGCCCGAGGCCGCGAGGACCTCGTCGGAGACCGGGACCTGGTGGTGGCCGGCCTCTCCGTGGTTCGTACTGACGTGGCGCATGGCGATGTTGGATCGGATGGTGCCGACGAACAAGTCCACGCGGTGGGGGGCGACGACGAGGTGGTCGGCGATCGCCGGGACCAGCTGGCTCCGTCGATGCCCACCGACCGACACGGCGTCGGCACGGTCACTGTGGCCTGCGATCGCCAGGGTGACGGCGTCCGCGGCGGCCGGTTGCTCTGCGACCAGTGCGACCAGCTTCCCTGCCTGCATGTCGAGATCCAACTCCCGGCCGTCGGGCAGCTCCATTCCACGGACCTGCAGGTGCGACCCCGCGGGGACCTCCGACCCGGAGTCGTCGACCGGCGCCGAGGCCTGCAGGTCGACCAGTCGCTGCGCGGCGCCGTGGGAGCGGGCGAAGATGCTGACCATGGCGGTGATGAGCCGAACCGGCTCCTCGAAGAACACCGCCACGCCCACCACGGAGACGAGGGTGCCGATCTCCATCTCGCCTTCCAGGACGCGGTAGCCGGCGGCCAGCAGCACCAGCGCCAGGACCACCGCCATGCCGAGCGACCCGATGCCCTGGACCCGCCCCGATCGCTCGGCGGTGACGATGCCCGCGTCGGCGGCTTGGCGGGAGGCGTCGCGGTACTGCTCGGTCGCCCAGCGCTCCCCGCCGCCGGCCTTGAGCACGCGCAGGCCCGTCATGATGTCGGTCGCGCGGCTACTCGCCATCCCGATGGCGGCCTGCTGCGCGGTGCTGTGCCGGGAGATCACCCGGCTGGGCAGCGCGACCAGCAGGAGGCTCAGCGGGACACCGATCAGGACGATGAGCCCCACGAGCAGGTCGGTCCACAGCAGGTAGACCGAGATCCCCACGATGCCGATGAGCGCGGACCCGCCCAGGGCGATCTGCCGGAAGACCAGGGCGGCCACGTCGGCGTCCGCCGAGCACACCGACAGGACATCACCCGAGCTCGCTTCGTCCATGGCGCGCCGCCGGGTGAGCGGCACCCGGGTGGCCTCCACCCGCAGATCGTGCGCCTCCTCCTGCAGGGCCCGGTTGCTCATTCGCGCCCCGAAGCGATAGCTCAGGCTCAGCACGGTGAACAGCGCGATCAGGCCGAGAACCGACCACAGCAACGCCCATCGGTCCAGGGGGATGATCGCGACGTCGACGATCACGCCGATCGCGATGGGGACCAGTGCCTCGCACAGCTGCCACATCGTCATGAGCACCAGCCCGGGGGCCACAAGGTGCCGGCGGCGGCCGATCGCCCGGAGCAGGAGCCCGTTCGCGGTCGACGGGACGTCCGCGGATGTCGGGCGCGTCGGTGCTGGTGCTGACATCTGTATGGGACTCCCGCCGATGGTGATGAACGCCTGAAGGTCTCGCCGACTCAGAAGACTAGTTCCACACCAGTACGCGGTGGCGGTGGCCGCCGACCGGACTAGACCTGCACCCCCGGGCCCACGGGCTCACCGCAGCGCTCGACCAGGCCGAGCAGGTAGCCGCCGTACCCGGATTTGCTGAGCTCGGATCCCCTGCGGCACAGCTGCTCGTCGCTGATCAGACCGAGGCGCCAGCCCACCTCCTCCGGGCAGCCGATCTTCAGACCCTGCCGGTCCTCGATGGTGCGGACGAAGTTCGAAGCGTCGAGCATCGAGTCGTGCGTCCCGGTGTCCAGCCACGCCGTCCCCCGGGGCAGGGTCTCCACCCTCAGCCGGCCCGCCTCGAGGTAGTGACGGTTGACGTCGGTGATCTCGTACTCGCCGCGAGCGGAGCGCTCGACCCCCCGGGCCACGTCGACGACGTCCGGGCTGTAGAAGTACAGACCCGGCACCGCGTACTGGGACCGCGGCCGGGCGGGCTTCTCCTCGAGTGAGACCGCCCGGCCGTCGGAGTCGAAGTCCACCACGGCGTACGTGCTCGGGTCCGCGACCCAGTAGGCGAACACGGCGCCGCCGTCCACGTCGGCGAACCGCCGCAGCTGGCTGCCCATGCCCGGTCCGTAGAAGATGTTGTCCCCCAGAACCAGTGCCACCGGGTCCCCGCCGATGTGGTGTGCGCCGATCACGAACGCCTGGGCCAGGCCGTCGGGCGCGGGCTGCACCGCGTAGTCGATCCGGATGCCGAACCCGGAGCCGTCGCCCAGCAGGCGCCGGAACGCCTCCTGCTCCTGCGGGGTCGTGATCACCAGGACCTCCCGGACCCCGGAGAGCATGAGCGTGGTGAGCGGGTAGTAGATCATCGGCTTGTCGTACACGGGGACCAGTTGCTTGCTCACCGCCGTGGAGACGGGCGCGAGCCGGGAGCCGGTGCCGCCCGCCAGGATGATGCCCTTCATGGCCTGCTCATCCGTCCTTCAGCGCGCGCGAGTCGAACAGCCACAGTGCGAGCCCGAGCAGGGCCGCCGCCATCCCGGCCAACACGGCCACCTCCGGCAGGACCGAGGTCAGTCCGGCCCGGCCGTCGGACAGGCTGATCAGCGCGTCCATCGCCCAGGCGTGGGGGAAGAGGTAGCCGATGGTGTTGAGGAAGTCCGGCGCGACCTCCTTGGGCCACAGGCACCCGCCGAGCATCCCCAGGATGATCCCGAGGGTGGGGCCGATCACGGCCGGTTGGGTCGGAGAGGACACCAGGGAACCGATGAGCATGGCCGCACCCGTGGCCACCAGGCAGAACACGCCCACGACCACCACCACGGCGAGCGGCGCGCCCCAGTTGACGCCGAAGACCAGCGAGCTCACGGCGATGATCAGCACGGCCTGCAGCGCGGCGATGAGGAACCGGCTCAGCGCCTCGCCGAAGAGCACCGCCCGCTTGGTGACGGGCCCCGCCAGGATCCTGCGGATCATGCCGAGCTTGCGACTCTCGACCAGGGCGGCGGCCACCGCCATCGAGTTGATGAACGTGAACAGGACGAGGTTGGCCGGGGCGGTGTAGGCGAAGCCCTGGGGCCTGTCGTCCCCGCCCGAGCCCGCGATCTCCACCGGGGTCGTGGTGGCCTGGGCCTCGGCCACCAGTCGGGCGGCCTCCTCCGGATCGGCCCCGGCGGCCTCGGCGGCGCGCGTGGCCTCCATCTCCGCCGAGACGCGGGCGACCGCGCTGTCGATCGTGCCGCGGGCGGCCGCGCCGGTGCCCGAGGTGCCGGAGTAGGTGACGGGGAACTCGGTGCTCCCGGAGGGGATGGTCAGCCCGGCGGCCAGGGAGCCCTCGCGGACGCCCACGTCGAGCGCGGCCTCGTCGTCGAACCGCTGGACCTCCAGTCCCTCGGACTGCTCCAGCTCGGCAAGCACCCGGGCCGCGACCGGGTCGCCGTCCGCCGCCACCACGCCGACCGGCATCGACGTGGATCCGGCGGCGCCGATGGTGAAGCCCACGAAGATGATCGCGACGAACGGCATGATGACGATGAAGAACATGCCGACCCGGTCGCGGGTCTGGCGCAACAGGTTGGCCCACACGATGGCCGAGACCACGGCCGGGCGCAGGTCGTCCCCGGCCCGGCGGTCGCTCGTCCCGCCTCGGCGGGGGCGGTCGACCGGGGTGTCGGTGAGGGTGTCGGTCGTCATCGCAGAAGTCCCTTCCGGAAGCGCAGGCCGGCGGCGAGAGCGGCGACCGCGGCGATGGCCAGGAGCACGGCCACGGGCAGCAGGATCGAGTCGACCCCTCCCCCGGAGACGACGAGCGACCCCAGCCCGTTGGCGGTCCAGCCATTGGGGGTGAACCGGGACAGGATCTGCAGCGCCTCGGGCAGCTGGAAGATCGGGATGAGGCTGCCGCCGAGGAAGCCGAACGCGAAGCTCAGGACCAGGACGTACCCGTCGGCCTGGGCGTCGGTCCGGGCTCCGCTGGCCACCAGCATGGTCAGCGCCGTCGCGGCCAGGCAGTGTGCGGCGAACAGCAGGAACACCGCCGGCGGGTCGCCCCAGCTCTCGCCGAAGATCAGGACGGAGGCGATCCAGGTCGAGCACATGGACAGCAGCGCCGCGCCGAAACCCACGATGGCCTTGGACAGCACCAGCGCCCATCCCGGCACGGGCGACGCCTGGACCCGGGCGAGTACCCCGATCCGGCGTTCGGCCAGGATGCTCCGCGCGGCGGTGCCCACCACGAGGAAGGCGAACAGGGCGGCGATGCCCGAGGCGTAGAAGACCGACATGTCGACGGCCCCGTCGGCCATCGCCGCGTCGACCAGCGAGAGCGAGGGGCCGTCCGCGCCGTTGGCCTCCACGAACACCTGCACCTCGCTCTCCGGCACACCGGCGGCGGTGGCGGCCCGCACCGACAGGGTGCGGGCCTGCACGAGGGCGGACATCTGGTCGACCACCGAGGTGGCGACGGTGGCGGCGACGGGATTCGACGCGGACTCCAGCACCTCGACCACCCCGCCTTCTCCGGCGCGGACCGTCTGGGTGAACCCCTCGGTGAAGACGATGGCAGAGCCGAGCTCGCCGGAGTCCACCGCGCCCTGCGCCTCGGAGACGGTCCCCACCTCCTCGAGAGTGATGATGTCCGTCAGCTCTTCGCTGGCCAGCACCTCGTCCTGCATGCTCGAGGCGAACTCGCCGCCGTCGAGGTCCACGACGCCCACCCGCGACGGCTCCGTCGAGTCGCCGCCTCCGAGCGCGAAGCCGAACAGCACGGCCAGCAGCACCGGCGCGACGACCCCCACGAGGATCAACGTCCCGCTGCGCAGCTGGGCGACGAACTCCCTGCCGGCGAGCACTGATATCGAACGCATCATCAGTTGATCAGTCCCTGAGTGAGTTGCCGGTCAGGTGCAGGAAGGTGGCTTCGAGGTCCGGTTCGTCGACGTCGAACGAGGTGATCGCGGCGTCCTGCCCGAGCGCCCCGAGCAGCACAGGCAGGAGCGAACGCCCATCCGGGGCGGTGAGGACCAGCGAGTCGTCACCCACCCGGGTGACCCCGTTGACCTGCCGCAGTGATTCGATCCGGTGCCGCGCGGAGTCGATGTCCCCGTCGAGGGTCACGGTGACCTTGTCGTCCCCACCCACCCGCGCCACCAGTTCGGCCTTGGTCCCCTCCGCGATGACCCGACCCCGGTCGATGATCGCCATCCGGTCGCACAGTCGCTCGACCTCCTCCATGTAGTGGGAGGTGTAGATCAGGCTGATCTCCCCGCTGGCGAGCAGGTCCTCGACACCGCTGAGGATCGAGTCGCGGCTCTGGGGGTCCACACCGACGGTCGGTTCGTCGAGGATCAGCAGGTCCGGGGAGTGCAGCAGCGCGGCACCGATGTTGATGCGGCGCTTCATCCCACCCGAGTAGGTGCTCACCTTGTCCTTGGCCCGGTCCGTCAGGCCCACCAGGTCCAGGACCTCGTCGATCCGGCCGCGCAGCGCCGCCCCCCGCAGGCCGTAGAGCCGGCCGAAGAACCGCAGGTTCTCCCGGGCGGAGAGCTCCGGGTACAGGGCGATCTCCTGGGGGACGTAGCCGATGCGTTTCTTGGCCTCGAGGGGTTCGGCGCCCACGTCCAGCTCACCGACGTGGACGGATCCGGAGTCGGGGCGGAGCAGCCCCACGATCATGCTGATGGTCGTGGATTTACCGGCACCGTTCGGGCCCAGCAGGCCGTAGGCCTCCCCCGGGGCCACGGTGAGGCTGACCCCGTCCACCGCGACGGTGTCACCGAAGTGCTTGGTCAGGTTCTCACAGGTCAGAGCGTGCATGGTGCCGTCCATCCCTTCCGGCCCCGGTCGGGACCCCTGGTCGTCTGCGTGGCGGTGGACCGGATGGTCACGGCTGCCCGGGCACGCCGTCGGACCAGCTGCCCCGGAACCGATTGTGGGTGAACGTCTGCCGGGATCGGGTGTCGTCTCCGTGAACGTCAGACGGCTCGTTGGCGTCGAAGAGGTTCCACGTGACCGTCACGTCCCGGGGGTCGTCCCCGCCGAACGCCGCCGACGAGCTGATCGACAGCGCGCCCTCCATGACCGACGGGCCACTGGGCACGTTGCCGCGGATCTCGTTGCCCACCACCGTCACCCGCTCCACGCCGATGAGCCCGATCCCCACGCCCGAGATCGGCGGGCCGGCGGCGCCCAGCCCGTCGTCCTCCACCCCGGCGCTGAGTCCGTTGGCCACGAGGGTGCACCCGGTGACCAGGCCGTCGCGCACGCCGCCCTCCGGCTCGCCCTCGTAGACCTGGTTGAGCATCAGCACCCCGATGGCGTTGCCGGTGGCGGTGCACCGGTCCACGACGGCCCCTGAGGAGTTGTCCACGAACACCCCGAACGCGTTGCCGTGGGACACGCAGTCGGCGATGCGGGCCTTCGAGTCCGGACAGAAGCTCAGCCCCACGCCGGCGTACTGGGCGCCAGTGGTCCTGCACCCGAGTACCTCGACGGAGTCGCACTCCCGCACGTAGACGCCCCACACGGCGTCGTCGACCGCGTGCACCCCGGCGATCCGGATCCCGGAGACCGAGTGGGCGTAGACACCCGCGCCGGTGAACCCCTCGACGGTCAGGGCCTCGACGGCGACCCCGGAGAGATCGTCACCGTGGACCACGACCCCGCTGATCACGCTGGGTGGAGCGTCGTGGAGCCGCGGGACGTCCACCTCGGTGTGGGCGCCGGGCACGATCCGCGTCAGGTGCGCGCCCTCCCCGCGCAGGAGGACGTCGGACCGCCGTATCCACAGCGGTCCACGGTGCTCGCCGGCCAGCAGGCGCACCTCGCCGCCGGCCGGTGCCCGGTCCAGGGCGGCCTGGGCGTCCTGGCCCGGGCGGACCTCGGTCACGAGGTGGGTTGGCCACGAGTCTGCCGAGGAGACGGTCGAGGAGACTGCCGAGGGATCTGTGGTGAGGGTCATGAGAGCGGGTCCTCCTGATGCGGTTCGTCGATCACGATGACGATCGAGACGAGTTGGTCGGCCTTCTCCCCCCAGCCCACGTACCCGACCGGGCGGGCCCCGTCGGGATCGCCCATCCGGGCGCAGGCGTGCGCGGCCGTGGGCCCCTCGAGCAGGTACCTGCCCTTGTGGGTGAGGCAGAAGTCGGTGGTGTCCCTCATCTGGTCCGCGACGGCCAGGAGGAGGTGTTCGCCGTACCCGGCCCCGGAGTCCGGGTCGTCGGGCCGGAGGTCGTTGAGACTCATTCCCGGGAACCGGCCGCCCACGGCTTTGATCAGACTCTCGCGGACGGAGAAGTCCGCGGCCAGCTCGACGGTCGAGCGCGCCTGGCTGCCGGTGTGGAGACCGGTGCCGAGGACGTTCCGGAAGTGCGGTTCCAGGTCCCGCCGGGGTCGCTCCATCCGGGAGATGTCGACCAGGTCGACGCCCAGCAGCACGTCCCGGCTCACGTCCGGGCGCCGATCGTGTGATCGAGGAAGTCCGCCAACGAGCCGGTGTACTGCTCTGACTTCTCGAGCATCGGGATGTGCCCGCAGTCCTCGATGATCTCCATCTGGAAGTGCTCGAGCCCCGCGGTGGCCTCGGACCACGAGTCGACGGGGGTCATCCTGTCGTGGCGACCCCAGATCATCCGGGTGGGGCACGTGACCGCGGCCAGCGCGTCCCTGATCGGGTACGTCCGAGTGGCCCGCAAGCTGCGCGCCATGCTCACCATGGAACTGGGGCGTGCCAGCAGCTCGCCGCATTCGCGCAGCTGATCGTCGGTGAAATGCCGCCCCCGGTGGAACAGCGCGGCCAGCATCCGCTCCTCGAACTCCGGCCCTCGCGGGGTGTTGCCCGTCCGGCGGTCCATCCCCAGACCCACGTCCGGATCCGGCGTCAGCCCGGGTGCCCCGCTGATCACCAGTGCCACGACGCGTTCCGGGTGCCGCATCGCCAGATCGAGCGCCACCAGCCCGCCGAGTGAGTTGGCGCAGAGGACGAGGCGATCCGCCCCGGCCTCGTCGCAGCAGGCCATCACCTCGTCGCCCAACCGCTCGATCGACCCCGCGATCTTGGCGTCGACGTCACACACGGGTTGGTCGAGCGCCAGCACTCCCTGGCCTCGCACGGCCAGGTGCTCGACGGGGTGGTCCCAGATCCAGCCGCCGGCGAAGAGGGCGGAGACGAAGACCACGGTCGGGTGCTCGGGGGTGACACCGCGGGCGGTGTAGGTGAAGGCGGGCATGGCGTGCTCCTCGATCGGCGGGGTCTGGGCTGAGGCGTGGGCGGCCGGGGCCTGGTCAGGTGGGTACGGCTGGTCACAGCAGGGCGGATCTGACGGCGGGGCGTCCGCACTCGCAGGTGGCGGCGTCGGCGGGGACCAGGTCGTCGCATCCCGCGCACCGCCGGAACCGCGCCGAGCTCGCTGCGGCCCACGTGGTGACGACGGCCTCCGAGCACAGCCGGCCCGAGAAGAACCTGCGGACCGCCCGGCGGTGGGCGCGGTTCTGGACGCTGCGCACGGAGTCGAGGGAGTCGAACGCGCTGAGGGTGTACTTGCGGTCCCCGATGTCGACCGTCACCGCCCCGAGGAAACCCTTGGACGCCCGCAGGGCCCGGAACACCTCGACGCTGAGCCGGTCCACGTCGTCGGCTTCCGACTCGGCCCGGACCCCCAGCCAGGTGAGGGCGAGCGCCCCGACCTCCGCGTCCGAGTCGACCGGGATGCGGCTGGCGGAGCCGAAACGCTGGGCGTCGGTGTCCCCGGGCCGCAGGACGACGTGGTGGTCGAGGGCGTCCGCCAACGCCGGGAGATCGAGGTGGCGCACCACCCGGACGCCGGTGTCGTCGTCGGTCAGCACGTCCGTGCCCGTCAGAGTGACGGTCCGGCCGGTGGGCGCGGCGCCCAGCACCCGTCCGCGGTGGGTGACCTCGACCGACCAGGTCAGCGCCACAGACGCCGACCCTTCCGCCACGTCGAGGACCTGCCACCCGCCCGGGTCCAGCGCGTCCCGCCACCGCTGCGCGTGGGCCGTCAGGTCCGGCCCGGCCACCCCGTCGGTGAGCGGATCGCGGTACCACGCGATCCGGCCGGACACGCGGTCGAGGTCCCCGGCCCCCCACGCCTCGACGAGGTCCCGGGCGAGCATGGCTCGCTCGGTGGGCGTGGCCCGCGCGGTGGGCGACCCCGCGGTCATGACCGTCCCCGCGTGGGTGGTTCGTCCCGCCAACGAGACGGAATCGCGACGGCCAGGGAGGTGGAGTCGGAATGGGTGATGCTCACGGTGACGGGGTCGCACCCCTCCGACATCGCCGCCAGCTCCAGGTCCGGGCCCAGGACCACGCGGGGCGGGTGCCCGTGCAGGCAGCGGTGGTCCGAGCGGCACAGCGGCGACGGCGCGGGCACCACCTCGGCCTGGTAGAGCCACTCCTCGGTCACGGGGACCCCGATCAGCCGCAGGACGGCCTGCTTGGCTGCCAACCGGCCTGCCCAGTGCTGCAGGGTCACGCCCTGGCGGGACCTGAGCTTCTCGCCCCGGGTGAAGACGCGGTCCGGGTCCATCCGGCCCAGCATCTGCTCCGGGGTGCTCACGCCCCCGAAGTCGATCATGGCCACCCCGCAGCTGTGCATCAGCCCGCCACCTCCCGATCGGGTCCCGGGGACGAGCCGGCCGAATGCTCGGACAGCCGGCGCACCCGTGCGACGGTCGCCGGGTCGGACATCGTCACCCACGTCTGCCCCTGCGCCCTGGCGATCTTGGTGAGCGCCTTGCTGTCCCCTGCCTCGACGACGGTGCGGTCCCCGCGGGCGGCGAGGGTGTCGAGGGTCCCGGTCCAGCGGACCCGCCCGGTCAGCTGCTCGATCACGCACTCGCGCAGTTCCGCGGGGTCGGTGACCTCCGTCCCCCGCACGTTCGGGATCACGGGGACGGTCGGTGCGGCGAAGGTGTAGCGGCCCACCTCCTCCCGCCACTGCTCCTGCGCCTCGTCCATCAGCGGGGAGTGGAAGGCGTTGCTCACGGCGAGGCGGGTGACCGGCGCCCGGCCGTCGACGGCGGCGACGAACCGGTCAAGGGCCCGCGCCGACCCCGAGACCACGGTGTGTCCGCGCCCGTTCTCGATCCCCACCACGAGCGGCTCCCGCTCGTCGCTGACCGTCGCCGCCAGTCGTTCGACCTCCGCCCGGTCGAGCTTCATCACCGACGCCATACCGCCCACCCGCGACACCGCGGCCATGAGCTCGGATCTGCGACGGACGAGGGCCAGCGTGTCCTCGAGCGAGAGCACCCCGGCAGCACAGAGGGCGGAGAACTCTCCCACGCTGTGGCCGGCGACGACCGCCGGGCGGATCCCCTCGTCCCGCAGGAGTTCCAGCGCGGCGAGGTTGCAGGCGGTCACCGCGAGCTGGGCGTTGCGGGTGTCGACCAGCGCCTCGGCCGGTCCGGTCGCCACGAGCTCGGACAGCGGTCGCTGCAGGACCTCGTCGACGCGGTCCAGGACGGCGCGGGCCCCGTCGCGGCGCCGCATCCACGCGCCCATTCCCACCCTGAGGGTGCCCTGTCCGGGGAAGGCGAGAGCGAACACGGGTCACAGCCGCCGACGCCGGGTGGCCGGCTGGGCGGACACGCAGGTCTCGTCGGCGACGAACCCGAGGATCGCCTCCGTCACGGTCTCGGGCGCGTCCAGCGGGATCCAGTGGCTGGCGCCCTCGACCCGCTGGTACCGCCAGGTGCCCTTGACGTACTTCTCGGACGCCGTCATCGCGTCCTCGACCATCGCCTTGTCGCCGTCGGACCAGATCCCCAGGGTCGGTGCGAGCACCGGAGGAAAGTTGCCGCCGCTGCGCAGTTCGGACGCGGGCGAGCGGTTGGCCCGGTAGAGGTTGAGCCCGGCGGTCAGCGCCCCCGGCCTCGCGAGGTCACGCAGGTACCTGGTCTGGTCGCCCTCGCCGCCGATGATCTGCTTGAACAGGCGCCACCCGCCCTGGCGCAGGAGCTTCTCGCTGACCCCGGGGAACTGGTAGTAGAGCATGTACCAGGTCTTCTCCCGCGCCTCGATGGTCGGGTTCTCAAAGGTCCCCGGGTGACCCACGGACAGGACGATCAGGCGGTCTACGCGCCGCGGCATGAGGAAGGCGTACATCCACGCGATGGCGGCGCCCCAGTCGTGGCCCACCACGTGGGCCCTGGTGATCCCGAGCCGGGTGGTCAGCGCCACGACGTCGTTGACGAGCTTGGGCATCAGGTAGTCGTCGATCTCCTGTGGTTTGGCGGAGTCGCCGAACCCGCGCAGATCCGGGGCGATCACGCGGTAGCCGGCCTCGACCAGCGCGGGGATCTGGTGGCGCCACAGGTCCGCCGAATCCGGGAACCCGTGGAGCATGAGGATCACCGGGGCGTCCCTCGCCCCCGCGTCGTGGTAGGCGATCTCCACCCCGTTGAGGTCGACCGTCTCCCGTTCCAACCGGTCGCCCGCCCGACCCGCGGGCCGGGGTGATGTGGCGGTCTGAGTGGTCATCGTGTCTCCAGTAGCAGTCGTTCGGTGAAGAACTCGCTGAACCCGAAGTCCGGAACGAGCTCGGGGGCGATCATGTTGAGCAGGCCGGTGACCTGGTAGGCGTCGTTCTCGCCCATCAACCGCCGGGCCCGGCGGCGGCGGGCCACCGCGTATTCGCCGAACTCGACGAACAGCTCGTGGTAGATGTGCGCACCGTGGTGCAGGCGGGCCATCCGGGCCCCGCGCTCGTGGACGTACTCCGAGAACGCCCCGACCGACCAGTCCGGGCCCAGCAGGACGTCGCGCACCTGCCGGGCGTCCCGCAGGGCCGAGGACAACCCGGTCCCCAGGACGGTGTCGCAGGACCCGGCCTCGTCGCCGATGAGCGCGACCCCGTCCCAGACGAAGTCCCCCAGCGGCACGCCCGACATCGAGGGCCACACGGTGAGCTCTCCCAGCGGGGACGCGTTGTCGGCGATGTAGTCGCCGCGCTCGGCCAGGCAGTCGAGCCGGAAGGACTCGAGGAACTCGGCTACCGCGTCGGGGCCGCAGTACCGCCGGGTCTGCGCGGGGTCGTAGTTGAGGTAGAGGCGGGCGGTGCCGAACCCCTGGGGGAAGACCATGAACATCACGTCGCCCTCGGTACCCATCGCCTGGGTGTCCGAGGGCCACTCGTCCAGTCCCCCGACCAGGAGTCCGGCTCCCCGGTGGTGCACCGTGAGGTCCATCTCCAGGCCCAGCTGGCGGCCCACGGTGTTGGACCGGCCGGTGGCGCCCACGACGAACCCGGCGTCGATGGTGTGACGTGCCCCGTCCTGCCCCGTGTAGCGGACCTGCCGGCGGTCGCCGCGACCGATCTCCACACGCGAGGCCCCCAGGACCACCTCGATCCCCGAGTCGGCCGCCTGCAGGGCCATCTGCTCGCACACCTGGTGGTGCGGGAACGTCTGCGGGCCACCGATCTCCGGCAGGAGTCCGGTGAGGTCCACCGAACCGGCCTCGTCCGGGTCGATCGTCTCGTCCCACTGGACCCATTCCCGGATCTCCCAGGCGCCGCCGGCCGCGAAGGCGTCCTCCACGCCCAGTTCTCGGGCCTCCTGCATTCCCCACGGCGACAACCACTCGCCGCGGACGATGTCGTGGTACTGCGCGACCTTCTCGAGCAACACCACCTCCAGGCCCGAGTCCGCCAGGCCACACGCGAGAGCGGTCCCGCCGATGCCGCCGCCCACGATCACCACGTCGGCCGTCGTGGCGGGAGCGGATGCGGTGGACCGGGCACCCGGCCTCGTCGTCGTGGTGGTCGCGGTCGTGGTCGTCGTCGTCGCGGTCGTGGTCGTCGCGGTCGTGGTCGTCGGCGTGGTCGTCGTCATCGCGTGCTCCCCCATGTCTCCCAGAAGGTCCGCTCGGCGGCGGGGTGTCGGCGAGCCGGACGGAAGTCGGTGCCGATCGTGTAGGCGACGGGCAGCATGCAGACCTGGGTGACCGCCCGGGGGATCCCCAGGATCTCGGCCGCCCGGTCGCGGAACGGCAGGTGCAGGCAGGTCACCGTGCTCCCCAGCCCCCGTGCCCGCAGCGCCAGCTGCAGCGACCACACCGCGGGGTAGACCGACCCGTAGAACATGCTCGAGCGCAGGTGCCCGGGACGCACCGAGAACGCGGGGTCGCCATCGGCCTTGTGCGCGTTGGCCACCATCCACCTGGCATCGATGTCCGCCGGATCGGGCGGGGCGCCGAGGACGCACGGGATCACCAGCGCGGGGACCCGGGCCACGTTCATCGCCAGCGTCTCGGCCGAGGCCATGTTCCGCCTGTTCGCGGCGGAGTCGCGGCGCCTGCCCACCCGCTGCGTCATCTCCGAGCGGTGGAACTCCCACGCCGTCCGGAAGAGCTCGCCGAGCTGCTCCTTGATCTCCGGCTCCGTGACCACCAGCCACCGCCAGTTCTGCGCGTTGTCGGCCGTCGGCGCCTGCTGCGCCACGTCGATCGCCTCCAACAGCACCTCCCGCGGCACCGGTCGGTCGAGGTCGAGCCGCCGGCGCACCGAACGGGTGGTGGTGAGCAGCCGGTCGGCCTCCGCGATGTCGAACGGCGGCCGGTGACCGGCGGGGGCGAGGACGTCGGTGGGGGCGTCGGTGGGGTTACTCACGGCCGCCCCAACACCACGGTGCCGCGGACCGACCCGGGCGCGTACGCGTGGACCACGGCGGTCCCGGCGCCCTCCCGGGCGATCCGCTCGGCGGCCATCACCACGTCCAGGGCCCCGGTCACGGACCCGCACCGCCCGGTCACCCCGGCGGTGCTGACAGACGTCTTCCCGGGGACCAGCTCCGCTCCGTCGCCGTACACGGCGTCGAGCCCCGTCAGGTCCGCCCCGGCGACGGTCCGGTCGAACTCCTCGGCGGCGGTGGATCCGGCGCTCTCGCCGACGTGCCGACTGGAGACGATCCGCGCGTACGGGGTCGCCCCCCGCTCCCGCGCGTGCTCCGCCGACTCCAGGACGATGGCCGACGCGCCCGTGACCCGGTCGGCGCCGGCCGCCTCGTCCGCGGCCACCACAAAGACGACCTCGGCCTTGCCGGCCCGGATGGTCTCGATCCCACACTCCATCGCCAGCGTCGCCGAGGCCTCGCCACCGCACACGGTGGTGGTGGGGCCCCGGAATCCCAGCGCCTGGCAGACGGCGCCGCCGGTGGCGTTGAGAACGACGTTGGAGAAGCTGTGGATCGCGGGGCTGTTCGGGTTGGCCAGGACGCTGTCGTCGTAGTCGTCGACGCTCTCCCGCGACCCGGATTCGGTCGCGTACATCACGCCGACGTTCTCCAACTCGGTGCGTCGCAGTGCCAGAGCCGCGTCCTCCCAGGCCAGCCGCGAGGCGGCGATCGCCAGCTTGGACAACGTGTTGGCCTGCCGCCACATGGTGCGCGGCGCGAAGGCCCGGCCGCCGAGGTCGGGCTGCGGTGTGACCCCGGCGTCGGGGCCGACCGCTCCGCCGGCGACGACGGCCGAGAAGTCGCCGATCCCCACGCCGGCCCCCGTCACGGGACCGAGCCCGGTGATCACCACGTCCCGCTCCGGCAACTCCGCCCCGGGCCGGTTCTCGTCCGGCGCGCGCAGGACCACGGCGACGTTGTTGCCACCGAACGCGTAGTTGGTGGACACGACCGTGTCGATCGGCATGGACCGCGCCCGGTTGGGGACGAAGTCGAGGGAGCTGTCGCCGGCGTCGTCGTCGAACCCGATGGTGGGCGGCGCGGTCTGGTGCATGATCGCCAGGACCGACGCGACGCCCTCGATGGCGCCGGCGGCGCCGAGTGTGTGCCCGAGGAACGACTTGATCCCGCTGGTGGGGACGCTGGAGGCGCGGTCGCCGAAGACGTTGCGCATGACGTTGCGCTCCATCGCGTCGTTGGCCGGGGTGCCGGTCCCGTGACCGCACACGTAGTCGACGTCGTCCGGGCCGAGCCCGGCGTCGGCCAGGGCCCGCCGCACCGCCGAGGTGCCGCCGCGGCCGGTCGGATCCGGTGCGGTGGCGTGGTAGGCGTCGGCCGAGAGCCCGTACCCGGCGACCTCGGCGAGGATGGTGGCCCCGCGCTCCCGGGCGTGGTCGAGACGTTCGACGACGAGGAACGCCGCCCCCTCGCCCAGGTTCAGCCCAGTGGAGGCGCTGTACGGCCGGCACGGATCCGTACTCAGGGCGCGCAGGCCCGCGAACCCGGCGTAGGTGCCGAACTGCAGCGGGTCCACCCCGCCGGCGAGCACCACGTCGGCCTCCCCGGTGAGCAGCTTGTCCCGGGCCAGACCGATGCAGTTCCCGCCGGCCGCGCAGGCCGTCGACAGCAGGACGCGCGGTCCGCTGGACCCGAGCAGCTCGGCCACCACATCCGCCGTCCGGTGGATCGGTTGGTAGTCACCCTCCGCAGTGGGGGTCGCCTGGCACTTGCCCAGGACCAGACCGACGCGGGCCGGTTCCGGCCGCGCCCGGTCCAGTCCGGCGCCCTCGAAGGCCTCGCGGGCCGCGGCCATCGCGAGCGCGGCGGTCCGGTCGATCCCGGCTGCTCCGGCCTCGGGCCCGGCTGCTCCGACCTCGGCCATGAACCACTCGTCCGGGACCCGGCCCGCGAACCGGGCGTCGAACTCCGCGAACGGCCCGGTGGTGGCCTCGTCGATACCGGATCTTCCGCCCATCAGGGACGTCCAGAAATCGGTCGTGTCACGGCCGGCGGCGCAGATCACGCCGACACCGGTGACGACCACGGGTTGCGGTGCCATCGAGAATTCCCTCCACAGATTGGTGACGGCCCACCGGGGACCGTCCGGGCTCAGACGATCGGGATGGACCAGCTCTTGGGCGTCACGTACGGGCTGGTGACGGTCTCGACGGGCGAGTCCGCGACGTCGAGCACCAACCCGGCCGCGGCGAGGTCCCGGTCGAGGCGCGCCAGGCCCAGGACCCGCCCGGTGCCGTAGCTCTCCACGGCGTGGACGATCTCCCCGATGGTCTCGTCGCCGGCCTTCACAGGCGTGCCCGCCGCCGGGACGGCCCCGTCGGTGAGGAAGCCCACGGTCCGGCGACCACCCTCCGCCCGGAACTCCGCGTCGACCGCGTCCCGGCCGACGAACGACTCCTTGGTGATGTCCACCAACCAGCTGGCGCCGCTCTCGACCACGCCGACCCCGTCCGCGGCCTCGTGCCGGGCGACGGGCTGGCGGACCTCGAGCATCGCCAGCTCGTAGGCGTCGTTGCCGACCGGGGTGGCCTCGGCCGCGGCGAGCGCCCACAACTCCGCCACCCGGTTCACGGGCACGATCATCTTGTAGCCGTACTCCCCGGTGAAGCCGGAGCGGGCGAACAGGACGTCGACGTCGGACCAGATGGCCTCGACGACCGAGTCGAGCGGTAGCGCGGCCAGCTCATTGTCGATCAGGCGGCCGATCACGCCCCACGAGTAGGGACCCTCGATGGCGATGACGGTCCGCTCACCGCGCAGGTCGGTGATCTCGACCTCGCCGGTCGCCCGGGCGCGGAGGTGCTCGAGCAGGCGGGTCCCCCCGCCCACCGACGATTCGATGATCGCGCCGTCGTCGTGGCCCCAGACCACCACCACGTCGACGATCCGGCCGTCGGCGTCCAGGACCAGGCTGGTGAGGGTCCGCTCGGCGGTGAGGAACTCCACGTCGCGGGCCAGGACGTCCTGGAGGAAGTCGGGCGCGTCGCGGCCGGCGACCATGATCAGGGCGGCGCCGCCCAGGTCGATGAGCCCGGCGCGATCACGCAGGCTCGAGTACTCGGCGTGGCTGTCCTCGTACTCGCGGACCACCACGGCGTCGCCGATCAGTTCCGTCACGGCGTCGCCCGGGTGGACGGTCGACAGGGGTGTGGTGAAGGTGCTCATGAGTGTCCGTTCGTGGGTCGTGGGGAGGGATCGGAGATCGAGAGGACGCCTTCGGCCGCGACCGAGTCACCCACACGGGCGGAGACGCGGTACTCGGCGTAGCCCCGGCCGCCGGCCGAGCGTTCGCTCTTCAGCAGGAGGGTGTCGCCGGGGACGACGGGGCGCCGGAAGCGCATGGAGCGCACCCCGGCGAGGTAGCTGACCGGCCCGGCCCCGGCGAGGGAGAACACGACACCCGACAGCTGGGCGAGGCTCTCGATGATGACGACTCCGGGCAGCACGGCCTGGTCGGGGAAGTGCCCCTGGAACCACATCTCCGTGCTGGTGACGTTCTTGATGCCGGTCCCGTGGGCGCCGGGTTCGATCTCGGTGATCCGGTCCAGCAGGAGCATCGGCCACCGGTGCGGGATCCGCTCACGGATCTCGTCGCAGTCCATGGCCACCCGGCCGGTCCGGATCCCTGTCGAGGTCATCACACCGGCTCCGGGACCCGGGCCAGCTCCGGGCGGACGGTCTCGGCCAGGCGCGAGACGGACCCGAAGACCGTCATCTCGCTGTCGTACAACGCCACGTCGAACTCGGCCTCGATCGCGACGTAGAGCTCCAGGACGTCCAGGCTGTCCAGCTCCAGGCCCCGGCCGAACAGCGGCTGGTCGTCGGTGATCCACGCGGGGTCGATCGGGAGGTCGAGTCGCTCGACGATCATCTCCTTGATCTGGTCACACACCTCGCGGCGGCGGCGGGCGGTCTCACGGATCTCGTCGAGGTTCATGGGTGCTCCTTGGTAGGTGAGAGGCGGATCTGGTGGGAGGAGGGTCGTGGGGGAATCGGCGTGGGGCGGGGTGTGCGGGTCCGGTTCGGTCCCGGGCCGGGTCACTCGAGCCCTCCCCCGTTCGCGACGAGGACCTCGCCGGTGACGAACGAGGCCTTGTCCGAGGCGAGGAAGGCGATGATGTTCGCGATCTCCTCCGGATACCCCATCCGGCCGAGCCGGATCCGGTCCGCGTACGCGTTCCTCAGGTGGGCGGGGACGGCGCGGGTCATGTCGGTCTCGACGAAGCCCGGGGCCACCGCGTTCGCGCGGATCCCGTGCCTGGCGCCCTCGAGCGCGAGTGCTCGGGTGAACGCGATGATGGCGCCCTTCGAGGCCGCATAGTTGGTCTGTCCGGGGAACCCGCCGTCGAGGCCGCTGGCCGACGAGACGGTGACGATGGACCCGGCGCGCCTGGCCTGCATCATCCGCATGGCCTCGCGGCAGACGAAGAAGGTGCCGTCCATGTTGACCGACATCGTGTCGCGGTACTGACGGGTGGACATCCCCACCAGGTGGCGGTCGTTGGTCACGCCGGCGCTCGTGACCGCGATGTCGAGTCGACGGTGGTCGGCCCGGATCTTCTTGAACAGGTCCCGGACCGAGTCCTCGGCGGTGACGTCGCACTGAACGGCCTCCGCGGTCCCGCCGGCCTCGGCGATCTCGGAGACCGTCTCCTGGGCCGACGTCGCCGACGCGGAGTAGTTGACGAGGACGTGCACGCCGCTCCGGGCGAACTCCTTGGCCGCCGCGCGACCGATCCCACGCGATCCCCCGGTCACGAGGGCCACGGCACCGTCACAGAACATCCGCAGGCCACCTTCCTGTCCGGTCCGTCGCGCCGCGGCGGTCCACCGCGGCTGTCGGTTCCCGACGCTATCGACGCGGTCTATCACCTCGATATCACCGCACTTCCATGCCGTTGACCTGCGCGATCGCACCCTGAATGGTCCCCTGTATGGACTACGAGACAACTACGGGGACACCCCGCCCCGACGACCGTTCCGACCTCGGACCCGCCGCGACGCAGACCGTCGACGTGCTGGTGGTGGGAGGTGGACCGGTCGGACTCGCGACGGTGGTCGAGCTCGGCCGGCGCGGGATCTCCACCGCGCTCGTTGAGCGGCACGCCTCGACGTCGGTCTTCCCCAAGGCCCGACTGCTGACCACGCGCACCATGGAGCTCTGCCGCGAGTGGGGTGTCGAGCGGGAGGTGGAGGCGGCGGGCATGCCCCGCGAGCTCAGCCTCGCTCTGGGGATCGGTCGGACGCTGACCTCACCGGATTTCCGCCACGAGGTGGCCAGGATCTCCGAGGACCGCTCCCAGAGTCCCACCTACTCGTACATCTGCACCCAGGACCGGTTCGAGCAGATCCTCCATCGCCTCGCCCTCGGTATTCCCGGTTCCGAACTGCACTTCTCCACGACCTGCGACCGGGTCACGGACCACGGTGGCCACGTGACGGCCGACGTCACCGGTCCGGAGGGCGAGCGCACCATCCGCGCCGGGTACGTGGTGGCCGCCGACGGGCACCGCAGCCCGATCCGACGGGGCCTCGGGATCGGTACCGAGGGCCCACCGCCGCTGGGCCACATGCTCGCGATCATGTTCGACGCGGACCTGGGCCCGCTCCTCGAGCACCGCCGCGGCGCGTTGTACTTCCTGCACGGCGACTTCTACTGCGTGATCGAGTCGGTGGACAACAGTCGCACGTGGACACTGCAGACGGCCTACGACCCGGACCTTGGCCAGGGACCCGAGGACTACACCGACGAGCACTGCATCGGGCTGGTCCGGGCCGCCGTCGGCGTGGACGACCTGCCGGTGGGCATCCTCGGCCGGATGCCCTGGACCCAGCAGGTCTTCGTGGCCGAGTCGTTCCGCTCGGGGAGGATCTTCCTGGCCGGCGACGCCGCACACGTGGCGACCCCGCAGGGCGGGTTCGGGATGAACTGCGGCCTCCAGGACGCCCACAACCTGGCCTGGAAGCTCGCCGCGGTGCTCCGCGGGACAGCGGGTCCTGCACTGCTGGACAGTTACGAGGTGGAGCGTCGACCGATCGCCGAGTGGACGGTCGAGGAGAGCCTGCGCAACGCGGTGATCACCCTCGACATGATGGAGGACCGCCTCACCGTGGCCGAGGCGGGCGATCTGCAGGCCCTCCGGCGCCGCTCGGAGGGGCTCGTCCTGGGGTATCACTACTCTTCGGGCGCGATCGTGCCGGACGGGTCCCCGGCGCCGACCCCCGAGGATCCGTACCTCACCTATGTCGCCACCACCCGCCCCGGGCACCTGCTCCCCCACCTGCCACTGGCCTCCCCGGCGGACCTGGCCGCTCCCCGGTCGACCAAGGACGTGATCGCCCCCGGAGCACTCACGCTGCTCACCTCTGCCGCCGGACATTGGGAGTCGGCGGCCGCCCTCGTCGCCGAGCGCACCGGCGTCGAAATCGAGCTGGTGGGGATCAACGCGGTGGGGATCAACACGGTGGGGATCGACGTGGTGGGGATGTCCGTGGACCCGGATCCCGGCACCAGGGGCCTCCCGGCGTGCCCGGCCTGGCCGGAGGCCTCCGGCGTGGGAGAACACGGGGCGGTCCTGGTCCGGCCCGACGGGCACGTGGCGTGGCGGGCCGCGCACCACGCCGACGACCGGGAGCTCGAGGCGGCGGTCCGGTCGGTGATGGCGCTGCCGGTGCCCGCCGCTGTGTGAGGGCCGGCAGCGGTGTGAGGGCCGGCCGGGGTGCGCGCAGGGGCCGTGGGCGGGGAGCCGGTTCGGAGCGGGGGCGACCCGGTTCAGAGCGACGCCGCGACCGCGTACTCGCGCGCGGTCGTGCGGCCGGGGGCGTCCCCGCCAGCGAGGGTGAGGATCTCCGCGGCCGACCCGGCCCCGCGGTCCACAGCCCGCACGACCATGTCGCGGAGCCTGCGGGGGCAGCCACCCGTCGCGTCGTGCAGGGCGGTCAGGTCGGCGGGATCGGTCGCCCTGGACCCCCCTGTCAGGCAGTTGACCAGGTCGAGACAGTCCAGCTCATCCATGGGTTCGATCGATCTCCGACGGAAGTCGGTGTGCGCGACGAGGCCGTGCAGTGGAACGCGACCGGTCACGATCACCTGGCACCCCGGCGCGGCCGGCAGCAGTGGGAGCACCGCGTCGACCGACGGCGCGCCGTCGAGGACCAGCAGGAGGCGACGGCCCGCGAGCCGCGAGCGGAACTCGGCCGCCAGCTCGCCGACTGTGGACGGGAGATCGGACTGCGGCACGTCGAAATCGCGGAGGAACCGGGACAGGTGGCCATGGGCTGTGCTGCCCGGCTCCCCGAGGTCCGCGTACATCTGTCCGTCGGGATGGACGTGGGGGCGGCTCGACCCCCAGTAGGCCGCCAGCGCGGTCTTCCCCACACCGGGATCACCGGTGAGCAGCACCCCGCGCGGTCCCCGGTCCTGCTCTCGCGGGGCCAGCTCGGCGTCCAGGAAGGCCAGGTCGTCCGAGCGACCGACGAAGTGCCGGGGCGTCATGGGTAGCTGCCTGGGAGGCTCGGGGCGGGGCGCCAGCCGCCGGATCGGTACGCGCGGGGCGGGGACCCGGTCCTCGAGGATGTGCTGGTGTAGCCGGGTGATCTCCGGACCGGGTTCGATCCCGATCTCCTCCTGCAGGATCCGTCGTCCCTCCCGGAACGCGTCGAGCGCCGCGGCGCGGTCCCCACACCGGTACAGCGCGAGCATCAGCAGTGCCCGCAGCTGTTCCCTGGTCGGCTCGCCGGAGACGAGTTCCTGCAGCTCGCTGACCACCCGTCGGTGCCGTCCCAACCGGAGTTCGAGATCCAGGCAGGACTGGAGCGCCTCGAGCCGCTCCTCGCACAGTCGGAGCGCGTCGCCGGTCAGCGCCTCGAACTCGGTGAGCGGCTCACCACGCCACAGCCCGAGTGCCTCCCGGTAGGACTCGATCGCCGCGGCGTCGGTCCCGGCAACGCGTGCGCAGACGAGGATCTCCCGGAAGGCCTCGGCGTCCACCCGGATGGCCGCGCGGGAGGCGGAGCCCTCGTCGGTGCCGCGGAGCCTGTACCCGCCCGGGGAGGTGGCCACCACGGAGCGGCCGTCCACCCCGGCGTCCGTGAGCGTGCGCCGCAGGCGGGAGACACAAGTGCTGACCTGCGCCCGGGCGGTCTCCGGCGGGTCGGCCGGCCAGATCACGTCGATGAGTCGCTCGGCGGTGACCCCGCTTCCCGGCGCGAGTGCCAACGTCGACAGCAGGGCGCGTTCGCGCGCCCCTCCGATGATCACGTGGTGATCGCCCGCCCGGACCTCCAGTGGCCCCAGGACCCCGATCGTCAGCGAGACGGCGGTCACGACCGGCTCGCCGCCGTGCGCCGGGACGCCGCGGCGTCGATCACCCCGGCCGCGCGCTCGGTCCCGCCCGCCCGGCTGATTCGGTCCGCGAGCCGGGCGGCGCCGCGCCGGAAGTCCGGCCCCGACACCTGCTCGACCGCACGGGCGAGGCGCTCCGCGTCGAGATCCGCGAGGTCCAGATCGAGTCCCACCCCGATCTCGGCGACCCGCCTGCCCGTGACCCGGTCCATCGCCGAGGTCGCGGTGACGACCATCGGGGTCGCCGTGGCCAGCGCCTCGAGCACCGTACCCATCCCGCCGTGGGTCACGGCCACCTCCGCGTGGGCCAGCACGTCAAGGTGCGGGACCCAGCGATGTAGCTCTACATTGCCCGGCACGTCGTCGAGTTCCGCCGGGTCGAGGGCGTCGGCGGTCGTCATGACCACCCTCCACCTGGTGTCGCGGAACGCCTCCATGCACATCCGGAACACCTCGGGATGGTCGTTGAACACCGCTCCGAGAGAGACCAGCGCCAGCGGGCGGGAATCGTCCCCCGCCTCCCAGGAACCGAGGTACGACCGGTCCCCGAGACACGGACCGACGAACTCGAACTCGGCGCCGAAGGTCTCCCCCGCCGGCTGCAGCTCCCGCGGCATCGTCACGATGGTGGACTCCGCGGTGGCCCACCACAGGGCGGCGGGATCCTCGTCGACCCCGTGCACGGCCAGCACCTCCGCGACGGCGACGAGGAACGGATCGATCCACCGGGGGGCGGACTCCGACTCCGGCAGCACACCCCCGTGCTCCTCGGCGCCGATGGCCCGGAGGTAGGAGAAGTAGGCGTTCGAGGCGAACATCGGGATGAGCTGGACCGCCGGGACGTCCCAGACCCGGGCCAGAGCTCGACCGCAGAACAACACGGAGGTGTCGTAGACCACCACGTCGGGGACGTCGTCGTCGAACGCGGCCCGGGCCTCGCCGAGCATGAGCGAGGACTCGCGGAGCAACACCGACATGAGGTAGTCCAGCTCCACCGCACTGCGGCCGAAATCGTGGTCACGGTACTCCGAGGGGTACTCGACCACCTCCGCCCCGGCATCCCGCACGATGCCGGCCGTCCTGGGCCCCGTCAGGTACGACACACGATGGCCCCGCTGCCGTAGCGCACCCACGACCGCGACGGTGGGGACCACGTGGCCGTGGTCGGGGTGGACCACGTAGAGGACGTGTGGCATGTGTCGTTCTCCGTCCGACGATCGTCTCCACGGCACACGCGGGACGCATGGCCGACAGAGCTCGGTTCCCCACCGACGTAACCACGAGCTCCGGAGCCCGCCGACCCCTAACGACCCCTAGGCAACCGGGGTTCGACGATCCCGCCACCCCGGTCGCCGCGCCACCCCACCCCACCGTCTGACCTACAGCCTCACCCCAGTCCGACCCCACTTGTCGCCCCGCACCGTTGTCCCCCGGCGCCCGTCGACGCACGCTTGTCGCGACACGCCGGGAGATCGAGGTGGAATGCCGTGAGGACACGACCGTTGGGCATCGAGGGAGCCCACGTGGTGACGCCGCCACGTTTCGACGACGAGCGCGGGCACTTCTCCCCATTCCTCCTCGACTCGCTGCTGCACGACAGCGGTGCCGGCGGGATGTTCGCACTACGCCAGGGCGCGACGAGCGTGTCCCGCGCGGGAGTGGTCCGGGGCGTCCACTTCACCCGCACGCCCCCCGGGACGACCAAGTACGTGCTGTGCACCGCGGGGCGGGTCAGGGATCACCTGGTCGACCTCCGGGTGGGGTCGCCGACTCGGGGCGTCGTGGAGACCGTCCTGCTGGATGGCGACGAGCTCACCTGCCTGCTCATCCCGACGGGCGTGGGGCACGCGTTCCACAGCCTGGTCGACGGTTCCCGGATGGTCTACCTGATGTCGGGAGAGTACGTTCCGGAGGACGAGCTCGCGGTGGACCTCTACGACCCGGCGATCGGACTCGACCTGCCCGATCCCGCCGACGTCCTGCTCTCGGAACGGGACAGGGCCGCACCGTCGGTGGCGGAGCTGGAGGCGGCCGGCACGCTGCCCACGTACGAGGACAGCCTCCGCGCCGACGCCGAGGCCCGCGGATCCCTCGAACGGACGATCCCGGGCGGAGGGATCTCGTGAGCTCGCGGGAGACCCGGCGGATGCCCGGGTTCGAGACCGTCGGCGAGGTCATGGAGTGGCTCGACCGCCAGCGCGAGCGGATGACCATGACGGCGCGGCCGATCCCGCTGGAGGACCTGAGGAACTGGAGCGTCGATCCGGTCAGCGGCAATCTCGGTCACGAGTCCGGGAGGTTCTTCTCCGTGGAGGGCGTCCGCGTCTCCGATCCGGCGGGCCCGGTGTCCGCGTGGGACCAGCCGATCATCTGCCAACCGGAGGTGGGGATCCTCGGCATCCTCGCCGACCGGAGTCGTATCGGCCCGACCCGGTTCCTCATGCAGGCCAAGTTCGAACCGGGCAACCCCGGCGGGGTCCAGCTCTCGCCGACGGTGCAGGCCACCCGGAGCAACTACCTGCGCGTACACGGTGGTCGCCCCGTCCCCTATCTCGAGCACTTCCGCGACGTCGATCCCGAGCTGGTGCTCGCGGACGTCCGACAGTCCGAACAGGGCGCCTGGTTCTTCCGTAAACGGAACCGGAACATGATCGTCGAGTCCCACGGTGGGGTCGAACCGCGCGAGGGCTTCTGCTGGGTGGGTCTCCCGCTGCTGCTGCAGCTGCTCCACGTGCCCGATCTGCTCAACATGGACGCCCGCACGGTTCTCGCGTGCGCGCCGCCCGAGGCGCTCGCCGGGGTGGAGACGGTCGGCGGGGGCGCGCGGCCGGGGTCGCTCTCGTGGATCACCGACCAACGGACGGCGACCGAGCTCTCCGCCGAGCTGATCCCGCTCCACGCGGCCACGCGGTGGCGCCTCGAGGACGGGATGATCCGCCACGACAGCGGCGGGCACTTCACCATCCTCGGCGTGGAGGTGACCGCCACGGGCCGGGAGGTCTCGTCCTGGCACCAGCCGATGCTGGCCCCGACGGGGACGGGGATCGTGGGGGCTCTGGTGACCCGCGAGGGCGGTGCGGTCAGCGTCCTCATGCGCTCGCGCACCGAACCGGGGTGCACTGACGGCGTGGAGCTGGGCCCCACGGTCCAGTGTCAGCCGGACACCCTCGATCGCGACCCCGGGCGCGCCGCCCCTCCGTTCCTCGAGCGCTTCCTGTCCCCCGACCCGGGGTCCGTCCGGTTCGACGTCGTCCAGTCCGAAGAGGGCGGCCGCTTCTACTTCGCCCGCAACAGGTACATGGTCGTCGAGATCGACACCCGGGTACCCGCCCCGGCCGGATTCCGGTGGTTCGGACTCGACGAGATCTCCGACCTCATGAGGCATTCCTTCTACCTCAACGTCCAGGCCCGCAGCATCGCGCTCTGCCTGACGAGCCTCGTCTCCGCACACGCGTGACGACCATCGACGAAAGGACCCAGAGCATGACCATCGGGGTATGGGGATACCTGGAGGAGTACCACCGGGAGAAGGACGACCTCCTCGACGCCGTGGAGACCGTCTTCGCCTCCGGTCGGCTGGTCATGGGACCGAGTGTCGAGACCTTCGAGCAGGAGTTCGCCGCCTACCACGGTGTCGACCACTGTGTGGGCGTGGACAACGGGACCAACGCCCTGGTGCTGGGCCTGCGGGCGTTGGGCGTCGAACGGGGCGACGAGGTCATCACCGTGTCCAACACCGCGGCGCCGACCGTCGTCGCGATCGACGCGGTCGGGGCCCGCCCGGTGTTCGTCGACGTCCGCGAGCAGGACCACCTGATGGACGTCGGGGCGGTCGAGGCCGCGATCACCGACCGCACGGCGTGCATCGTCCCCGTGCACCTCTACGGGCAGTGCGTCGACATGACCGCCCTGATGGCCCTGGCCGACTCCAGGGGGATCCCGGTCCTCGAGGACTGCGCCCAGGCCCACGGCGCGCGGCACCACGGCCGGCTGGCGGGGACATTCGGACGGGCGGCGGCGTACTCGTTCTATCCGACGAAGGTCCTGGGCGCCTACGGCGACGGCGGGGCGGTGATCACCGATCACCCCGATGTGGCGGCGGACCTGCGCAGGCTGCGCTACTACGGGATGGAGCGGACCTACTACGTCGTCCAGACCCCGGGGCACAACAGCCGCCTGGACGAGGTCCAGGCGGAGATCCTGCGCCGCAAACTCGGCCGCCTCGACGCCTACATCGACGGTCGGCGCGACGTCGCCCGCCGGTACCGCGAGGGCCTCGACGACACCGCGCTGGTTCTGCCCGAACTCGCCGCGGGCAACACCCACGTCTACTACGTCCACGTGGTACGGCACCCCGACCGGGACCGGATCATCGAGGAGCTGACCCGGTGCGGGATCTCGCTGAACATCAGCTACCCGTGGCCGGTGCACACCATGACAGGGTTCGGCCACCTCGGTTACGAGCGGGGTTCGCTCCCGGTGACCGAGGAGCTGGCGGGGCGCATCTTCTCGCTGCCCATGTACCCCTCCCTCCCGCCGCGGGACCAGGACCGGGTGATCACCGAGCTGCGCAGGGTGCTCGGCGCCGGGTAGGGCCTCAGGGGCAGCGCACCAACTCGTCGACCGTCTGCCGGAGCCCGTCCTCCAGGCGGGTGCCCGCGGTCCACCCGGTCCGCTCCGAGAACGGCCCCGGGTCGACCGCCGATGATCTGGCGTCGGTGACGGTGGCACCGGACGGTGGCTCCACGTACTCGACCGGCACCGGTGAGCCGCCCACCCGCTCGGCGGCGACCGAGGCGGCGAGGGTGAACAACCGGGTCAGGGTCACGGCTTCACCGGTGCCGATCGACCACCGCCGCCCCGCCAGCAGGTCCGGGGACGCGACCGCCGTCGCGACCGCGTCGGCGACGTCCCGGATGTGCACCAGGTCCCGGTCGGCGCTCCCGTCCCCCCAGATCGTGAGCGGTCGGCCGTCCAGCGCGGTGCGCAGGATCTGCGCCACGACCCCCCGACCCACCGTCCGGCCCGGCCCCGCGGCCCCGTAGACCGTCGGCAGGCGCATCGAGATCCCCCGCGCCGTCCCGCGCCGGGTCGCCTCCATCAGGAGCTCCTCCGCCTCCGCCTTGTGCCGCTCGTACACCGACATCACGTGCTCCGACATCGCGCCGTCTCCCGCGTGGTCGAGCGAGGCCGTCCCGGGCACCACGACGACCGGTGGCGGCAGCGACGGGTCCCTGTCACCACCGACCGACTCCAGGACCGACTCCACGACGCCCACGTTGACGCAGCGCGCCGCCACGGGGTCGGCGTCCGCGTCGCGCCAACTCCCGTCGGGCGCGTACAGGACCGAGACGACGACGACGTCGGCACCGGCGACCAGGTCGCGTACCGCACCGGGGTCGGTGAGATCCGCGGCGCGGCGGTCCACCGCGCCCACCGGGCCGTCGCACTCCCACGGGGGCGGGCGGCGCCCCGCCAGTCGCAACCGGACCCCGGGAAGGTGCAGAGCCCGGGCAAGCGCACCGCCCACGTAGCCACCGGCCCCGAGGACCACGACAGTGCACGGATCAGGCATGGCACGCATCAGACACAGGCCGAATCATTCACAGTCCGGGTCAGTCACAGTCCGAATCAGTCACAGTCCGGGTCAGACTCGAACCGGCGCGCCAGCGGGTTCCGACATCTCGTGGACGCCGGGGACGTACAGGAGCCAGCGTCCCCCCGCCTTGAGGAACCCGGTCTCCCGGGTGGTGATCTCCCGGGCGTGGTTCCAGGCGAACAGCACCGCCACGTCCGGGTACGGGTCGGAGAAGGTCGCCGAGTCGACCACCGGGATGCGGGACCCGGGCGTGAGCAGCCCCTGCTTGGCCGTGGTGTTGTCGAGGATCCGCGGGACGAGGTCGGGGCCGATTCCGCACATGTTGAGCACCGTCGCACTCTTGGCGGTCGCTCCGTATCCCACCACGGTGAGTCCCTGAGCGCGGAGGTCGGTGAGCGCCGCCACGAGGTCCCGGCGAATCCCCGAGACCCGCTGCGAGAACGCCTCCAGGGTCGCCGGCTCGGTCAGCCCGGACCGTTCCTCCGCGGCGATCATGGCGGTGACGGCGTCGGAGACCTCCCGGGCGCCGCGGCGGGCGAGCGTGTAGCGCACCTCGCCGCCGTGCACGGGCAGCGACTCCACGTCCACGAGCTCCAGCCCGTGACGTTGCGCGAGCGCCCCCACCGACCGCGCGGAGAACAGGTAGAAGTGCTCGTCGTAGATCTGGTCGAAGGAGGTCTTCTCGACGATGTCGCCGAGGTACGGGTCCTCGAAGACCATGATCCCCTCGGGCGCCAGCAGCTCGTCCACCCCGGCGAACACCGAATCCAGGTACGGGATGTGGCACAGCGTGTTGGCGGCGTAGATGACCGTCGCCGGCCCGTGCTCCGCGCGGATGCGGGCGGCCGACTCGGCCTCGAAGAAGTCCCCGAGGACCCGCACCCCCTTGTCGACGGCGAGCCGGGCGACGCCAGCCGAGGGCTCCACCCCCAGGTGATGCATCCCGGCCTCGGCCAGGTGGGACAGCATCGTTCCGTCATTGCTGCCCAGCTCCACCACGAAGTCGTCGCCGCGGCCGGTCGTGTTCTCCAGGAATCTCCCCGCGACCCCCGCGAAGTGGGCGCGCATCCCGGCGGAGCCCCCGGAGACGAAGGGATACGACTCGTGGAACATCTTGTCGCGATCCACCTCCTCCATGAGCTGGACCATCGTGCAGTCCCCACACATGCCCACGGCCAGTCGGAACAGGTACTCCTCCGAGTCGTCGCCGGGGCGGCGGAACGCGTCGGAGAGCGGCTGCATACCGAAGTCGTGGAACTCCCGGACGGGTCCTCGGCAGATCGTGCAGGGCTTGCTGGTCATCACAGTTCCTTCGCCTCGAGTCGGTGGGGGTCGGTGGGTGGTCGCGTGAGGACGGGGTGCAGGTGGTCTCCGGGTCCGTCGAGCTCCGCCCGGTTCCTGGCGATCCCGGTGGACAGATCGACCCGGCCGCTCACCCCGAGCTTCCGGTAGACCTTGGTCAGGTGTTGTTCGACCGTGCTGACGGTCACGTGCAGGCGTCGCCCGATCGCGCGGTTCGTCAATCCCTCCGCGGCGAGTTCGGCCACCCGGAGCTCCGCCTCGCTCAATCTGCGGTCGTCCCCGTCGTCGTCCGGGCCGCCACCTCGCGGCGCACGCCGATCAGTCGGACCCGGGATCGCGGGGAGCGTCCACGACCCGGAGCCCGCGAGTACCGACCCGGGAAAGCCCGCCCGGAGGCCCGCGAGCTCGGCCCGCGCACGGCCCACCACGGGGCCGTCGAGCCCGCACTGCACGGCCAGTCGGTCGACGGCCTGGAGCTCACCCATCGCCGCCAGTACCGCGCCGTTCTCGGTCAACCGTCGGGCCCGGGCCAGGAGGACCCGCAGGTCGTGCAGGGTCGTGGCCATGAGGTCCGGCGGACCGGACGGGCCGATCATCCCGGCGTGGTACTCCTCGACCGCGGCGAGCCCCGTGGCGAGCGGGAACCCCAGAGCCGCGCCCCATCGCCCACCGGGCAGGATCCGGAACGCCCGGTCGACCAGCAGGCGGGCGGCGGGTCGGTCGCCGGTGCGGAGCAACGTCGTCGCACGAACCGTGTGCAGGAGCGCGGACCCGGCGGGGTCCTCGGAACGCTCGGCCACCGTCTCGATGCGGGCCGCCCACGACGAGAGGTCGGCGTCGGGACGGCGACTCGCGACGGCCTCCACCACCATGGCGATCGCCTCGGGGACGGCCGGGCCCGAGAGCAGGTCCGCGACCAGGTGGTCGGCCGCGGTCTGCAGGTCCACCTCCCCGGCCTCGTCCTCGGCCTCGTCCTCGGTGCGGGTTACCGCGTCGATCAGTGAGGTCCAGGGGTCGAGGAGAGCGGGGGTGAGATCGCGGACCGGCTCCCGCTCCGGTCCCGTCCACCGCCCGTAGTACCAGGCGTAGGCCAGATGGATCTGGGTGATCACCCGCGGCGTCGGGAGGATGGGCCGGGATCCGAGCCCGGCGATGACCCGCGTGGCCTCGTCGCGATCCCCCCGGCGCAGCGCGGCGAGCACGACCGGCACGGCGATGGTCTCCGGCGCCCGGGTGTCGGCCAGGAACCGGACGGCCGGCGAGTCCGCGTCCCGCGCGGTGGTGGCGCGCAGGTGCTCCGCCGTGCCCTCGATCCGGAACCGCGCCCCGTCGATCACCCCGACGGCGCCGAGGACGTCGATCAGGGTCTCCACCTCGGCGCGAGACCTGCCGAGTACTGATGCCAGGGCCGCGGACGAGGTGCCGGAGCTGGCGGGGACCACGGCGAGCAGACCGCAGAGCTGCTCCGCCTCCGCCCCCAGATAGCGCAGGGCCGAGTCGACCGCGCGGAGGTAGGCCCGCCCGGCCCGGAGGGGCACGGTGAAGCTGGGCGAGGCGGTCAGATCCGCAGCCAGGGCCATCGCGAGCGCCGGGTTCCCGTTCGCTCCCTCGATCACGGCATCGGTCTCGTCGACGTCGTCGACACCGGCCTCGGCGAGTATCGCGCGGACACCCGACGCGGTGACCGGTGGGACGTAGTAGACGTAGTCGGTGACGTCCGCGAGGACGGCGTCCGTCCGGGCCGCCGGGTTCCAGGGCCCGTCCGAGGTGTAGACGACCATGGCCCCCTGCCGGCGGAGCCAGGGTCCCCGATCCTTGAACGCCGCGAGGGAGTGCCGGTCCGCGAACTCCACGTCGTCGACGGCGAGCACCACCGGGCCCTCGGCCAGGAGGGGTGCTAGCGCACCCAGGACCTCGTCGGGAGAGCTCATCGGACGCCCCTGCTGCGGCAGTCTCACGGTGGTTCCGGCGTCACCGCGGCCGCCCTCGTCGAACTCCACCGCGGAGCGGACGAGATCGAGCACGGCCCCGTCCGTATGGCGGAGTTCGGGCGAACAGGTCACGTGGACGACGCGGGCGCCGGCGAGCCTCGCCCTGTCGACGAACCCACGCAGGATCGTGGTCTTGCCCGACCCCCACGGGCCCAGGACGGAACAGACCCCTGCGAAGCGGTCACCGGCGCAGGCGAGCGAACCGAGGAGTAGATCCACGATCGCAGTGTGTGCGTCGTCGTCCATCGGTCCTTCCGGGGGGCCGGTCGAGATCTGCTGTGCGCGTGGAGCTAACCCGGCTCACCGTAGGCAACCCGTGCGGTTTCCCGGCGACGCCAGGGAGAACACGCGGTGAAGGTGCAGTCAGAAAAATCTCATGGACGCGGACCCTGATGCCGCGGGGCGCTCCGTACATCTGCGCGCAGGACCGCGGACGCCCCCGCACCCCGGCGGGCGGGGCCGGGCGGGTGTTCGGAGAACGCAGCTACTACGGCGCCGTGGTCCCCACCGAGTACGCCGCTGCCGCGTCGCGCACGTCCATGACGTACTCGCGGGAGGCGTTGTAGGCCAGGACCGCCCGCTGCCAGTTCTCGGCCTGGGACAGGTCTCCCCCGTTGGTGCACAGCAGGCGGGCGGCGGCCACGGCGGCGTCGTCGATCTGGTTGGGGTCGGCGCGCCCGTCCCCGTTCGCGTCGACGCCGTACTTGCGCCACGACTCGGGGATGAACTGCATTGGGCCCACCGCCCGGTCGTTCTCGGTGTCGCCGTCCAGCTCCCCGCCGTCGGTGTCCGGGATGTCGGCGAAGCCCGGCGACCCGTCGAGCTTGATCCCGATGATCGGCGGCAGCGCGTAGCCGTCGTCACTCAACGACGCCCCGCGGTACCGGCCGTGCCGCGTCTCCACGTGCCCGATCCCGGCGAGGGTCGTCCACGCGAGGTTGCACTCGGGCCGGGTCTGGCGCATGGTCTCCGCGGCGTTGCCGTAGGCGGCCAGGGCGGCGACGGGGATGTTCATCTGCTCGTTGATCTCCTGCGCCCACGGCCGCAGCTGATCGGAGGTCCGGCCGGGGGCGTTGATGTCCACGGGAGGCACGGGCGCTCCGGCGGCGGGCGGGATGCCGGGCGGGATGTCCGGCGGGGCCTCGCGGGTGGGACCGTACGAGCAGGCCGATGCCACCACGGCCACGGCGAGGGACAGGGCCACAGCGCTGCCGCGGCGGGGGTGAATGGTCATCGAGTGCCATAGTGCCCGAATCCCGACCATCGGCGCGTCCGGGTATCCCCTGATCTGCAGCCGCTCGCCGCTCCCGGCGACCCCGGTTCACCTGCGCGGGGCGTACCCCCCGGCCAGGGCAGTGAACTCGTCCAACAGCGCCTCCCGGCTGATGGCGGGCTGGTCCAGCACCCATCGCACCGCCACGTTCTCCACGGCCATCACGATCACCCACGCGCGGGCGGCGGGGTCGATGGCCGAGCCGCCGGCCGAGGCCCCCGCCGCGGACAGGTAGACGGCCAACAGCTCACGGACCCGCAACTCCAGCGCGCGCTGCGCGTCCCGGTGACGCACGGCGGGAAGTTCCTCCCACACGATCCGCAGCAGCCCGGCGTCGATCTCCAACGCGGCGAGCAGCGCGTCGGCGATCGAGCGCACGGTCCCCGGATTCTGCACGTCCACCGGGCCGGCGCCGGCGAGGGACGCGGCCACGCGGTCGGAGATCTCCGCCGACCATCGATTCATGACCTCGGTGACCAGCGCGGATTTGTCCGGGAAGTACTGGTACAGCGAGCCCGGGCTCACTTCGGCCCGGTCG
Source organism: Dietzia sp. PP-33 (assembly GCF_033790845.1). Taxonomy (NCBI): domain Bacteria; kingdom Bacillati; phylum Actinomycetota; class Actinomycetes; order Mycobacteriales; family Dietziaceae; genus Dietzia; species Dietzia sp. PP-33. Next base: position 59,247 of record NZ_JAMYEI010000014.1, read on the forward strand.
GCGACGCGGTTGGTGGTGAACGACTCGTAGCCGTCGCGCACGAGCACAACGCGAGCAGCCTCCACGATCCGCTCGACCATCGCCCGGGAACGTGCCTGCTGGGGAACCCTTCTCATAGACGCGAATTGTATGCGAGTAAATACTCGCGTCATAGTTGCACCATGACCACAGCGCCTGAGCGTGACGCCGTCACCTCCCCGTACCCCACCCGATACCGCGAGGCCGAGGACCGCTCCCGCCGCATGGGTCGCGCCCTCAAGCACATAGCCCGCGTGGACAAGATCGACGAGAAACTCATGGACCGCCTCGGCCGCGGCTACCTGGAGAAGGACGAGCCCGGAGCGAGGTTGGCCCGCGCCATGCGGCTGCGGTCCGGCGAACCGGGAGCGGTGAGCCGTCGCCAACTCGACCAGGCCCTCACGAGCGGGTCCGCGGGCCTGTCCGACGACGCCCCCGAGGCGCTGCGCAACTACATCGCCCTGCTGGAGGACACCCCGGACTGGGTCGACTGGGACCAGATCGCGCACGGCCAGAAGGTGTACCTGCGCCTGGGCCAGAACGCCGCGGACATCCTGCTGCAGCTCTCGCTGATCGGCGGCTACCGCTTCGGCGGACCCACCGACCTACTGGTGGCGACCGGCGGCCTGACCGGCAGCACCACGCTGCGCCGGCTGGCCGAGACCAGCCACTGGACCATGTCCCTCTCGATCCCCGACGGGCTGCGGCCGGGCGGCGAGTCGTGGCGGCTGACCGGGCACGTGCGCGCCATGCATGCCGTGGTCAACGAGGCGATAGAGCCCCGCTGGGACACCGATCGGTGGGGCCTGCCCATCAGCCAGAGCGACCTGGCCGCCACCCTCGGCCTCTTCGACGCCGTGGTCCTGCTGGGCGTGCGCACCCTGGGCGTGCCGATGCCCCGCCGCGACTCCGACGCCGTGATGCACATGTGGCGCTACGTGGGATGGCTGATGGGGGTCGACGACGACTTCCTGGTCAGTAGCGAACGCGACCGGCACCGCATCAACTATCACATCCTGCTGGCCCAGGCCGGACTCAGCGAGGCGGGCCCGCAACTGACCCAGGCCCTGGTCGAGGCCCAGCGTCAGCGCAAGCGCAGCGGGCCGCTGCCCGGCGTGCGGGCGTGGGTGGGGCACGAGCGACTGCTGAGCATGCTCACGATGCTGCTCGGCCGCGAGTCCATGCGCGAGTTCGGCCTGCCGGTCCGGCCGCCGTGGGCGCACGCCTACCTGGTGGCGCTCAACGGTCTGCGGTACCGCACCCCGTGGGGCCGCGCCCGGCTCGACGCGTGGGGCGAGAAGGTCCGGGCACGCGAACGCAAGGAGACCTTCGGCGACGCCCCGGCCGACATCGGAAGGCCCGCCCCCGCGTGAGTCCCGGATAAGGTCCCTGCGCCCATAAGGTCCCTGCGCCACAGACGCCGATATTAGGCGGTTTCGGCTAATTGTCAGGAATTAGGCATATTCACCTTATGTCGCTGGACTGTGGCAGGATCGCCTCATGTACGTGGTGACGATCGACCAGCGCGGCAGCCGAATCGCCGAGGACCTGGTGCCGGGACTGCTCCGGGACCTGGCGGACATCCCCTGCGCAGCCGCCTTCGAACGCACGGCGGGCGACGAGGTCCAGGGCCTGCTGACAGACCCCGCCGCCGTTCGATCAGCGCTGCTCGTGGCGCTGCGCGGTGGCGAGTGGCACTGCGGGGTGGGGGCGGGAGAGGTCGACGACGACTCCTACGCAACCGGGACGCGGGCCGGCCGCGGGCCCGCTTATCTTGCCGCGCGCGAGGCCGTCGAGGCGGCCAAGTCGTTGAGCAGCTCCGTCGCGGTCCGCGTCCCGGCAGGGGGCGGCGGTCGGGCCGGTGGTGATGGCACGGCCTGGGCCGCGGACTGCGAAGCCGTGTGGGCGCTCGTCGCCCCCCTGGTGCTCGACCGGACCGAGGCACAGTGGCGCGTGGTGGACGCCGTCGACCACTCGGACACCCAGGCGGCCGCCGCCCACGAGCTGGACATCACCCCGGCCTCGGTCAACGGCGCTCTGCGGCTGTCACGGATCCGCGAGGAACGCGCCGCCTACCCCGCACTCGACCGACTCCTCGCCGGCGCGCACCAGGCCGCGACGGGAGGGCCGCGATGAGCACCTGGCCCGAGTGGATCGTCGTGGGGTTGATCGTCCTGGTCAGTCTCGGGGTCTCCGCCGGTCTCGGCTCACCCATCGCGTCGCTGGTCCTGCGCTCGGCCCGAGTGCCGAAGCCGCCCACGGTCGAGGTCAGCGGCGATTCGCGGACCCCGGTCGTGCAACGGCGCGAGAACTCCGAACCGCAGCTCCGCGAGGTCCTGCGCGGCGGGATGTGGATCGGGATCCTCGAGCGTGTGGGGCTCACGGCGGCGATCCTGGCCGGGCGCTTCGAGTTGGCAGCCGTGGTGGTGGCTATCAAGGCGCTGGGCCGCTATCCGGAGATCAGGGAGAACCCCGCGGTGAGCGAGCGGTTCATCATCGGCACCCTCACCTCGCTCCTCGTGGCGGCGGCGTGCGGCGCGGCCGGGCTGGCGGTCCTGCACACAGTCGTGATGTAGAGCGGTCGTGACGTAAGGCGGTCGTGACGTAGGACGCGGGCCCACAGCCCTCAGTAGTCTCACCGATATGACGTCCGACTCAGCGACCCCGCACACGGCCTCCCCCGGCGCCGAGCCAGAGGCGATGGCCCCCGGCCGCGCGCGCCAGAACACCATCTACCGGGCAGGGGTCTCGGGCATCACCCCCACGGTGCCGACCAGTGCGGAGAAGCTCGAGGCCGCCGCGCGCCGGGCGCTCCTGCGCCGACCCGGCGGCAGGCGGGCCTGGGCCTACGTCTACGGAGGGGCCGGCTCCGGGCTGACGATGGCGGCCAACCGTGAGGCGCTGGACCGGCGCCGACTAGTGCCGCGGGTCCTGCGCGACACCGCCGAGCGTGACCTCTCGACGCAGGTGCTCGGGAAGACGCTCCCCGCGCCGGTGATCGTCGCCCCGATCGGCGCCGCCGGACTGGTCCGCCGACACGCCGACGTGCATGTCGGCCGCGCCGCGGCCGAGCGCGAGCTGCCGTACATCCTGTCTTCGCAGGGGTCGTCTCCGATGGAGTCCACGGCCGCGGCGATGAAGGACGGCCCCCGCTGGTTCCAGCTGTACTGGAGCAAGGACGAGCAGCTGGTCGACAGCTTCATCTCCCGGGCGGAGGCCATCGGCGCGGGGGCGCTTGTCGTCACCCTCGACACCACCACCCTCGGCTGGCGGCCCTGGGATCTGGATCTCGGCTCGCTGCCGTTCACCCGCGGCGTAGGGATCGCGCAGTACACCTCGGACCCGCGGTTCGCCGAGATGGTGGCCGAACGGGTGGCGCAGGAGGCCGGCGAGGACCCGGACCCGGTCACGGTGACGCCCAAAGCGGTCCTGACGCTGCTCGAGATGGCGCGGAACCACCCGGGCGGGTTCCGCGGGAACCTGCGCGCTCCGGAGACCCGCGCCGCCGTCCAGACCTTCCTCGACACGTTCTCCAACCCGTCACTGAACTGGGACCACATCGCCACACTGCGGGAACGGACCCGGCTGCCGGTCGTCCTCAAGGGCGTCCTGCACCCGGAGGACGCGCGGCGGGCCTTCGACTCGGGCGTCGACGCGGTGATGGTCTCAAACCACGGAGGTCGGCAGGTCGACGGATCGATCGGCACGCTCGACGCCCTCGTGCGGATCCGCGAGGCCGTGGGCCCGGAGCCCACACTGCTGCTGGACTCCGGGATCCGCAACGGCACCGACGTGGTCAAGGCCATGGCGTGCGGGGCGGACGCCGTGACGCTCGGGCGGCCCCACATCTACGGACTGGCCATCGCGGGGCAGCAGGGGGTCGGCGAGGTGCTGGACAACCTGCTGGCCGAGATCGACCTCACGCTCTCACTCTGCGGTGCGAGCTCGTGGGACGAGGTGGACGCCTCGCTCCTGGCGTGAACCGCTCGTCACGCGGGGCCCCGAGCCGGGAACGGGAATCCCTCAGCTGATGTTCTCGGCATCCTCCGGCAGGAGGTGCCGCAGGATGTCGGCGATCGTGACCACGCCGACGAACCGGCCCGCGTCCATCACCGCGGCCAGCTGCTCGCTCTTCTCCCGCGCGGTACCCAGCGCCTCGTACACCGGTGTCCGGACATCGAGCACCATCACCGGACGGGCCAGCGGGCCCACCGGATCGTCGACCGGCTCCATCAACGTGTCCCGCACGTGGACCACCGACGGGGTGGCCGAGTCCTCGTCGAAGACCAGGATCCGCATGTGCCCGGTACGCGCGGCCGCCTCGTGGACCTGTGCCACCGTGGCGTCCGCGGCGACCGCCGTCGGCTCCCTGGACGCATCGACCAGTGCCCCCAGGTCCAGGTCCTCCAGCCCCAGCGCCCCGGAGAGCGGGGAGCTGAAGGACTCCTCGAGGGCGCCGGTCTCGGCGGAGTGCTCCACGAGCTGGCGGATGGTGTCCGCGTCCTGACCGCCCACGGCAGCACGCTCGACCGGGGTGACGCCGCTGGCCGCGACCAGACGGTTGGCCACAGCGTTGACCCAGCGCAGGATCGGCCGGAACACCCAGACGAACCCCCTCGAGGGCAATCCGATGAACTTGGCGGCGAACTCCGGATGGGCGATCGCCCACGACTTGGGGGCCATCTCCCCCACCACCAGATGCAGGAAGGTCACCAGCAGCAGGGACAGGGCGAAGGCCACTCCGCCGGCGAGCTGCGCCGGGGCTCCCCACGAGGAGAACACCGGCCCGAGCCAGGCGTCCACCGCGGGCTTGGTCACCGCGCCCAGCGCGAAGGTGCACGCCGTGATACCCAACTGGGCACCGGCCAGCATGACGGTCAGTTCGTTGATGCCGCGCAGCGCCGCACGCGCCGACGCGCTGGTCTCGGCGTCCTTCTCCAACCGGTGCTTCCGCGCCCCCAGGAGCGCGAACTCGATCACCACGAAGAACGCGCTGAGGACGATGAGTGCGGCGGTGATCGCCGCGACGACGAAGGGATTGTCCATCACAGGTCACCACCCTTGTCCGCGCCGGAATCAGCGGAGTCACCGGAGTCAGTGGCGCGATCGCGTCCGCCCTCCACCAGCGTCAACCTCACCTCGCTGGGCACCAGACGTGCCACCTCGAGCACCTCGATCTCCAGGGCGAACTCCTCCGGATGGTGGGAGATCAACTCCCGGGGATCCATGGGCAACTCCACGGTCACCGTCTGCCCCACCTCGGGCAGCTCCCCGTGGGTCGCGATCACGAGCCCCGCAACGGTCTCGAAGTCACCATGCGGGAGCTGGCGGGCGATCGCCCTCTCCGCCTCGTCGATGTGCACGTCTCCGTCCATCCGCCAACAGCCGTCCTCCTCGAGCGAGATAACCGCCTCGGGCTCGGCGTCGTGCTCGTCCGTCAGCTCGCCGACCAGCTCCTCCGCGAGGTCCTCGATCGTCACCACTCCGGCGAACCCCCCGTACTCGTCGACCACCGCGGCCAGCTGTGTCTTGGCCCGGGTCAGGGTCGACAGGGCGTCCGGCAGTGACATCAGCGAGGGCACTACCACGGCGGGACGCATCAGCTCGTCCACCGTCGCGTCATCCCCCGCCCCGGCGCGCAGCAGGTCCGCGAGTTGGACCATCCCCACCGGCTCCTGGTCCGCGGTGACCACCGGATAGCGCGTGTGACCGGTGGCCATCATGGCCCGGATCTCACCGACGGTGACCTCGGGGGTGACCACGGTGGTCTGGGGCCGGGGGATCATCGCGTGCTCGACCGTGCGATCCGGGAAGTCCAGGATCCGGTCGATGAGCACCGACAGGTTCTCGGGCAGATCCCCACTGGTGCGGGCGTCGGCGACGATGCGCTCAAGGTCCTCGGCCGTGGCCGTGGAATCGAGATCGTGAACGGGCTTGACACCGACCACCCGCAGCAACAGGTTGGCCGCACGGTCGAACACCACGATGAGCCAGCCGAACACGGTCAGGTACACCCGGGTGGACCGGGCCAGGCCCAGCGCCAGCGGCTCGGGGTTGGCGATCGCCAGATTCTTGGGATACAGCTCACCGAAGATCATCTGCACCACTGTCGCCACGACCAGCGCGAGCATGGTGCCCACCGACACGCTGACCGCGAGCGGCACGCCCACCCCGCCCAGCAGCTCACCGAGCGCCTCGCCGACCAGCGGTTCGGCCACGTAACCGACGAGCAGGCCGGTGACCGTGATCCCCAACTGGGCGCCCGAGAGCATGAACGACGTGCGCTGCGTGACCTTGAGCGCCCGCTCCGCCGCCGCGTCCCCCGCCTCTGCCCTGGCCTTGAGCCGATTGCGATCGACCGACATGTAGGCGAACTCCTGCGCCACGAAGTAGCCGTTCGCCGCGATGATCGCGAGGATCACGACGATCCCCAGGAGCAACGTCAGGATGGTCACACCCACCGTGCCACCTCCGCTCGGCCGTGCCCACTCAGGGCGGTGAGGGGACGAACTCGCCGGACACGTCTCAGGCCCGGGTCGTCATTCGACCCGGGCCTGCTCGGAGGAGTACCCATCAGGGTGCTTCACACACTCCACTTCTGGAATAGGGGTCTGTAGCTCCCCCGAGTATGACTGATTCCCGCAGAGGGGGCATCGGCTAGATGATCGGGACGCCGTCGCGCTTGGCCTCGGCGGCCTCCTTGACGAAGGCGCCGACGAGGACGGCGAGGACGCCGGCAACGATCACGGGCCAGATCAGCACATAGATCGTGAGAAGAATCGGTGTCATATGCGGTTGCCGTCCTTTCCTAGACGCGGACGACGTCGTCGTCGTCATCACTGTTGTTCTGGTCCTTGTTCCCGGCGCCGGCCTCGGCGAGTTCCTCCGCCACCTCGACGGTGTCGTAGTCGGCGGTGCGGACCGCGATCGTGGCGAAGTCGAACTCCATCGAACTGCGGTACGACATCGCCACGCAGACGATCGTGCTGACCGCGTACGCGACCAGTGACGCCGTGAGCGTGTCGTAGTCACGCAGGAAGCCGAGGATGAACGGGGCGCTGGCGAGCGCCGCGACCACGGCCACCACGAACGCCGGCCTCAGGCCGAGGAACCCGAACACCATCAGTCCGAGCACCACGCCCACACCCACCACGGCGAGCGCCTCGACGCCGTAGGCCAGGACGCCCGAGTCCGGGACCAGCCCGAAGCGGGTGGGCAGGAAGACCGCCAGCGCGACGAGCACCGAGACGGTGAAGGCGCTGTTGGTGACCTTCTTCCAGTAGAAGCTCGCGATCACCGGGAACACCAACGCGCCCCACAGAGCGCCCACGAACACCAGCAGATCGAGGATGTTGAACCTGATGTTGGCGAAGAACAACGCCGCGACCGTGGCCAGGACCATGGTGATCCGGCCGACGATGAGCATCACGCGGGGGTTCGGCAGCTTGCCTCGTCCACGCATCCCCTGGCCGTACAGGTCACTCATCGCGATGGACGACATGGCGGACAGGTCCGAGTCGGCGGTCGAGGAGAGCGAGCCGATGATCATGATGAAGAACACCGCCACCAGGAAGCCGGGCAGGTACTCGGCCGCGACCTGCGGCAGGACGTTGTTCGGGTCGCCGTCGACGGGATCGATCCCCGCGTAGAGAGCGAGTACGCCGACCATGCCGATGCCGATGATCGTCGCGCCGTAGCCGATCGTCGCGGTGATGAAGGTCGGCTTGATCAGGTCCTCGCGCACCGCGAACAGCCGCTGCGCGATGGTCTGGTTGCCGATCGCATACGCCAGCACCGCCGCGATGTACGGCGCGCCCTGGTTGAGGAACGCGTCCGAGGAGAAGAACGACTGCTGCTGCGGGGTCAGGTTCTGGGCACCGGTGGTGAACAGCTCGACTCCCCCGAGGAAGAAGAACATGGACGGCACGATGATGATCACCGCGCCGAGCATGGCCAGCACCTGGGCGAAGTCGGTCAGGACCGAGGCGCGGAAGCCGGACCACAGCGTGTAGAGCAGGACGCCCGCGGCGATCACGATCACGCCCTGGATGAAGCTGAACGGGCTGAGCATGGAGATCAGCGCGCCGCCGGCGATGAAGTTCGACGTCAACGAGATGACGGAACCCAGGATGTTGGATCCGGCCAGCATGAACTGGGAGGACCTGCCGTGGCGGGCGAACATCACCTCGGCCAGGGTGTGCGCCTGCGGGGCGACCTTGCGGATGCGCTTACCGAAGGGATAGATGAACAGGATCATCAGGGCTCCCCAGAACCCGTAGTGGATCGGCCCCGAAATACCGTAGAGGTATCCGGAGTTGACCGAGGCGTACATCGACGACGCCCAGATCCACTTGGCGGTCATCGACGCCGCCGAGATGCCGAACCCGATCTTGTGGCCGGCGGTCATGAAGCTGTCGGCGTTCTCTTTCCGCTTCGCGATCCGCGAAGACATGAACATGGTGCCGCCGTAGAACACCAACAGAAGTAGAACCACGGCCGTTGCACTCAACGCAGTAGAGCCCAGCAAATCTGCCCCTTTCCCTCTTCTTTTGTCATGTGAACAAGCTGAGCCTAGTGAATGCAGTGGCTTAACAAAGAATCGGTGCGGGGGTCCGTGTTGTCCGATCGGCCAAGTAGCGGCCGCGATTTGGTGAGTTTTGACCCGATTTGCTATTCGGCACTGGAGGAACTATCCAAACGGGGTTCGCGGCGGTCAGGATGCTCCGGGTGAGGGTCGGGCTTCGGGGCGAGCACCTAGGCTGCGGTCCGCTTGTCGCATCCGCTCCTCCATCTCCGCCCACCGCCTCCGCTCCTCCACATCCGCTCGCTGCCTCCGCCCCTCCACATCCGCTCCTTCTACATCCGCTCCTGGGGATGCACTCACGCGCGAACCGCGCCCTCTCTGTCAGCCTGGGGTGAGACAAACCGTGGGGGCGTGAGGATGTGATTGTCATGACCCGATCGACAGGGAAGATCCCGAAGCGCACTGTGGAGGAGAAGCTGCGGATCGTTGCCGAGTA
>NZ_JAMYEI010000015.1:0-62949 GCF_033790845.1 Dietzia sp. PP-33
AACGCGACCGAAAACGTCCGCCTGCCCGTCGCAGTAATACCTATCGGCGTAGTCATCATCGTCCAAACTCCGATCCCCGCGCACTGCACCAACCTGTCTCACGATCAGGCTGGCAGAGAACGCGCTGCGCACGCGGGAGTACATGCGCTGGAGCGGATGCCCGGGATGGTGGGGCCGGCCAGGGGGGCGGATGCCCGGGATGGGTGGGGCCCGGTCAGCTGCCGCAGGCCCGCCCTGTTTGTGCCTGCCCGGTCTGCGCACGCTCCGTCGCCGGGTGCACGGCCACGATCCCCAGCTGGCTGCGGCGCCGGCACGCGGCGGCCAGGACCTCGTAGTTCCGGGCCCCCAGTAGCTCCACCAACTCGTCGCGCAGGGAGACGTACACCGGCTCGGCCCCGACGTGTGCTTCGGGCGATCCGGTGCAGTACCAGTCCAGGTCAAGTCCGCCGGGGCCCCAACCACGTCGGTCGTACTCACCGATACGGGTGTGGAGGACCTCCACCTCGTCGGCCCGCGTCTCCCACTCCTGCGTACGCCGGATGGGCAGCTGCCAGCACACGTCCGGTTTGGCCTCGGGCAGGGTGCGGCCCGTGCGCGCCGCCATGTGGTGCAGGGCGCAGCCCGACCCGGCCGGGAAGCCGACGTCGTTGAAGAACACGCATCGGCCGCCCAGGCGACGCGTCCGCAGGGCGGGCTCGGGCTCGCCGTCGTCACCGGTGAGTTCGTCCTCCTCCAGCCATGGCTCGAGATCGCCGCCCTCGGACCCCGCGGCCTCCAGAGCGGCCTCCCGGTGCTGCCAGTCGTCGGGACCCAGGAGTTCGACGTTCAGCGTCAGGCGTTCGCGGTCGTCGTCGTCGCACAGGAACGCCCCGTGGGTACAACAACCCGAGTCGGGTTGGTCGGTGTCGATGCCGTGGCAGGCCGGTGTGCCGAAGACGCAGGTCCACGAGGACAGCAGCCAGGTCATGTCCGCGGAGACCAGGTGTTCGTCGTTCGCGGGGTCGGGGAACGTGTACCACTCGCGGGGGAAGTCGAGGGGGACTTCCGGCAGGGGCGCGCCCGGGGTGCTGGTGCGTTCGGTGGCGGTCACAACCTGCGACCGTAGACCGTTTAGGGTGGGCGTGTGAGATTAGGTGTCCTGGACGTCGGGAGCAACACGGTCCATTTCGTGGTGGTCGACGCCCATCGGGGCGGCCATCCCACGCCGATGAACGATTCCAAGACCCGTCTGCGGCTGATCGAGTACCTCGACGACGAGGACAACATCTCCAAGACCGGCATCGCCCGGCTGATCGACGCGGTCAACGAGGCCGCCGATCTGGCCAAGGCCACCAAGTGCGGCGAGGTGATGGCACTGGCCACCTCCGCGGTGCGCGACGCGGCCAACTCGGACGCCGTCCTGTCGAAGGTCGAGAAGGAGACGGGCATCGAGCTGCGCGTGCTCTCCGGCGAGGACGAGGCGCGCATGACGTTCCTTGCGGCCCGCCGGTGGTTCGGGTGGAGCGCCGGGCGGATCGTCAACCTCGACATCGGTGGTGGCTCGTTGGAGCTCACGAGCGGGGAGGACGAGCTGCCCGAACACGCCTACAGCCTGGCCCTGGGCGCCGGCCGGCTCACCCATGACTGGTTCCACTCGGATCCGCCCGAGCGCAAGCGCATCAATCAGCTGCGGGACTACATCGACGCCGAGCTCGATGGGCCCGCCAAGGCCATCCGTGCGGCCGGTGAGCCCGATCTGGCCTGCGCCACGTCCAAGACCTTCCGCACTCTGGCGCGGCTGACCGGCGCTGCGCCGTCTTCGGAGGGGCCACGGGTGGAACGGGTTCTCACCGCGTCGGGTCTGCGGCAGGTGATCGCCTTTATCTCTCGCATGACGGCCGCCGACAGGGCAGAGTTGGAGGGGATCAGCTCTGACCGGTCGCATCAGGTGGTCGCGGGAGCGCTGGTGGCGGAGGCGTCTATGAGGGCTCTGGGTTTGGAAAGTGTGAAAATCTGCCCGTGGGCTCTGCGGGAGGGGCTCATTCTGCAGCGTCTCGACCGGGACGCGGGCGGCGACGGAAAGGGGAGCTGAGATGGCCGAGGATCAGGACGGTCAGCAGATCACCGTGGCGGAGCTGCTCAAGCGCATGGGCGCGGAGCAGTCGGACGCGGCCGCACCGACGGGGCGCCGGCACCGGCGGGCCGACGAGGGCGGTAGCGGTGTGAGCGTCTCCGAGCTCACCGGAGAGATCCCCAAGATCACCGATGACACGGTGCTCAGCAGTCGCGCCGCCCGTCGCCGGGCCCGCGAGGCGGAGGAGGCCGAGCAGGCCGAAGCCGACAACACGAAGGCCGGCAGCACGAAGGCCGACAACGCAGCGACCGGGGCCGAGGAGAAGACCCCCGAGACGACGACGACAACGCCGGCAACCGCCCCACCCGGGCGGCGACGGAGGTCCGCCGATCGACCGGCGACCCCCGCCGCCGAGGCACCGGTGACGCCCGCAGGCGCTCCGTCGGCAGCCCCGCAGCAGGCACAGTCAGCGCCGACCGCTCCGCCGCAGAGCGTTCCTCAGCAGGCGGCCCCTCAGCAGGCGGCCCCTCAACAGGCGGCCCCGCAGAACGCCCCTCCGCAGCAGCCCACGCCGCCGCCGGCCGTCGACGAGCAGGCCGCCGATTCCGGCAGGAAGGGTGGCCTGCGCGGGCTGTTCGGCCGCAAGCGCAAGGATGCCGAGCAGTCGCGGTTCGACGCCCCGGCCGTGCGGCCGACCCCGGCGCAGCGACCGGGGACCTCTCCGGGTGTCGCGGCAGGCGCTGCCGCGGGTGTCGCCGGGACCGCGGCAGCGGGAGTGGCCGCGTCGGGCGGCGATACGGACGGGCCGGAGTCGCGCAGGCCGGACTCCGCGATCGCGGGGACCCCGTCGACGGCGTCCCGCCCTGCTCCGACCGTGCCGGTGACGAAGACCGACGCACCCGCCGCGTCGGCGCCGACGACCGCCCCGGCAGCATCGACGCCTGCAGAGCCGACACCCGCAGAGCCGACACCCGCAGAGCCGAAGCCCACGGACTCGACGCCCGTCGGGGGGCCTGCCCAGAAGTCGGCGCCCGCGCCCGCGCCCGCTGGTGGGACCTCGACGTGGGGTGCGCCGTCGGGCAGCGGCTCGACCGCCCATCGCGCACCCGATGCCCCCACCGAGGCGTCCGCCCCCGGTCTGGCCGCGGCGGGTCTCGCGTCGGCCGGCGGGGCAGCCACCGCGGAGGCCGCCTCCGCCCGGACGGCCTCCATGCCGGCCACCCCGGATCAGACGGGCCCGGATCAGACGGCCCCGGCTCAGGCGGCCCACGACCGGACGACGGCCCTGCCCGAGTCCTCGCGGGATCGCGGACCGGACGACGCCCCGGACACCGCCGACACCGCCGACACCCCCGGACGCTCCTCCACCACGGAGTGGCTGGTCCTCGTGGCGCAGGTGCTGGCCGCCGGCGTCGCCGGCGCGGCGTTGTTCATCGGCTTCCAGTTGCTGTGGCGTGACCTGCCGTGGGTGGCCATGGCGCTGGCGGTCGTGGTGATTGTCGGGCTGGTGGCGATGGTCCGCGTGCTGCGGCGGTCGAACGACATGGTCAGCATCGCACTGGCGGTGATCGTCGGCCTTGGCGTGACCTGCGGACCCCTGCTGCTCAGGGTGGTCACCTAGCCGGCCCACCGCCCCGCCCCGACCCTCCGCCCGCGCCCTTCCGGTGCGGGCGGAGTCGTCGTCACGGGCGCCCCCGCCGCGGGACGAGCCGCGCGGGCCCGCCGAGAGCGTGTGGCACTGTATGGGGCATGACGAGAATTGCAGTGGTCGGTGGCGGACGAATCGGTGAGGCCCTCATCGCGGGACTCCGGGAGTCCGGCACCGAACCCTCCGACATCGCGGTGATCGAGGCCGTCGAGTCCCGCGCCGCCGAGCTGGCCAAGAAGTACTGCATCCTCGAGACCGGCCTCGACATCGGGTGCGAGGGCGCGGATGTGATCGTGGTGGCCGTCAAGCCCGGTGACGTCCCGGCGGTCGTCGACCGGATCGGCAACGCGATCTCCGACAGCGTCCACGAGTCGATCGTGGTCTCGCTCGCGGCGGGCGTGCCCACGTCGGTGCTGGAGAACAGGCTCAGCGCGGGTTCGCCGGTGGTCCGGGTGATGCCCAACACGGCGATGCTGGTGGGGCAGGGCGTCTCGGCGGTCTGCAAGGGCCGCTACGCGCGCGACGAGCACCTGGAGAAGGTGGTCGCCATCATGGAGAGCGTGGGCTCCGTCGTCGTCGTCGACGAGTCCCAGATGGACGCGGTGACGGCCGTGTCGGGTTCCGGGCCCGCCTACTTCTTCCTCCTGGCCGAGGCCATGGTGGACGCGGCGGTCGAACAGGGCATCTCACGAGACGTCGCGTTGCGACTCGCCTCCGGCACGGCCCTGGGCGCGGGCGCGATGCTCACCGGCGGCGGGGAGGGCCCCGCCGATCTGCGCGCCGGCGTCAGCTCGCCGGGCGGCACCACCGCGGCGGCGATCCGGCGGCTGGAGGCCGGGGGCCTGAGGTCCGCGGTGGCGAACGCGGTGGAGGCGGCCGCGACCAGGTCGCTGGAGCTGGCGCAGGCGGCACAGAAGGCCGACGACGACGAGCGCGGCCACTGACCGACCCGCGCGAGCCCGCTGCGCCGGACAGGCGAGCCGGGCACGGGAACGCACGCGACCCGCCGGGTGAGAGATCAACCACCCGGCGGGTCGCCGCATTTAGCACAAGCCCAGTTCAGGGCGGGTCAGGCAGGGGTGGCGCGGCGTGTCGTCGAAGTAATTTGCCCACTCCCGTCGCATTGATCACACCCTTCACGCTAGGCTCATACCCAGCACGTGCGTGTCCGTACCGCAGGAGGGGAAGCCTGCGGCACGACGCGTGCCACGAAGGGTTGTGAGATGGCGACTAGCGATAAGAACGAAGGCGGCGCGCAAGCGGCGGGGGGATCGCAGTTCCTGACCGTTGCTGAGGTCGCTGCGCTGATGCGCGTGTCCAAGATGACGGTGTACAGGCTCGTCCATTCGGGCGAGCTCCCCGCGGTGCGGGTGGGCCGGTCGTTCCGCGTGCATTCCAAGGCCGTCCACGAGTACCTGGACACCTCGTACTTCTCGGCCGGCTGATTTTCCAGCCGGCTGGTTTTCCGACCGGCTGATTTTTCGAACGGCTGAATTTTCGAACGGCCGAGCCTCTCCGGGGCGGCCCCCGGGTCCGTTTTCATAACGGCCCCACCTGCGGGTAGTCTGGACGGGTTCCGTCCCGGCTTTGAGTCCGCTCAGCTGCCGGAGCGCAGTTAGCCAAGATGCCCCAGACCAGCAGTCGACAGGTAGGTGACCCCCGATATGGGTTCTGTGATCAAGAAGCGCCGCAAGCGTATGTCCAAGAAGAAGCACCGCAAGATGCTCCGCCGTACGCGCGTGCAGCGTCGCAAGCTCGGTAAGTGAGTCCGGCGGCTGCTCGATAGCGCCCGGACTCACGCCTGTAGCGGATGCCCGCCACCCTTCAAGGGTGGCGGGCATCGGTGTGTCAGCAGGTCTCCCGGGCGGCAGTTCGCCACTCGGGATCGGCCGGCGATCGGGTGGGCCTACCGGGCACCGGAGCAGGGGGGTCCACGGCTAGAGTGGGCCGGGTGAACCCCGAAGTGCCAACCCGTCGGCCCGCCCGGGCGGTCGCGGTCGTGGGCGGAAGCCGCTACCTCGGCGCGCACCTCGTGGGGATGTTGCTCCGGAGCGGAACCGTCGAGCGGGTCCTGGCCATCGACTCCGTCAAGCCGTCGCCGCAGCACCGCCGGCGCATGAGGGACGCCGAGTTCGTCCGCCTCGACCCGCAGTCCCCGCGCCTGCAGGGCATCCTGCGCGACGCCGGCATCGACACCGTGGTCCACGCGGGGCTGCACCACACCGATTTCGCCGCGGGCGGCCGCGCGGCCGTCAAGGAGTCCAACATCATGGGCTCGATGCACGTGATCGCGGCCTGCGGGCGGGCCGCGTCGGTCCGACGCTTCGTACTGATCTCCTCGACCACCGTGTACGGCTCCTCGGGCGTGGATCCGGCGATGTTCACCGAGGACATGGCCGCCCGCCGCCAACCCAGCGGCGGCATCCCGCTGGACCACCTGTCGGTCGAGGGATACGTGCGCGGGATGTCCCGCAAGCGCCCGGACATCGACGTGACCATCCTGCGGATCCCCGCGATCCTCGGTCTGCCCGAGCCCACGGTGTTCGGGGAGCTGCTCGCGCCGTCGATCGCCCCCGTGCTGGCCGGCTACGACCCCCGCATCCAGCTGCTGCACCCGCAGGACGCCCTCGACGCGCTGGTGCACGCCACGATGGGGGCGGCGCCGGGGACGTTCAACATCGCCGGCGACGGGATCCTCACGCTCTCCCAGGCCATCCGTCGCGCCGGGCACGTCCCACTGCCGGTACCGCCGCAGACGTTCAAGCTCGCGGTGCGCCTGTTGTCCAGCCGGGGACTGCGCGACATCGGGCCGTCGCAGCTGCGCTACCTGCGTTTCGGCCGCGCAGTGGACACCACGCGCATGCGCGACGAGTTCGGCTTCACCCCGCGGTACACCACCGAGGAGGCACTGCACGCCTACCTGGTGGACTCGGGCACGGAGCCGCTGATAACTCGGGAGTCGCTCGAGCGTAAGACGGCCCGGATCGCGGCGCTGCTCCCGTCGCCCGTGGCCACCCGCCTGCGCGCCGGGGTCGACACCACCCTGTGTGAGCTCGAGGCACTGGGCGCGCTACCCGACCCGATCGAGGAGGAGGCGCTGTGAAGGGCCCGGAGTTCGACCTGAGCCGGCCGCTGGGCGGCCCGCGCTGGGGGGAGGGCGGCCGCGACTCGCGGAGTAGCCGCATCGTGGGCGAGGGTTTCCTCGGCACCACCAGCAGCAGCGACGCCGCCGCCACCGAGATCGGCCGGATCGTCGACCGGTTCCTCACCTCCATGCGGGCCTCGCTCGGGCAGGTGCTGGAGGCGCTGCCCGTCGACGCCGAGTTGCTGTCCCCGGTGCGCGACATCGCCCGGGGGGTCGACGTGATGCTCGCGACCGGCGACGTGAGCGCGCTGTCCGGGCTGGTCGACGCCGTCAACGGGGTCGGCGAGCTGATCGCGACCCGGATCACCGGCGGGTACGAGGTCGACGAGTTCGGGTTCGACGAGCACTTCCACCGGAACGTCTGGCTGCCCCTGTGGCGGCCGCTGTACGAGCACTGGTTCCGCGTCGAGGTGATCGGCGCCGAGAACATCCCCGCCGACGGCGCCGGGCTGATCGTGTCCAACCACGCCGGTGTGCTGCCGGTGGACGCTCTCATGACCACCGTCGCCGTCAACGACCACGCCGGACGTGCCCTGCGGCTGCTGGCCGCGGACCTGGCCATGACGCTGCCGATGTCCGCGCCGCTGGCCCGCCGGGCCGGGGCGTCCCTGGCCTGCGCCGCCGACGCCGAGCGGCTGCTGGAGGGCGGAAACGTGGTGGCGGTGTGGCCGGAGGGCTACAAGGGGCTGGGGAAGCCGTTCGCGGACCGGTACCGGCTGCAGCGCTTCGGCCGCGGCGGCTTCGTGGCGACCGCCCTGTCCGTGGGGGCCCCGATCATCCCGTGCTCGGTGGTGGGCTCCGAGGAGATCTACCCCAAGATCGGCGAGTTCCCCCCGCTGGCCCGGCTGCTCGGACTGCCGTACCTGCCCATCACGCCCACGTTCCCGCTGCTCGGCGGCCTCGGCGGCATCCCGCTGCCCACCAAGTGGACCATCGAGTTCGGCAAGCCCATCGAGACCTCGAACCTGGGTCCCGACGCCGCCGACGACCCGATGGTGGTCTTCGAGATCACCGACCAGGTCCGCGAGACCATCCAGAACACGCTGTTCCGCAACCTCGCGCGCCGCGGGAGCGTCTTCTTCGGCTGAGCCGGGCGGCTCAGAACATCCGGCGGACCTGACCGATCGTGCGCGCGCCGTAGGAGGAGCGGACGGCGGCCCGGGCTCCCGCGAGTCCCCCCACCGCGAGCACACCCGGCACCGCCTTCTTGGCGGCCTTGCGCACCGTGCGGAAGTCCTTGATGTCCCAGCCGTTCTCCGAGGCGTACTTGCGCAGCCGGCCGTCCGGGTTGATCGCCACCGGGTTGCCGACCATCGTCAGCATGGGCATGTCGTTGAAGCTGTCCGAGTAGGCGTAGCACTTGCTCAGGTCGAAGCCCTCGGCCTCGGCGAGGGTGGAGATGGCATGCGCCTTGCCGGGCCCGTGCAGGATGTCGCCCACCAGCTTGCCGGTGTACACGCCGTCCTCCTCCTCGGCCACGGTGCCGAGCGCGCCGGAGAGCCCGAGCCTGGAGGCGATCACCCGCGCCAGCATGACGGGCGTGGCGGTGACCAACCAGACCTGCTGACCGGCGTCGAGGTGCATCTGCACGAGCGAGCGGGTGCCGGGCCAGACGCGGTCGAGCATCGAGGTGTCCACCACCTCCTCGCTGAGGGCGGTCAGCTCCGCGACGGTGTGTCCCTGGACGAAGCTCAGCGCCTTGTCGCGCCCGGCGGCCACGTCATCGGCGTTCTCTCTGCCGGAGACCCGGAACTTGACCTGCGACCACGCCAGCCCCGCCACGTCCTGCGCGGTGAAGAACTTGTGCTTGGCCAGCCCGCGGGCCAGCAGGATGATCGAGGCGCCCTGGATGAGGGTGTTGTCGACGTCGAAGAACGCCGCGGCCTGCGGGTCGGGGACGAACGTCGCGGAGGCGTGGTCGGCGTCGGTGAGCGTGGCGTCGGCCAGCGGGGGACCCGGCTCGGACCCGGGATCGAGCTTGACCGCGTTCTTGGCGGAGGCCTCGCCGGCGACCCTCTGGTCGCGGGCGCTGCGGCGGCGCCAGACCAACCGCCCGATCGCTGTCGTGACGTCTGCCCGGCCGGGGAGCCGGATACCGCGGCCGGGGTCCGGAACGTCGGCGTCGGGACCCTCCGAACCGTCGGGATCGTCGGTGTCCGGGGCATCGACGTCGGGGCCGTCCGGGCCGTCGCTGGCGTCGGTGTCGTCGTTCACCGGGTGGACCTCCTAGTGGGGGTGGGACCCCATCCTAGGGCAGCCCGGGACGGGTCGGGCACTATCGAGGCATGGTGCACACGGTGACCCTGCTTACCCGCGAGGGCTGTGGGAGCTGCGTCCGCGTCCACGGCCAGTTGATCCCGCTGTGCCCCCCGGAGCGGGCGCGGCTCGAGCTGGTGGACGTGGACCGGGCCCGCGACCCCGAGCTCGCGGTGGAGTACGGCGACCGCCTGCCGGTGGTGTTGGTGGACGGCGCGGAGCACTCGTGTTGGGAGGTCGACGACGACGAGTTGCTCGCCACTCTCGGCGAGCCGGATCCGTTCCCGGGCTGGGACTGAGGCGTTCGGTCGTCCGCGTTCAGTCGTCGTCGCGGTGGTCGCCGGCGCGCAGTGACTGCAGGATCGTCGCGTGTCGGAGCAGGAAGGCGCCCTCGTCGAGCTTCTTGCGCCGGAGCCAGCCGGTGACCTCGCTGTTGTGCTTGCTGGCGTTGCAGGAGGCGCAGGCGGGGACCACGTTCTCCAGGGTGTAGCGCCCGCCACGGGAGACGGGCATGACGCAGTCGCGCTGCAGCGCGGGGCCGTCCGCCCGGCAGTAGGCGCATCCGCTCCAGGCGTCGAGCAGGTCGGCCCACTGCGGGGCGGTGAGGTCGTTGTCGACGCGGGCGAGCCGCACCTTCCGTCGCCTGGCGTACCGCGCGCGCCTGGCCGCGGACACGGTGGCGGAGGACCGTGTGGCGGAGGACCGACGACGAGGGGGCACGGCGCAACCGTACGTCGACCGTGCCGCGCCGCGGAGCGGGTCCCGGGAGTCGGGGGTCGGCGCTGTTCACGGCGACGACGCGGGGCGTCCCGGGCATAGCATCCGCCCCGGCGACGGTTTTGTCCCGGGGTGTCATGCGGGTTACGGTGGAGTTCGTTGCGGGTCGATCGCGAGCTCAGGCCACGGCCGTCCCGGCAGGGGATTCCACTGGGGATCGCCCTGTTTGCAGCCGTGCACACCGACAGGAGACGACCGACTGTGGACCACTGTTTCGCGTGTGCGTCCAGTGCGGTCCCGTCGTTCCCGTTCTCCCGAGTTGACTGGGCGGTGCCCATTCTGGCATGGGCCCCTTCGGCGCCTGCAACGGGGGGTCGACTGTGAGCATTCTCCTGGTGGGCCTGTCCCACCACAGCGCCCCCGTCTCCCTGCTGGAGTCGGTGGCCGTCGCGGAGACCGATCGCGACGCTCTCACCGAGCACCTGATCAGCGGCACGCACGTCGACGAGGCGATGATCGTCACCACCTGTAACCGCGTGGAGGTCTACGCGGCCGTGGAGGCGTTCCACCCGGCGCTCGACGACGTCGTGGGCCTGCTCTCGCGCCATTCCGGACTCTCGCCCGACGAGCTCAGCCGCCACCTCTACGTCCGGTACTCCGAATCGGCCGCCGAGCACCTGTTCTCGGTGGCCTCGGGTCTGGACTCGATGGTCGTGGGCGAGCAGCAGATCATCGGGCAGATCCGCACCGCCTACCAGTCCGCCTCCGACATCGGCGCGGCCGGCTCCACGCTGCACCGCCTGGCCCAGCAGGCCCTCCACGTGGGCAAGCGCGTCCACACCGAGACCGGTATCGACTCGGCGGGGTCGTCGGTGGTGTCGGTGGCGTTGGACCGCGCCGCGGAGATCCTCGCGGCCGGAGGAATCGACGACGACGAGACGGCCCCCGCACCCGGCGCGGCGCGGCCCCGCCGTCTCGACGGTCGCCGGGCGGTCGTACTCGGGGCGGGTGCGATGGGCGGGCTCGCCGTCGCGCACCTGGGCCGGGCCGGGATCGCTCATATCGACGTCACCAACCGCACCCCGGAGCGCGCCGACCGTCTCTCGGAGATCGCCCGCGACTCCGGCACTCCCGCCTCGGCCTTCCCGATGGAGGACCTGGCCGACGGGATCGCCGCCGCCGACATCCTCTTCACCTGTACCGGCGCCGTGGGCACGGTCGTGACGCTGGGCGACGTGCACACCGCCGTGGCCCGCCGCGACCGGGACCGCCCGCTGGTGATCTGCGACCTGGGGATGCCGCGCGACGTCGACCCCGCGGTCTCGGGACTGCCGGGCGTGACGGTGCTGGGCATCGAGGCCCTCAACGCCGATCCCGCCACCTCGGCCGCGGCCGCCGACGCCGACGCCGCCCGCACGATCGTCGACACCGAGCTCGCCGCTTACACGCAGGCCGAGCGCATGGCCGGGGTCGGGCCACTGATCGGCCGCCTGCGCGGCCGCGGTGGACAGGTGGTGGCGGCCGAGATGCGACGCCTGGACTCGCGCCTGCCCGAGATGGACGACAAGGTCCGCGACGAGGTGGCCAACACCGTCCGCCGCGTGGTCGACAAGCTGCTGCACCCGCCGACGGTGAGGTTCAAGGAACTCGCCGCCCAGCCGGACGGGGAGAACCTGGCGGCCGTCGTACGGACCCTGTTCGATCTGGACGATCTGGACGGCACGGACGAGAGCAGCACGGAGCAGAACATCACAGAGCAGGGCATCACGGGTGAGTCGAGCGTGGACGAGGAGGCGTCATGAGCAGGACCCTGAAGGTGGGCACGCGGGGCAGCAACCTCGCCACCACACAGGCCGGGCACGTGCGGGACGCGCTCATCGCCGCCGGACACCCGGCCGAACTGGTGATCGTGCGGACCAGGGGCGACGTGGTGATGGCGCCGGTCGAGCGGATCGGCGTGGGCGTGTTCACCATGGAGTTGCGTCTCGCGCTCGAGCGCGGCGACTGCGACGTCGCGGTCCACTCGTACAAGGACCTGCCCACCGCGACCGACGAGCGGTTCGCGCCCATGGTGGTGCCGCCCCGCGTCGACCCCTCGGATGTGCTCATCGCCCGGGACGGGCTGACCCTGGCGGAGCTGCCCGAGGGCGCCCGGGTGGGCACCTCCGCGCCCCGCCGGCGCTCCCAGCTCGCCGCGGTCCGGCCGGATCTGGACCTGCACCCGCTGCGCGGCAACATCGACACGCGCA
The DNA here is from genome assembly GCF_033790845.1 of Dietzia sp. PP-33. Taxonomy (NCBI): domain Bacteria; kingdom Bacillati; phylum Actinomycetota; class Actinomycetes; order Mycobacteriales; family Dietziaceae; genus Dietzia; species Dietzia sp. PP-33. The sequence continues at coordinate 12,069 of NZ_JAMYEI010000015.1, forward strand.
TGTCGTACGTCACCAGCGGTGATCTCGACGCGGTCGTGCTGGCCGGCGCCGGGCTCGACCGGGTGGGCCAGGGCGACCGGGCCAGCCAGCGGTTCGGCATCGATGAGATGCTCCCCGCCCCGGCGCAGGGCGCCCTCGCCGTCGAATGCCGCGCCGACGACCCCGGGGCGGCCGAGGCGATCGCCGTGCTCGACCACCTGCCCTCCAAGATCCAGGTGACGGCCGAACGCCGGCTGCTCGCCGAGCTCGAGGCCGGGTGCACCGCTCCCGTCGGGGCGCGCGCCGACCTCGACGGAGGAGTCCTCACGTTGCACGCGGTGGCCGCCGCCCACGACGGCTCGACCGTGCTGCGCACCGAGGGCTCGACCGCAATCGCGGACCACCCGGACGGACCCGTCAACGCCGCGGACGAGCTGGGGCGCCGACTCGCGGCGGACCTGCTCGATCGAGGCGCCCGAGACCTGATGGCCGAGAAATCCACCGAGGAACGGGCGCCGCTCGTACCGAGAGAGTCGACGACGGCGCCACCGACCGTCACAGAAACCTGATCGATCCCCTTTCATGCTCCCCGTCGCGCGCAGCCAGCGCGCGACACCCACACCACGGAGAGACGAACAATGACTCGAGCACGCTCCACCCGCCCCGGAACCGTCCGCTTCGTCGGCGGCGGTCCAGGTAACGCGGGGATGCTCACCTGCCGGGCCCGGGAGGTCCTCGCCGGTAACGCGCTGGTCTTCGCCGACGCCGACGTCTCCACCGAGGTCCTCGCGCTCGTCGCGAACGAGGTCCCGGTCCCGGAGGACCTGCTGGACGAGCGCCGCGCCGAGATGGACGCCGCCGTCGCCGCCGAGGACAAGGCCGAGATCAAGCGCCTCAAGACGCTGCCCGCACCCACCGCGGCCGACGTGCGCCCCGTCCTGGGTGAGCCGGCCGCCGTGGCCAAGCAGCTCGTCGCCGAGGCCAAGAAGGGCCACGACGTGGTTCGGCTGGTCACCGGTGACCCCATGACCATCGACGCCACGGTCACCGAGATCGCCGCCGTCGGACGCACCGTGGTGCCGTTCGAGGTCGTGCCGGGAGTCGCCGAGGCCACCGCCGTGCCCGCCTTCGCCGGCATCGCGCTGGGCTCCGGGTACGTCTTCGCCGACGGCCGGGGCAAGGTCGACTGGGCCTCGCTGGTGAGCTCGCCCGGCCCGATCGTCCTGCGCACCACCGGTCGGCACCTCGCGGAGGCCGCCTCCAACCTCGCCGAGCAGGGCCTGGCGGCGGGCACCCCGATCACCGTGACCTGCTCCGGTTCGCTCTGTGCCCAGAAGTCCGCCGACGGTACCCTGGCCACCATGGCCGAGGTCGGGCGCGAGATGGACGGCGACCTGGTGGTGACCATCGGCAAGTCCGCCGGTGAGCGTCACCGTCACCAGTGGTGGGAGTCGCGGGCCATGTTCGGCTGGAACGTGCTCGTGCCCCGCACCAAGGCCCAGTCCGCCGAGATGAGCGAGCGGATCGCCGAGCACGGCGCCGTCCCGGTGGAGGTGCCCACCATCGCCGTCGAGCCGCCGCGCAGCCCCGCCCAGATGGAGCGCGCCGTCAAGGGCCTGGTCGATGGCCGCTACCAGTGGGTCGTGTTCACCTCCTCCAACGCGGTCCGCGCGGTGTGGGAGAAGTTCTGCGAGTTCGGTCTGGACGCGCGTGCCTTCTCCGGCGTCAAGATCGCCTGCGTGGGCGAGGGCACCGCGGAACGGGTCCGCGAGCTGGGCATCCAGCCCGAGCTGTTGCCCTCCGGCGAGCAGTCCAGCCAGGGCCTGCTCGAGGTCTTCCCGCCGTACGACGACGTGCTGGATCCCGTCAACCGGGTCCTGCTGCCGCGCGCCGATATCGCCACCGAGACCCTCGCCGAGGGCCTGACCGGCCGCGGTTGGGAGATCGAGGACGTCACCGCGTACCGCACCGTCCGCGCGGCCCCGCCGGCCGCCGAGATCCGCGAGATGATCAAGAGCGGCGGGTTCGACGCCGTGTGCTTCACCAGCTCCTCCACCGTCCGCAACCTGGTGGGGATCGCCGGCAAGCCGCACGCCCGGACCCTGATCGCGTGCATCGGCCCGCGCACCGCCGAGACCGCCGCGGAGTTCGGACTCCGTGTGGACGTGCAGCCGGAGAACGCCTCCATCATCGATCTGGTGGACGCGCTCGCCGAGCACGCCGATCAGCTGCGCGAGGCCGGCGAGCTGCCGCCCCCGCGTCGCCGGGCCCGCCGTCGCTGATGGCGTCGTGCGCCGCGCCGGACCACCGGTGTCTTTCGTACAGTGGAGCCCGTGACCACTCCGCCTGAGACCGACACCGCTTCCGTTCCGGCACCGCTGGTGCGTCCGCGCCGGCTGCGCTCGACTCCGGCGATGCGCCGCCTCGTCGCGGAGACGACGCTCGCCCCGCGGCAGCTGGTCCTGCCGGCGTTCGTCGCCGACGGCATCGACGAGCCCCACGCGATCTCCTCGCTGCCCGGGGTCGTCCAGCACACCGTCGATTCCCTGCGCCGCGAGGCGGCCGCGGCCGCCGAGGCCGGACTCGGCGGGATCATGCTGTTCGGCGTCCCGCGCGATGCGGACAAGGACGCCACCGGCAGCTGCGGCGCCGCGCCCGACGGCATCCTCAACCGTGCGCTGGCCGCGGTCCGCGAGGAGGTGGGCGACGACATCGTGGTGATGGCCGACACCTGCCTCGACGAGTTCACCGACCACGGTCACTGCGGGGTCCTCGGCACCGACCCGCGCGGCGAGCAGATCGTCGACAACGACGCCACCCTGGCCGCCTACAACGATCTCGCCGTGGCCCAGGCCGCCGCCGGCGCCCACGTGGTGGGGCCCAGCGGGATGATGGACGGTCAGATCGCCGCGATTCGCGAGGCTCTCGACCGGGAGGGCTACCAGGACGTGGCGGTCCTGGCATACAGCGCCAAGTACGCCAGCGCCTTCTACGGACCGTTCCGCGAGGCGGTCGGCTCGTCGCTGCGGGGGGACCGCCGTACGTACCAGCAGGATCCCGCCAACCTGCGCGAATCGCTGCGCGAGGTGCGGCTGGACCTGGACGAGGGAGCCGACATGGTGATGGTCAAGCCCGCGATGTCCTACCTCGACGTCCTGCGCCAGACCGCCGAGATCTCCGACGTCCCCGTGGCGGCCTACCAGGTCTCCGGCGAGTACGCGATGATCTCCGCCGCCGCCGAGCGCGGCTGGATCGACCACGACCCTGCGGTCATGGAGTCGCTGATCTCCATCCGCCGCGCCGGCGCCGACGTCGTCCTGACCTACTGGGCGCTGCACGCCGCACGCCTCCTCGCCGACGGGTGGGCCTCGCGGTGACCGGCACCGGGCCGTGGCGCCCGCCCGCCCGGACCGACGGCCGAGCCGACGGCCGGCCCGAGGAGCCGGCGGGCCCGCTGCCCGACGACGTCCACTCCGCCTGGGTCCTGTGGCTCGCCGCCACCGGGTTCGCGCTGCTGGGGATGCTGCTCAACGCCGCCACCTCCCGCTTCGGTGACCTGCCCGTCGCCACCCGCGACGCCTTCCGTGAGGCCGTCGACACCGCCGGGTCCACCGACATCTCCATCGAGGCGCTGTTCGGCATGGCCCGGATCGTGGGCGCGATCCTGGCGGTGCTCGTCGCGGTGGTGACCGTGTGGTTGGCCTTCCGCCTGCGGGCGGGCAAGGGCTGGGCACGCACGATGCTCGACATCGTGGCGATCTTCCTGGTGGTGGACGCGGTCTCGGTGGTGATCGGCGTGTACGGCGGTGTCGCCATGGCGGGGGAGCGCGGCGAGGTCGTCACCTTCATCGTCATCTCGCTGCAGATCCTCGCGGGACTGTGCGCCGCCACCGCGGTGTGGCGCCAACACACCGCCGAGGCCATGGAGTTCACCACCGGTGGTGCACGTGGCGGCGAGTGAACCCGGGCGCCCGGGGCCCGAGCCCGAGGGCCCCGTCCTCTTTGCCGAGGACGGGTGGAGCTGGGCCTGGATCTTCGCAGGCCCGCTGTTCTGTGCGGGCGCGGCGGTGTTCGAACTGGGCATGGGAGCTCCCGTCCACTGGCTCATGCTCACCGTCTGTGCGATCGCCACGGCGATGTGCCACGGCGTGATGATCGCCGCCACCCGCGTCCACGGCCGCGTCCGGCTCACCCCGACCACGTATATCCAGGGCACCGAGGAACTGGAACTCGACCGCGTCGAGCAGGTCCTGCCCCTGCCGGGCGAGGGCCGTCCCGAGGCCTCGTGGGAGACCGCCCGCACCCTCGGGGAACTGCACGAGATCCCGCGCCGCCGGCGGTCCGTGGGGCTGCGACTGGACACCGGAGCCGAGGTCCGCGCGTGGACCCGCCACCCGGTGGCCCTGCATGCCGCGCTCGAGACCGCGGTCCGATCGGCCAGCTCGGGCACGGCCACGGGAACCGCCGCGGACCCCACGTGAGCGCCCGCCGCCACGCGCTGCGGGCCGTCGTCGCAGCGGTCCTGGCGGTGGTGCTGTGGTGGCTGTCGCGCGACTTCGTGGCCGTCCGACCGCCGGAGGTCGACCCGCCCGTCGAGGGCATGATCCTGCGGATCCACACCGAGCCCTGGCTGTTGATGGCGGCAGCGCTCGCGGCCGGCCTCGCGATGGTCTCCGCGACTCTCGCGGTTCTCGGTCGCCGCCCCCGGCCCAGACACTAATATATCTACTTCTGCCTGCCGTTTTCCGCCGCTGATCCAGCCCGCGGTAACGATCAGATGACGGTTCGCTGAGTCGACGTGGGTCTGGTCCGCGTGGCGCTCGCCGCAGGCTACATTTGGTGCGGTTCGGACGCTTGTGACGCTCGTGAACTTGAGCGGTCGCGGCGTCCGATTCGTCTGGCAGTCATTCACAGAACATGGAATCGGGGATCGGTGCAGCCGTCTAGCACTTTTGTTGGCACCACCGCGGTCGTCGGGGCGATCGCACTTCTTGGCACAGGAGTGGCAGTGGCCGCCCCGGTCGAGTGGCAGGACTGTACGGAGATGCTCGGGATCGAGGCCGAGTACGTCCCGGCCGGACTCGAGTGCGGGACCGTCGAGGTCCCGGTCGACTACTCCACGCCCGACGGCGCCAAGACCGAGGTCGCACTGACCCGGATCAAGGCCTCCTCGGGGCAGGCCCGGTCGGCCGTGTTCGGCAATCCCGGCGGACCCGGCAACTACGCGCTCAACTTCTGGAACCCCGCCGACGACGGCGCCGCCCCCGCCGGACTGTACGAGAACCACGATCTGGTGGCCGTGCAGCCGCGTGGGCTCTACGGCTCCAACCCGATGAACTGTGACGTCGCCTTTGTCGGCCCCACGACCGTCAACCCGCTGCACGACGCCTGCTACGGCACCGACCCGGCGTACATGGCCTCGTTCACCACCGAGAACGCGGCCCGCGACATGAACGCGGTCCGTGAATCCCTCGGGCTCGCCGAGATCGACTACGTGGGCGTGTCCTACGGCACCGCGATCGGCACCGACTTCGCGACACTGTTCCCCGAGAACACCGGCCGCATGGTTCTCGACTCCAACACCCACCCCGACTGGCGGTGGTCCGAGCAGGCCGAGCAGGGCGCGTTGGCCCAGGAGCGGCGTCTCAACGACATCTTCTCCTGGATCGCCGAGCGCGACGACTACTACGGCCTCGGCGACACCCCGAGGAAGGTGTTCCACTCCTGGAAGTGGGTCACCGATCAGGAGGTGGGGGGACCCGCCAACCTGACCCCGCCGCCGGCCGAGATCCGCGATCTGCCCGTCGAGCTGCGGGGCACCGCGCTCGAGCGGCCCGCGCTGGAGACCATCAACGGGACCGCGCCCGCCCTCGCCCGCGCCGAGGGACTCGGCCGCGCCCTGGCGCTGCAGGGTCTGACCAACAACGCCACCACGGGGCTGTACGACGCCACGGTCGGCGCGACCTACTCCGAGCAGGCGTGGCCGATGCTGGCGCACATGCTCAAGTACTACAACGACGGCGGCAACATCGCCCGCGTCGACCCCGCGACGGCCGCGCAGATCGTCGCCGCGCAGGAGAGCCGCTCCCCGGTATTCCGTACCGACATCGAGATGAACGCGATCATCACCTGCAACGAGACCGCCTCCCCGCCGGATCAGCTGGGCGTCATGGCGGCCAAGGCGGACCGGTACACGGGCGGCAACAAGCTCGCGACCCGCGCCGCGGCCGAAGCCGCCGGTGACGACTGCGTGGGCTGGGCCCCGGTCGCGCAGACCATCCAGCCGAACGGCGACCAGCTCGACGAGAAGCCGCTCGTGCTGCACTCGGAGGACGACGCCGTCACCCCGATCGCCGGTGCCCACCGAGTCGTCGAGGCCCTCGGCGGGGCGCTGGTCACCGTCGGCGGCGGCGATCACGGCACCTTCCGCTCCGGCAACGCGGCCGTCGACGCCGTGGTGATGGAGTTCCTCGAGTCCGGTGTCGCCACGCCGGGCCACATCGAGGGCAAGCCCTCCCCGGAGCCGCTGCCCCGGTGGGGCCAGGCCGAGCGGGCCGCCGCCGCGCAGCAGGGCATGTCCGCCCCCGTCGACGGCGCGGACGACTGGTACGGCACCCATCGCGGGGCCGGTACCGCCGCCGAGCCCGCGCCCGCAACGGGATCTGTGACCGGATCCGTGGCCCCGGCCGCGACCGCCCCCGCGACGGGGTCCGTGGCCCCGGCCGTGCCGGCGACCGCACCCGTGGCCGCCCCCGCCCCCGCGCCGGCCATCCCGGCGCCGGCCCCGCTGCCCACCCCGCAGGAGCTGCACCAGCAGGCCGAGAAGGCCCTGCACGACGTGGCAGGTCAGGTCGACTCCGCCGTCAAGGCGATGTTCGCCCCGCCCGCCCCGCCGCAGGCCTGACACCGCGAAGGGGTACTCGAGGGCAGTCTTTGAGACACTGGAGGGGTGACTCCGAGCGATGCCCTCCCGACCCCGTCCGGCCTGTCCGGCACCACCCGATCGGCCGAGCTCTTCGCCGAGGCCTGTGAGCTGATCCCCGGCGGGGTCAACTCCCCGGTCCGCGCCTTCAACTCCGTCGGCGGAACCCCGCGTTTCATGCGTGAAGCGCGGGGTTCCCGCATGACGGATGTCGACGGCAACACCTATATCGACCTGGTGTGTTCCTGGGGGCCGATGATTCACGGCCACGCTCACCCCGCGATCGTCGACGCCGTCCGGGAGACCGCCACCCGCGGCCTGAGCTTCGGCACCCCCACCGAGGGCGAGGTCGACCTGGCCCGCGAGATTATCTCGCGGACCTCCGTGGAGGAGGTGCGACTGGTCAACTCCGGCACCGAGGCCACCATGAGCGCGGTGCGCCTGGCCCGCGGATTCACCGGCCGCTCCAAGGTGGTCAAGTTCTCCGGCTGCTACCACGGCCACGTGGACGCACTGCTCGCCGACGCGGGATCGGGAGTGGCGACGTTCTCCCTGCCGGATTCGCCCGGGGTGACCGGCGCGTCCGCCCACGACACGATCGTGCTGCCGTACAACGACGTCGAGGCAGCCCGACTGGTATTCGCCAACCACGGCAGCGAGATCGCCTGCGTGATCACCGAGGCCGCCGCCGGCAACATGGGCACCGTCCCTCCGCTGCCCGGCTTCAACGAGGAACTGCGCACCCTGTGCTCCGCCAACGGTGCACTGCTGGTGATGGATGAGGTCATGACCGGCTTCCGGGCCGGCGATCGCGGCTGGTGGGGGATAGACGGCGTGGCCGGCGACCTGACCACCTTCGGCAAGGTCATGTCCGGCGGCCTGCCCGCCGCCGCGTTCGGTGGCCGCGCCGACGTGATGTCCGCGCTCGCCCCCGCCGGGCCGGTGTACCAGGCCGGCACGCTGTCGGGGAACCCCGTGGCGGTGGCGGCGGGTCTCGCCTCGCTGCAGTTGGCCGACCACTCCTGCTACTACACGCTGCAGACCAACGCGGACCGCCTCGAGGCGCTGCTGAGCAACGCCCTGCAGGCCGCGGGCGTGGCGAACACCATCCAGCGGGCCGGGACCATGCTCAGCGTGTTCTTCACCGACCAGCGGGTCACCGACTACGCCGGCGCCAAGGCCGCCGAGTCGTTCCGGTACGCCCCGTTCTTCAACACCCTGCTCGACCGGGGCATCTACGCTCCGCCGAGCGCCTTCGAGACCTGGTTCGTCTCCACCGCGCTCACCGATGACGACTTCCAGCACATCTCCGACGCCCTGCCGGTGGCCGCGGAGGCCGCTGCCGCCGCGTCCGACCCGGCTGCGATCCGATGAGCCGCTCCGGTCGAGGGCTGGGCGGTCGCGGGCTACGCGGACGGGGGCTGCGCGGGCGACTCGACGTGCCGTCGACGGGGCCGACCTCACTGCCCATCCCCCTTCGCGGGGAGCATCCCGAGCCCGCCGCGGCGCCGCCCTCGCTGGGCGGGTCCGCGGCCACCGCGCGCCCGGCAGAGGCCTCCGCACCGCGGGAGCAGGAGGGCGCCGAGGCGTACGGGGCCGAGCCGGGGACGATCTCCGCCCCGGGTGAGCCGGTCTCGTCGTCGTCGACTCCTCGCGATTCCTCGGCCCGCGGGACCGAGACGCAGACCATCGTTCATCTGGTCCGCCACGGCGAGGTCCACAATCCGGACGGCGTGCTCTACGGGCGGCTGCCGGGCTTCCGGCTCTCCGAGCTCGGGCGCAGCCAGGCCGAGACCGTCGCCCGGACCTTGGGGCAGGGGCACGACATCGTGTCGGTGGTGGCCTCGCCGCTGCAGCGCGCGCAGGAGACCGCCGCTCCACTGGCCGAGGTGCTGGGCCTGCCCGTGGGGATCGACGCCGACATCATCGAGGCCGACAACCGCTTCGAGGGAAACAAGGTCGGCGGCCGGGGTGGTGCACTGCGCAACCCGCAGTACTGGCCCATCCTGATCAACCCGATGCGGCCCTCGTGGGGAGAGCCGTACCTGCAGATCGCCCACCGGATGATCGGGGCCGTGTATTCCACCCTCGACGCCGCCCGCGGCCACGAGGCGGTCCTGGTGAGCCACCAGCTGCCCGTCTACACCACCCGCCGGTTCCTCGAGGGACGGCGACTGTGGCACGATCCCCGCTCGCGGCAGTGCTCGCTGGCCTCGGTCACTTCGCTGGTGTTCGAGGGAACGACCCTGCGCGACATCGTCTACTCCGAGCCGGCGGGTGCATCCGACCCGTCGCAGACGGGAGCCTGAACCATGCGACGCCCCAAGGCCGCCCTCGGAGCTCTGCTGCTGGCGGGCGCCCTCGTCACCGGCGGGTGCGCGACCGGGACCGACGCGGTGGTGGCGGGTCCCGAGACGTTCGAGTTCGTCAGCCCGGACGGCCAGATCGAGATCCACTACGACCCCCCTGCCGAGCGCAAGCCCGTCGCCACGATCGCCGGCCCTGACCTGCTGGACCCCGACCGCACGCTCAACGTGCAGGAGGACTTTGCCGGGCAGGTCGTGATCCTCAACCTCTGGGGCCAGTGGTGCGGGCCGTGCCGCGCCGAGTCCGATGATCTGCAGCGACTGCAGGAGGAGTTCGAGCCGCAGGGCGCCACCGTGTTCGGTATCAACCTCCGTGACCCCAACCGGCAGAAGCCCGTCGACTTCGTCGAGGACAACGGCATCACGTTTCCCTCGATCTGGGACCCGAGCAACGCCGCGGTCGCGGCCCTGCGCGGATTCCCGACCTCTGTGGTGCCGGCGACGATCATCCTGGACAAGCAGCACCGGGTGGCCGCCGTGTATCTGGCCGAGATCACCGACGAGGAGCTGAGTGACACCGTGTCCGCGATTCTGGCCGAGGAGGTCGATCCGGTGTGAGTCCGGACCTGATCCTGCTCGCGCAAGGCGTGGGCGAGACCTTCCAGCAGACCGTGGCCAGTGGCCCGATCCTGCTGGCCCTGGGTGCCTGCATCCTGGCGGGACTCGTGTCCTTCGCCTCGCCGTGTGTGATCCCCCTGGTACCCGGCTACCTGGCGTACCTGGCCAGCGTGGTGGGTGCCGACCGCCCGCCGGCGACCGTGGCCGCGGCCGAACGTCAGCAGGCCGCCACGGCGACCCTGACCCTCGAGGAGCGCCGCACCCGACGCGCGTCCCGCACCCGGGTGGTGATGGCGTCGCTGCTGTTCGTGGCCGGGTTCACCGTGGTCTTTGTGATGCTCAGCGCGATGGTGCTGGGCACCGTGCAGTACCTGGCGCCGCAACAGGAGCTGCTGCAGCGGCTCGGCGGTGTGGTGACGATCCTCATGGGGCTCGTCTTTATCGGCCTGGTGCCCACGCTGCAGCGGGATACGCGGATGCAGCCCAAGTCGCTCTCCACGTGGGTCGGCGCACCGATGCTCGGCGCGGTGTTCGCCCTGGGTTGGACGCCGTGCCTGGGACCCACGCTGGCCGCCGCGTTGTCGGTGGCCGCGGGCACGGGCGTCGACGCGGCCCGTGGCGTCCTGCTGATCGTCGCGTACTGCCTGGGCCTGGGGCTGCCGTTCGTGGTGGTGGCCTTCGGCTCCACCTGGGCGATGCGCACCGTCGGGTGGCTGCAGAAGCACACCCGCACCATCCAGATCTTCGGCGGCGTCATGCTGATCATCGTGGGCCTGATGCTGCTCTCCGGCGGATGGGCGCTGTTCATCGATTGGCTCCGCGACTTCGCGATCTCGGACACCACGCTTCCCATCTGAGCGCCCGCCCGACCGGGATGTATTCATGCCGCCTCATCACGCGCGTCGCCCACCGCTGTTCGGGCGCTGAGTGCGTGGTCGAGGTCGCGTAGGAGTGCGAAGGGTAGGACGGGTGCCTCGAGTGGGGTCGGTGGTGGTGGTTCGGGTGTGGGTGGTGGTGGGTTCTGGGCGCGGGGTGTGCCGGCTGGTGGGATCCATCTGACTCCTTGCGGGGCCCGCCGGTCGGGGACCGTCGACCATCCTGTGTCGTGGATCATGGCGTGGCAGTCGCCGCTGGCCAGGGCGAGTTCGTTGATGTTGGTCAGTCCGCCGGCGGACCAGGGTTTGCCTGCGTGGTGGGCTTGGCTGTGTCGGGCGTCTTGGTCGCAGTCGGGGTGGGTGCAGCCGCCGTAGGCGGCGAACAGTGCGAGGCGTTGGTAGCGGGAGGCGGTGCGGCGGCTGCGGTAGAGCTTGAGGTCCATCTCCTCATCGCACAGGGCCAGGAACCAGTGGTTTCCGCGGGCCATGGCCAGCGCCTGCGGCACGGGGACGCGGATCCCGCCGTCGCTCTGCCCGCACCCGGCGAGGGTGGTCAGCTGGTCCAGGTCCATACGGATGACGATCGCGGCCGGCGCCCCGGTCTTGCGGGCGTCGGCCGACAGGGCCAGCTGCAGGGCGTTCACGAGCGCGTCGTGCATGCGTTGGCCGTCGGTGCGGGTGTCTGTGGTGTCGGGGTCTGGCCACAGGCGGCCGGGTTGGCCCCAGCGGGCGTGGACCTCCCGCATCAGGGCTGCCAGTTGTGGGTCCATGGTCATGCTGGCGCGGGCCATCAGGTCCAGGCCCTGGCCGGTGCAGGTCACTGATCGGCGGCGGGCCCGGTCGTCGGCTCCGCGCTCGGTGCGCCCGGGATCCAGGGCATCGAGGAGTCGGTGCGCGTGGTCCTGCAACTGGCGGGTGGTGGCCTGGTCGGCGACGGCGAGCAACTGTTGCTCCAGGCGGTCGCGGACCTCGTCGTCACACTCATCGGGGAGTGCGGCCAGCGCCGTGCTGATGATCCGTAGGTGTCCGGCCGAGATGGTGCCTTTCCCGCTGGCGCGCATGCGTGCGGAGTCGGCGATCCCGGCGTCGTCGAGCCGGCCGCGCGCGTCCCCGGGGGCCAGGCCCATCCCGCCGGTGAGCATCTGCCGGTCGTTGACGAACCCCATCTGGCGGGCGGTGCCGGTCTGACGGGCTGCGGCCATGACGCGGGCCTGGGTGGCGCGGATCCGGCGTTGGGCCTGCTCGAGCGCCACCAGTTCGGCGTGCACCTGCCCGGGCGAGGCGTCGGTCCAGTCACGCTGCAGGTGCCGATCGAGCGCGGCCAGGACAGCGCTCAACTCCTCACCCGCCGCCGCGGCCGCACTCCCTGTCTCGCTCATGTGTTCGATTAGATCACCCGGGTACGACACGACCCGTCGACGCAGTCCAGAACCGTTCGAACGCAACTATTCTGGAGCTGAACGTCGAACCGAACCTGCGCCGGCTCGACGCGTCAGGGTTGGATCGGCAGACGAGTAGTCGCGGCGGCGAGGGGCGGGTCGGATAGCTCACCCCACCAAACCCAGAGCCTCACCCAAGCGGAGGACGAGCGCGTAGCAGAGGAATCCGACCAAGAGGATGATGCACCAATAGATCGTGTGCCGGCCGAAGTGATCCTCACGCCAGTTCGCGATCAGTAGCCGCTTGAATTCCGCCCACCGCGAAAACGGCACCTCGTCGTCGCTGATCGGATCGTGCTCGTTCGTTGTCATGAGTTTTCGCCCTCGTCTGCGTTGTCGTGTGAATCTCCGCGCATTACCGTTTCCGGGATGTCTCGTGCATGGCGAATCCTCCGCCCACAGGGCCAGCGGAGCGGCCGAGCGTTCGCATAAATCCGGCGCTGAGTCTCGCCGCTTCGCCGCCACCTTAGGGAGGGTGGGACGGATTGCTCACCCCACCAGGCCCCTCACCCCACCAGGCCCAGAGCCTCACCCAAGCGGACGATGAGCGCGTAGCAGAGAAATCCGACCCAGACGACGATGCACCAATAGATCGTGTGCCGGCTGAAGTCGTCGCGCCGCCAACTTGTGTGCAGGCGCTCTTTGAAGTCTTCCCACCGCGAGTAGGGCACCTCGTCGTCGCTGGTCGGATCGTGCTCGTTCGTTGTCATCAATTCCCGCCCTCGACTGCATTGTCGTCTGACTCTCCGCGAATCACCGCGTCGTAAGCTCGGTCAGCGGCCTCTTCCCCAAGCCACGCGCCTACTCCCGCTCCGATGCCGGCTCCGACGAACGTGCCGACTGGTCCGAGGAACGATCCCGCAGCTGCTCCTGCCATGGCCCCGCCGCCCATTCCTCCGCCTAAAGCCCCGGTGGTCTCGAGAAACGCTTCCCCGGCGGTGGTCTCCCCGTTTGTGTATCCCTCGATTCCCTCGTACACCGTGATCCCCCCACCCGCAGGGCCGGCGAACCGGCCGAGTCTCCGCAGAAAGCCGGCGCTGAGGCGCCCCTTGTCTTCGGACATCGGGTTGAGCTTGTGTCTGCCCCGTGTGTTTGGATCGTGCTCGTCCGCCAGATTCGGCGCCCCTTCTTTGATGCCCCCAGAAATCACAGTGGCGGCGGTACTCATCACCACCGCATCCGGCCCCGGAATCGGTTCCCTGTCGACCCCCGGCGGGATGGCGTGATGCAACAATTCGGCGATGGAGTCGATCTCGCGGCCGTAGTGCTGATCCAATGACGCAACGGTGTCCAGGGCCTGTCCCAGCGCTTCCACGTGGCCGTCGACGATGTCCTGGGTGATCTCGTCGCGGCCGGGGGCGGGGCCGACCGAGTCCTCGCCCACCACGAGCCCTGCGGCCTCGGCGTCGGCGATCCGGTCGCGGACAGCCTGTACTGCGGGTCCGAGGGCGGACGCGGCCCGGGAGAGAATGTCTTTGAGATCGTCGAGACCGGCTGCGAGCCTGCTGACGTGGAGTTTCTCTCCCTCGGCCGCATCCAGGACCGCATCGGCGGCGACGCCTTCCCACCCCTCGGTGAGGCTGAGGCGCCCCGCGGATAGGGCCTCGATCGACTTCTCGGCAGTGGCCTGACGGTCGGAGATCGCCACCGTCGCTGTCATCACCCCATCGGTGTCCCACCGACGCACCGCCCCCGCCGAATAACTCACCCGGATCCCCCTCGCGCCTTTTCTGCCGTCACCAGTTACGACGGGGCTCACTGCCAACCGGTTCCATCGGGCTACGGATTTCATTCCCGTTCCGCCACGAGCGCGGTGGAACCATCCGGCGAGTCGGGACGTCATACAGATCGTGGGGACATTAAGAGGAGTAGCCGCCGCGCTCGCGGCGTGCGTGGTGCTATCCGGATGTGTCGCGGGTCAGGCGGACGACCAGGCGACGACGACGAGCCCAACCACCGCTGAGGCGCCGAGCAATCCCTGGGATCTGCCGATCGAGCAGCGCCCAGCCCTGTTCGACCCGTGCGCGGAAATCCCGGTCGAAGCAGTGGAGCAGGGGGTAGGCGGGCCGGTTGAGCCTGTGGACGAATACACCAGGCATCAGCCGGGAGGATTGATGGTCTGCGGCTGGTCAACCGATGAAGTCGACCTAAGCGTCCTGGCCACGTGGAAGTCCCGCGATGACTATCTGAACGACGACATGTTCAAGGTTCAGGATCTGAGCTACGAAGTCATGGACAGGCCAGGGCTTCGAGTGGGCGAATCGGACGATTACACGAAAAAGACATGCATCCAAATCTTCTTCACTGCGCGAGGGACTATCTGGACCAAACTCGATCTATTCGGGGCGTTCCACGAATTCAAGGGCGAGCGATTCGCTGATCCTTGCGAATCCTTGGATGAAGCAATGGTGCCCATAATGGCGAGCTTTCCAGAGGGAGACTTCCGGTGACCGTTCATCTTGAACTTGATGCTGCGGAATCATGCGTCCGAGCATGCCAACTGTTTTCTCGCGAGGTTGGGAGGCTTGCCAATTCGGGAGCGTTCGACAGCCAGAACTCGACCCCCGGCGCCTTCGACACCGCCCGCCAGATCAGCACGGTGTATTCGCTGTTCGTGGGGGAGGATCTCCGCACACTCCTGAATGGCTACGTCGATCAAGCCAAGGCCATGTCCATGCTCTTCGCTGCTGCTGGCGGGTTGATCGAGGCTCAGGACGAGGCGGTGGCTGCCGCATTGGGGAAGGCGGCGCAGGAACCTGCCGGGCTGCAGAGCCTGGGGCTAATGGGTTCGCTCGGTTCCACGATCTCGATGCTCGATGCCGCCGAGGGGCTGAGCGCGACCCGCGGGTACGACCGGGTGGGACCCGAGGAGGTATCGGGCGCTCCGCTGGCGAGGATGGTGTCCGGAGCACAAGCCTTGGATCCGGCACAGTTCGAGCAGATTCGCCATCGCCTCAGCACTGTCGCAACGAGTTTGGGAACCGCGGCCGGCGATCTCAAGAGCGGCCTCGGAGCCGCGCTGGGCAGCCAGTGGCAGGGTGAGTTCGCCG
Source organism: Dietzia sp. PP-33 (assembly GCF_033790845.1). NCBI lineage: Bacteria > Bacillati > Actinomycetota > Actinomycetes > Mycobacteriales > Dietziaceae > Dietzia > Dietzia sp. PP-33. The sequence goes on from NZ_JAMYEI010000015.1 coordinate 27,258, forward strand.
CTCAGGCCAGTACCTCGGTGGGCTCGTTCACCGAATCAGTGGACAAGCTGGCCACTGCGCTCGAAGAAGTCGTCACCAAGGCGAGTACAGCCGAGGACGGATTCCGCACCACGAAGACTCGGATCGGCGAGGAGTCCCTCTCGCTCCAGGCTGCTCAGGCGAATACCCCGGGCTTCGGCTACGTCCACGGCCCGCCGACACCCGAGTCCGCCGCCGCTATGGAGGCAGCCCAAGACGCCGCCGAGGAGCAGGCGCGCTCGATAGTCAACACCGTCTACAGCCCCGCCGTGATGGACTCCAACCTCGCCGACCTCGACATCCCCAACCCATACCGGGTGGTGTCGACCTCGGCACTCGCAGGCGCGAGCGGACTTGACTTGATGTCGGCATGGAACGTGGACGGGGTGGTTCGGCCCGCCGGTCCGGCCGCGCCGGGCGAAGCCGCGCTCGCCGCCGCCGGAGGCATGGGTGCCCCGGCAGGGGCCGGTGCGGTCGGCGGGGGTGAGGGAACGGGAGCGACGACGACGAGCCTGCCCACCACCCCTACGGACGCAGCTACAGAGCAGGCGCTTCTGGCCTCGCGGGCCAGCGCGGCCGAAGGCGGGGGAGCGGCCACGGGAACCGCCGGACAGGCGGGCGCGGGCGGTGCTTCTGCACTCGGCGCAGGCAGCCCGGGGGCAGGCGGAGTCAACGCCTCGACCCATGCGGCGGCCACGCCGTTCGCGCCGGTCGCGGGCGCCAACGGCCAACCTGTAGGCGCGGGCGGGGGCGCGGCCGGGGCGCGGGGTATCCGCAACGGCTCCACCCAGAGGGACCGCGGATTCGGGCCCGCTGCCGGAATGCTCGGGGGCGGTGCCGTCGCCGCGGGAGGCGGGGGCGCCGGAGCTGCCCGGATGGGCGGCGCCGGGACACTCGCAGGCCTGGGCGGGTTGGGCGGACCGGGTGCAGGCGGGCCGGGTGCAGGTGCACCGGGAGCAGGCGCGCTGGGCCCAGGCGGCACACCGGCGGCCCCGGGTGCAGGGGGAGCATCGGCTGGCACAGGATCGGCGGGATCTCCGGCGGGGGCGCTCTCGTCGTCGTCGTCAACTGGCGGTGCCCAGGCCGGACGTGCGGGGATGATGCCGATGGGCATGATGGGCGCGGCAGGCGCCGGACAGAACGAGGGCCGCCGCGGGCACACTCCGGCCGGATACCTGACCAACGCGACCAACGCCTCCGAGATCATCGGGGAACCCGTCAAGGTGGCGCCCGCGGTTCTGGGACGGGCGCCCCGGCCGGATGACGCGGCAGGAGATGTCCCACCCGAGAAGAACCCGGACGAAGGCAGGGCCTACCAGGGCCGGGTCATCGGGCGGCGAGCAGCCGAGACATAGCGGCGCCGTCCCAAGTCTGACGGCCCCGCCGGCCCCGTCCGGTCCCACCCCGGTGAGAGCCCCGCAGCGTCCGGCGACGCCACCCGCCTCACCGCGTGGACGGCGCGAGGTGAGCGACCGGTTACGGTCTCGCGTTTCGCGGTAACGACCACGTCACAAAGGGCGTCCACACTCAGGTGAGCACGGACCCACCGCACAGCTGGAGGCAACGAAGTGTCCTACGTACAACCACAGGACTTCACCCGCGCGATGATCGACGCCGGGGCGAAGAAGATCCGCATGTCGACTCGAGACACTCTCATCCGCGCCTTCATGGCGGGGGCGATCCTGGCCCTGGCCGCCGCGTTCGCCGTCACCGTCACCGTCCAGACCGGGAGCGCGCTTCTCGGGGCCGTGCTGTTCCCCGTCGGGTTCATCCTGCTGTACCTGCTCGGCTTCGACCTGCTGACCGGCGTGTTCACACTCGTGCCGCTGGCGCTGCTCGACAAGCGGGAAGGGGCCACGGTCCGGGGAATGCTGCGCAACTGGGGCCTGGTCTTCCTCGGCAACTTCGCCGGCGCCCTCACCGTGGCGTTCATCATGGCGTTCATCGCCACCTACGGCTTCAACGTCACCCCGGACGACGTCGGCCAGCGGCTCGGCGAGATCGGCGAGGCCCGCACCCTCGGGTACGCCGAACACGGGGCGGCCGGAATGCTGACCCTGTTCTTCCGCGGCGTGCTGTGCAACTGGATGGTCTCCACCGGCGTGGTCGCGGCGATGATGTCCACGAGCGTGACCGGCAAGGCCCTCACCATGTGGATGCCCGTGATGCTGTTCTTCTACATGGGCTTTGAGCACTCGGTGGTCAACATGTTCCTGTTCCCGACCGGACTGATGCTCGGCGGCGACTTCTCGCTGGGCGACTACCTGGTGTGGAACGAGATCCCGACCGTCATCGGCAACCTCGTCGGCGGACTGTGCTTCGTGGGCCTGACCCTGTACGTCACCCACGCCCGCACCAAGGCACAGCGGCCGCTGCCCGAGGACCCGGCCGAGGCCGAGGACAAGCGCGAGCCCGCCACCGTCTGAGCCCGAGCCCGAGCCCGAGCCTGAGCCCCGAGCCCGCGCCCGGCCCGTCACACGAGCATCACCCGAAGGGAACCTCGATGACCCCCATCATGTCCAAGCGCGACGCCGCCGCGCACGTCGACTCCGCCCGTATCCGCCAGGGCCGCACCTGGGCAGAACTGGCCGAGCACCTCGGCGCACCGCTGGTGTGGACCACCGCGGCCCTGCTCGGCCAACACCCGATGACAGTCGAGCAGGCGCGGTCGGTGTGCGACCTCCTGGGCCTGGACGACGCCGTGGCGGAGAGCCTCGCGCTGCAACCCAGCCGTGGCACACCTCCCGAGGTGATGGCGGACCCCACGATCTACCGGTTCACCGAGGCGCTGTCGGTGTACGGGCCCGCGCTCAAGGCACTCATCCACGAGGAGTTCGGTGACGGGATCATGAGCGCGATCAACTTCACCGTCGACTTCGCGAGGCGCGAGGATCCCGACGGCGACCGGGTCGTGATCACGCTGGACGGCAAGTTCCTCGACTACCGCTGGTGACGGCCGGCGGCCGACGGCGGCGGCCCGGCACGACGCCGGGCGGCCGCCGAGGAGCCCCGGCCGAGGAACCCCGGCCCGCTACCTCGCGAACCTGCCGGCGAACGATCGGAGCGGAAGATCGGCGCTGGTGACGACCCCGGCGGGTGCGGCGATGACCGACCTGATGGAGTTCAGCGCGGGCAGTCCGGTCACCGTCATGCCGATGGACGCGAAGTCCTCGGGATCGGAGAGGTCGACGCCGGGGGCGGGGAAGATCATGTGCTTGTTGTAGATCTGCGGGTCGCCCTTGATCATCGTGATGTAGCAGCCCTTGATGTCCCACCTGGGCTCGGTGAGCGGGGTCATCTGCCACTCGAGGTGCGTCTCGATCCGCGAGACCCCGTCGACCATCCCCAGGTACTTGATGTAGCTGCCGCCGAGGGATCCGGCAGGGAGCTGGTACCAGCCCAGGTCCACGTCCTCGGTGCAGGCTCCCAACTGGCAGTCGAACACCGCCTCGTCCAGCTCCAGGTCGAACGCGTCGGCCATCATGTAGACCGAGTCGGCGAACACCTCGGTGTACTTGCGCAGCATCCCCGGCAGCTCCGGGTCGTCGACGGGCCGGCCGTAGCCGACCTCTTTCCAGGTGTCGGCGGAGTGGTGGCAGGAGACGTCCACGGACTCGATCGTCGTGACGTTCTCGATGTCGGCCACGTCGGCCGAGGCGACGAGGCCGAGGATCTGGTTGAGCCCCGGGTTCATGCCCGTGCCGTAGAAGGTCGCGCCACCGGATACGGCGGCCTCGTCCAGGATCTCCCGCCACGAGCGGCCGGACGGGTGCGGATGGTTGAGGTCGCGGTGGTGGCCGGTGATCCAGTCGGCGGTGGTGACGACGTTGATACCGGCCTCGAGGACCTGCAGGTAGAGCTCCTCGTCCGGGAAGACACCGTGGAAGGTGACCACGTCCGGCCGGGCCGCGATGATCTCCTCGACGGTGCCGGTCGCGAGGATCCCGATCGGTGCGATCCCGGCGAGCTCGCCCACGTCCCGGCCGACCTTCGCGGGCGTGTAGCAGTGGACGCCCACGAGTTCGAGGTCCGGGTGCGTGCCGATGCGTCTGATCATCTCGCTGCCGACGTTGCCGGTGGCGACCTGGAACACGCGGGCGGGCTCACTGGTTCTGCTGGTCATCTGAGGTGTCACCTTTCGAGAAGTGGCTGATCGGGATAGAACTGGGTAGCCCACCGGCGCAGTGCGGTGAACCCCTCGTATTCGCCGGGAGCGAGCGCGGCGGGGTCGGAGTACTTCTGGTACTTCCAGATGGCGAGGTCGGCCTCGAACTGCTCGATCACGCTGAGGCCGTGCTTGACGGCGAGCTCGGCGGACTCGTCGTCACCCAGGTCCGGTCGCCGACGGATCCAGACGGAGAACCGGACGTCGGAGGTCTCGTCGTCGACGGGGGTGACGCATGTGGCCGTGCGGTTGTCGAGCATCCCGTGGCTGCGGGTCACGGCCACTCCCAGCCCGCCGTTGATGGCCTCGACCCCGCTGTCGACCTCCTCGATCGATCCCGGTGAGCCCTCGAACGCGATGGTGAAGTCGACGTAGGAGACCGGGCCGTCGAAGTCCTGCCGGGTGAAGACCGGGATGATCGGCACCTTGTGGACGAACTCGAAGTGCGCGAAGTCGACCCCGTTCTCCAGGACGTACTGCGCGTGGAGTTGAAGTCGCTCCTCGTAGAGCGTGGTCCGCGGGTGGCACGGGTGGTAGTCCTCGGCGCTCGTCCCGTCGTCTCAGCTGGCAAAGACGTCGGGGACGTCGAAGTACGGGGCCCGGCCCTCCAGGTCGTGCCAGATGTAGAGCGACTCGTTGCGCTCGACCACCGGGTAGGTCCTGATCTTGCGGCCGAGGTTCGGACGATCCGCGTAGGGGATGGCGGTGTTGCGGCCGTCCGAATTCCACTGCCAGCCGTGGAAGGGGCACTGGATGGTCTCGTCGACGACGGTGCCACCGTGGCCCAGGTGGGCGCCGAGGTGTTTGCAGTACGCGTCCATGACGGTGACCCGGCCAGACCGGCTCCGCCAGGCCACCAGGTCCTCCCCGAACGCTGCGACCCGGTGGACGTGGCCGACGGGGACCTCGGCGGACCACGCGACCTGGAACCACCCGGTCGGCTTCATCGGGAGCGGGGGTTTCGACATCGCCAGACTCCGTTCTCTGCTCGGACGGGCAAGGGGTGTGAACCGCCATCTACGAATAACAGAATGGCGATTCTGCGAAGGTAGCATCGAGGTGTGGAGGCCACAAGGAGTACGTCGATGACGAGGAATGGGGCACGTGTGCAGCCGGGGAGAGGCGGAGCGGCAGGCGCGAGCCCCCGTCAGGAGCGGATCCACGGGTACCGGCAGCAGATCATCCACGCCGCGGAGCGGGAGTTCGGCAGGTCCGGCTACGCCGCGACCCCGATGAGCGCGATCGCGGCCACCGCCGGTCTGTCGCTGGCCACCGTGTACAAGTCCTTCTCCGGCAAGGCGGAGATCTGGGACGCTCTGCACCGCACGCGGATGGACGCCCTGTTGGAGGTCGTGGGCGAGGCCGACACAGCGGAGCCCGGTCTGGAGCGCCTGCTGGGCGGGCTGCGGAGCGTGTTCCTCTTCCTCTCGGAGCACCCCGCCTATCTCGACATGAATCTCCGGGCGGGCGGGGGGTGGGCGAGCAGCGTGGAGGGCGCCCACGGAATCCAGCGCACGGTGTGGAGCTCGGGGCTGGAGGTGATCGCCGCGGGAATGCAGACCGCGGCGGATCAGGGGGAGCTCGCCGGCCTCGATCCGCGCATCGCCGCGGGAATGGCGATCTCCGCGCTCCAGGTCTGGCTGTCGGAGTGGGTGTCGTCCGGTCGTGTGGACGACCCGGAGGTACTTGTCGACGACATGACGGCGAGGCTGCGACTGCTGCTGACGAGCCCGGGCCACAGCGCCACCTCATGAAGCGGCACGCCCAGGCGGCGGGAGACGCCCGGGGTCAGAGGGAGGCGTCCGGTGTCAGGTGGAGGCGCCCGGGTATCTCTCGGCCGCCAGCGCGCTGAGCCGGCGCAGGAAGCGGCGGAACAGCACGTTCATGACCGGCCGGAACACGGAGATCGACAGGTTGGTCGCCGCGTTGCCGTGCATCGCCAGCGTCCACGTGAGGCGACAGCCGTCGTCGGTGGGCACGATGTCGTAGGCCTCTGCGAAGGCCCGGATGCTCTTCAGGGAGCAGGAGTCGAACCGGAAGGCCATGTGCCGCCCTGGCTCCCAGGCCAGGAACTCCTCCTCGCCCACGAGTCCGCCGAGCATGTGGACGGTGCGGGTGGTGCCCACGCCGTAGGGGGGCTCGCTGGTCCAGACCACCTTGGTGATCACCCCGGCCCAGCGCGGCCACGAGTCGGCGTCGGCGAAGATCTCAAACAACTGCGCTGGCGTGGCGGGGATCGCCACGCTGTTGGCGAAACGGAACCGGGCGGTGCCGGTGTACGTCACGTCCACCGGTTCACAGGGGTGCATGGTCGTCATCGCCGCTCCTCTCGTCAGGACTGTCCGTCACTCATCGGCCACGACCCCGCGTAGTCCGTCGGCGCCAAACAGCGGCTCCAACATAGGGGAGAAGTCGGGGCCGCGGCGCAGCATCTGCCCGCCGTCGACGTTGATCACCTGGCCGGTGATCCACTCCGACTCGTCGGCCAGGAGGAAGGTGGCCAGGTGCGCGACATCGCTGACCCGGCCGATCCGGGGCAGTGGTGTGCTCGCCCGGTAGTCCTCGGAGAGGGCGGGGTCGGCGAGCACCGGTGCCACCAGTTCGGTCTCGATGAGCCCGGGCCGGATGGCGTTGACCCGGACCCGGCTCGCGCCGAGCTCGTCCGCGCCGAGGCGGACGAGGTGGTCCACCGCCGACTTGGTGACCCCGTAGGCGCCGAACCAACGGTGGGTGTTGCTCGCGGCGATCGAGGAGATGGCGACGAACGACCCCCCGCCTCGCGCGACCAGGGCGCGGGCCGCGTGCTTGAGCGTGTACATCATCCCGTTGACGTTGAGGTCGACCGTCCGCTTCCAGGCCTCGGTGTCTGTCTGGGTGAGGGGCCCGATGGTCTCGCTGCCCCCGGCACACGCCACCACGCCGTCGAGCCCGCCGCCGTGGTCGACTGCCGCCGCGACCGCTCCGCTCACCTGATCCTCGACCGTGACGTCGGCGGCGTGGGCGCGGACCGCGTCGGGGCGGGAGGTGGCCTCCCCGATCCGCCGTGCGGTCTCGGCCAGACGCTCGGCGTCCCGTCCGATGATGGTGACGAGGGCGCCGCGGCGTGCCAGCTCCTCGGTCACCCCTGCGCCGATTCCACTGCCGCCACCGGTGACGAGGACTGATCTGCCCTGGAGGTCCATGCCACGAGGGTAGAACACGTTCTCATTCGCTGTGCCGGATCCGCGCTGCCGGGCCGGGCCCGGCCCTCACAGAATCCGCTCAGGGGGCCCCGACTAACCTGGGTCGAAATCGGCGCCGCGACAGGTCGGCGCGCCGCGAACCGCAGATGGACCCCATGCCAGAGCCCAGAACCGCCGCCGCCCGCTCGTCGCTGGGCGCAGTCACCGCCTTCCTCCGCAGCTCCTGGCGAACCCTTACCGCCATGCGGACGGCGCTGATCCTGTTGTTCCTCCTGGCCGTGGCCGCGATCCCGGGCGCGCTCCTGCCCCAGCGCAGCCTCAACGAGGGCAACGTCAACGACTACATCGCCGAGAACGGCTGGCTGGGCGAGACCTACGACAAACTCCAATTGTTCGACGTGTTCTCCAGCTGGTGGTTCACCGCCATCTACGTGCTTCTGTTCGTCTCGCTGGTCGGATGCCTCACCCCGCGCTGTTTCGAGCTGGTCAGGCAGTTGCGCACGCCGCCGCCGCTGACGCCCCGCAACCTGTCGCGGCTACCCCATCACGCGGCGTACCGCACCGCGGCCCCACCCGAGCAGGCCGCCGATCAGGTCCGGCGCGAGCTCAAGGGACGAGTGCGCCGCAACGACGGCGACGGCCGCGTCCCCGGCACCATCGAGTTGTCCTCGGAACGCGGGTACGCGCGGGAGGTCGGCAACATCGTCTTCCACTTCGGCCTCCTCGCCCTGCTCATCATGTTCGCCGCCGGCAAGTTCGTCTACGCCGAGGGCATGCGGGTGATCATCGCCAACGAGGAGTCGCCGGCGTTCTGCAACACCACCCCCAGCGCCTACGACGCGTTCCGCGCGGGCCTGCTGGTGGACGGCACGGATCTCGAGCAGTTCTGCATCAAGATCGAGGACTTCCGCGCGGACTACCTGCCCAACGGCCAGGCCGAGATGTTCACCTCCAACGTGCGGTACACCGAGGAGGTCACCACCACCGACCCGGACACGTGGGAGTCGTTCCAGATGCGGGTCAACCACCCACTGCGCATCGGCTCGACCCGCGTCTACCTGCAGGGTCACGGCTTCGCGCCCACGTTCACGGTGACCTTCCCGAACGGCGAGACCCGCACGGACACCCAGCACTGGCAGCCCACCGAGCTGCAGACCTTCCTGTCCTCGGGCATCATGCGCTTCGACCCGCCGGCCGGTCTGTACCCGGATCTGGCCGAGCGGCGCGAGCAGCAGATCGCCGTGCAGGGGCTGTTCGCGCCCACCGCGTCGTTCGACGGCACCATCTTGAGCTCACGCTTCCCGCGGATGGACGACCCGGCCGTGGCGATCGACGTCTACCAGGGCGATGCCGGCCTCGACACCGGGCGGCCGCAGTCGGTCTTCTCGCTGGACTCGGACCTCATCGAGTCGGGCGCCCTCGAGCGCCAGGCGCGCGTCAACCTCATGCCCGGCGAATCCACGACCCTGCCCGACGGCACAGAGGTGCGGTTCGACGGCGCCGAGGAGTTCATCAACATCCAGGTCTCGGAGGACCCCACGCAGATCTGGGTGGGTGTCTCGGCCGCGGTGATGATGGCCGGGTTGGTGCTCTCGTTGATGGTGCGGCGCCGGAGGATCTGGGCGCGCGTGAGTGTCGACGACGACAACGTGACCCGCGTCGAGCTGGGAGGCCTCGCCAAGACCGACCGATCGGGCTGGGGCTCGGAGTTCGACGAGCTGAGGGATCGGCTGGTCGCGACGGCGGCCGTCACCCCCGTCCCGCCCGGCTCCACCTTGCCCGACCGAGCTGACTCGGAGCACACTGCAACCAGTCGCGGCACGACCGGCGACGACCCGCGGAAGGACGACACCCGGTGATCACTCTGACCCTCGCCCAGGGCATGCCCGTCAACGAGGCGCTCTCGACGTACAGCGACCTGGCGTTTCGCTCGGCGTTCGGCATCTACGCATTGGCGCTGCTCGCGTCGATGATCTACTACGCGGGCTTCCGTGTGCCCAAGGCCTCGGAGAAGGAGCTCGTGGGCGCCGGTGGGCCGGGGCTGACCCGTCCCGGATTCGACGATCCCGTGTTGACCGAGTCCACCTCTCTCACCGACACCGGCGACGAGGACCGCGCCTCGGCGGGCAGTATGCGCTGGGCGCGGATCGCGCAGCTGTTCGTGATGGTCGCGTTCGTGTTGCAGGCCGCTGCGCTGCTCCTGCGGGGGCTCGCCACGGACCGGTTCCCGTGGGGCAACATGTACGAGTTCATCCTGGCCACCACGCTGCTGGGGGTGGGCACCGGGTTGGTGTTCCTGCGTAAGCCTGCGCTGCAGGTGGCGTGGCCGTTCGTGCTGGTGCCGGTGCTGGCGCTGCTGTTCTTCGGCGGTACCCACCTGTACTCCGAGGCCGCTCCCGTCGTGCCGGCGCTGCGCTCGTACTGGCTGCCGATCCACGTGTCCATCATCTCGCTGGGCTCGGGGATCTTCCTGATCGCCGGCGTGGCCTCGGTCATGTACCTGCTGCGGGTGTGGCAGCCGCAGGGCGCCGAGCACGGCTGGGGCGCGCGGCTGGTGCGTCCACTGCCGAACGCCGACACCCTCGATCGCCTGGCGTACCGCACCACGGTGATCGCGTTCCCGATCTTCGGCGTGGGCGTCCTCCTCGGCGCGGTGTGGGCCGAGAGCGCGTGGGGCCGCTTCTGGGGCTGGGATCCCAAGGAGACGGCGTCGTTCGTCTCCTGGGTGCTCTACGCGGGCTATCTGCACGCGCGCGCGACCAGCGGCTGGGGCGCCAAGAAGGCGGCGTGGATCAACCTCGCCGGGTTCAGTGTGCTGATCTTCAACCTGTTCTTCATCAACATCGTTGTCTCGGGCCTGCACTCCTACGCCGGCCTGACCTGACCCGAGTCGCCTCCGCGCGCGGGCATCGGCGTGTGGGCATCCGCGCGCGCAGATGCTCGCACTTCGCACAGCCGCTCCTGGCCATGCATTCTCGCCTGCGCAGCGGTACGCGCGAGAGTTCATCGCCGGGAGCGGATTTCTGTGGGCGGCCCGAGCCCGAGCCAGATCCGCAGCCGGCCTCAGAGTCGCGCGAGCAGGCCCTTCCAGACGGGCCGCCAGTACTCGATCGCCTCGGCAGAGTCGAGCTTGGTGTGCGCCAGACCCACCGCGCACTTGCCTGAAGCCTTGTCGCTGAAGTTCACCGCCACGCGCGTGCCGTCTGCCAGCGGGACCCGCCAGTAGCGCCACTTCTCGCTACTCGACGTTGCCGCGGGGGCCTCCACCGCGACCCCGCCGAACTCCTCGAGCCCGCCGACCAGTTCCTGCCACGCGTGCAGTGCCGCGTCCTTGTCGCCGCTGACCGTGCGCGAGGCGGACAGCTGGAAGTCACCGGTGCAGGACTGGCCCGGGACCCGCAGTCCGGCGTGCTGCTCGTACGCGATGGCGGTGCCCTGGGCCCACCACTCCCGGCGCTCCACCGACTCGGGCATCAACTCGAGGGTCTTTCGCGCGATCGCCGAGTGCGGCAACTCCCGCGCCCCGGCCTGCTCGAGCAGCTCGACCCAGTCGTCCCACGACCGGCCGGTGGCTGCGGTAATGGCGGAGGTGTTGGAGGGCTTGGTCATGTCCTCATGCTGCCCCACGAGAGCGCGGACGGTCTTCGGTTCGGCCGGCAGCCGCTCCGAAACGTGCGCTGACCTGGGGCGCCCTGCAACCCTTCTGCAGGGCGCCCCAGGTCAGGCGGCATTCCCGAGCGTGGGGAGGGCTCCCAGCAATCTGCCAGCGAACTGCCGGAGAACGCGCAGCACCACTGGGCATACTGTCCACGTGAACCCCGCAGCGAGAAGTGCCCACGGCGCCCGGCCCGGCGCGCAGCCCGAGGCCCGCATCCTGGTTGTGGACGACGAGGAGAACATCGTCGAGCTGCTGTCGGTGTCCCTGCGATTCCAGGGCTTCCAGGTCGAGACCGCCGGCACGGGGGCGGAGGCGATCGACAAGGCCCGCGGCTTCCGGCCCGACGCGATGATCCTGGACGTGATGATGCCCGTCATGGACGGCTTCGACGCGGTCAAGCGACTGCGCGCGGACGGCTGCGATGCCCCGGTGCTGTTCCTCACCGCACGCGACGCCGTGGCCGACCGGGTCGCCGGGCTGACCCTGGGGGCCGACGACTACGTGACCAAGCCGTTCAGCCTCGAGGAGGTGGTGGCGCGGTTGCGCACGATCCTGCGCCGCGCGGGCACACTGTCCCAGGCCGAGCGCAGCTCCCGGCTCACCTTTGCCGACCTGGAACTCGACGAGGACAGCCACGAGGTCCACAAGGCGGGCCGGCCGGTGTCGCTCTCGCCCACCGAGTTCACCCTGCTGCGGTACCTGATGGTCAACGCCGGGACGGTGCTGTCCAAGGCGCGGATCCTGGATCACGTGTGGGACTACGACTTCGGCGGCGACGGCGGGGTGGTCGAGTCGTACGTGTCGTACCTGCGCAAGAAGATCGACACCGGAGAGCCGCGGCTGATCCACACCATCCGGGGAGTCGGCTACGTCCTGCGCGAGCCACGCTGATGCCCACCGCCCCGGCCGCGGCCACCTCGTCGTCGTCACCCTCGTCGTCACAGTCCTCGTCGTCACAGGCAACGCCGCCGGACGCCGCCGCACCCACCTCGCGGCGTCGCGCGGTCCCGCTACGGGTGAGTCTGGTCCTGCTCGCGGTGGTGCTGACGGCGCTCACGCTGCTGGTCTCGGGGTTCGCCGTCACCCGCGCGCTGGATGCCTCGATGCTTGACCGCACCGACGCCGCGCTGCACGAGGCCGAGCGCGGATGGGCCCGCCCACTCGGCGATCTGCCAGCCGGCGACCTGCCAACCGGTGACCTGCCCGGCGACCGGCCCGCCGGCGCCCCGCGATCGCCGGCGCGCGCCCCCGGTCCGCAGAGCCCGCCGAGCCGCTACTTCGTGCAGGTCCGCGATGCCGCCGGCGAGGTGGTGGTGGAGATCAACGACGAGGGCACCACGCCCGAGCTGGGTTCGCTCGAGCCTGATACGCCGACGACCGTCCCGTCGACCGACGGCGACTCGGCCCCGTGGCGGGCGCTGCGGTTCGACAGTCCGGGCGGGGAGAGCGTGACCGTGGCGACCCCGCTGACCGAGAACCGGGCCGTGGTGCAGCGCCTTGTCTACCTGCAGGTCGGCATCGGGATCGCGGTTCTGGCGGTGCTCGCGCTGGCCGCCTACGCGACCGTGCGGCGCAGTCTGCGGCCGCTGCGGGAGGTCGAGCGCACGGCGGCGGCGATCGCGGGTGGCGACCTGTCCCGCCGGGTGCCCGAGCGTGATCCGCGCACGGAGGTCGGGACGTTGGCCGCCGCGGTGAACGCGATGCTCACCCGGATCCAGTCGTCGATGGCGGATGCGGCCGAGGCCGAGGACGCGGCCCGCTCGTCCGCCGAGGCGGCCCGCGAATCGGAGGACACCGCGGTGCGGTCGGAGGCGGCCATGCGCAGATTCGTCGCTGACGCAGGCCACGACCTGCGCACCCCTTTGACCACGATCCGCGGGTTCGCCGAGCTCCATCGTCTGGGCGCCTCGGATGACGTCGATCGCCTGATGTGGCGGATCGAGGCCGAGGCCAAGCGCATGGGCGTGATGGTGGAGGACTTGCTCACCCTGGCGCGGTTGGACGAGCAGCGGCCGCTGGCCCGCGAGAGCGTGGACCTGCTCGCGCTGGCCGCCGACGCCGTCCACGACGCGCGGCTCCTCGCCCCGGACAGGCGGGTCGGGCTGGAGGTGATCGAGGGCTCCGGCACCCCGGAGGTGCTGGGCGACGACACCGGGCTGCGTCAGGTGCTCGGGAACCTGGTGGACAACGCGCTGACCCATACCCCGCCGGACGCTGACGTGACCGTGCGGGTGGGTACCCGCGGCAGCGACGCCGTGCTCGAGGTGGCCGACCGCGGGCCCGGGATGACGCCGGAGCACGCCGCGCGCGCCTTCGAGCGTTTCTACCGCGCCGACACCTCCCGCACCAGCTCCACCGGCGGCAGCGGGCTCGGCCTGGCGATCGTGCGCTCTCTGGTCGGGGCGCACGGCGGATCCGTGGACGTGGAGACCGCCGCCGGGCAGGGGGCCACGTTCCGGGTCCTGTTGCCGCGCGTCCGGGCGGGAGAGTACGACGACGACAACGGCGACGACGGCAACGACGAGGCCCCGCAGCCGCGCGCCTGAGGTGCATCCGCACGGGATATTTCGCATGCGGCTGCCTCTGGCGCGCGCGGCTGCGGGGTGAGCTGGGCAGGCACTGACAGGAAACTGCCAGCGTCAGCGGAGCGACACCCAAGCGTTGCCGGATGGACTAGCGGAGTCAACCACACGTTCACCGACTCCGCCGGCACCCGCCGGATCGGACGGGGAGCGAGAGAGTGATCCGCATACATGAATTCGTCCACACCGCCCGCTCCCAGCCCGCCCGCTTCCACCCCGCCCGCGCCCAGCCCGCACGCCTTCAACCGCTACGAGATCAAGTACCTCATCGACGAACTCGCTGTCCCCGCACTGCGGGAGGAGCTCGCGGCCCGGATGGACGGCGACCCGCACTCGCCCCACGGCGGCTACCCGGTGAGCTCCCTGTACTACGACACCCAGGACCTGCTCTATTACTGGGAGAAGATCGAGGGCCTGCGGTTCCGCCGCAAGCTTCGGATGCGGCTCTACGGTGATCCCGCCGAGTGCACCGACGCCTCGACGGTCCACGTGGAGATCAAGCAGCGCGTCAACCGCGTCACCCAGAAGCGTCGCCTCGCGCTGCCGTACGGCACCGCCCGCGGCTGGCTCGACGACCTGATCCGCCCCGAGTGCGAGCCCGGTCAGCAGGGGTTCGTCAACGAGGTCAGCAACCTGGTCTCGACCCTGGAGCTGCGGCCCGTCGCCACCACCGGATATGTGCGCGAGGCGTTCGTGGGACGCGAAGCCGACTCCGGGCTCCGCATGACGATCGACCACCGTGTCCACGGCCGGGATCGCGACTTCCACTTCGCCTCCGGTGGCCAGAACCGCTTCATCGTTCCGCCCAAGCTGGCGATCGTCGAGCTCAAAGCCAACGAGCGGGTCCCGTACTGGGCCACCGACCTCGCCGCGCGCCTTGAGCTGACCGTGGTGCGGATCTCCAAGTACTGCAAGTCCGTCGAGGCGTTCGGACTGGCTCCCCGTTCCATCTACGGAGCCCCCGAATTCGCGACCGCCTGACCGGCCCCACTCACTAGAGAAATGAACCAGGACACATGACTATCGATCTGCAGGACCTCAGCGGAACCTTCACCGTCTTCGACGTGGCCATGGCGCTGACGCTGTCCTTCGTGCTCGCCTCCGTGATCGGCTGGGTCTACCGCCATACCCACCGCAACGTCTCGTACAGCCAGTCGTACGTGCAGACGCTGATCATCGTGGCGATGGTGATCGCGATGATCATGCTGGTGGTGGGCTCCAATATCGCCCGGGCGTTCGCGCTGGTGGGAGCGCTGTCGGTGGTGCGCTTCCGAAACGCGATCAAGGAGACCCGCGACGTCGGGTTCATCTTCCTGGTGATGGCCGTGGGCATGGCGGCCGGCACGCGCTTCTACGTGCTCGCCGCGGTCGCGACCGTGGGCATCTGCCTGGTGATCGTGGTGATGCACCGGTTCAACTGGTTCAAGCTCGACGTGCAGCGCCAGGTGGTCAAGGTGCAGGTGCCGCCCGGGCCCGAGTACCACTCGCTCGTCGAGGACGCGCTGGTGCGCCACTGCTCGGAGTTCGAGTTGGTCTCCACCGAGTCCGCGCGCGGCGGGGCGCTCACCGAGCTGAACTTCACGGCCCAGCTCAAGAAGGGCAGCACCTCCGGAGAACTCATCACCGCGCTGAACGAGGTCAACTCCGGTCAGAGGGTCACCGTGCTGACCGGGTACGACCAGACGGACCTGTGATGACGACCGACCCCGCAGGCGCCGGAGATTCCGCCGCACCCCGAGACCCGGCCGAGCCCGCGGACCCAGCCGAACCCGCGGACCCAGCCGAGCCTGCTGGCCCGGACGGTGCGACCCCGCCCCGCCGCCGACTGCGCCACCGGGTGCCACTGTCCGTGCGCAAGCACTGGAAGGTGCTCGTGGTGGGGGCGGCGGCGCTCGTCGTCGTCGTCATGGTGCTGGGTGGCATCCGCGTCCGGCCGTACATCACCGGCGACGCGGACGTGATCGCCTCGACGGTGACGCAGAACGTCACTGGGACGGTGGAGTTGTTCGACGACACGGTGGCACACCAGATCCACCTGGAGATCACCGACGTGGAGTACGCGGACATGATCGAGGCGTATGAACGCGACGGTGACAAAGACTGGGTCACTGCGGATATGACGATCGATGGCGTGTTCGTCAACGACGTCGCCGTGCGCCTCAAGGGCAATTCGACGCTGCGCGGTCTACGTGGGGACAGCGAGGCAGCCGGAGGCGAGGGGGGAGGTGGCCGGCAGGCCCGGCCCGGCATGGGACAGACCGGCGAGAGGCCCGCGATGCCCGATGGTGCCGAGCCGCCCGTGGCGGCAGAGGGCGGCCAGCCGCCCGCGATGCCCGATGGTGCCGAGCCGCCCGCGATGGCTGAGGGCGCCGAGCCGCCTGTGGCGCAGGAGGGCGCCGAGGCGCCGGGCGGCATGTTCGGGATGAACAGCGGAATATCCGTCGATGACCCCGCGACGCTGCCGCTTCTCATCAGTTTTGACCAGAACTATCCCGGCCGCGCGTACCAGGGGATGACGGAGCTGTCGGTCCGCCCGGGCACGCCGGTGCTCAACGAGGCCATGGCGCTGGAACTCACCGAGGCCACGGGTCAGGCGACTCAGCGCTACGCCTATAGCGAGTACTCGGTCAACGACGGCGCCACCACCTCGCGGCTCCTGCTGGAACACCCCGACGACGGGTACGCCTCTACAGATTTCGAGGGCTCCGGCTACCTCTACAAAGCCGACGCCAGCTCGAACTTCGCGTACGTGGGCGAGGACCAGTCGGACTACTCGGACCAGTTCAAGCAGGTCAACGCGCAGGGGAACGGCACCATGCAGCCGATCATCGACCTGCTGCGCTGGGTGGACTCCGCCGACGACGAGGAGTTCGCCGCCGAGCTCGATCAATGGGTCGACGTGGACTCGCTGGCCGCCTACATCGCGACCCAGAACCTGCTGGGGAACTCCGACGACATGTCGGGCCCGGGCCAGAACTACTACCTCTGGTACGACCTCGAATCCGAGAAGTTCACCGTGGTGTCCTGGGATCTGAACCTGGCGATGAGCGGGAACACGGCCGCCGGCCCGGACGACACCGTCTCGATGGGCGGGCGCGCAGGCGCAGGCGGCATGCCGGGTGCTGCTGCTCCCGCTGCCGGGGCCGCGGTGCCGGAGGGCGGCCAGGACGTCGCGGGTCAAGTGGCCGCTGGGCAAGAATTCGCTGGTCAGAACGCTGCCGACCAGTGGGCCGCCCGCCAGGAGGCCGCCGGGCAGCTAGGGATGGCCGAGGGCGCCGACGGCGAGCAGCGTCCGGGCGGCATGGGCGGAAGTCATCCACTCAAGACCCGCTTCCTCGACTCGGACGCCTTCACCGCGTTGTACGAGCAGAAGTACTGGGAGCTCTACGACCAGATGTACGGAAGCGGCCTCGCTGCGCAGACGCTCGATGACGTCGAGGCGGCCTTCCCGGTGAGCGACGAGGTGGACCAGGCCACGCTCGAGCAGGAGGCGACGTCACTGCGCGCCTGGATCGAGCAGCGGACGACGGCGCTCGCCGAGCAGCGGCCCGCCTGACGCACGGGCTCGCCCCGGCTTGGGGCCGCCCCGGGCTCGGAGAAATTGGTCGTGACCACTGCGGGAATCTCGGCGGATCTCCGCAGTGGCCACGACAAACTCCGCAGTGGCCACGACCAATTCCGCCGCCGGCCGCGACGAGGTTCACCGTCGCCGCTGAGGGAGTGGGGGACTCGGGTGGGTGGGGCTCGGGTAGGTGCGGGTTGCGGTGTGTGCGGGCCGGTTTATGACGACGACGAGGTCCTCAGCTGCGCGGTCCCTCTGCTGCGGCAGGGTCGCGCGTGCCGTCGGCCTCCAGGACCCGCTAGCCGCGCGGGAGCGGGGATGTCAGAGTCGGTCGACGACCAGCTGCCAGTGACTTCCTACGGGATGATCGAGTCGATGTACCCGCCGTCGACGCGTACTGCGGCGCCGGTCGTGGCCGAGGCGAGAGGTGAGGCGAGGTAGGCCACCATGTTCGCGATCTCCTGGGGCTCGATGAGCCGCTGCAGAAGCGACTGCGGCCGGTGGGTGCGCATGAACTCGCGCTGGGCCTCGTCCCACGGGGTGCCGGGGTCCACCAGCTCGTAGACGAAGCTCTCCACGCCGCCGGTGTGGGTGGGACCTGCGATCACCGAGTTCACGGTGACACCGGTACCGGCGGCGTCTTTGGCGAACCCGCGAGAGACGGCCAGGAGAGCAGTCTTGGACATGCCGTAGTGGATCATCTCTTCGGGGATGACGACCGCGGAGTCGCTGGCGATGTTCAGCACGCGCCCCCAGCCGCGCTGTTTCATCCCCGGGAGGGCCGCGCGGATCTGACGTACCGCGGCCAGAACGTTGACCTCGAAGTAGCGGCGCCACTCGTCATCGGTGATGTCGAGGGCTGAGGTCGTACCGAAGATGCCGAGGTTGTTCACCAGGATGTCGATGTCACCGGCGGCGGCGAGCACGTCTGCGGCTCCGGCCTCGTCGGTGATGTCACCCGGCGCGGCGACGAGGTCGCGATCGGCGCGCTCGGCCAGCAGTTCCGCGATCGCCGAGTCAACGCTGTCGGGGCGGCGCCCGTTGATCGCCACGCGGGCTCCGGCATCGGCGAGTGTGGCGGCGATCGCACGTCCGATGCCTTGCGTCGAACCGGTCACGAGGGCTGTGCGGCCGTGAAGATCGATGAGCATGGGAGCCCCTTTCGGGCTGGACTTGAGGTGGGCGCGGGTGTCGGCAGGCGCCGCCCGAGCTCATGCTGCGCGCATCGTGCCGTCTCTGCAACACTGATACCGTACCGATCGGTTCGTAATTGAGGGGGCACTGATGGCACCAGTAGGACGACCCCGCGCATTCGAGCCGGAGACCGCACTGGATGCCGCCGTCGAGACGTTCTGGCGGCACGGTTACGACGCGGCCGGGCTGGCAGAGCTCACCGAAGCGATGGGTATCAGCCGACCTGCGCTGTACCGCGCATTCGGGGACAAGGCCCAGCTCTTCCGCGCAGCGCTGGAGCGCTACATCGCACGCAACATGGAGTATGTGGAGGCTGCCCTGGCCGAGCCCACGGCGCGTGAGGTGGCCGAGGCCTTCCTGGTCGGCAACGCCGCGGCGGTGACGTCTCCCGGGCAGCCGCCCGGATGCCTGTCCGTCCAGGCGATGGTCACAGATCAAGCAGACGCCTTCTCGCTGCTCGCCGAGAACCGCCGGGTGATCCAGGGGCGTCTGGCCGACCGGTTCCGCTGCGCTATCCGCGACGGCGACCTCCCGTCCGACGAGGACGCCGAGGAGCTGGCTCGGTTCCTAATCACACTCGCCACCGGCTTCGCCATCCGCGCCGCCGATGGCGAACCCCGGCACGCGCTGGTCGCCCTCGCCCATCGTTCTGTTGCCGTCGTCCCGTCACCCGATTCCACACCGCATCCGAACAGTGCGCCGGACCACCTCCGAAAGGCATGACACATGACTGACTTGGCCAACCTCGCTCCCGCACGAGACCAGGCACTCGAGATCCGCCGCCTCTACGAGACCCTCGAGCAGCGCTTCAACGGCAAGACGTGGTCCCTCCATGAGCTCATGCTCGGATTCTCCAACGACGTCGGTTACATCGGCCGACTGCTACTCGCCAACGACGGAACGTGGGCGATCGACGGTGACAGCGAGGCCGAGTTGAAGCACAAGCTCGCCGAGAGCCTGTGGTGGGTGTTCGTCCTGGCCGAGAGGCTCGAGATAGATATCGACCAGGCCTTCGCCGACACCATGGCGACCATTCGTACCGGGCTTAACGACACGATCGCCCGGACAGAACCCATGACGGCAGCTCCGCATCTCCACGCCCCGGACGATCCCGAGTTGGTCCGTGTACCGGCGATGACGTACGCATCGATCGCCGGCTCCGGATCGCCCGGAACCGACGAGTTCTACCGCAAGATGGCGCTCATCGGAGACATCGCCCGACAGGTCACCCGGGAGTCGAGTCCGGTCATCGAGATCCAGTACTGGTATCCCGAGGGATCGACCCCGGTCGAGATCGCGGACTTCTACTCCGTCAACCCCGTGCCCTCGCTGTTGTACCGGATCATGGCGGCCGTCCCGGACGCCACCACGACCGAGGACCTGGCGGCAGCGAGAGCTCGCGCGGAGAGCGAGGCTGATCGGCGCGACGACGTCATCGAGCTGCACAGCACGCCGGAGCAGGACGTCGTCCAGATCATGCACCACGGGCCGTTCGCCGAGGAGTTCCCGACCCTCGAGCGTCTGGGTGCACTCGCGCAGCAGCGGGGAACCCATCGCAGCGGTCCCCACCACGAGATCCACCTGGACGGGTTCACCCGCGAGACCCCGCAGGACACGCTGCGCACCATCCTTCGCGATCCCGTGTCCTGAACGACGGGCAAGGACCGAAGCATCTCCTGAGCCGACCATCGTGATGGTCCACGAAGCGTGGTCAGACGCAGTGGGACGGGACTGTGCGCCGAGTAGCTCACGTCCCGGGCTGCGCGTCGGCCGGCAGCAGTTCGAAGGCGGCTGGGGGAGTCCTGATCCCGTTGACCTGCAGCGCGAGTGTGTGGCCGCCGGGATAGTAGCGGCGGGTGGTCAGTGGGCGGAAGGAGTGTTTGCGGTCAATGACCACTTCGGCTCCCGGGGCCAGATCGCGCTGGGCGAGCTTGAAGACCTTCGCGCTCAGCGTGCCGTTGGCCTTGAGGTATTCGATGATGTAGTCGATTGAGAGGCGGGCGTGCTCCGTGCCGGTGTTGCGGAGCACCGCGCTGAAGTGGACGTCGCCGCCCCACGGCACCCGAGTGTCGGTGATGGTCGGACCGTCGACGTCCACCGCAGCGGGGGAGAACCCCAGTAGTGCCAGCGCTCCGGGATGTCCCCTCTTGATGAGGGTGCGCAGACCGTGGCGGACGAGTGCGGCAGTTGTGGGCGCGGGCGCCTCGAACCACCGTTGCGCCGTCTCGACGACAAGGTCGGGGGCATCGCGACTGAGGTCGTTGAGGTGGTTGGCCACCGAGCGTCGCACGTACGCGCTGTCATCGCGGTAGAGGGCGTCGAGAATCGCCACGGTGACTCCCGGGTGCTGGGTGATCTCCGGGACCCGCACCGCCCAGGGCAGGTAGGGGCGGGTGCCTTCGCTGGCCAGGCGTCGCACGTGCTCGTCCGGGGATTTCGTCCAGTCCGTGATGACGGCGAGTGCGCGGTCGAGGTCGTGCCGCAGCAATGTCCGGATGGCGAACTCCGAGGTGAGCTTGTGGGTGAGCTCGGCGAGCAGCGCCATCGCATCGGAGAAGGCGGCAGCGGTGTTCTCCTGCGTGGCGCGAGTGGCGATCGCGCTCGTGACGGGCCAGATCATCCAGCCGGTGAATCCCGAGTCCAGATCGCGGGCAGATCGGACGACGTCGGCGAGGGCTCGGTAGTCACCGGGCACGTCGGCGAGCAGTCCGTCGCGCAGCAGATCCGCTCGCTCCCGAAGCGACATGCCGTCGAGAGCACCGCTGAGCTGCGGCAGTTCACTGAGACGTCGCTCGGGGATGGCGGACTGGATGGAGCTGGACAGTGCTGTCGCGACGTCCGGGGAGATGAGTTCGTCAGCGAATGGCATGCCCTCATCATTGCGCCTCGCCAGGTTTCCGCCAGGGGGTTCTCCGGGCCGCACTCGCCAGGGCCCGGCAGGTGCGGGTGACCGAGGCCGGGGCCCTCGTCGCCGAGGGGGTCAACGACATGTACGAGGACATGGCTGCGGCCGTGTACGTCGATGCCCAGGATGACCTCGAGGCCTTCTTGGGCTTGTTCACTCGCCTGGACACGTTCTTCGAGCAGGTCATGAACGACTCTGACCTGGAGGATGCATGACGAGGAGCGGGCGGTCAGGTGAGGGCCTGTCCGGCCTCAGGCCCACTGCGTCACTAAGGCGAGGGTCGCGGCGCCGACCTCGGCGTTGGCCACCGAGTAGACCTGTCCCTCGCCTATCCCGTTAGTGGATCCCGAGCGCTCGCAGCGAGGCGGCCACTCCGGCTGCTGCGACGACCACGACAACGAGCGGTGCCCGTAGCGCTGCCAGGCCGGCGGCCGCGGCCACCCCGGCGACGCGAGCCCACCCGGCAAAGGCCTGGCCTTCGTAGAGGGTCGCGGTAGCGGCGACGCTGGCGATCAGCACGATCACCGCGGGATCGCCCCACTGTCGGAGATGCAGCGAGAGGCGCGACCCTCCGAGGCCGACCCCGCCCACTCTGATGGCATAGGTGCCGATGGCCAGGGCGAGAACGGCGAGTAGAAGGGTTGCATCAGACACGGTCTCCCCGCTTCCGCGCAATTGTGAGCAGGCCGATCAGGCCCAGGACGGGGGCCACTCCGGCGAGCACGAATGGGGTGGCAGCCGCGGCGATCGTCGCGCCGGCAACGGCAGGAACAGCGGTGCGACTGTGGACGCTTCCCAGCAGGATTGCGACGAAGACTGCGGGGAACGCCGCATCGAGCCCGAGACTGCCGGGGTCGGGAATGACGTACCCGACGACGACGCCGACCATCGCGCCGAGGGGCCAGGCGATCAGGATGGCGACCCCGACCGCGCGGAACGCGCTGAGGCGTCGAGATGGGTGCGGTTGGGCCATCGCGAAGGCGACGCTCTCGTCGTTCACCAGGTGGCTCGACAGGGCCCGAGGGACGCACCTTTGGGGCAGGAACGCCGACGCAGAGAATCCGTAGACGAAATTCCGGAGCGTCACCAGGAGTCCTGCGCCGGCGGCGACCCAGGCCAGACCGCCCGAGGCGATCACGCCGATGAACACCAGTTCCGAGGATGCGCTGAGCACCAGGACGGCGGCGAGCACTACGAGCCAGGGGGGAACACCCGCAGCTGAGGCCATCGACCCGTAGGCCACCCCGACCACACCTACCGCCGAGGCGATCGCCATGACGGGCGCGAAGGCCGAGCGCGTTCGGCGGAATAGGCACATGATCAGTATGGTGAACGAACCGCTTCTATCTGTCAAACTGATCATTCGTTCGCTACAGTGAACGAATGACGGAACAGCTCGGCGCCAGAATCGGGGCTGCACTCAAACGGGAGCGCACTTCAGGAGGCCTGTCGGTGTCCGAGCTCGCTCGGCGCTCGGGCGTCTCCAAGGCGACCGTGTCCCAACTCGAATCGGGCGGGGGGAACCCCAGCGTGGAGACCTTGTGGGCTCTGGGAGATGCGCTCGGCGTGCCATTCGCCCGTCTCGTGGACGAGGACACCGAGCCCGTCACGCTGATCCGCGCTGGAGGCGCGCCACCCATCCGATCGGCCAGTGCCAACTATGTGGCCGCGCTCCTGTCGGCCAGTCCTCCCCACGCGCGCCGCGATGTGTACCTGGTCCAGGCTGACCCCAGCGGCCCGAAAGTGTCCGCCCCGCATGCCCGTGGCACCGTCGAGCACGTGATCCTGGTGTCGGGATCCGCACTCGTCGGACCAGAATCATCTCCCCACACCCTGCTGCCCGGTGACTACCTCTGCTATCCGGGCGACGCCCCGCACCTCTTCGACGCCCAGCAGGAGGGAACCACCGCGGTGCTCATCTCGGAGATCAGATAGCACGTCAGCGGTCCTTCCGGTTCTGGGATGCGTCGAGGGGTCGGAGGCCCGCCTGGCGATCAGGCGTCGGAGTCCGCGGTGACCGTCGTGGTGGCCGCGGCGCTCGTCGTGACCTGGGTCAGCGGCGGCAGGTCGACGATCCGGCCTGCGGTGCCGTCGGGCCGGAGCATCGCCCGCTGCGCAGAGTCGTCGAGCTGGAACGCCACCACGATCTCGTACTCGCGATCCGGCGACAGGCGCGTGGTCGTGGAGGTCGCAGACTGCTCGCAGTCCGAGCTGACGGTCCCGGCGTCGCGGGTCGCACCGCCGGGCCGGACTTCGGCGAAGTCGTCGGGGCTGAGCGAGGACCAGCGGTCCGCTCCCGCCTCGGCCGAGGTCGCGATGTGCAGGGTCAGTTCCACGCCGCAGCCGGGGGTCCGCACGACGTCCTCGACCTTCGCGGAGCCGAGCTCGGTGCCGTCGCGGCCCACCAGCGCGAACCATCGTCCGACGTCCACGTTCTCCGGTCGCTGCGGTTCGTCCGCGACGTCGGACTGCTCGGTGGGTTCAGGCTGCACAGCAGGCGTGGTGCTCTCGGCCGTAGCCGTAGCCGTAGCCGTAGCCGCAGCCGTGGTCGGGGTCGTCGCAGCAGCGGGGGCCGAGGTCTCCTCGGTGGCGGGCTCGTCGCTCTCGGGGTCGACTGCCTGGGGCTGCGTGGTGGTCGGCGCAGCGGTGTGAGTATCCGCCTGAACCGCCGTCATACGACTGGTCTGGGCCGCGATGGTGGGCCACTCGCCGGTCGTCGGACGGGTGGGGGCGGCCGTGGTCTCCCGGTCGACCCCGCATTCGGCGTGGGCGAGGATCAGGGTGAGGTTCCAGCGTTCTGCTCCGCCGGTACCGGTGGCGTGGACGCGCAGTCGCAGCTCGGACAGGGCGTGTCCACGGCTTTCCTTCTTGACGTGCTGGAGGGTCGCGACGTAGTCGTAGCTTCCCCAGCTCCGGCTACCCGACAGCTCCGAGTTGGGACCGGGGATCGGGACGCGGACCTCTTCCTCGAAGAGGCCGCTTCGACCCAGGATCACCGGTCCGTCCGAGCTGAGTGTGGCCAGGCCCTGGGTCGGGGAACAGGTGGCGGTCGCGCGGATCGGGTTCCTGCCCTGGTAGGTGACCAGATCCGAGCCGAGCAGGCGCGCCGTCCTGACGTCCAGAGACCGCGTCTCGGAGACCGCGTTGGCGGTGGGCAGTGCCACGCCGGCCGTGTTCCCGTTCGCGCATGCGGCCTGCGCGACGTCGAGTGTGGAGCAGGAGAATCCCACGGTGTGGAGGGGGAGGATCCCGGTGAGGAAGGTGGAGCTGTCATGGGTGGACGGGCCGACGATCTGACGGGACGTCGCCGGGGTCTCGCGGACCGCGGTCACGGGGCCGACATTGTTGTCCCGGGTTGCCCGGTCCATGAGGCCGAAGGTCGAGACGGCGCGGGCGAAACGCGTGTCCTGATACGGGTTCTGCATCCCGAATCGGGCCTCGCCGGCAACGGTGTCGTTCCACGTCGCCTCGGTGGGCCGCGTCGAGGCCGCGGCCAGGGCCACGGCGGCGAGCAGGGCCAGGACCCCGGCGAGGGCCACGATGAGCTGCAGGCGAGTGCGTGCGCTACTCATCCGAGCGTCCGACCCGGCCGGTTCCGGCGAAGCCGGCGTCGACGTCGTCGTTCTCGTCGTCGTCCTCGTCGGGGTTCTCGTCGGGGTCACGTGGCCAGAAGGTCCACAGGACGCCGAGTGCGGCGAGGGTGGTGATGGAGCCGAGGACCAGCGGGTTGCCGGCCCAGACGATCACCTTCGCCAGCTCGGGGACGGACCACAGCACCTTCCGGACGGTCTCGACCCGGTACATCCCCGGGTCGGGGTTCGGGTTGGCGTCGCCCTGCATCAGGATCAGCGCCTCGCCGGGCACCTGCGGCTGGACGTCGATGACCCGGTGGGTGACGGGCAACCGGCCGGGCCGATCGACCGTCACCACGTCGCCCACCGCGATCTCGTCCGCACTGATCTCCTTGACCACGGCGACGGAGCCGGTGGGGATGGTGGGAGACATCGAGCCGGTCTTGAACATGATCAGCGAGATGTTCATGGTCACCGCGGCTATCACGAGCCCGACCGCCACCATCCCGCCGGCGGCGAGGAGATTGGCCAGCCCACCGGCGAGGTAGGAGCCGAACGACCTGCTGGGGGCGCGGTGCGATCCCGCGGGACGGCTCGGGGTCCCGCTGTCGGGGGTCGTTGCTGCGGTCTGCATGGCCATCACCTCTGCGTAGTCATTCACCGCGTAGTCATTCGCCGGTCGCGGTCGGTCGCCCGGTCGTGCTGGAAGGGGGTTATGGCGGATCAGGCGTCGTCGCTCTGGGCGTCGAAGTTCCAGTACACGGGGGCGGGCGCGATCCCGGCGGCGTCCAGTCCGGCATCCGAGGCGAGCTCGGCGCGCAGGCACAGCCACTTGTATGCGCCCTTCTCGACGCGCGTTGTGCTGGACTCGGGGGCGGCGAGGGTGCCCACGGGCTGGAAGCCGGTGGCCTCGGCGGAGCAGGTGGCCGGCGGGGTGGTGTCGCCGCCGAGATCGGCGACGGACACGGCGACCTTGTCGGTCAGCGCGTTGGAGGCGACACTCTGCTGGGCGACGGTGATGTCCGCTCCGAGCTTGCCCTTCTCCTCGTGCAGGCCGACGAGCTGGAAGACCGGCTGGCCCGGGACGAGGGCGGTCGAGGCGGGTCCGAACTGCATGGTGCCGGCCTTGTCCTTGGTGAGGAACTCGTCCCAACCCTGGGTGGCGTTGAAGTGGCCCTGGATGTTGAACGCGCTGTCCGAGGTGCCGAACTCGCTCACGCCCCACGCGGTGTCGGACCAGGCGGCCAGGGTCACCGCGGCGCCGACGCCCAGCACCAGACCGGAGGCCATGACGGCGCGGACCTTCTTGCGGCGGTTCTGCGTCTGCGCGGCGGGCCGGGGGGTCTGGGACGTGGTGCTCATGGGAGGGCCTTTCCGGTGGGGGTGAGGGTGGGCGCCAACAGTCTTTGTTGACGAGTCCCATTTATTGTTGCTTAGTTACCCGCCAGTAGCAAACGTTAAGAGCCGTTCTGTCGACAAGGTCACATTCTGACAATTTCGCCGCGAAATCGGTTCAACCAGCAGATATGAGGCATCACTCGGATTCCGTACCCCCAGGTACTTCGAGGGTGGAGCCCTACCTGGACGCTGTGTCAGCACTAGGGAGGAGCTGAAGAAAAACGACGACGACGAGGTCATTCACCTCTGGAACCTGAGCCCGGAGCCCACCGCGCCGATCGGCCGGAGTGTCAGAGCCAGCCGCGGTCGCGGGCTGCTCTGGCCGCGTCGTGTCGGGTCGAGGCGCCGGTCTTCTGCATGGCGCTCGAGAGATAGTTGCGGACCGTGCCGGGTGCGAGGTGCAGCCGATGAGCGATGTCCTTGACCGAGTAGCCCTCACGGGTCTCCCGGAGGGCGTCGGCCTCGCGGTCGGTCAGCGGGGAGTCGTCCATGACCGAGGCCTCGAGGATCTCGTGGGCGATATGCCGTCGCCCGGAGTGCAGCGAGCAGACGGCCTCGACGATGTCCTCCGGGTCGGCCCCTTTGCCCATGAAGCCCGTCACCCCGAGCGTGAGCGCGCGTCGCAGGACGCCGGGGCGCGCGTGCCGGGTGAGCATCAGCACCCGCTGTCCGGGGCATTCCGCCATGATCGCGGCGACCGCCTCGAGGCCGTCCATCCCGGGCATCTCGAGGTCGATCACCAGCACGTCGGGCCGGTGTCGGAGGGTCGCGGCCACGGCGCCGGGGCCGTCGTCCGCCTGCGCCACCACCTCTATCGCCCCGTCGAGTGGGAGCAATGCCGCCAGAGCCGAACGCAGCAGGTGCTCGTCGTCGGCCAGGATGATCCGGATCGGGTCCGTGTAGGTCACCGCGGTTCCCCCTCCACGCGGGCGGCGGGCTCCGGGTTGAGTCGCGCGGCCACCACGAATCGCTCGGGTGATCGCTCGACCCGCAGTTCGCCACCGGCGCGCTCCACCCGCTCGCTCAACCTCGCGAGCCCGCGCAGGGGTGACGCGGCGTCATCGATCACGCCGTCATTGGCCACCTCCACCTCGACCGCCGACGCCGTGATCGTCACCACGGTCGGGTGCGCGTGCCGGAGCAGATTGGTGGTGGCCTCGCGGAGCACCTGCGCCAGGAGGGGATGCGCGGAGGCACCGGTCCCCTCCACGAACCGCAGTTCCACGGCGATACCCGTGGCCTCGCACAACCGCTTGGCGTTCTCGAGCTCGGCGACGAGGTTCAGCTCGTGGTGCGCGGACGCCAGCGTTCGCGTCTCGGCGATGGCCTTCTCGGCGAGCTGGCGGATCTCGTCGAGCTCCGCCTCCGATCGTTCGGGGTCGATACGCACCATTCGGCGGGCGAGCGCGGCCTTGAGCTTGATGACGTGGAGCGAATGGCCCTGGATGTCGTGCAGGTCGTCGGCGATCCGCATCCGTTCGTGTGCCACCGCGAGTTCGGCTTCGGTCTCCCTGGCGCGCTCGAGCGTCCGGACGACCTGCCACGTCTGTTCGCTCAGTAGGATCACCCCGGCGACGAAGAGAGTGCCGACCGCCGGGGTGGCGAGGTAGGTCGCGGTCAGCTCCCAGGTGACCGGGTGGGACAGGAACGACATCGCGCCGATCGCCCCGACCCCTGAGGCGAGGCCGAGGATCCACAGCGTCCGCCGCCTCGTCCGGGCGACCAGGAGCGCGCCCACCAGGGACAGCGGGACAAAGCTGATCGGGCTGGACGCGGTCAGTGCCCCGATGAACCACGCCGCCGCGGTGAACATGAGAGCGAGGACGGCCCGGCGCGGGTAGCCGTCGAGGCTCCATTCCCGCAGCACCCCGAACGTCAGCAGGTACCCGACGGCAGCGGTCACCCCCTCCCACCAGGATGTGGAGGTCAGCGCGACGCCGAGGACGCTCAGCGGCGCGATCGCGGCGACCGCGGTGGTCATGGCCACCCGGCGCATCCTGAGGTCGCTCGGGGCGACGGCCTGCAGCGTGTCCTGGATGGTCAGACCCTCTTCCCGATCTCTCGTCGCGTGATCGCCCGACCGGTGGGGATCTTCGCGATCAGGGCCGCGATGAGGAGGACGAGCGCCACGTACTGCAGAAAGGCGTTGCCGGTGAAGAACCCGACGATGTCCCGGGGGAGCGTGGTGAAGAGGCCGTAGTCGTAGTGGTGCAACCCGATGTAGGCGAGGAATACGGTCACGGACAGGACAATAACGGCGTTCAGTGCCACGTCGAGGAACTTCATGTCTGTCACGATCTCTCCCGCCCCGTCGTGTGGGTAGTGACGTGGTGTCATGAGTCCCGGTGACGCACGGCCACTGCATCCCCGGCGGTCGATGGGATGCGATGGTCACATGACGTCGCGACCTGCGCACCTCGAGCACTCCGCACCCGCGCCACTCTGGTGGCGTCCCCTCCACCTCATCCGCGCGAACCTGCGGGCCTATCTCGTCGTCAACGCGGCGGCCTACGGACTGACTCTCCTCGGGCTCGTGATGGGCGTGCTCTTTCCGGAGCTCAACGCGGCCCGGGCCGTGGCCCTGGAGGACGACGGGACCGGCGAGTTGGTGCGGGGCCTGGTCAACTCGCCACCGTTGTTCGCACTGGTGATCCTGGGGGTCAATATCTCCCGGCTCAGTCTGCTGACCATCGTGCTGCCCTCGCTCGTCGTGCCCTTCGCCGGGCTCGCCCTGTTCGCGTACTGGGCGGTGGAGACCGGCATCACGCTCGCGCCGGCAGACCCCGAGGGGTGGGTGATCCTCATCCCGCATTCTCTGACCATCGCCCTCGAGCTCCAGGCCTACGTGCTACTCCTGCTGGGCGTGTACCTCCTGGGTAGGCACTGGCTCGTCCCCCGCACGGTCGGCGCCACGACCCGGCGTCAGGGGTACGTGCGAGGCCTGCAGAGGATCGGGGTGCTCGCGATCCCGGCACTCGCACTGCTCGTCGTCGGCGCGGTCTGGGAGGCCTACTCCTTGCGGTACCTCCTCCACCCGCTCATTCAGTTGCTGCTCCACTGATCCTCACCGGCCGCGGAGTTCCCACATCCGCAGGGCCAGGCGCAGCTCCATCGCCCGGTCACCGCGACGCCAGCCGCCACCGAGTACCGAATCCAGCCGGTCGAGCCGCTGGTACACTGTGTTGACGTGCACGAACAGCCGATCCGCGGTGGCCGAGGGGCTGGCGTCGGCGGCGAACCAGGCGCTCAGGGTCTCCAGTAGGGCGGTCCCGCGGTCGCGGTCGTAGTCGCGGATCGGCCCGAGGTTGCGCTCGATGAACTGCGTGACGTCCTCGCGGGCGACCTCACTGAACAGCAGCCCGTACAGGCCCAGCTCCTCGGTCGCCGCCCCCTCGCCGGCACGCCCCAGTGCGATGAGCAGCTGCGCGGCGCGCCGGGCCCGCTCGACGTGGTCGGTCACGGCGGCCAGTCCCGCGGTCGGGCCCGATGCCCCCACGGTGGCCGCGTGCGGGGTGAGCCGGGCCGCCACGTCGCGGGCGGTCTCGCCGGCGTCGGGCCCGGGCAGGAGCATCACCGCGCGGTCGCCGTAGGTGGTCACCAGCCCGCCGTCGGCCCGGGCCAGTGACCGGCACTCGGCCTGCAGCGCGCGGGTCATCCGGGTCTCCTCAGGGGTGATGGCCAGCGCGATCAGGTCGGCGTGGACGTCGACGCCCAGCAGCGTGGCCCGGCGGCCGATCGCCTCGAGGTCGTGCTCACCGGGGGAGAGCAGCTCGGCCAGGAGCTCGCCGCGCACGCGGTTGTCGGCCTCGTCGCGCGCGCGGTGGCCCAGCAGGATCAGCGCGATCACCGAGCTCACCCGCTCGAGCACCCGCCCGATGGCCGGGACGCCGCCGCGGCTGGCGTAGGTGACGTACCCCAGGTGGTCGGAGCCGGTGACGACCGGAGTGACGACGACGAGGTGGCCGTCCTCCTGTCTCGTGAGCATCCCCTCTGGTTCCGTAGAGGCTTCCGCCAGGACCTGCCGGAGCAGTTCGACCGGCGGTCCCTCGGCCGACCGGGCGGACCCGATCTCCCGGTGGGCCAGGTCGAAGACGGCGGCGGTGCCCCCCTCGATGTCGATCAGCAGGTCCGCTATCTCGGGGACGGTGGCTCCGGCCACCACCAGCCGGGTGAGCCGCTCGTGGAGGGAGACGGTGCCGGCCAGGCGCGCGGAGTGCGCGCGTTCGGCGTCGAGGGCATCGCGGGTCTCGTCCAGTTCCCGCCGGCGCCGGGAGGCGCGCTCGGCCGCGGTGAGGGCCGCGGAGACCTGGTCGGCCAGTAGCGCGACCAGGGTGATCTCGTCCTGGGTGAAGTCGCGCTCTCCGCGGTCGGAGGTGAACAGCGTCCCGGTGAGTCGGCCGTGGGTGCGCACGGGCACGCCGAGGATCGCCTTGACGCCCTCGTCGCGGATGATCGGGTCGATGACGTGCGTGTACTGTTCGTCGGCCAGGTAGTTGCGGGTCCAGCGGGGTGCCATCGCCTCGGCGACCTGCCCGCCCAGTCCGAGCCCCATGCCCAGCCGGATGGTGTCGAAAAGCGGGCTGGTGGCTCCCTCGGCCATGCGCATGTAGGTGTCGCCGCGCTCGCGGTCGAGCAGCATGACGTAGGCCAGGTCGGTGCCCACGAGCTGGCGGGCCTTGCGGATGGCGATGTGCAGGACGGCGTCCTCGTCCTCCGCGGCCGCCAGCTCGGCGGCCGCGTCGAGGACGTCCCGCAGCCCCAGGGCGAGGTCGACGGCCACGGTCAGCGGCCGAGGAAGTTCGCCTTGCCGGGGCCGGAGTCGATGAACGACTGCATGCCCAGTTCCCGGTCCTCGGTGGCGAACAGGGCCGCGAACAGGGCGCGCTCGATACTCAGTCCGGTCTCCAGGTCCACCTCGATGCCGCGGTCCACGGCTTCCTTGACCGCCCGCAGCGCCATGCCGGGCCCGCCCACGAACTGCCGGGCCCACTCGGTGGCGCGGGCGGTGGCCTGGCCGTCCGGGACCACCTCTTCCACGGCGCGCAGCTCCAGCGCCTCGGCGGCGGTGAGCGTACGGCCGGTCAGGCACAGGTCCTTGGCGACCGCGGGGCCGACCAGGCGCGCGAGTCGCTGGGTGCCGCCGGCTCCGGGGATGATGCCCAGCAGGATCTCGGGCTGGCCGAGCTTGGCCTTCTCGGCGGCGATGCGCCGGTCGCAGCACAGCGCCAGCTCCATCCCGCCGCCGAGCGCCGCGCCGGTGATCGCGGCGACGGTGGGCTGGGGGATCGCGGCCACGGCGCCGAACGCGGACTGCAGCTCGCGGGCCTCGGTGAGCATCTGGGAGTACGGCATGTCGCGCATCTCCTTGATGTCCGCACCGGCGGCGAAGACGCGCTCGCTGCCGGTGAAGACCACCGCGTGGACGTCGTCGCGGCCCGACACCTCGTGGGCGACCGCCCGCAGTTCCTCCTGCATCCCGCGGGACAGGGCGTTGACCGGCGGCCGGTTCAGGGTGACGGTCGCGAGGCCGTCGGATTCGTCGAGGGATAGAAATTCATACATGTTGGGTCTCCGAACGTAGGGGGAATCTCCATTGTATGTGAATCGGGTCACTCATACGGTCGTGTAGCGAGGTCGCCCGAGTGAGGCGGCTCACACAGACTGAGGAGTTGAACCCATGCCATCGACCGCCCGGGCACGCCCCTGGCGTCCACCGCTGGGTCCGGAGGGCTTCCACTGGGAGATACCGGACCGATTCAACATCGGCGCCGCGTGCACGGACGTGCATCCGGAGGATGACCCCGCGATCGTGGTGGACCGCGGCGACGATCCACCGGAGATCACCACGTTCGGCGAACTCGGCGCCCGCGCCCGCCGGCTCATCACCGTCCTGCGCGAGCGCGGGGTCGGCGAGGGCGACCGGATCGCCGTGATGTGCGCGCAGTCCGCCGAGACCGCCGTGGCCCACGTGGCCGCCTACCTGATGGGCGCGATCGCGGTCCCGCTCTCGGTGAAGTTCGGGCCCGAGGCCGCCCTGTTCCGGATGGGCGACTCGGGCGCCACGGCGGCGGTGTTCGATGCTGACTGCTACGAGCGCCTGGCCGGGGAGCTGCCCGAGCTGCCCGAGCTGCGCACCGTGCTGGTCGCGGGGGATGCGGTCCCCGAGGCAACGTCGCCGCTGGCCGGAGCGATGCTGGCGACCGGAACGGCCCCGGCGACCGGAGCCGGCGCGCTCACCGTGTTGCCGTTGTCGGTGACGGAGGACGCGGACCTCGCCGTCGTCGCCGGAGACACCGGACCCGACGACCCCGCGCTGCTCATCTACACCTCCGGGACCACCGGCCAGCCCAAGGGAGCCCTCCACGGACACCGCGTGGTGTTGGGGCACATGCCCGGAGTGGTCCGCGCGCTGGACGGGTTCCCTGAACAGGGCGACGTGTTCTGGACCCCCGCCGACTGGGCCTGGGCCGGCGGACTGCTGGACGTGCTGCTACCGAGCCTCTACAGCGGTATACCCGTGGTGGCCTCGGCCCGGCGGCCCAGCCCGGAGACGGTCGAGCACATCCTGCGGCGTCACGGCGTGACGTGCTCGTTCCTGCCGCCGACCATCCTCAAGATGATGCGCGCGGCGGACGTGGACTACTCGCGCACCGGGCTGCGGGCGGCCTTCTCCGGTGGCGAGGCACTGGGCGAGCCCGTGGCCGAGTGGGCGCGCGAGGCGCTGGGCGTGCAGGTCAACGAGATCTATGGGCAGACCGAGCTCAACCTGATCGTGGGCACCTGCCACGCCGAGTTCGCCACCCCGCCCGGCTCGATGGGCCGCCCCACGCCCGGGTTCGACCTGCTGCTCCTCGACAGTCTTGGTGAGCGAGTGGGCGAGCCGGTCCGGGCGGGGGAGGTCGGCGAGATCTGCGTGCGCCTGCCCAGCCCGAATGCGTTCCTGCGCTACTGGAACGCGCCCGAGAAGACGGCCGAGAAGACCTTGGGGGGAGTCCTGCGCACCGGGGACCTGGCGACGGTCGACGACGAGGGGAACTTCTGGTTCTCCGGCCGCAACGACGACCTGATCTCCTCCGCCGGCTACCGGGTGGGCCCCGGCGAGATCGAGGACCAGATCCTGCGCCACCCCGCGGTGGAGATGGTGGCCGTGATCGGCGTGCCGGACGAGCTGCGCGGAGAGGCGATCGTCGCCTACGTCGTGGCGGCCGAGGGGGTCGAGCACGGCGACGAACTCGCCCGCGAGATCCAGGACTTCGTCAAGGAGCGCCTGGCCTTCTACCAATACCCGCGCGAGGTCGTCTTCCTCGACGAACTGCCCACCACCAACACCGGCAAGATCCGCCGCGCACAGTTGCGCGACGCTCATACCGCGCAGCTGCGCGCCGCTCATTCAAAGGACACCTGATGAACAATCCCGTAGTGATAGGCGTGGTGCTCGCCTACTTCGTGCTCATGTTCGCGATCGGCGCGTGGGCCAACACCAAGATGAAATCGGCCAAGGAGTTCCTGGTGGCCGGGCAGTCCCTCGGCTTCTTCGTGATGGCCATCGCCAGCTTCTCCTCCATCCAGTCCGGCTGGGGCATGGTCGGCGGCACCGGGCAGACGTACGCGTGGGGGCTGCAGGCGCTCATCGCCGTCGGGCTGTTCGCGCCGTTCGGCTTCGCCGCCGCCTGGTTCCTCCTGGGCAGCCGCCTCAACTGGATCGGCAAGAAGCACAACGTCTACTCGGTGCCCGACCTCATCCGGATCCGCTTCCAGGACCGCACCTCGCACGCCACCATGTCGGTCGCGGTGTTCATCGCCTCGATCGCCTACATGACGGCGCAGGTCACCTCGATCGGCGTGATCATCTCGCTGCTGCTGGGCACCTCGGTGTCCACGAGTGTGTGGATCGGTTCGCTCGTCGTGGCCGCGTACACCATGGCCGGCGGCATGCTCGCGGCCGTGTGGACCGACCTGGTGCAGGGCGTGCTCATGGTGGTCATGTCCGTGGGGCTGTTCTTCTTCGCCGTCCAGGTGGCCGGCGGTTGGATGCCCATGCTCGACACCATCACCGCCTCGAGCGCCGAGCTGCTGTCGATCGACGGCGTCAAGCCCCCGACGTACATCTTCGCCTTTGGCCTGCTGATCTTCGTGGGCGCCGTGGGTCAGCCGCAGCTGCTCACCAAGTTCCTCATGCTCCGCGACATGACGCAGCTCAAGTGGGGCGCCGCCGTCGCGGGAATCGCCTACGCCATCACCACCCTGTTCTCGATCGGCATCGGCCTGGCCACCCGCTCCATGACCATCACCGGCGACGCCCCGGAGCTGGAGAACATCGACGACACCGCCATCTGGTTCCTCGACTCGGTCACCAACCCGATCGTCGGCGGCATCGCGATGACCGGTCTGCTCGCGGCCATCATGTCCTCCGCCTCGAGCTTCATCACCATCGGCGCCTCGTCGATGATGCGCGACCTGCCGGCGGCGTTCGGCATCAAGGTGGTGCGCGAACTGCTGTGGAGCCGGATCGCGAGCCTGACCCTGGTGGTCCTGTCGGTCCTGCTCACCCTGTTCCTCTCGCAGGTGGTGTTCCTGCTCGGCGCGCTGGGCTGGGCCGCCTTCGCCGCGGCGATCGTCGGCCCGGTGGTCATGTCCATCTACTGGCACCGTGCCACGGCCACCGCCGCGACGGTCACGGTGGCGTTCGCGATCCTCGGCAACATGATCATCACCTCGCTGGCCGCGCGGGACATCATCTCCGTCCCGACGTTCATGCAGGTCGGCGGCATCTCACTGCTCGTGTCGATCCTGCTGTTCTACGTGGTCTCGCTGATGACCTCCAACCGTCACCCCGACGCGACCCTGGAGCACCTCTACGGCCGCACCGCCCCCACCGACCGTCCGCTCACCGGCGCGTCTGCCGCGTCCGGCTCGACCACCACGACCGCCACGACCACCACGACCTCCGAAAGGACCGACCATGTCTGACCTCACCACCCGTGGCGCCTCCGACACACCCGAGCCCGACCACAAGCGCGCCGGCATGCTGATCCACGCCTTCGTGGCCGTGGCCGCCTTCGGGCTGATCGGGATGCTCACCGACAGCTGGCAGATGGTGTTCCTGGCCGTGCCCCTCTTCGCAGTGGTCATGATGCTGCTGGGCTCCCTGCGCTCCGACGGCTCCTGGGAGCGGGTGTCGACCATGGCGATCGCCGCCTACTGCGCAGGGCTGGGCGTGCTGGTGCTGTGGTCGATCCTCACCGCCAGCAGCGACGCCATGCTCTGGGGCCTGCCGATGTCCATGGGCGTGATCTTCTACGTGATCTGGCCCTACACCGCCGTGGGCGCGGGGCTGCTGTACGCCCTGGTCTTTGACCGCACGATCGACGAGAAGCACCTGGCGACGGCCGGCTGACCCCCGCAGCCGCGCTCCCCGCAGCCCCCCGCCCCGCAGCCGCGCGCAAGTCCTGCAGC
>NZ_JAMYEI010000016.1:0-51485 GCF_033790845.1 Dietzia sp. PP-33
GGAGCGGCAATCCGGCACCTGAGGGCGTGCAGGTCACGCGGCCTGTCGGGCACTACGGGCGAGGGGCAGTTCGGGGAGGTGTTGAGTTCGCAGGATCTACAACTCGACACCCTGAGCTTGTCATAAGATAAGTTATCGGCGTTAACATAATCGCTTGTTGGGGCATCTTTTTGACGTACTGTCCGCTCAGGACAGGCTTCGGGAGCGGCTGCCCTGAGCGGCTTTGGCGGTTGCTTCTTGGGGCGCCGGGCTGTTGGCCTAGTTGGCGGCTGCGTATGCGTCGGCCACGTCTGCGGGGATGCGTCCGCGGTCGGAGATGTCGTAGCCGTTGTTGCGGGCCCATTCGCGGATCGCTTTAGTGTTCCCGGACGCGACCGTGGTGGTTTTGCGGGCAGTCTTCGCCTTGCTTCCGGTCACCCGGTGGCCGGCCTGGATGTACGGTGCCACGGCCTCGCGGAACGCCTCGGCGTTCTCGTCGCTGAGGTCGATGGAGTACTCCTTGCCCTCGAAAGCGAAAGTGATGGTGTTCGACGTCTCGCCCAGGTCGGTTCCATCGATATCGTCGGTGTACCTGACCTGAAAGTGCTGAGCCACTGATTTCTCCTAGTTAGATGCTCTCACTGCAGAGTTGCAGTATGCACCAATTGGAGTTCGAGGAGCTACCGCGTCCCTCGAGCTTTCGGGATTGGGCTTTTCCCAGTGGGACCGGCGGCATTCGGTTCTCGGGGTTTGCGCTGGTCCTGCCGTCGTATGCAAGCACTGACTCCCTGGACACTGCGCGACCGAGAGGAAACCGGGATCACGTAACCGGGAGGTGTCATACCCAACACGTATAATCGACATACTGCATACAAGGGAGTCTGGCGTGGATCATCGAGACCGCATGAACGACCGGACCATCCAAATGATGGAAGAGTCGCGGCGGCAGATGATGAGCGGGTTCGTCCCTCCTATTGAGGTGGCCCAGCCGACGATCGACATCGCACAGTTCAACCAGCCCGCATTTGAAGCGGTGGACCGGCTGCGCGACCAGCTCACCCGTCAGGCCGGGGACATCGTGGGAACTGCGATCCAAGGAAACACCCGCCTGCAGGAGCAGCTCGACCGGCAGTCCTCCTCCCTCACCCAGGCCGCCATCGACAACAGTGACGCCATGCGAACTTCGCTGAGCGAGCAGACTGCTGGGATCGGCACGGCGCTCGACGCGTACCTCGGTAATGGCCTCGGAGTCTTCGTTCAGGCGCAGGAGACGCTGACGCGTAGCTACAGGCCGCCGACCATCGCCGACTACCTTGCCCGGACCCACACCGCCTCGATCGTCGCCTTACAGGGGTCGACTATCGCGGAACAGCTGGCAGCTCGGATTGACACCAAATCTCTGATGGGGCTTGGCGGGGTCACCGAGACCGCTGGCACGATCGCCGAACAATGGCGTCTGGCGAACAGCGGTGCGCTTTCGACCTTCGGCGAGTCGTTTGGGTCCCTTCGAGCAGCGTTGGACTTCGAAGAATCACTCAAGTCGTCGACGCTGGCACGCGCTTTCTTGCTTGAGTCCCGGAAGTTGCAGGACGACCAGGTCAGTAGGCTCGCCGAAGCCAAGCTCACCGAGACTGCAGAGGCACAAATCGCCGCGCAGCTGGAGGCGGACCAAGACCTCACTTTCGTAGTCGCTTACATTCAGCGCTACTTCATCGAGTACTTGGGCTACTCGCCCTCCGAAGCCCATAATGTTGTGAAGTGGATCGTACGGATTCTTGTGTTCGGCAGCATGCTTGCGGCTTTCGCTACAACAGCGGCGCCAATTCAGGGAACAGTCGGCCTTTTCCTCGGGATTACTGGCAGGGATATTCTCGTAACTACATCAGAAAAAGCAGCCGATAGGCTGATTCCACATGGCGCTCCGGAAGCGCTAGACTGATCTTTTCCACACCTCGTGGCCAACACCGTGATAGCCCTCGAACAATCGGGACAGGCGCTCTATCGCGTCCTGTCGGTGTTCTACGGCCTCCTCGGTCCGGTGATCTCCCCGCGCACTTGGAGTCCGACGGGTGCTGCGTCGCAGGCGGGGCTTGTCGGGGCGCTTGCGCGGTGTCTTGAAAACGCTGCGGTGTGTGGTGCGTCGCATCTGCGCAATGTCGTGCGAATCGGTGGCGGCGCGGTACACTAGAGGTACAACGGGCCGGATACCGGAACGTTGCCTGCCGAGGGCTCCCGCGAGGGGGCCCTCGTTTTATTTAGGGCATCCAGGTTCGTTGCCGGTGGGTGTTCTGGTAGATCAGGTGGGCGAGCTTGTCGGTGACGGCTTGAGCTCGGGGGTGCTGGTCGCGGACTGCTTGAGCGCGGTGGTGGATGTAGACCGCCATGTCCACGGCCTGTAGGCCGGGTGTGTGCTGGGAGTCGGCGAAGTTGATGGGCGCGGAGATGTACTTCAGGCGGCTGGGTCGGTAGCCGCCGGTGCCAAGGTCTTGGTAGGCGCTGAACTGGTCCTGGTGCTCTGCGCTGGTGGCGATCTCGTCGGCGACGACGATCGCTTGTTCGCCTGCGCCGTGTTGAGCGGTGTAGTCGTCGATTTGCTCGAGCAGGTGCCGGAAGACCACAGTGTGGGGCTGTTGCGGGTACCGGTAGCGGGCGTTGAGGCGCCTGACGTCAACGCCTTCGAAGAGGTAGCGAACGCCCGCGTGCTGGGCTGCCCGTAGGACGGCAGTGTAGAGGCCGGCGGCCTCGCGGTGTTTGCCTCGAAGGGTGGCCCACTGTCCCACGCCGCCCATGATCTCGTGGCCGTGGAACTCTGCTGCGGCGTCGGTCCCGTGTTGTGCGGAGGTTCGCTCGGCGATCTGAGTGTAGAGCTGGTGGAGCTGTTCCCATTGGTCGTAGTCGGCGATCGCCGCCCCGATGTAATAGAGCTCCTGGTCGTAGGACTCGTCGACGTAGGCGATCAGCACGTGGTCCATCGTCTCACCCGACAGCGACGGGCTCGTGTGTGCCCTGACTGCCGTGGCCGAGGCGCTTCGCGGCCCTCGTCGTCCAAGCGGGGTTCTCAGACGGCACGTTCCCGGGCCCGATACGGGGCGCACCGGCGCGACGGGCTCGTCTCGGTTCATCGCATCGGGTAACGTCGGTAACCGTTACGTTACCGGTTACCTGATACCGAGAGTCGGAGTGCGGCCATGTCGACGACGGAGAAGATCGCTCGAGCCTATGGGGTGCTCATTGCGCGTGGGGACAAGATCACCGTGCGCAGCGTGCAGCGCGAAGCAGGGGTGCGGATCGGCGACGTGGCCGCGTGGATGCGCGAGCACGCCGCCGCGGCCACTGGGAGTGTGCCCGAGGCTCCGGATTTTTCAGAGGCGATGTCGGCGATGGTGGCCTCGGTGTGGGCCGCGGCGTGGAAGCGGGCCGCGGAGCAGGCGGACGAAGCGACTGCGGCGGCTCTGGGTGCCGCTCGCGCCGGCGAGGCCGACGCCCTGGCTGCGGCTGAGCGGGCCACCTCCGAGAAGGACGAGGCGGTCGCGGCACGCGATCGTGCGGCCGTTGAGGTCGAGGGGCTGCGAGGCGAGCTGGAGCAGTTGCGCGGCGAACTCGATGCTGCCCGCCGGGACACGCGCGACGCCCGCGCCGCGGCGGTAGAAGCAGACCGGGCCCGGGTGCGCGCAGAGGCCACCTCGGACACACTTCGCGAAGTACTGGAGTCGTTGCGCGATGAGCGCCGCAACGGCGACTCGGGAGCGAAATCGCTACCCGAGAGTTAGCATCGCGCGCGATGTCCGAGTGGGCGGCGGTGTGCCCGGCGGCTCCCTTAACGGGTCATGCGCGGGTTGTCGCGAATGGTCAGGTTCGTTCGGGCAGGGGGAATGGGGTGGTGAACTCGGTGAACCATTCGGCTGGTTCCAGGTTGACTCCGCCGACCCATTTGGTGATGGCCTCAGCGGGAAGATCGTAGAGCGCCAGGACGTCGTCGTCTTGGAACAGGTCGGTCGCCAAGTCTCCCCAGGTGTCGGGGGTGTCGGTGTTCTCGGGCCAGGCCATCGCACTGGCGGCAGGCAGTCCGGTGTCGGTGAGCGCGGCTCGTGTCAGGATCAGATGGAGCAGCATTTCCTCCCCTGTGCAGCGGGGCACGGGCGCTCCCCACTGCCTGGTGTCGTTTGCGAGCCGGGTGGCGCATTCGGCGAGTTGGTATCGCCAGAATCGGCTCTGGGCGAAGGTGCACGGCGGTAGTGCGGCAAGGACCTGTAGCTGCTGGCCGGAGACCGCTTCGGTGTCGAGCAGGTCGGCGTCGGTGCGAATCTGCTCGGCGATCTCATAGGCGGCGACTGCCAGTGCCTGCGCGCGGCGCGGACCGATGGTGTTGATGAGGTCGACGAACTCCGGGTCTAGCTCAGTCA
This sequence comes from Dietzia sp. PP-33, assembly GCF_033790845.1. Taxonomy (NCBI): domain Bacteria; kingdom Bacillati; phylum Actinomycetota; class Actinomycetes; order Mycobacteriales; family Dietziaceae; genus Dietzia; species Dietzia sp. PP-33. The sequence continues at coordinate 4,383 of NZ_JAMYEI010000016.1, forward strand.
CGGTGTCTAGCTCCTAGCCGAAGGCGGGGGCGCTTGATCTCATTCTAGGGCCGCTCTGGCACCGGGCGGGCCTGGTGGCTTGTGCTGCCCGTGAGCATCCCTTCCGGGCTGGCCGAGAGGGCCCTGGGAACTGTGGCCGAGCAGATGCCTGGTGATTGCCCGCCGCCCCGGGATGCGAGCAAGCATTGGACTGCCCGCCGGTGGTGCAGAACCGGGGCATGGGGCGCCACCTGTTGCGGCGCTGAGACCTCGCGGTCTGCCACGACGCTCGCTGGCCGTTCACGGTTGGCGCGGGCGGCCATTGATTCCACGCCGCTGCGATGGACCCTTCCCGTAAGACCGGGAGCCCCGGCGCTGGTGCCGTATCGCCGCGCTCCGCTGACACATCCGCCCTGCCGCAAATGAGCCGAGGCCCCGCTTGAGCGGGGCCACGTGTTGGTTGTGAGCTTACTCGCTCGGTGTTAGAACAGGTGGGGTGTGTCCAGGGGTGCGGTGTTGCCGGATGCGCGGGCGTAGGCGACGGCGTTCCACCCGCCGGCAACAGCCGCGCGCACGGCGAGTGATCGGGCGTGGCGGTCTTGGCGATGCAGCAGGGTTCGGATGATGCCGGTGCGCCCGCACGCGACGGCGTAACGCAGGTTCGCCGCTTGGGTGGAGGCGATGAGATGCCCCTCGTCGACGCGAACGCAGAGGGGTTCGTTGCAGCGGTGTTCCCCCACCACGCCGTCGGTAAGTTGGTCTGCGATGAGCCAGTGCGAATCGGTGCGCTGATTCGGTGCGGCTGGTTGCACCGTGGCGCCAGGTGATGCGTCCATATCCGTCGCCGGCGGAGATGGCTCCGGTCCAGAGCCAGCATCCCTGGCCGGGTGCTTTGACGACGCGGGATGAGAATGCGCGGATCGCTGCCGGGGTGGGTGGCAGGGTCGAGCTGTAGGGGCGGGACCGCGACGACGGCGTAGACGAGGAACCCCGCGGGGGCAGTTCGAGTCCCGGCAGGGGAACGTCCTGGAACGGTTCCCCGCCACGGGAGTCAGTGAGACTGCTCACCGGTGTTGCCCGCATCGTGTGCCGAGGCATCGCGTTCGCCACTATCGATGTCGCCGTCACCGTCTGCCGTACCGGTCTGGTCCGGTGACTGGGTCTCATCAGTGAGACTCTTTGCGGCGCGGAGCGCAGCGCCTACCTCGCGGGCGGAAAGGCCGGTCATCTCCGCCAGATCGGACTGGGCAACACCGAGGTCCTTGAGCTCGATCAGCGCCTCCCCCAGGGCAGCCTCGGCGTCGGAGCGGGCGTCGATCGCGGAGAACACCGCCACCAGCTTGGACTCGCGCTTGCGCGCCCGCTCGAGCTCGTCAGCCATCGCCTGTCGGGCACGGGCCCGAGCGGTCTGAGAACGCGAATCAGTCTTCGTAGCAGCCATAGACCAAACCCTAGAGCACCCCTACGACACCCACGACCACCAACCACTCCCCCATCCGACCACCACTGCGCTCTCTCCGGCCGCCGTGGATACGCCACTGCCCCGGCCAGAACCAACACTCGCTTCCGCTCGTGCCAACAGCTATACACAGTAGGCACTTCGAGTGAACGACGGGAACCTGCTGGTCACGGCGCCGTGCGCTGCGACGCGTAGACGCGCGGATTTGGTCCGCATACGCTGGTGGGTGTGATGAGCCTTCGAGCGGTGCACGCGGGTACTGGGTACCAGTACCTGCTGCGCTCGGTCGCTACTCACGACGCCGACCCGCAGGGCATGGCCCTGTCGGACTACTACGCCGCCAAGGGCACCCCACCCGGCGCGTGGATCGGGCGCGGACTGGACGGCTTGGGATCGGAGAACGCGATCGCGGGGGCGGTCGTCACCGAAGCGCAAATGGCGGCCCTGTACGGCGAGGGCCTGCACCCGGACACCGACCAGATGATGGCCGACGGGAAGCCCTTGGCGGCCTGCAAGCTCGGCCGATCCTTCCCGATCTACACCGGCGGGGTCGACGTCCTGGAGGCCATCGCCGCGGCCGAAAAGGCGTTCCTTCACACCGAGGGCCGGCGCCCCACCCCCGACGAGCGAGGACAGATCGCCGAGGGGGTTGCGCGCCCGTTCTATCGCCGTGAGTTCGGTTACGAACACGCCTCTGGCAAGGATGTCATCGCCTGGGTCAACCGGGAACGTGACCAGGTCAAGCAAGCGGTCGCCGGGTTCGACTTCACGTTCTCCCCGGTGAAAAGTGTCAGCGTCTTGTGGGCGCTGGCCGATGAGAAGACTGCCTCCCAATTGGCTTCCCTGCATCACGAGGCCGTGGCCGAAACCTTGGCGTGGGCCGAGAATAACGCGATCTACACCAGGATCGGGACAGGCGGCATCAAGCAGGTTAAGACCGGCGGGATCATCGCGGCTGAGTTCGCCCACTTCGACACTCGAGGCGGCGACCCGGATCTGCACTCCCACGTGCTGCTGGCTAACAAGGTCCAAGCTCCCGACGGGCGTTGGTTGTCGCTGGATTCCCGTGCGATCCATCAGATGCACCAGGCGATCTCGGCCCGCTACGACGCGACCCTGCACGACCTTTTGACCCGTCGCATGGGCGTGGAGTTCCAGGCCCATTACCCGCACCCGGACAAGGCGCCCATCTGGGAGATCTCCGGGATCGACCGTCGCCTGATCGAGGCGTTCTCCTCCCGCCGGGCCCTGGCCAGGCCGGTCTATGACCGACTCGTCGCGCAGTACGTTGAGAAGAACAATCGGCAGCCTTCCCAGCGGGCGTCCTACGCCCTGTGGCAGAAGGCCATCCTCGACACCCGCGACGCCAAGAAGCCCGCCCAATCCCTGGCCGAGCACCGCGCCACCTGGCGGGAGATGGCCGAGCAAGTCGTCGGCACGCACGCGGTGGACAGCGTGGTTGGCGAGGTCACCGGGCAGGGTCGGAGCCAGGTGTCGCGGGAGCTGTTCGACGCCCAGGTCCACGCCCTCAAGGTGGCCGAGCAGGCGGTGGCGGCAGTGACCGCACGGCGGGCGCAGTTCCGCCGTTCCCACGTCGACACCGCCGTTTCCACCTTGCTCAAGGGTTACCGATTCGAGGGCGCCGAGGCCCTGGACCGGGCCCACGAACAGGTCATGAGCACCGCCATGGGAGAGCTCGTGGTGCAGCTGACCCCGCCGGAGATTCTGGACCTTCCCAGCCCTCTGATCGGGCCAAGCGGGGCCGGTGTGGACCGGCACGCAAATGCTGAGAAGTTCACCACTCAGGCAGTGCTGGACGCCGAGACCGCCACCCTGGAGGCGGCTGGCACCCCGGTCGCGGTGATTGCTACCCGTGCCGATCTCGACCGTGCGCTGAAGGCGCACGAGGACGCCGAGGGTTGGTCCCTCAATGCCGGCCAGACCGCTCTGGCGCAGCACCTCATTGGTGCCGGAACGCTCCTGGCCGCCGGGGTGGGTCCGGCCGGAACCGGCAAGACCGCATCCATGAAGGTCGTGGCCCGCACCTGGCAACACACCGGCCGGTCGGTTATCGGCCTTGCTCCGTCCGCGGCAGCGGCCAGCGTCCTTGCAGGCGACATCGGTACCGACTGTCACACCATCGACTCTCTGACCTTCACCTGGCTCGGTCGGCACCCGAACCTGCCCGGGAAATCGCTCGACGCACTACCGGTCACGATCAAACCGGGGGACATGCTTCTCGTGGATGAAGCGGGCATGGCCAGCACCGAGAACCTGGCCGCGCTGACTGAGATCGCCGCCGAGTCCGGGGCGATCCTCCGACTGATCGGCGACCCCAAGCAGCTCGCGGCAGTCGAGACTGGCGGCCTGTTCGCCGACCTGACCCGCACCCCGGGAACAGTCGAACTGCGTGAGGTCATGCGTATGGGAGCGGACTCCGAGCAGGCCGAGGCAACGCTCGCCCTGCGCGAAGGCGATCCCGGCGCGCTGGCCGTCTACAACGAGCGCGGATGGATCACCGGAGGGCACCGGGAGGCGATGCTCACCGAAGCCGCTCAGGCGTTCCTGGCCGACACCACCGCGGGCCGACAGTCGCTGATCATTGCCTCCACCAACGCCGACGTCGACACCCTCAACGAAGTGATCCGCTCGAGCCGCATCGCCCACGGACTAGTCGACGACGCACACACCATCAGGGTCGCTCGCGGCGATGTCGTGGGTGTCGGGGACACCGTCATCGCCCGCACCAACTCCAAGCTGTACACCGGTGACCGCACCTACCTCGGTCGGGTCATCAACGGACAGTTGTTCACCGTCACCGGCATCGCAGGCGACGGCTCACTGGGGGTGCGCGACTCCTCCACCGGGCAGGCCATGGCAATCCCCGCCAGCTACGTCGGCAAGCACATCCACCTCGGTTACGCCGCCACCATCCACCGCGCCCAGGGCGCCACCGTCGATACCGTCCACGCCGTCATCGACGCTGGCGTGGACCGTGCCGGCCTGTACGTCGCCATGACCCGCGGCAAACGAGAGAACCGCGCCTACGCCGTGTGCGAACCCACCCTCGACACGGGCGCCGAGGACGCCCACATGCACTCCGCCGGCGACCACGAAGCCCCGACCGCCGCAGAGGTGCTGACTGGCGTGCTGGCCCGCGACACTCACCAGGCCTCGGCCACCGAAACCCTCCGCCAGGAGTACGAGAGCGCCACCAGCGACGAACGACTCGACCAGCTCTACCGCCACGGCGTGGACCTCGCCGCCCGAGACTTCACCGCCGCCACCCTCCCGGCGTACATCGACGCGCTCCCCCGCGCCTACGCCCACCAGCTCGAGGCAGACCCCGACCAGTACCAGGCCCTCGCAGGCGCGTGGACCGAAGCAGCAACCCGAGGCCTCGACCCCCGCGAGGAATGGGACAACGCCACCGAAACCCTCGACACAGCCGAGAAGCCCGGCTCTGTCATCGCCCACCGGATACGTCACGCGACTCGCGAGACCACCGATTCCGCAGCGCTGCCCACTCCCCCGCCCGTGGCCCCGGGATGCGATACCGAACTGACCACCTGGCTTGCAGAGACCCATCGCACACTTACCGCTGATCCTGCCTCCGAGGCGGTAGCCCGTGCCGCTTCCTTCACTGCCGAGGACTTTGTCGCCTCCTACCTCGCATCCCGGTCCGCAGAACATGAACCCGGCCCGGGCACCCATCCCACGACGAGCTCGCCATGGGGGCCATCCCCCGACTCCTCCCCTGACCTGTGGTGACTCGACCCGACTCGTTCGGCGCCAGTGGTCAGGCTGCGGTGGTGCGGGCCCATTGGTGCGGGGCGAGCAGCATGTCGGGGGCGGGCAGGGCGGCGCGGGCTGCGGCGACTAGTTCCCACCAACTGTCCGGGTCGGCCTCGCGATGAAGGTCTTGGGCAGCCATCGCCGCGCCCCAGGTGGTGGCTGATACTGGCGGACCGGTCGAGGTGGCGCCGTAGGCCAGCGCGATGTCGGTCGGGTGGATCTGCTCCGCCTCATCAGGGTTGGGGAATTCGCCCCACTCGGCCAACGCATCGGAGCGCTCTGGCTGGTGTCGGGTGGTGAACCACCACACGAACACCGCCGAATGCAGCCGGTACAGGCGCACGCGATCGGCGTGCGCACCGTCAACACCAGCAGCAACCGCGGCTCGCGCTAACCGCGACCGACTCCGGTACACCCGGCCATCGGCGGTGCACAACCCCAGAGAGCGCAGCGCGCGCAGTTTGCTACGTACCGTCGCCGGGCAGACACCCAACCTGGCCGCCAGCTCACCCACAGACAGGCGACCAGCGGCCATGTGGGCCCATACGCGCATGCCCAGCACCCCAAGGGGGCGGGCGTGCCAAATGTCCTCCCGAGCGCATTCGAGCTCAGCGTCAAGCTGGCTCTGCATCTCCGGGGTAAATACTGCGCCACTTCTTTGCTCCCCGCCCCCGGGTCTAACGATCCGCCACACTGCCGCCCAGGGGCCGGCTGCTCGCTGCACGCGGGCGACCCAGCCCTGCTGGGTCAGGACTTTCAGTCGGTCGGCGACGGCGTCTCTGGTCAGGCCCGCGGCGAGGGCCCAGTCGCGTTCGGACAGGTGCACCTCTACGGCGGCGGCTGCAAGGGTGCGGGCTGCCAGGGCCAGGAGCACCAGGCGGTCCTGGGCTCCGGTCTTGCCAGCCCACCGGCCGGGCCGGGAGTCCATGCGGGTGAGCAGGTCGGCGACAGCGGTTTCGGCGGCTCGGCGGGCGGGCGAGGGTCCTGCGGTGCTGGGCTGGGTGTAACTGGCTGCGGTGACGGCTTTGGCCCACTGACGGGCCAGCTCGGTGGCCGCGTCGAATCGGGGGGTGCGCTCCCCCGCACTTGCACGGCTGGTGCGGACAAACTCAAGACCGGGCCAGCGGTCAGTGAAAGCAGCTTCGTACAGGTCGCGGTACTGCATCCGCGCGTGGACGCAGGCCAGCAGGATCGACCACCCCATCGCGGAGGCATCGGTGCGGTCGGTGATCGGGGCGCGGGCAAGGGCACGGATCTGTGGGTTCAGGGGGCGTCTGGGCCCGGAGAGGTATGGATGGCTTTGCGCATCGACGTGCACAGGAACCGGGGTGATTCCAGCACCGGCGGTGGTTTTGCTGCTGGCTTGCGGGGGTTGTGTCAGCTGCGTGAGTACTGTGCGCAAGGCTCGCAGGGACACCGGGCGGATATGGGGATCTGTCAGGGGTACCGATGTGCCGCCGGCGCGGTGGGGTGAGCCCGGGGCGCGGACACAACCCGTGCGCGAGTTGGACAGCGGGCCCCGATCCAGCGAGGGCCACGCGGCGCTGAAAGCGTCGATGAGCGGTGCCAGGCGGTGCGGGGAGATGGCGGTGCTCAGCCGGATCCATACGTGGTATCCCCCACCAGGTCCTGACGAGCACACCAGGTGCTCGATGCCCGCGGCAGTCAAGGCAGCCGTGCACGCGGCGAGGTCTGTGTCTGCGGTTGAGCCGGCATGGTGGGCGTCAAAATCCAGGGCGAGGAGCCGAAACTTGCCCGATTCATCGGTTAGGTGCAGTGCGAAAGGCGTCCCCTCCCCCGGTACGCCGTCGGTGAGACGCCTGGCGGCGGCGAAGGTGTGTGCCTTATGCGAGTCGACACGCACATACGGGCGCGGACTCCACGCGCACACCACCGAGTCCCACCACCAGGTGGAATCGAGGGATATGAGGTTGTCACGGTCAGAGTGAGACACGCCGATCGGATCGACTGGACCATCCGATGGGTATGACTTACTCTGAGAGGTGCCTGGAAGCACAGCTCTCCTAATTGGTGAGCAACACCGAGTTTGAGCGCCAACTCAGACTCTTGACTTTCGATACCGGTCCACTCGCCAGTGGGCCGGTATCAGTCATTTCAGGTGCTGCATGGAGTGTTCAGTTTTCAGTCACGCAGCTGGCTACTTCACGCGGGAATCGCCTCCTGGTCGTCGTAGCTCGACACGGCTTCAGACATGCCGAGGTGTGCCGCTGCGACCTCGGCTACGTACTGGTTCATTGAGATGCCACGGGCTGCGGCTTCACGTCGAAGCGCGTCATAGACATCTGAAGGTACGCGGACTGTCATTCGTGTCCGCTCCCCTAGCGCTGGTCTCCCAGGCCCAGATCGTGTGGTCGCCATGACGTCAAAAATGGCATGCCTGACGTCAAAAATGCGCGCGACACGCGCAAGGCGTCAAACATGCCACGAGCGGCGCCCTCGAGGACCGACGTGCCTTGGAGGTCGGGTCACTCCCCAATCAGCTGGCTCAACACCCCTGCAAGTCCAAGTACTCGACGATGGCCTTGTCGGTGATGGAAGCAATGCTGATGGTGCGGTCGCCAGTTTCGTAGCGGAGCTTGTCTACTGCACGTAATAGACGAGCTTTGGTGGACGGGCGAAGCCGTACGTTGTGCTGCTCTGTCAGTCGCTCTTCTTCAGCTGAGCCCCCTGGCGCGGAAGCCGGGGGCGTGGGAATAGCTGGTGGCTTAGTTCGTGAAGGTCTCTCAGGCAGGTCTGCTGCAGGATGCACCGCGCGACGGATTGCGGGTTCACGTTTGATGCTCATGCTGCAGCTCCTTTGGGATCAAGCGCTAGCTCTGCTAGCAGATCTGTATACGCGACCTGGAGGGCTAGGGCCTTCCCGCCGGTGAAGCTATGGATCGGTGTGTGCGAGCTATGTGCGTCCTGACGTGCGGTTAGCTCCGGGATTGAGGTCTTAGCCACCAGGTCCCCGTACGTGTCGCGAAGTTCGCGCTCGCGGAATTGGTGTTCGCCGGTTGTCCTCTTGCGGCTCAGGACGAGCTTTTCGAGCACGAGGTGCGGGTTGGGTCGCCTCTGGACGTTACGGATAGTCTCTTGCAGGTTTTCGATCCCGCGGACACTGTCAATAGTCGGCTCAGTGACAGCGATGACTCCGTCTGCTGCGCAAAGTACGGCGAAGAGGAGCTTCCCCAGAGATGGTGGGCAGTCAAATAGGACCGCGTCGTAGGCGGACAGGTCGAGCCCCTCGAAGGCGATGTCGAGGCGGAAGATGAGGTCATTGGCGCCGTCAGATTCGATGTTTGCCAGCGCTTCGTTGGACGGAATGAGATCCACTTTGTCCCACGGAGTTGCGATGACTGCGTCGGCTGCCGACCCCGGGACCGTTCGGTTCATGAGGTCGAATGTCGTCATCATGGTTTTCGTCAATTCGACACCGAGGCCCGTCGTGGAGTTGCCCTGAGGGTCGACGTCCACCACTAGAACGTTGCGTCCTTGATGGCTTAGCGCACTGGCCAAACCCAGCGTTGTAGCAGTCTTGCCGACGCCGCCCTTCTGGTTGCAGAGAGCCAACTTTCGAGTCAATGTCCATTCCTCCCCACGAAGGTAGCCGGGCGAAGCTAGCTGCGGTGTCAGTCCTAGCGAGCCTAGCTTGTTTAGTATGTCTACCTTGCGTGTCTAGCACAGCTATAGAGCCGACGCTAGCTTTGGCTGCTAATCGTGCGATAAAAGCTATCGGTGCTAGCACAGCTATTGCTGCGGCGCTAGCTAATGCTGGGCAACTAACGTACGGTGCCAAGGCCGCCGGGCCCAGTGGAGTGCATCGCCCGACACGGGATGCTCGGATCGATGGGCAGGGTGGGCGCGTGCGGTGACAACGCGGCCATGGAGAGCTTCTTCTCCCTGCTGCAGACAGGCGTCCTCGACCGCCGATCCTGGACTACCAGAGACGAGCTCCGGACCGCCATCGTGCACTGGGTCGAGCGCACCTCCCACCGCCGCAGACGGCAGGACCGCCTTGGCAGATTGACCCCCATCGAGTTCGAGACCATCATCAACCACGAGGCCCTTCAGGCCGCGTAACTGCCCGTGTCACCTAACCGTGCATCAGCCCCGGGGGAGGATTTGGCAATCGAATTACTAGCCCTCTGGAGAGGTGCTGCCCCTGGGCTGGTCGACAGCCCGCCGGCCCGCGGGTGGGCTGGTGGTCAGTCCTCTTCCGCTGTCACCGCGAGTCTTATCGCTTCACTGCTGGCGTCATGGTCGGCGCCGGCTTTCCGAGTCTTCGCGGTGGGCGTCGAACAGGGCGTTGGCCCGGTAAGCCTCGGCGAGCTCGGCGTCGGTGATCGGATTCTTGCGCCACCGGTAGTAGGGCTGGCGAGCGATCTTGAGTACCCGCCGGCGCCACTCCAGTCGCGGTCAGGGCTCCTCGGGAATGGTCTGAATGTGGACGCGGCGCGTGTCGTCCCAAGCGAGTAGGCCGAGCTCGTGCAGTAGGGCGAGTGCTGCGATGTAGGTTGCATTGGTTTCACCGGTTTCGGCCACCACCTCGGCGGGGACGATTGTGCTGATACGTCCGGTGTCGGTCTGCCACCCGACTGGTTCGGTCAGGAGGTAGTCCAGGGCCTGGGAGGTTGTCATGTCGGGCATGTGCTCGGCGAGGGCTTCGGCTGCCTCGGGGTATGCCCAGATGGGGATGGTGAGGTGTGTTGTGGTCGGGTTGGTGGGCGTTCGCGTCCTCTTTGTCCGGTCGGCTCGCCGCTTCCTCTTCGCGGCGCGCTTCTTTCCCTGGGATCCCCACTGCTGCTTGCCCATGGCGCCTTCCTGTAGAGCCGCATTTGGCCCCGATGATACTTATAGTCTGTAGACCAATAGTCATCTCTGGCCTGAAGTTGCAGGTATGCGTGATGACGAGGTCCTGGGTGAGTTCGGGCGCCGGATCCGTGGCACCCGACTCGAGGCGGGGCTGTCGCAGGAGGAGCTCGCGCACCGCGTGGGTTTGCACCGGACTTACATTGGTTCGGTGGAGCGAGGTGAACGCAATATCGGGCTGTTGAATATTGCGGCCCTGGCCACGGTGCTTCAGGTCGATGCGAGCACGTTCGTTACCGGGCTGCGCCGGTCTAGTGCGGGCCCGAGGGCGTAGGGGAGCGGTCGCTGGCATGACAGTGCCGGCGGCGTGAGCATTGCGGCACGCGGCCATGCCTTCACTTGTCGAGGCCGAGTCTCGCCCTTTGCTGGTGCGCTACGGGCCTGACACCACACGCAGAGCCGACGAGCCGCAACGCGACGATGGGGGGCGCCTGTGGCAGGTTGTCAGAGCGCGACTTAGCGGCGCCGGCGGGTAGTGCGTCTCTGCCGAGACCCGGGGTGGGGCGGCTACTTGTAGACGTCGCCGCGGTGCCCGATGCGCAGCACGAGTACGACGAGGGCGTCGTCGTCGATGTCGTAGATGATGCGGTAGTTGCCCACGCGGATGCGGAGTTCACCGTCGCCTCCGGCGAGCTGAATGGCGCCGGGAGGGCGCGGAGCCTGCGCCAAGGCCTCAATAGCGCGGACGATTCGCTGTTGTTCGGTGGGATGAACCTTGCGAAGGGCTTTAGCGGCCGAGGGTTTGTAGGTGATCGAATAGGGCATCGGCGAGCCGGGCGCGAGCGTTTACAGGCCCAGTTCCGCCATGAGGTCCTCGTGGGAGATGCTGCCGTCCTCGCGGCGGGCCTCGGCCGCCCCGCGAACGTCGGCCTGATCCTCCAAGGCTTGCAATGCGCGGTCGAAGAACTCCGGCGAGACGACAACGGCCCGGCGACGGCTACCTCGGCTGAGGATCTCCACCGGCGCCCGCTGAGCGGCGTCGAGTACCTCGCTCTGGTGCGCGCGGAAGTTGCTGAGTGTCGTGGTCGCCATGACTTCAAGGGTACATCTTGTACAACTCGCGGTCTAGTGGGTGCACGTGTGCTGTGGTCGTCGGGATCGTTTCATCTCTGTCGACCTGCACATTTGACGGGACGTCGCTTCATCGGTCCAGGGGGCGAGCGTGCGCTTCCCGTTGCTTGGGGTGTCTGCTGTGAATCGAAGCCTGATCGTGTTTATTGAGCCTGTCACCGCGGGTCGTCGCGTGTTCGCCTGTGGTGCACGGGCTGAGCTTGGTTTTCTGCTCCGGTGGCCGGAAGGGCTGTCGAGAGCCTGTGGCGCCGCTGCTACTTCCTGCGGTGTGCCTTGCGGTAGCTCAGAATCGAACCGATGATCCCGGCGACCGCTCCGACTATTCCGCCGACCACGGCGCCTTGTGCCGCACCCCCGAGCAGGCCATCTCCTGGTGTCACTGTGAACGAGGGGAGGGGCAGGAGGGGCTGACTGGTGAAGACGGTGTAGGTCATCGCGGCGAACGTCAGGGCTATGAGTGCGCACACCGCGACCATGGTGATCAGCGTCGATTTGGCTCCGGACTCTTCGGCGAGCGCATTGAGATGGACTCCCCGCCGTCGCGCGTACCACTGGGCGGCTGCCGCGGGCAGGATCGTCAGCGCGAGGAGAACTGTCGGCAGGAGGATCAGGCCGAATGCCGCTGACACGACGGCTCCTGCGAGCCCCGCGTATAGACCAATAGTGAGACCGAACGAACTCGCCTCCATGGACACGGTGCGCTCCCGCTCATCTCCATACGCGGGGCTGTCAAGATTCATCACCCGGTCCGACAGTCGGTCGAACACGCCGTTTCGCTGAGTCATCGGGACTCCTCCTCCAGGACAAAAAGCTCTTCGACCGACCGCTCCAGGGCCCGCGCTATACGGATCGCCAGGTACACCGACGGCGAATAGTCACCCCGCTCGACCGCGATGATCGTCTGCCGGCTGACACCCACCGCCTCGGCGAGCTCGGCCTGGGTGACCCGCTTGACCTTGCGGCATTCCCGGACCGGGCTTGATCCGACTGCTCCGGTCTCTCGAACTGCCATGGCACAATGTTAAACCAGCTTGACTTTTGATGTCAAGGTTACTTGACCCTCGGTGCTTGGCGGTTCTGGGTGTGTCGCATTGGGCACCTGGCGGAGCGGCCCGCTGAGTGACAAAGACCCCTGGTCGATCAGGCTATTGACTCGGGGCAAGGGTTACAGGTGGGGGATGAACCCCCAGTCCAGAAGGTAGATGTTCGCCGGAATTGTCAGGACGGCGCATGTTGCGGCTGTCATCAGGTAGCGGCGAGATACTGCGTGATGTCGGCGCACGGCGGTGATGGCCCACCCGATCGCGAGCACGGCGCTAAGTGTGGTCAGCCCGGTGAGTGCCCAAGTAGCGGCAGGGGGCGTGAATGACGATGCGTTAAGGAGTAGAGGCCACAGGGGAATGGCGAAGACCGACGCCAGTGTGATGGAGGAGGCCGCAGCCCAAGCTACGGCGAACTTGGGTGCCAATAACGGAGCACTCCTGTGGCCGCGCAGCAGGCGGAGGAGACGCAGTAGCGCTCCAATCGCGACGGCGGAAACGGCTACGGCCCATGCGGCCAGGGCGGCCACGACTGCTCGTTGATCATCTCGTATCGCTGCGGGCGTGAGTGTCTGCTCAAGCATTCCCCGGTCCCCGCGTTCGAAGACCGTAAGTCCTGCCTTGGTGACTCTTCCGGCCACGCATCCAGCTAGGTCGCACCAGCGCCCTTCGCCGGCAGGGGAGAGCTGGCGCCCGTTCATCAGAAGATTGTCCCCGTCGGCGGTGACGACAACTTGGCTGAGCAGACTGCGCAAGGCCTTCTCGGGGCCACGGTCCTGGAACAGTCGTTCCTGGAAGGCCCCGGTGGGGATCGCGGGTCGGCTCTGCGGCAGCCAGGGCGGGATGATCGCTGGCCAGGGGTGCTCAGGCGCCGGATGCGCGCGTTCGGTCTCGACCGTCCAATCGATGACGGCCTCGACAACGGCCTCGGTCGCTTCGGTCGCCGCTTCATCGTGGGAGTTGACGGCGACGAACACGCCGACATCGGCCTCGGGGATGAGGGTGAGCCAGGCCAGGCCATTGGCTCCGGCGTGCTCGAGCACCTTTACGCCCCGGCGAGTGTTCTCGAAAAAGACCTGGGTGTGGCCACCGCCCCCGTGATGCGGTCTGACACTGACGGTCCGGGCCTGCTCGACAACCTGTTCTGGCAAGCTGCCCTTCTTAGTCATTAGTGCTGATAGCAGTGCGGCGGCATCCCGGGCAGACCAGCGCAGGGACGCTGCCGGCGCTTCCGCTGCGTCGGGCCACGGTGCGGCCTGGAACCCGTTCTCTTTGGGTGTCACGATGGCCGCGCCTGCGGGGTCGTGGTCGTCGCGGAAGGTTGCCGAACTGGCACCGACTGGTCCCAGTACTGTTCTGCGGGCCGCGTTGTCGAAGCTCGTGCCCGACGCGTTTTCGATCGCGGCTCCGAGCACGGCGTAGGCGACCAAGGGGGAGTAGTGCATGCCCACCGCGGGATACTCCAGGACTGGCGGGTGGCGCTGAAGCCAGTCCGACAAGGGCCGCTGGAGATCTTCGCTGCCGGCAGGCGGGGGCAGCACTATCGACTCGGCGAGACCGGCATGATGTGTCAGCAGATGCCGCCCGCTGAGAGGTGCCCGGTCAGCGGGGGCCCGTTCGTCTCGCATAGCAACGTGGCTGACCTGCTCGATTGGAGCATCGAGGTCCAAGGCGCCCTGCTGGTGAAGTGTAAGGGCGGTCAGCGCTGTGACGACCTTGGAGACCGAGGCCACTGGCATGCGTGAATCCACGCTCAGTCTGCGTTCCTGCTTCTCGTCCGCATGGCCAAAGGCCTGGAGAATCTCGGTCTGTGAACCGTCGACTACAGCCACAGTCATTCCGGTGGCCGACCGCCCCACGACCTCGTGCGCGATGTACTCGATCCGCTCATCCAGCGTCTGACCCCGCGGGCTCGCCTGCGCCGTCAGCGGCGCCACCGCCAGGGCAAGAACAACGACGACCAGGGCGCTGGCGACGCGATAGCGCATACGCCCACCTTTCCGATACATGTGTGTTGGTTCTGCGCACACTACGGTATGTAGATCGGGTCGATCGCGTCAGGAGAGTGGATGGGGCGTAGCGCTAAGGGGCATCAGAGGCAGCGCGATGCCGTGGAGGCGGCCTTACGGCTGATCGCTCAAGGCGGGCTCCCGGCCGCCTCGGTGCGCGCGGTTGCCGCTGAGGCGGGGATGTCCGCCGGGGCCCTGCGCCACTTCTTTCCCACCCAGGAACAGCTCCTCGAGCAGGTCATGTCCGACGTCACCGCCGAGGCCGCGAGTCGACTCGTGCCGCGAATCCGGGCACTGGATCAGGCCACCACAGACGGTGAGGGACGGGCCGCCGCGTGCGCGATGTTGGAAGAGCTTCTGCCGTTGGACGAGCGCCGCCGCGTGGAGTGGTTCCTGTGGTCGGCGATCGCCCACTGCGCCCCCCACCCGGCCAGCATGGACCGATGGCGGCAGGCCGGCTGGGTGGGAGTCCGCCACCAGTGCCGCCGAGTGGTCGGCCACCTCAACAACCAGACAGTGCCAGTGTTCGCAGCGGATCAGATCGACGTGCCCAGCATCGTGCAGTCAACAGCGACACTCGCCGAACTAGAGAATCCAGCTCTCGAATCGAAAGTGGCAGCTCTGCACGCTGCACTGGACGGGCTGGCTGCGCAGCTCACCGCCACCCCCGCGCCTATTGATGAAACGACCGCTCGAAACGCACTGCGCGAACTAGTCCAAATCCTCTAGCCACGATCATCGGGGCCACCTAGGTGTGATGCCCATGCCGGGTGTCTTACCAGCGAAGATTACGTAATGGCACATTATCGGCACTTCCACGCGTAGGCGTGAGCCCCAAAGGGATCGCCTGGCTGCGCCTGCGTGGTTAAGCCAGGCAAGTCCTGGTCATACGGCCCGAACTGATGCGGAGGTGTTGCGCTCGATGGTCAGGAGTTCGAGCAGTTCGTCCTCGGTCACGACTTCGATCGGCTGTCCCTTGGCTCGCAGGTCGAGGGCTTTGCGGGCTTTGCCGGTCTGAAATTCCGCGAGGTCGTCGCCGCGGAATCCATCGCCGATCACCAACACGGTGGTCTTTCGCGTCAACCCCTTGGCGGGTGTGGCTCCGACGTTTGCGACCGCGTCACAGGCGTCTTGCCTGGTCATGCTGCCCAAACCTCCAGTGAAGGCCACAACCTGACCGTAGAGCGGATGCCCGGGATCGGCGTCGATAGACGCCTCGGGAATGACTAATGGGCCGCGAGCAGCGTGACTGGGGGAGCGGAGAGCGCGAGTCTGCCTGCACGGGTCCCAGCCGCCGGCAAAGAGACGACCGAGGTTCACCGTCAGCGCGGCGGTCAGGTGCGTCAGGTCTGCACACTCGTTGCGGTCGGCGAGCGCGAGCAGGACACCGGCGCACGCGCGGGCATCCGCCGCGGCGTCGTGATGGCGCTCAAGCGGCACGCCCAGGTGAGAAGCCACGATCGGCAGTCGGTAGGACACCAGGTCCAAGGCCTGCCGGGCCATGACGAGTGTGCAGCCGTAGGTCCACTCCGGCCACGGGTGTCCAGAGGTCTCGCATGCGTAGCGCACCACGCTGGTGTCGAAGGAGGCGTTGTGCGCCACGACGGTGTTCCCGTCGAGGTACTGCGAGATTTCGGGCCACAGCTCGCCGAACCGGGGCTTGTGCTGGACCATCTCCGGGGTGATGCCGTGGATGGAAACATTGCGGGCAAAGAACTCGTCGTGCCCCTCGGGGGGACGGATCAGCCAGCTACGTTCGTCGGTGACGACGCCGTTGGTGACCACTGTCGCGCCAAGCGAGCAGATGCTGGCACGGCTGGAGTTGGCAGTTTCGGTGTCGAAGGCGACGAAGGTCATCTCGGAGCTCATCGGCCACCCATCGGCAGAGGCCGAGCATCCGGACTGGAATCGTCGTTGAGGTAGTACCTGAACTGTCGAGGATGACTCTTCGGCAATCCTGGGTCTCGAGGCAGTGGGTAGGCCGCTGTGAGACGAATCGATTCCAGCTTGCCCCACCCGGTGGCCAGGTCTTTGACGGTGACTCCGAGAGCGAAAGCTGCGCGCCCCTGGCCTTCCCGTGAGGCCTGCGGGTTAGGGGTCCGGGTGGTGAGCGATGCCAGGTCGGGCCAGCGTGGTTCGGTCAGGGCGCCCAGTCCTTGCCGCTCAGGCGATTCGAGAACCGCGGTGAACCGGTTCTTCAGCTCGGCGATCTCGGCCTCAACTTTGCTGACAGTGTCGTCCACGGTGAAGTAGCCGGCGATCTCTGCCTGGTCCACGTCAGGCATCGGGTCGTCCGTCGTCTTGACCACGAGCCGGCCCGCAAGAAGCCTCTGGAGTAGCTCACGGTCGTTGCGTTCAACCGTCCAGCCGCCGAGCTGGCGGGGCAAGTCAGCGGCGCCGTTGACGTCGATGAGGCAGATGTAGAAGCGGTCTGCCGTCAGCTCGACACATGCGACGGGCGGGAGGTAGTCCATGCGTCCCCTTGAGGTTCCGGAGGGGTGTTCACATGGGAATTTACCGCTCAGCGCATCCGCGATGGCGGGTTTCTAAATTTCTTCGAAGAAGTCCTCGTCGATGCGATGCAGCACGACGGTGTGCAATTCCTGCACTCCGACGCCGTACTGGACCAGGAGGCGGGCCAGTCGAGCTCCGTCGATGAGTTCGATGCGGGCGTTGATTCGCTCGGCTTCCAGTAGGGCGCCGCGGGTGAACGACGAGGTTGTGATGAAGACGCCTCGGTCGCCTTGTTTGCCTAGGAGGGCGCCGGCGAATTCGTGGATGCGTGGGCGGTCGACGGTGCGGTCGAGGGCGTAGCGCTTGGCTTGGACGTAAATGCGGTCCAGTCCGAGGGGGTCTTGGCTGATGATGCCGTCGACGCCGGCGTCTCCGCTGGCGCTGGTGCGCTCCACGTTGCCCGCCCGGCCGTAGCCCATCTTCTCCAGCAGGCGGATCACGAGGTCTTCGAACCCGGTGGGGGACAGGGTGAGCGCTCGGTCGAGGAGTTCGGTTTCCAGAGTGGCCTGGTTTTCCAGGACCGCGGCGTCGATGAGGTCTTGTGGGGTGGCGATCGAATCGTCCAGGTCCACCGGGGGTTGCGGTGTCTTCTTGCCGTCTCGGTTCCGGGCTCGGTCGCGGAAGGCGCGGAAGGGTTCGAACTGTTCGAGCACGGTCAGGTCGACACGGTCGGGGTGTTCTGCGAGGACACGGCGCCCCTCGGCGGTGATGACCGAGTAGCCGCGCCGTGGGCGGTGGATGAGCCCTGCCTGGGCCAGGTAGGAAGTGGCCCAGCCAACCCGGTTGTAGATCAGACGTGAGCGCCCCGAAGGGGTCATCTGGGCCCGCTCTTCGGCGGTCAGGTTGAACTGGTCGGCCATCGCTTCTTTGAGATCGCGCAACCGATGCTCGCCTCCGTCGGCGAGGTACTCGAGGACCGGCCGCATCAGGGTCTGATAGTCCGGGATCGTCACTGGGAGTCCTCGGTGGTGAGGCTTGCGACGAGCCAGTTGGTTTCGGTGGCCACGGTGGTGACTCTGGCGATCAAGTCGACGATGTACTTCGGATCGTCGACCTCGTCGCACCAGTCGTTGGGGTCGTTGACGATGCCGGAGGGTTTGTCGGTCTTGACCTGCCACCGATCGATGACCCAGCCAAGCGCGGAGCGGGAGCCGAGCATGTAGTCCTCGGCCTCAGGTGGGATGCCGGTGATCGTCACCTTCGAGTTGTAGATGATCGTGGTCGGGTCGTTGACGAGCTTGCCGGTCTCCTCATCGCGGATGCGGCCCCACTTCATCTTCGACACCCGCCAGGTCTCGCGGTCCTCGGCGGAAGCACCCTTTTTGAGTTCGACCTTCACGGGGTACGGCTCGACCTTCTCGTAGTTCATGTGCAGGTCTGCGAGCCATCGGCCTACACGAGCAACCGTTTCGAACTGGTCCCGGGTCTCCGGGGTCGGGATGTGCGGCAGCATCTTCTTCAAGTCAGCGGCATAGTCGATCCGGTAGTACGGGTCATGTAACTGGCCGTAGACGTAGTAGAAGATGTCGTCCTTGCTCACCTGGGGACCCACAGCCTCGCGGTAGATCTCGAGGATCTCATCGGTGATGTTGTCGACCCGGCGATACCCGTACTCATCGACCTCGGTGTCGTCGGCGAAATTGAACCCGCCATCTGCCGCATCGACCTTCTTATAGGTCCACCGGGGGAAGAACTGACCGCCGCTACCGGCCCCGGTGACATGGAGGTCTGGCAGGGAATTCAGCATCAGCACACTGAACGGCACAGCCGATCCATTGCCGACCTGGTAGAAGCCGACGTTGGCGTGGTGGGGCGTCGGGAACATCGAGGCGAGTAGGTACACCATGTCGTTGACTCGTCGGTCGAAGTACGTCCACTGCGGGCTAAACGGCCGGTAGGTGGACTGGAAGACGAACCCGTCACTCCACTCGAGGTAGGTGCCCCGGATGACTTGCTGTTTGAGGGAACGGTTCCAGCTGGCCTTGCCTTCCGCTGTGTGGCGGGGGTTGTCTTCTAAGTATTGGGTGAGGTGCTCGTCGGTGAGTTTGGCTCCGCCAAGGTTGAGCTGCTCGAACTCTGACTTGACGGTTCGATACTGATCAAGCAGGTTCTCGATGTTGTGGCCGAGCTCTTCGCGGGAGTAGTTGTAGCACCAGGCGTCCCGGCCGGTTTTCAGTCCTGACGAGAAAGTCTGAAAGACGCTGACCTGCCCGGGCTCACGTTTCTTGGCGCCAATGGCAGGCCAGGTTGCGAAGGTGTCGTCGCGCTGGCCGATCCAGTCTCCATGAGAGTTTGGGATGATATCTGTCCAATCGATACTGCTCAGATTGGCATCGGCGATGATGCGGAGCTTCTCTTCTCGGGTGAGGTAGTCGCCGATGTCCCGGTAGGAGATCGCGCAGGGGTCGGACCGTGCTGGGTTCTTGACCCCGATCCAGATCGCGATGGTGGCTTGGGAGCCTGCACCGAATATCTGTCCGCCTTCTTCCTTCCAGTTGGATTTGCGCATGTTCCCGCGAAGGTTGAACACGTAGATATTGCTGTATTCGTCGGCGAGGCTCAGACGGATGCCGTCGGCGGTGTTGCCGTCGATCCAGCCACCGTTGGAGACGAAGGCGACGACACCTTGATCTCCTATTCGGTCAGTGGCCCAGCGGAATGCTCGCAGGTAGGAGTCGTAGAGGCTGTTCTTGTTGGTCGCGGTGGAGCGGGCCGCATATGACGAACCGATGCGCGCATCGAGGTGCGGGTATTTGACGTTGGCGTTGAGGTCGTTCGCCGATCCCTGGCCGACGGAGTACGGGGGGTTGCCGACGATGACGTTGATCGGGGTCGCCAGCTGCCGGGTGATGCGGTCGTTGTTGGCGGGGAAGACTTTGAGGTCGAGCTCGTCGCCGTGTTCGTGGATCTGGAATGTGTCAGCGAGCACGATGCCGGGGAACGGCTCGTAGTCGGCGGTGTCGGTGTGGCCGGCGATGGCGTGGTAGGTGGTCTCAATGTTGACCGCGGCGATGTAGTACGCGAGAAGCATGAGCTCGTTGGCGTGGATCTCTGATGCGTACTTACGGGTTAGATCCGCCGGTTGGATCAGTCCGGACTGGAGCAAGCGGGTGATGAAGGTGCCGGTGCCGGTGAACCCATCGAGAATGTGCACGTCCTGATCGGTTAGGCCTCGCCCGAACGCGTCCCGGAGGGCTTGGTCGGTGGCGCGGAGGATGAAGTCGACGATCTCTACTGGTGTGTAGACGATGCCGAGGGCGTCGGCTTGTTTGGCGAAGCCGAGCTTGAAGAACTTCTCGTACAGTTCGGCGATGACTTGCTGTTTGCCTTCGGCGGAGGTGACCTCGGAGGCGCGGACGCGGACGGAGTCGTAGAAGGAGTCGAGTTTTGCGGTCTCGGCGTCGAGGTTGGCGCTGGAGAGTTGGTCGACCATGGTCTGCATGACCTTGGAGACCGGGTTCTGCGCGGCGAAGTCGTGGCCCTCAAATAGGGCGTCGAAGACGGGTTTGGTGATCAAGTGTTGGGAGAGCATGCTGATCGCGTCGTCGCGGCTGATCGACTCGTTGAGGTTTGCCCGCAGTCCGTCGACGAAGTCGTCGAACCCTCGGGTTAGTTCGGGACCGGCGTTGGCGAGGGTGGCGTTGATGCGGGTGATCTGCGCGGCGGCGATGTCGGCGACATCGGCGGCCCAGTCTTCCCAGTAGGTGCGGGTGCCGACCTTGTCGACGATCTTGGTGTAGATCGCCTCTGTCCACTCAGATAGGGAGAACAGGGCCATCTGCTTGGTCTGTTCGGCATCGCCTGATCCGTCAGAGCCTGCATCGGACCCGGCGCCACCACTGTTGGTGGAATCCTCGGCGGGGCCGACGTGGCCGCCGAGGAGCTGGTCGACGCCTTGGCCGGTCTTGTCCCGGGTCTTGGAGTTCAGGGCGATGGAGTTGACCATCGCGTTGAACCGATCGTCATGCGCCCGCAGGGCGTTGAGAACCTGCCACACGGTTTTGAATCGCCGGTTGTCGTTCAACGCTTCCGACGGCTTGACGCCCTCGGGCACGGCGACGGGCAGGATGATGTAGCCGTAGTCCTTGCCTGGTGATTTGCGCATCACGCGACCGACAGATTGCACTACGTCGACCACAGAGTTGCGGGGGTGCAGGAACAGCACTGCGTCCAGGGCGGGTACGTCCACGCCTTCGGACAGGCAGCGGGCGTTGGTCAGGATGCGGCACTCATTCGCATCTGGTTCGGCCTTGAGCCAGGTCAACTCCTCGTTGCGCTTGAGGGCGTTGAAGGTGCCGTCGACGTGGTGCACCGAGCAGTTCAGGGACCGGTTGGTGTCCGAGACGTCCACGCCGTCGTCCTCGATGTCACGCAGCAGGTCTTGGTATGACTCCACGACCCGGGGAAGCATCTCGGCGACCTGCTGGGAGGACTTGATGTCGCGGGCAAAGGCGACGGCTCGGCGCATCGGCGGCTCGCCGGGGGCGAAGCCCTCACCTGTTGGAGAGGTGCCGGCCCGTTTGGCCAGTCCGTTCCAGCAGCCCACCAGCTTGGATGCATCATCGAGCTTGAGCTCGCCGGCATCGGCCAGATCTGATTGAAGCCGGCTGGCCATGACCGATTCGTCCACCGTCAGGACCAAGACCTTGTAGTCGGTGAGAAGTCCGCGGTCGACGGCCTCGCCGAACGAGAGACGATGGAACTCGGGACCGTACGTCTCTAGGTCATCCATGGAGGCGATCTCCGCGGAGTGCTCCTCTGCCTTGTCTTTGGTCTCGTCGTTGAACAGGCGCGGGGTGGCGGTCATGTACAGTCGCCGGCTGGCTTTGAGGAAGTCCGGGTCGTGCACTGCGACGAAGTTCGACGCATCCTCGCCTGCGAGGGTGATGCCGGTCGTGCGGTGGGCTTCGTCGCAGATCACCAGATCGAACGGGTCCACACCAAGGTCTTGAGCCTTGGAGACCGCGGGCAGTGATTGGTAGGTGGTGAAGACCACCGTCATCCCCGCTGCCCGCTTGCGGTAACTCATCTTCTCCGCGAGCTGCTCTGGGTTCGTGGTGACTGGAATGGCGACATCGGAGGTGTCGTAGTCCTCCGCTGCACGAGAGACTTTGGTGTCCGAGCAGACTGCGAACGCTCGAATATCCAGCTCGGAGCGGGCAGTCCATTCGCGCAATGTCTGTGACAACAGGGCGATTGAGGGGACCGCGAACAGGATTCTGGCGCGCCCGCCGTTGTCGAGGGCCGTCTGCTCGGCGATCTTCAGCGACGTAAAGGTCTTACCAGTGCCGCAGGCCATGATGAGCTTGCCCCGGTCGTTGCCCTCGGCAAACCCGCGGAACACCGCATCCAGGGCTTCCTGCTGGTGCGGGCGCAGGGTGTAGGGGGTTGACGGGGCCAGGTCCACCTGAAGCTCGCCTTGGGGCCAGGCGATGTCCCAATCGATCGCTGACTCGGCGAGGTCCTCGAGCGAGATCCGCTGGACCGGGATGGTCTGCCCATCGAGGGCGTCTTCGGCGTGCTTGCCCCACTTGTTGGTCGTGGAGATGATCACCCGGTTGGTGAACGGGGACTTGCCCGAAGCGGTGAAAAACGAGTCCAGATCGACCTTCTGTAGGTAGTGATCGGGCTCGTAGAACTTGCACTGGACGGCGGTGTACTCACCGGTGTCCCGCTCCCGGGCGACCAGGTCGATACCAGTATCGGGCTTGCCGTCCCGGCCTGGCCAGTCGATCCACCGCCACACCTTGTCGTACTGCTGAGACAGCATCGGATCGAGCTCGAAGTAGCGCACCATGAGCTGCTCGAACTTCGTTCCCCGCTCCACGTTCGTCGGAGCCTGCCGGAACGCCTCGATCACCTCATGCACGGAAGCCATGTGGACAGTCTTACAAGACGATGTTCACTGGTATCCGTCGGATGGGACTCTTGAACAACTGGATCTCCGTTCAGCCATCTATTCGGCTCAACTCTGTTTCGAGGCCGAGCTAGGCAGGGGGATCGTTTGTAGTCGGGCTCTGACGTACTCGGCGAAGTGGGGCGCCTGGGCCCGCCTGAGTTTGTCGGGCAGGGAGAAGCTGTGGCCTTTGCCTGTCCAGTGGATGAGCTGGGCGGTGATGACGGCGTCGACGACCTGGGGGGCACTGTCGGCGACGAGGGTGAGGAACTCGTCAGCGGTGTACACCTCGTAGGGGCATTCGTCAGGGTCGGGGTACAGGCCGGTGAAACCTGTGCGGTCGTTCGAGACGATGATGGCGATGCCTTCATGGATGGCGGCGCTGTGGACGTGCGCGTCGTACTCGTCCGGGTAGGTGACCGACTCGTCGATAGGAAACCTGCTGATGCGGTTCTCGCCCATGGAGGCCATCAATCGATCCCGGAGCGCTTCGATCTGCTGAGACGAGGCTCGGGGGAATCGTTTTCGGCGGTGGTACACCGCTTCGGCGAGGATGTCCTCGGTCCAATGAAAGGTCCATGAGCCGATGGTTTCGGTAGCGATGAGGCCGAACCAGGAGTGAAGTGTGGCGGAGCACCAGATGTTCGCGTCGGGAAGAACCGAGTGTGGTCGCACAATCGCCATGACCGCCACCCTATAAGTGCCCAGCGACACCGAGGGTGCCCCCAGGGTGTCGCTGGGCAGGGGTCAGGGGTTGTCGTTGGCGAGCTCGTCTTCCATATCCATCACGTCGAAAACGGCCTGCTGGCGTTCCAGGCGCAGCTCATCGTTTAGTACCAGAACGTCAGCGCTGCGCAGTCGATGGTGCGAGCCCACTTTGTGGGCGGGGATGCGCCCTTCGCGGACGAGTTTCATCAACGTCGGTCGCGAAAGGCCGAGCAGACCGGCGGCTGCGGTGGTGGTGAGGTTCTCGGGCATGGCCGCGACCGAGACCGGGCGGCCCTCTGCCATCGCTTCAAGCACCAACTCGAACACTCTGGCCACCTCGACAGGAAGTTCGGCGTCCTGACCGGTTCCAATCTGGACGGGCTGCCCACCGAGAGATTGCACGAAGTCGCGAGCGGCGGACTGCTCGTCCGCAGAGAGCAAGACCTCGTT
This sequence comes from Dietzia sp. PP-33, assembly GCF_033790845.1. Taxonomy (NCBI): domain Bacteria; kingdom Bacillati; phylum Actinomycetota; class Actinomycetes; order Mycobacteriales; family Dietziaceae; genus Dietzia; species Dietzia sp. PP-33. The sequence continues at coordinate 28,176 of NZ_JAMYEI010000016.1, forward strand.
GGTGGCTGCAATCGTGATCGTCATGGCGTCCCTCCTCAGCGACTCTGAGTCGTGTACCGAATGTGCGCTCCACGGTACGCTGTTGCACTTATAAGTGCAATAGTGCGCGTAGGGGGCGAAAATTGCAGGCAGCTGCAACTAGGCAACGAGCCCTCGGCTACATGGCTGAGGGCTTGTCTAGGGAGCCGGCGCGCGGTTCGACCCCTGACTGTTCGATTGCGTCGTCTACTTGTCGAGGACGGCATCCGCGATCTGCTCAGCTATCTCGCTGATGCTCACTTCAGCCGTGTTCAGAGCCAGTTTGTCGGCCAATGAGGCGCTGTACCCGCGCACGTCATCGGGGTTGACCTCGTGCCAAATCGGCAGCATCGTCTGTTCGCCGGCCACCGTGCGTGAAACCAGTCCATCTAACTCGTGGTTCGTCCATCCCTTGGCGAAGAACGCCGGAGACAGTACAACCACGCTGAAGCGGCTCGACCTGATTCCCTCGTCAATTTTCCGGCGCAGGCTCTGACCGAGCTTGATCTCAGTCTTGTCGAGCCATACCTGCACGCCGCGGGCTTCGAGAGCATCATGAAGTGGTACGGCGACTGACTCTTTGTCCTCGGAAGCGTGCGACAGAAACACATCCCAGGTCCGACCGTCGAGGGCGTCGCCGACGGGCGCGACAGGCTCTCGGACCTGGACATCCCGGGCCGGATTTGACGATTGCCGCAGGGTGGGCAGGTCGCCTCGCGGAGGTGGCATCACCTGGACGCCGACCCGTACCTTCCCCGCGCGACCGCCGAGGTCGATCACCACGAACCAATGGCCCGCCCGGGGAATCGCGAGTCTAACCGGCGACTTCTTGGCGAGGCCTCCGGAGTATCGGTACTTTCGGCCCGCTTTGTACGAGCGGTAGTCCGATGCGGTCATGAGCTGGACGTTGGCCTGCTTGTCTAACTTGACGACCGCGGTTGCGCCTTTTTCCTGCCGACCTAGGTCGTAAAACTGGTGCTGCATCGTCCGCCCTTACCGCTTGTCCCGCGGAGGGAACGGGTCGTTGCCCGGCGCCACGGTATCCGAGTTCCGGATCCTCCCGTCGCGACCATGCGTACGAACCTCCCCGCCGCCCGCATTCTTCACGATCTCCTTTGCCCGGCTGATCGCCTCGGCCTGAGTCTTAGAGTGCCCACTCGCCCTGCTCGCGCCGGGCTTCTTGATGTCCCAGCCCCCGCTCGCGCCCGGGACCACATGTCGTCGGTTGTCGCTACCCATTTCCGCCTCCCCGGCATCTGGACAATCTTTTCGAGGACACTAGCGGCGACATACGACAGCGGGGACATCGCGAAGAGCTCTGCGCTGGGGAATTGGCCGAGTCGCGATGCGGTGTTGGTATCGAGGCCTGTGTACAGGCCTCTACGAAGCGACACCGTCAGTGAGGGGCCACCGTCGGCAGGAGCGTACTTTCCACGATGTCTAGGAGCCGCTGGGCATGCGCCTCCCCGTACAGGCCCACCCCCCAGGCGACGTAGGTGGGAGCGAGCAAACACATGAATATGAGCGACAGCTTGAGGGGCCTTCTCCAGCGGGCCGGCATCATCATCCGCGCGAACTCCACAAAATCGATCCACTTCATAGACCGGATACTGACAAACCAGTCCGACACGACGGGGGCCTTCGCTGCTGGGACCAGCTACGCAGCGACCGAAAGCATATTTGCGACGTATCCAGCGAAGATGCCTCCGACCAGCAAGCCGACGCCGAGCCACGCGAACTTACGGTCGCCGGGGAACTGTCCTTCGAGGAACTTCCGCAGTGCCGCCCGTTCGGCCGCGGCGCCGGGGCCCAGCTGCTCCACTATTCCCTCACGCGCCTCCGCTGAGATAGTTGGAAGCGAGATTCGACCACCGCCGATCCCTGACACCGAGGTCGGGATCTTTCGCAGAGACTCTCGGTGCTCTTGCTTGGCAGTCTCGGCGGCCTTCAGACCGTCGCGAAGTGCATGAACGTTACGCAGTGTCGTCACAGTCTCGCGTACGACCAGGTAGCCACCGACGACTTGCGCGAAGAACGCCAGGCTGTGGAGTACGTAGAGCGTGATCGGCATGGGCTAACCCTAGAAGTCGACTCCGACACGACTGTCGAAAGAACGAGGCGTCCCCTGTCCCTCTGGGGTACACGGCAGCGGGGCATCGCTCAGCTTGGGCTTCTTCCTGTTTCAGAAGGCCACGGACGTTCTGTGGCACGTGCATTTCTCTAGGGTTTAGAGCCCAGTAGTGCTCGCTTCATCGTCATTGGGGGAGTACCTGCCGGTTGCGAGCTGCCTGCTGGTGGCGGTAAAGCGTGGCTCGGGACCAGCCGACCAAGCTGGCTGCTTCGGCTGCGGTCCGGCCCTTTTTTCGAGCGTCTTGGGCGATCTCGAGCTTCTCGGCGATCACCGCCGGGTCAACAGGGGGCCGACCGAACCGGGTGCCGCTCTGCTTCGCCGCGGCGATGCCGGCGTTTACTCGCTCGGTGATGAGCTCTCGCTCGTACTCGGCCAGCGTGGCCAGCATGCCCAGCATCAACCGGCCGGAAGTGGTCTCCGGGTCGATGCCGTCCGAGAGCGATCGGATCTTCACACCCTTGTCGCGAAGCAGGTTCACGGTGTTGAGGACATCGATCAAGGAGCGGCCGAGGCGGTCAATGCGCCACACCACGACGGTATCGCCGGGCTCGACGTAATCGAGCAGACGCTTCATTCCCGGGCGCTCGATCGCGGCCCGGCTCCCCGAGGTCACATCCGCAAACACATCCCGCTTCTGCACCCCCGAATCCACGAGCGCATCCAACTGCAACTGCGCGTCCTGACTCGCGGTACTCACGCGGGTGTACCCCAAATGCCTCATAACCCGATTCTGCCCCACAAACTCCTGCCGAAGCAGCTCGTGAGACAACTTGCGTCAAGACGACTTAGTGAGACGCGGCGGGGGCTCGTAGAGCCAGGAACCCTGCCCAAAACTGGGCGTCGTCCTGGACGAGGTCAAGTGTCTTGAAAACCTTTAGCCAAAAGAGACGAGCAGACTGCGGGTTCAGAATGGGTCGCGCTCGCAACGAGGCAGGTGAGGTTCCCCCGGATCCGTAGAGGGATTAGCTATAAAGGGTAGCGATGTCAGAGAAGCGAAAGAGGTACGACTGGGAGTTCTGTGATGGGGCGGTCCGGATCGTCGAGGAGGCCGGAAAGCCGATCGCTCAGATCGCCCGAGACCTTGGGGTCAACGCGGGCACATTGGGCAATTGGGTCAATCAGGCAAAGGGAGTTCGGGAGGGTACAGAAGGCCTGGCCGGGGGCGACATCGAGGGGCTCGGGGCGGTTGCGGGCGGAGAACGCCGAGCTGCAGATGGAGCGTGATGTCCTCGGGGCGATCCGTCGTCCTGTGGTTCAAGCCGGCCACCTGGCCGGAGGCGGCCCAGCGGTCTGCGCACCGAGCGCGACCGTCGCCGCGAAGTGGCCGACCAGGCGGTCGCGAGGGCGTTCGCTGCCGCGAAGGGCCGACACGAATCCCTCGCCTGTACTTTGGTCTTAGTGACGAGGGCAGGCAGGGCAGCGAGAAGACGGTGGCCGGCTCGATGCTCCGCCAAGTCTCGTCGCTCGCCGGATCAAACGCCGCCATGGCCTGACCAGGCAGGACAAGGCCGCTCCGCAATTCCCGGATTTGCTCAAGCGGGACTCCACCGCGGATTGTCCAAACGCCAGGTGGGTTGGCGGTAGTGCCGAGGTCGGCATTACATATCCGCTACCCACCACTGATCGGGCCGGGTCGGCCACGCCCACCGGCGTCTGATGTGGTCAGGATGCCTGGCCGCGGTGTCATGACGCTGGATCCTGACGGTCGTGCGTCGACCCCGCCTGACGCCTTCGATCCCGGCGAGCTTCATCAACCGTTCGATCCGGTCACGGTGCCAGCCGTGGGCGGGACGCAGGACTGTCTGCCTTCCAGAGTTGCGGCGTCCGTAGAGGCACCTGTTCGCTACCCACAACCGGCGCAGCTCGTTGGCCGCATGCGCATCGGCCAGCTCGGCATCAGTCGGCCCGAAACCACGTGCGGCGAAGGTGCTCGGGGCGATCTGGGCGCCGTGCTCAGCCAGCACGGCGCAGACCGGCTCGATCCCGAACCTGGACTGGTAGGTCCTGATGTAGTCGATCAGGACACGAGTTTGCAGTCGAGCTCCGCCGAGGCGAAAAACGCCGAAGCAGTCTTCGGGATCTCGTTGGCCCGTCGCAGCCGAGCGTTTTCCTTGCGGAGCTCGATCAGCTCCATTCGACGTCTCGCTTGTCGGCGGCGTCATGCCTTCGCCGAGGTCGCGGCGGATCCAGTTTCGCAACGGGCTCCTGCTTGACCGCAGCTCACCGACCTCACGGCGCGCAGTCAGCTGGGACACGCCCCCTCGGCCATCCTGTCGGTGAACATTCGTACCGTGCGAGCCTGCGTCTCGGAGTCGAACTTCTTCTGAGCGGGCATGATCTGATTCTCTCCTTGTTAGATCAAGCCCTCCATCGGTCCCAGGTCGATTCACGTACCTAAACCACGCTGACCTCCCTGAATGCCACCGCTGACGACCTCCGCGTCGAATGACATGACGCGGCGATTCACGGGCGAACCGAGGGCCCACCGACCAGGCGCGCCGGGTGGTCCATAACTGGCAACCCGGGTGGTCCCATGAACGTGGCAGAAAACAGCTCAGGGTGGTCCCAATGTCCCTTGACACATGGCAGGCGACATTCCGGAGGAGGGCGTGTGCACACGCGGTAGCTCGGCGATTCGCCGGGGCGATCGGGGCACGTCGAGAACCCGACTCGCGGCCACTACCCGTGGGGAAGGGATGACGATGTGTGACGGGCTTCTGCGGGTACGTATATACATAATTACGTATGGTATTGCGTATAACCGTGATCCCAGGCATAGTGGCGTACATCACGAGGAGGAGTTGCAGTGAAGATCTACGAGCAGGTCTCTGCATCGATTGCGGCGCACGAGATTGACACGGTCTTCGGGCTGCTGGGCGATGCAAACATGTACGTCGCCAGCGCGTTCGAAGCGAACGGCGGCCGCTTCGTGCGCGTTGCCCACGAAGCCAGTGCGGTGGCCATGGCCGACGGATTCGCCCGGCTCTCGGGTCGCATCGGCGTCGCCTCCGTGACGCACGGCCCCGGGGTCACCAATGCGTTGACCGCACTCATGGAGGCCCAGCGGTTTCCGAGTCCGGTCCTGCTCCTCACCGGTGACACCCCCGCAGAGGCAACCCACCTGCAACGCATGGACATCGCCGCGGTGTGCGCCTCGCTGGGCATCCAGCACGAATACATTCACCGCGCTGAGACAGTCGGCCGCGACATGAACCGTGTGATGCGACGGTTGCAGAGCGGGCCGGTCGTGCTCAATCTTCCGCTCGACTTGGCCAGATCGCCAGCGATCGCGGGTGTCGACTCCGTGCGCCCCGTCCCTCCGACGCCGGTGGCCGGAACCTCAGATCTTGACGCAGCGCTCGGGTTGCTCGCGTCGGCTTCCCGTCCGATCATCCTCGCGGGCCGCGGGGTGGCGGCCGCGGGCGCCGGTGCGGCAATCGAGGAGCTCGCCGACCTCATTGGCGCCCCGTTGTTCACGACCGGGCTCGGGCGAGGTCTCTTCATGGATCACCCCCGACACCTGGGCATCATGGGCAGCCTCTCTAATGAGCTCGCGGTGCAGATGCTGGCCGACGCGGATTGCATCATCGCCTTCGGAGCGACGCTCAACAAGTACACGACGATGGGCGGAGAGTTGACCACCGGCAAGCAGTTGCTGCAGGTGGACAACAACCCGATCAAGCTCGGATGGCTCGTAGAGCCGGCAGAAGCCGTCGTGGGCGATGCCGGCGTCGTCGCCGCGGAGATGGTCGCTTCATTGCGTGAAGCCGAGATCGAACCTGCCCGCTCGTGGGCCGCTCAGGCGGAGAAGACGCGTGAAGCGATCGCGAACTGGGCCCCCGACGACCGGGGCACATCGACGACGGTGGACATTCGAGCCGCCAGTCGGGTGCTGAACGATGTGTTGCCTGCCCACACCGCCATGGTTAGCGACGTTGGACGGTTCGTCGGCGGATCCTGGCCACACTTCGACCAGACCGGGTCGGGCGACTTTACGGCAATGACCGGTTTCGGCGCCATCGGGCTCGGGTTGGCTGCCGGCACGGGCGCAGCCATTGCGCGGCAGGGTCGCGGTCCGGTCGTGGTGCTCGCTGGAGACGGAGGCTTCATCATGCATGCCTCGGAGCTCTCCACCGCTGTGCGTGAACAGTTGCCAATCATCGTGGTGGTTTTCAACGACGGCGCCTATGGCGCCGAGTACATGAAGCTCGCCGCCGAGGGCTTCGATTCTGCGGCGAGTTACAACGAGTGGCCGGACCTCGCCGAGGTGGCTCGGGGATTCGGCGCTACTGCCCACACGGCCCGCTCCACCGACGACCTCCGCGAGCTCGCGTCCGCTCTAGGTGACGTGACAGGGCCGGTCGTTATCGACGTACGCCTCGACCCCACGCATCACATCCCCTTCTGACATTCCTCTCTCACCAACTCTGGATTGGACGTACCCTCGTGACCCCACCGCTCCGTGTCGCCCGCGAAGGCGCCGTCGAGGTCTGGACGATTGACGTGCCCGATGCGGGCAATGCAGTTTCCGGTGCTGACTTCGTCGAGTGCCTCGAGAACGCCGTCGATGCAGTCAACCGTGACGTCACCGTCGGCGCGGTCATCCTGACCGGCGAGGGCGCTCTGTTCTCCTCCGGCGGCAACGTCAAGGAAATGGCCGATCATCGTGGCGTCTTTGGGCTCGAGCCGATCGAGCAGCGCCACGCCTATGTCGACACCATCCAGCGCATCCCGCGCGCGATGGTGCGGTGCGAAGCGCCCGTGATCGCTGCGGTCAACGGTCCGGCTGTGGGCGCCGGGTGTGACCTGGCGATGATGTGTGACCTACGGATCGTGACCGACGGCGCGTTCTTCGCCGAGAGCTTCGTGCAGATCGGGTTGATCCCGGGCGACGGCGGCTCCTGGTTCCTCCCGCGTGTCGTGGGCGAGGCCCGGGCCGCTGAGATGACACTCACCGGGGACCGGGTCCGCGCCGAGGCCGCACTGGAGTGGGGGATGGTCAGCGCCGTTGTGGCGGCTGACGACCTCCTCCCCGAGGCGCATGCCCTCGCCGAACGGATCGTCAAGAACCCTGCCCACGCGGTGCGCATGGCCAAACGGTTGCTGCTCGCCAGTCGCACGGACTCCCTGGACTCTGTCCTTGGTCTGGCTGCTGCCATGCAGCCACTGGCGCACAGTGACCCCGAACACCACCAACGGGTCGACGCCTGGCGTCGGGCTCGTGCAGACAGGAAACCGAATGACTGAGCTGACCGAAGGCGACATGAGGAGCGTGACGGGAGTGCAACCGAGTGCGTTGAGTGGACTGGTGGTGCTCGACCTCACCACGGTCGTCATGGGTCCGTACGCGACCGCCATGTTGGGCGACCTCGGTGCCGAGGTGATCAAGATCGAGGCCCTCGACGGCGACATGTCCAGGCAGATCGGCGCCAGCCGATCGCCGGGGATGACCGCTCTCACGATGAATCTGCAGCGCAACAAGCAGAGCCTCGCGTTGGATCTGAAGACCGAGCGCGGGCGGGAGGTCCTCGAGCGGCTCGTCAGCCAGGCCGACATTGTGGTCTCGAACCTGCGACCGCGCTCACGAAAGCCGCTGGGTCTGACTTATGAGAACCTGAGCCGGATCCGCCCCGACATCATCTTTTGCACTGCCCAGGCGTACGCCGAGACCAGCGAGCGGCGCGACGAACCGGCGTACGACGACATAGTGCAGGCGGCCTCGGGCGCGGCTGCGCTCGCTGGCCGCATCGACGGCTCCCCACGCTACGCGCCGTACGTCGTCGCCGACAAGGTGAGCGGCCTGCACATGGTCATCGGGGTGCTCGCGGCCGTTGTACATCGAAACGCGACGGGCCAGGGACAGCACGTCGAGGTCCCGATGATCGACACGATGACCCACTTCAACCTGGTCGAGCACTTCGCCGGTCACACCTTCGATCCGCCTGAGGGGGAGTTCGGCTGGTCGCGCGTGCTCGTCCCGGAGCGCAGTCCGTATCGGACCAAGGACGGTTACGTCTGTATTATGCCGTACTCCGACTCGAACTGGACCGACTTCTTCGATGCAGCCGGCCTCGGCGAACTGGCGGTAGACGTCCGGTTCGCCGACATAGGTTCGCGGCATCAGCACATGGGTGACTTGCTCGCGCTGGTGCACGACCGGACCCCCCAACGCACCACCGAGGAGTGGCTCGAACTCTGCCGCCTGCGCAACATCCCCGCCTCTGGGCTGCTCGAGCTGGGCGAGGTCACGACCGACGAATACGCCCTTGAGCAACGGATCGTGACCTCGGAGAAGCACCCGACCGAGGGCGCCTACTTCAGCACGATCAGTCCCATCCGGTTGAGTGCGTCGCCGGTGCAGCTACGTCGCCATGCCCCTGCGTTGGGAGCCGACACGGTTGCCTCGCTCAAGCGAGCGGGCTACACCGACGACGACATCGAGGCAATGCTCGGATGGGGCGTCGTGCGTGCCGCCACCGACCACCACGACTACGATGTCAAGGAGAGCGTGCAGTGAGTGCGACCCCCGTGACTCAGGCGGCAACCCCAGACCGGGAGTCCCTCACTGCGCTGCGAGCCGAGGTGCGGAGCTTCCTCGCCGAGCAGCGGGAGCGCGGCGCCTTCGCCCCGCGGCCCGATGCGTGGCTGACCGCCTGGTCGGCGGACTTCAGTCGGGCCATGGCGGAGCGCGGCTGGGTGGGCATGACGCTGCCGACCGAGTACGGCGGCGCGGGCAGGTCCCATCTGGAGCGCTTCGTCGTGACCGAGGAGATGCTCGTCGCCGGCGCACCCGTGGCTGCCCACTGGGTCGCGGATCGGCAGGCAGGCCCGAGCCTCCTGCGGTTCGGCTCGGAGGAACTCAAGCACGAGCTGCTCCCTGCGATCGCGGCCGGCCGGTGCTTCTTCGCGATCGGGATGAGCGAGCCCGACGCGGGATCCGACCTGGCCAGCGTCCGCACCAAGGCCACCCCGACCAACGGCGGCTGGGTCCTGTCCGGCACTAAGGTGTGGACCTCGGGGGCGCACCGAGCGGACCAGATGATCGTCCTCGCCCGCTCGATGGGTCAGCACGGCGACCGGCACGCCGGACTGTCGCAGTTCATCGTCGATCTCTCCTCGCCCGGGGTGCGAATCAGTCCGATCGTGTCGATGAACGGCGACCACCACTTCAACGAGGTCTTCCTCGACGACGTCATCGTCCCCGCCGACCGACTCCTCGGGGTGGAGGGCGAGGGATGGCGCCAGGTGACCTCGGAGCTCGCCTTCGAGCGCAGCGGCCCGGAACGCTTCCTCTCGGTGTCGCTACTGATCTCCCACCTCCTGGGCGGAGTGCGCCGGGGAGCTCTCGACGCGACACCCGAGCTGGGCCGATTCGTCGCCCGACTTCAAGGTCTGCACCACATGTCCTCCGGGGTCGCCCAGACCCTCGGAGCCGGCGAACCCGCCGACGTGCCGGCCGCGATGGTGAAGACCTTGGGGACGATCACCGAGGGCGACCTGGTGGAGTTGGCAGCCCTGCTGGCCGGGGCCGGACGTCACGACGACGCGCTTGAAACCGCGCTGGGGATCGCGACCGCGCAACGACCCGGTTTCACGCTGCGCGGCGGCACCAACGAGGTCCTGCGCGGCATCATCACGAAGGGGCTTGGGGCGACCGCGAGCCGCGCCGACACCGGCTGGGGAATGGCCGACGCCGACCTCCGCGACCTGATCGCGACCGTGACGTCGGCATACGCCGGCGGCGACCAGGACGCGGCCCTCTGGGGCAAGCTCCAAGAACTCGGTCTGTCCGACCTCACGGGCAGCGACGCACGAGGTGGTAGCGACGCCGGGTGGGGGGAGGCCGTCGAGCTGGTCAGCGCGCTCGCTCGCGCCGGAAGCAGGTTGCCCGTCGGCGACAGCGACTTGGTCGCCGGGTGGGTCCTTGACTCCGTCGGCGGCGAGCATCCGCAAGCACTGCGGACCGCGTGGTGGGACGACGGCTCCGACCCGGCACCCGAGCTGCATCCCCTCGTGGAGCGGGTCACCGTCTTCCGGGTCGAGAACGAGCAGCCCGTCTTCACCGACGTCGCCGTTGAAGAGTTGCGAGCCCGCCTCGGTTCCGGGGCGTGGGCGGAGTCCACGACCTGGTCGCCACTGCCCGTTGAAACGGCCGAGCTGGTGGCGCTGCGAGCGTCACTCGTCCGGGCGGTCCAGGTCGTCAGCGCGTTGGAGACCGCGACTGACATCGCGGTCGCGCACGCAGCTTCCCGATCGCAGTTCGGCCAACCGCTGATCAAGTTCCAGGCGGTGCAGGCGCTGGTCGCCGACCTCGCGTCCGAGACGGCGCTGGCCCGTGCCGCGACGGCAGCAGCCGTCAGGGTGTTGATCGGGCATGGCGACGATCTCGAGGTCTTGCGTCCGGCCGTCGCTGTGGCGCGCTCGTGCGTCGGACACGGCGCCGCGATCGTCAGCCGGGCCGTCCACCAAGTCGTCGGCGCCATCGGCACCACGCAGGAGCATCCGCTCCACCGCCACACCCACGCCATGCTCACGTGGCGTTCGCAGTTCGGCGACACCCGCTCGGCCGACGAGCAGGTGCTCGCGCTCGCCCTCGCGGGCGCACGTTTCAGCGACCTCGACCTCGAACCAACCCAATGAACTGGAGGACATCATGACCGACCGAAACCGTGCCATCCCGGAGGGGATGACCGCCCGCGCCATCGCGATGGCGGACGCTGAGGAGATCTCCGGACGCCGCACGTTCGCGAGCTACTTCGACCTCGGTGTCGCCGAGGCCAGCAAGGGTCTGATCAGCACGCAGATCACCCGCCTCAAGGACGGGATGGCCGAGGAGACCGGCTGGCACTACCACGACTGCGACTTCCAGTGGCTGATGGTGACCAGCGGCTGGCTCGAGTTGACCTTTGAGAATGGTGAGACCAAGCGAATCGGGGAGAACGGTATCTGTTTCATCCCTGGCGGTTACCGGCACAACGAGACGGGCACCTCCGACGACCTGGAGTTCTTGGAGATTTTCATGCCGCCGAACCCGCCGACCATCCCGGTTGAGTCGCCTCTATGAGCGCTGCGACTGGGCAGCGGCGAACCGCGCTGGTGACCGGGGCGGCGCGAGGCATTGGCCTCGCGACCGCTCAGGCACTGGCTGAGGCGGGCTTCGCGGTCGCTCTGTGCGACGTGCTGATTGACGACGGGAATGACGCCGTCGAGGCGTTGCGGGAAGCCGGCCACGAGGCCGTCTTCGTCGAGCTCGACGTCCGGTCGACGGCGGCTGTCGCGACCGGGATCGAGCAGGCCGCGAACACTCTCGGTGGCCTGGACGTCGCGGTCAACAACGCCGGCGTGCGTGCGGTCGCTGCGATCGCGAACCTCTCGGACGAGGACTGGGACCGGGTCATTGACGTCAACCTGACCGGGGTCTTCCGCTGCATGCGGGCCCAGATCCCGCTCCTGCTGCCGCATGGCGGCGCGATTGTGAACATCGCGTCGATCTGGGGACTTGCCGGCTGGCCGTCCAGGTCGGCGTACGTCGCCGCCAAGCACGGCGTCGTGGGCCTGACCCGCTCCGCGGCGCGCGAGTACGGCACGCAGGGGTTGCGCGTCAACGCTGTGGCCCCAGGTCCGATCGCCACTGACGCCGCAGTGGCGACCGTCGGCAACTCCTCGCCCGAGATGGACGCGGTCCTGGGGCGCACGGCGATGGGTCGGTTCGGGCAGCCGGAGGAGGTCGCCGGCGCTGCCGTGTGGCTTGCGTCGGCTCCGTACGTCACAGGTGAAGTAGTCGCGGTCGACGGAGGATGGGGAGCCTGACATGGAACTGGGATTCACGAACGACGAGACGGTCCTCATCACGGGAGGATCACGGGGGATCGGGGCTGCCATCGTCCACACCCTCGCGAAGGAGGGCGTGCGCGACATCCGCGTCGTGGCCCGTGACCCGGGCTCCCTCGATGCCCTGGCCGCGCAGGTTCGTGAGGGCCATGGCGTCGAGATCGACCGCATCGCGCTGGACCTGTCCATCGACGACGGTCGCAGCCAGCTTGCTGGCGTCATCCCGGAGGTCGACGTCCTCGTCAACAATGCCGGCGCGATCCCCCAAGGCGACCTGATCGGCGCAGACCTCGACGCCTGGCGCCACGGTTGGGACCTCAAGGTCTGGGGCTATCTGGAGATGACGAAGCTCGCGCTGGAGGCCATGACGGCTCGCGGGTCCGGCGTCATCCTCAACATCATCGGGGTGTCGGGAGAGCGGCCCGACGCCACCTACCTCGCTGGTTCGGCCGGCAACGCTGCCCTGATGACCATGACGCGCGCGGTCGGCGCCTACACCCTCGACCAGGGAGTGCGCGTGCTCGGCATCAACCCGGGGCCGGTGGAAACCGAGCGGTTGGTCGGCGCGCTGCGCGGCCGCGCCGCCAAGGACCTCGGCGATCCGGAACGCTGGCGGGAGTACGTCGACGGCTATCCCGGCAAACGGATCGCCACGGCCGAGGAGGTCGCCGACCTCGCTGCCTTCCTGATGTCCCCGCGGGCGTCCTACATCAGCGGCACCGTGGTGACCCTCGATGGCGGCATGGCGTGGAGGGGACGCGCGTTGTGACCGAGCCCGACACGCTGTTCACCCCGCTGACTATCGGGCGCCACCGGATGCGCAACCGGATCGTCAACACCCCACACCAGACACACCTGGCCCAGGGGGGTCGGGTGACGCCCGCCCAGATCGGCTACTACGAGGCGCGCGCTGCAGGCGGCGCCGGGATGATCGTCACCGGCAGCTGGTCGACGTGGCGTCGCACCTGGCCGACTCCCTTGGTCAACCTCGCTGCGGACCCTGAGGCCCACGATGGTCACGTCGCCCTGGCCGAGGCCGTGCACCGGCACGACACGCTGCTGGTCGGGCAGCTCCACGACAGCGGTCGGCAGGGCTCCTCGGGATGGCAGCGGCTGCCGTTGCTCGCACCGAGCGCCATCGCGGACCCGATCGTTCGCGAGGTCCCGAAGGAGCTCGAGCACCACGAGATCGAGGAGATGGTCGCGGCCCACGCTGCAAGCGCTGCCGCGCTCTGTGCGGCCGGCTGGGACGGGGTGGAGGTCTTCGCCGCCCAGGGTTATGCGCTTGCGCAGTTTCTGTCCCCGCAGGTCAACCGACGTGACGACGAGTACGGAGGAGACGCCGACAGCCGCCTGCGCGTGCTTCTCGACGTCATCAGCGCGGTGCGTGTCGCGATGGGACCCGAGCCGCTGCTCGGGGTGCGCATGAACACGACCGACCTGATCGTCGGTGGCCTCGACGTCCAGGACGCCTGTGCGATCGCGCGAGCCCTGGAACGCACCGGTTCCGTCGACTACCTGAGCCTGAGTGCCGGCAGCAACGAGGTGTATCCGTCGTGGATCGCCGACATGTCCGCGCCACGCGCACCCTTTGCGGAGTCGGCGGCCGTGGTCGCCGACTCCGTCGACCTCCCGGTGCTTGTTACCACGCGGATCAAGGACCGCGCCGACGCCGAGCAGGTCCTGCGCGACGGCCGGATCGACATGGTCGGCATGACCCGCGCTCTGATCGCGGATCCCGACCTGCCGCGAAAGTTGCAGGCGGGCGAGGACGCCTCGATCCGGCCCTGCATCGGTTGCAACCAGGGCTGTCTCGGCAGCCTGTTGGCAGGCGGCGCGCTGCGATGCACCGTCAACGTCTCGGTCGGACGCGAGACGCTCCCGCCCCCAGTCGTGCGCCAGCGGCAGCACGCACTGGTCGTCGGCGCCGGCCCGGCAGGCCTGCAGGCAGCCGTGAGCTTGGCGGAGCAAGGCCACGAGGTGCAGGTGTGGGAGCGCGCGGAGCAACCGGGAGGGCAGCTGGCACTGGCCCGGCTCGTACCCACGCGCGCCGAGCTGGGCTCGATCCTCGACCACCTTCTCCATCGCGCGCTGACGCTCGGCGTCACGGTCCGCAGCAGCAAAGAAGCGACAGTCGACGACGTGATCGCCTCGGACGCCGATGTTGTCGTGCTGGCGACCGGTTCGGCCCCCGACCGCACGGGCTTCTCCGGCGCCTTCCCCGCCATCACAGCGATCCCCGGCCACGACCGATCACACGTCTGCTCGGCGCTGGACATCCTCGCCGCACCGTTCTTCAGTGCGCGCAGAGCGGTCGTCGTCGACGACGACCCCCACGGCCAGGCCACCTCGGTGGCCGAGCACCTCGGCATGCTCGGGGTCGAGACGCATCTGGTGACGAGAGCCATCCATCCGGGCCACTGGGCCGGTGCTGCGAACTTCGAACCCCTGCACCGACGACTCGGCGCCGCGGGCGTCCGGGTGCACACATCGACGTGGGTGGAGCGCATCGAGGCCACTAGCGTCGCGCTTCGGGGGGTCTACGACGGCCACCGGTGGGCGTTGGAGGGCGTCGACGCAGTCGTCCTTGCTACTGGCAACCATGCCGACACATTCCTCTACGACGGATTGCGTGCCGCCGGTGCCGACCTGCCGGTCATCCGCATCGGCGACTGCTTGGCGCCGCGCCGTCTCGACCAAGCGATCTGGGACGGCGCCACCATCGATCTGGAGGTCACCAGTGTCTCGTGAAACCGTGTGTGTGGTCGGGCTGGGAGGGATCGGCCACGCGATGGCCGACCGCCTCGAGGAGTGTGGCTGGCCGGTCATTGGCGTGGAGCCCGACGAGGGGCGGCGTCGAGCGTGGGAGGACGCGCGGAGCGACCACGTGGCTTACAGCGACCTCCACACGGTCGACTGGGACGGCATCAGTCACCTGTTGGTGGCCGTGCGCACGGAGGAGCAGGTACGGACGGTCCTTGCTACCTGTGGATCCGAGGCGCCGTCATCCGTGCGGGTCCTGCTCGTCAGCACGGTCCGGCCAAGCTTCTGGCATTCTTCGGTGCCGGAGTTGCTCAACCTCGATCGGATCGTCGAGTGCCCCGTCAGCGGGGGAGAGGGACCCGCTCGGCAGGGGACGGTGGCGATGTATGCCGCCGGCGGGCGTGAGGACGACTCCGCCCTGCTGGCTGCGTTGTCAGCATCCGTCGTGGCCTTCCCCCGCCACGGCGACCCCGCCCTCATCAAGCTGGTCAACAACACCTTGGCCGCGCTCAACGCCGCCAACACCGCGCGCTACGCGCAACTGGCCAGCGAACGGGGTATCGCTCCGGAGGACTTCCTCCGCGCGCTCAACCTCGGCTCTGGACGGAGTCAGGTCTCGGCCATGCTGCACCAGCTCTCCCGCAACCAGCTCGACCTGCTGGAGAAGGACGTGGGTCTCCTGCGCGCCGACGTGGGCGAGCTCCCTGAGTCGGCGGACCCGACCAGGCTAGCCGACCTGGTGGCGTCCGCGCTGGGCGAGATAGCCGACCCAGACGCCGTCGTGTGACGAACTCGCGGGCCAGACGTGCAGAGCTCACCTACGAGACTCCCAGCGGTCGCGATGGGCGAAAAGCAGCTCCGTGAGCTCGCTGCGTCGCCTCCCGATGTCGTCCTCCGGACCCACGATGCTGACGGCGCCAACCGTGCGCTCGTCCTCGCGGATCGCCAGGGAGACGCCGTCGGCGAACTCGGAGGTGCGCGGCCCGGCACAGATGCCGGTGTCGCGGATCTCGTCGAGGGCCGCCAGGAAGCGTTCCACGCGCTCCTCATCCTCGGGCGGGAGGGACGAGAGGTAGGTCCACAGGTCGCGCCGGGTGTAGTCGGCGAGCAGGACCCAGCCGGCTGAGGTGCCGATCAGCGAACGGCGGATGAAGTTCTTCGCCAGGTAGTCGTAGCGCGGCTCCCGGGAGACACTGTCGATGTAGAACACATCGGTGCTCACGGCGATGGAGAGCAACGTCGTCATCTGGCAGGCGGCGTGGATCGACTCGAGCATGCTGTGGTCCACCGACGTGACCAGGTGTCGTCCGGCCATCAGGTTGAGCAGGTACGGTGCCGTGCCCAGCGAGTACCGGCGCTCGCGCTCCTCCAAGTAGCCCGTCGCCACCAGCCCGTTGACCAAGCCCTGGATCGAGCTGACCGGCGCCTCGACCGCTCGCGCGAGCTCCGTGAGGGTCATGCCTTGGTCGCTGCGGGCCACGTGCTCCAGAACGGCGGCGAGCCGATCCACCATGCGGTGGCGGCGACGCACCTGGGGTGCGGTCTTGAGGGAGGGGTCGATCACCACAGAATTTCTCCTGACGTAGCGGTCGCAGCAGCATAGCGCCTACGTACGGTTATCCGTCAATACGTAAATCGATCGGCTATTGCGTAACTGTCGAGATCCGTGCATAGTAGCGGCAAGCACTTGAGTGACGTACGTCATAAATCGAATGAGTGGTGCCGCTCGGCGCCCGCGAACTGGAGGAAGCTGGATGAATCGCAGCACAATGAAGAGGTTGACCATCCCGGCCCTCATTACCGGCCTGATGCTCCCTCTGGCCGCCTGTGGGGAAGGCTCGGGCAGCGGCGAAGGCGGTGACGGCACGGTCGTCTTCGGCATCTCGGCCCCGCTGACGGGCGACGCGGCCGGCTGGGGCAACGCGGCGAAGTGGCTCGCGGAGAAGGCGGCCGACGAGATCAACGAGACCGGCGGCGTCGAGACCGACGACGGCAACCTCGAGATCGAGATTGCGATCCAGGACAACGAGTACACCGCGGCCGGCGGCGCTCGCGCGGCCCAGACGCTCCTGAACTCCAACAATGTCGACATGATCTCGTTCAGCGTCGGCACCGCGCCCGTCCAGGCCCTGCAGTCGATGACCGAGCGCGCGGAGGTCCCGATGATGACCTCCGCGTGGGGCAAAGACCTCAAGGGCCCGGACTTTCCCTACACCTTCACGGTGATCAACACGCCGTTCGAGGTCCTGCAGCCGCTGGCCGAGTACGTCCTCGACGCCGAGGGCGGCTTCGACACGATCGCGCTCCTCGGCATCAACGACGCGACCGGCATCCAGTCCGAGCAGGTCTCTCAAGACGTGTGGGCCGGCCTCGACGTCGAGGTCATCAGCTCGGACTTCTACGAGCACGGGACCACCGAGTTCGCGCCGATCGCCACCAAGTTGCTGAACGGCAACCCCGGTGCCATCGACCTCACCACCGTCACCCCCGGTCCTGCCGGCCTGCTCCTGCGCGCGCTCGCGGACCAGGGCTGGGACGGCCCGACGCTACTCAGTGCCGGCACGGGTGGCCAGGCGCTCGTGGACGCCGCGGCCGGCGCCGCGGAAGGCGTCTACATGGGTCTGGCTGCGGACTTCTCCGACAGCAACGCCACCGAGAAGCAGCAGGAGCTGCAAGCTGGTCTCGAGGATGCCACCGGTGAAGAACTCAACGGCGTCACGATCGGCGCTTACGACGGCGTGATCGCGCTCGCCGAAGCGATCGAGGAAGCCGGCACGATCGAGTCGAACGCCGTCGTCGAGGCCCTGACCACGATGACCTTCGAGAGTTCCTGGGGCCCGTCGGCCTTCGGCGCCGAAGAGGTCTACGGCTCCAAGCAGCAGATCCTGACGCCCATGATCGTGACCCAGGTCCGCGACAACGCCATCGTGGAGGTGGAGCGCCTCATCCCCGCAGAGCTCCAGGCCATGCAGTGACCGACCGTCCCACCAATTCCACGAGGAGCTGAAGTGGAACTCTTCGTCCAGATGATGGTGAACGGGTTGCAGATCGGTTCGGTCTACATCCTGTTCGCCCTCGGACTGACACTGATCTTCGGAGTGATGAAGGTCGTGAACTTCGCCCACGGCGCGTTGTTCGCCATCGCCGCCTACACGGCGTACGTGATCTTGAGCTATGGAGCAGACAACATGCCCGGCGTGCCGGTGTGGTTGCTTTATCTCGGCTCGTTCGCCGTGGCCACGGTCATCTTGGGAGTGGTGGGGGTCGCGCTGTACTACGCGTTCTTCAAGCGCTTCACGGGTGACCTGATCTCGACACTGATCGTCACCATCGGGTTCGCCCTGGTGGTCGAGGTGATTGTGCGGCAGACGTTCAGCGCCCAGCCGCAGTCTGTCCCGGCCGTCCTCGACGGTCGGATCTCGGTCCTGGGAGCGTCAGTCACCCTAGAGCGGGTGATGATCTTCGTGGTTGCGATCGCCGTCACCATCGCTGTGGCGACCTTCGTGCGCTCCACCACGACCGGCAAGGCGCTGCGCGCGGTTACGGCAGACGCTGAGGCCGCCACCCTTCAGGGCATCAACGCCACCAGGATCGCCCTCGTGGGTGTTCTCCTGGCCACGACGCTGGCCGCTGTGGCGGGCGTGCTGATCGCCCCAGCCACGGTGGTCACCCCCACGATGGGCTTCGAGTTCCTGATGAAGGGATTCGTGATCATCATCCTGGGTGGGCTCGGCAGCCTCACAGGGGCTATCTACGGCGGGTTGCTCGTCGGGATGGCCGAGAGCGTCGGCACGCAGATGTTCGACCTCACGACGGCCACGATCTTCACCTTCGTCGTGGTCATCATCGTCCTGCTCTTCCGTCCTCAGGGGTTGATGGGTCATGCGGAACTTTGAGTGGGTGACGCCGATTGGCGTCACCGCCGTTGCGGTCGCGATCGGGCTGGGCACCGGGCTGGGCGACGGGATGGGCGCGCTCGTCGTCCCGTGGATCTGCATCCATGCCCTGCTCGCCATGGCCATGCGATTGGTGATGCAAGCCGGGGAGATCAACCTCGCGGTCGGTGCGTTTTATGGGATCGGGGCCTACACCGCCGCACAGATGAACCTCCTCCTCGAGGCGCCGCTGCTGATCTCGGTGCTCGCTGGCGGTCTGTTGGCTGGGCTCGCCAGCTTGGTCTTCGGCGTACTCGTCCTGCGCGTGAGTGGAGCGGCCTTCATCCTCGTCACTTTCGCAGCCAACGAGGTGTTCCGCCTGACGCTGACGAAGACCGACTGGGTCGGCGGCAACTCCGGGATCGTCGGGGTATTCGCCGATCCACGAGCCACGGTGATCGCCATGGTGATCATCACCGGCGTGGTCGCGCTCCTGCTCGTGATGCTCGAGCGCTCGCGCTTGGGCCGCCAGTTCGCGGCGGTGGAGAATAAGCCACTGCTCGCCTCGTTCGGTGGAATCAACCCTCGATCGGTCAAGCTCTTCGCTCTGGTCGTGGCCGGAGTGATCTCCGGAGTGGCCGGTGGGCTCTTCGCCCACTACAGCTCGGTGGTTGCGCCGCCAGACTTCTCCTACATGATCTCGATCACCGTCCTCGCGTTCGTGATGATCGGCGGTCGTGACTACCTGGTCGGTGCGGTGATCGGGGCTGCGTTCCTGACCCTACTGACCGAGGAGATGCGGATGCTCGGCGCCTACGAGCCGCTCATCTACGGCGGAGCACTGATGGTCGCCATGGTGGTCATGCCCAAGGGCCTGGTCGGAACTGCGCACCTCGGGCTCAATCGTCTGCGGAGTTCGCGATCGTCGAAACCCGACCAGCCGGAGGACCTGGACCCGACACCGTCTGAGATGGAGAAGGAGCGAGCCTCATGAGCGCCACAGTCGCGGAGAAGTCGTCGGAGCCGGTGTCGCCGCGCAGCGGCGACCCCCTGCTCGAGCTGCGATCGGTCAGCCGCGTGTTCGGCGGGCTCAAGGCCGTCGACGACGTCAGTCTCGAGCTGCAGCAGGGCGAGATCCTCGGTCTCATCGGACCCAACGGTGCGGGCAAGAGCACGCTGTTCAACGTGATCAGCGGGGTTCACCGCGCCTCCGCTGGCTCGGTGACCTTCGAGGGGCGCAACATCACGAAGCTCGCCACCCACGCGATCACCAGACTCGGTCTGAGTCGCACGCTCCAGGACCACGGTGTGTTCGCACCGCTGACGGTCCGGGAGAACGTCGAGGCGGTGCACGGTGCCACGCGTCGCAGCCGCGGCGGTCGGTCGGTCGAGGAGTTGCTCGAAGCATGCATTCTCACCGACCTAGCCGACGACGTCGCCGGGGACCTGCCCCACGGGTGCGAACGCCGGCTCAGCATCGCCATCGCGCTGGCCACCGCCCCCCACCTGCTCTGCCTCGACGAGCCGCTGTCGGGACTCAACGAGCAGGAGACCTCGGAGGTGCTGGATCTGGTCCGGCACCTCCGCCAGGACTGGGGCATGACAGTGCTCTTCATCGACCACAACATGCGCGCCGTAATGCGGCTGTGTGACCGCGTCGTCGTTCTCGACCGCGGACAGAAGATCTGCGACGGCCCCCCCCAAGAGGTCCAGAAGGACCCACGGATGATCGAGGCATACCTTGGATAACACAGCAGCACCTACTGACATCGACGTGCGCTCCATCCAAGTCCGATATGGCCGGGCGTTGGCGCTGGACGGGGTGTCCCTGGTTGCCGAGCGTGACAAGGTGACAGCTGTCATCGGCGCTAATGGAGCGGGCAAGTCGACGCTCCTCAAGGCGATCATGGGCCTGGTGCCCCTGTCTGACGGCTCGGTCCTGGTGCAGGGCCGGGAGACCACAACTCTCGGGACAAAGGAGATCGTGGCGGGCGGTACCGCCCTGGTGCCGGAGGGGCGTCGACTCTTCGGAGATCTGACGGTGAAGGAGAACCTCGAGATCGGTGGCTACCGGGTCCGCAAGTCCGGGGAGTCCTCGCTCGAGGAGATTTTGGCGTTGTTCCCGGAGCTCCAGCCAAAGTTGCGCATTCGGGCTGAACAACTGAGCGGTGGTCAGCAGCAGATGGTCGCAATTGGGCGTGCTCTGATGAGCCGACCGGACATCCTCCTGCTCGACGAGCCATGCGCGGGGCTAGCGCCGATCATCGTCCAGCGGATCGCGGGACTTTTCGGCCAGATCGCGGAGTCCGGCACGACCGTCGTGCTCGTCGAGCAGAATGCCACCGTGGCGCTGGACTTCTCCCATCATTGTTATGTCCTGGAGACAGGAAAGGTCGTCTTGGACGGTCCATCGAGCGAGTTGCGCAACAACGACTTCGTGTCCCATGCCTACCTCGGCATCTGATCCGACCCGCTCGTCCGCCGAGCAGGTCGCTGCGTTCTGCGCGGCGCTGTCGGCCGGGCGGGCTGCCGATGCCCAAGTGCTCCTTGCACCGCACGTGACATGGTGGGTGGGTGGATCCGTCCCTGGATTGTCGGGGACTCGAGAAGGACTCGAGGTGTGCGACCTGATCGAGAACGTCCTGGCAGCCTCGACCGACGGATGTCTCCGCTTCACACCGCGGTCCTGGACGGTGCAGGGGTCGCGGGTCGCTTTGGAAGCGTTGGTCGAAGCTGAGTTGCAGACTGGGCGGCAGTACCGCAACGAGTACCACTTCGCTTTCACTGTCGAACAACAACGGATCACGTCCGTGCGCGCATATCTCGACACCGAGCACCTACGAGAGACGTTCGCCGGTCAGGAACCACACACGTATTGAGGAGGACTCGTGTCCCAGCGGACGATGATTGTTACCGGTGGAGCCAAGGGCATCGGTCGGGAGATCTGCTTGCAGGCGGGGGCGGAGGGCTATCACGTGGTCGTCGCCGACATCGATGAGGACGGGGCGCGCGCCACGGCCGATGATGCCCGGCGCCGAGGTGGCGGTGCATCCTGGCTTTGGGTCGACATGGCGGACCCGGCATCTGTCCGCTCGCTCGTGGATGGCGTGGTCGAGTCTCGTGGTCACGTCGACGTGCTCGTCAACAACGCGGCGGTCACACGCGGACTAGAGTTCTTCGATGTGAGCATTGGGGACTGGCAACTGTTCTTTGACACCAACGCCCGCGGCTGCTTCTTCGCCATGCAGCGCGTAGCAGAGTTCATGAGCGAGTCAGGCGGTGGAGCGATCATCAACATCGCCAGCATCGCAGGCAAGGGATGGTCAGGTACGTCGAACATCGCATATGCCAGTACCAAAGGTGCGGTCCTCGCCATGACCCGCGTCGCGGCGGCACAACTCGGCCACCTGGGAATCCGGGTGAACGCGGTCAGCCCCGGGGTCACTGAGACCGCCCTATTCGAGCAGGTCATCCACGAGCGTGCCGCCCAGGGTGGCGCCTCGGCGGATGAGCAACGTGCGGCACTGGCGTCCCTGGCGAGCCTACGCCGCCTTACCTCCCCGCGCGATGTCGCCGGCGCGGTTCTCTACCTGGCCTCTGACGCGGCCCAGGGGGTAACCGGTCAGTCGATGAACGTCGACAGTGGCATCATCTGGGATTAGGGCGTGTTGCTAAACGGTTTTCGCGGGTTGGTTCGTGAGGCTTGGATGCGTGATAACGCGTGTCGTGATCTCCGATGAGATGTGGACTGTGATCAGTCCGTTGTTCCCGGCGGTCAAGGCGACGGGCCGGCCGCCGGATGATCGGCGCACGGTCGTTGAGGCGACGGCCTGGCGGGCGCGGACCGGGGCTCAGGGAGAAGTCCCGCCAGTCGTTGGGGTGAGCCAGGACAAGGCCGCCGCGGTGGGCCGCATTAGCGGACTTTGCCGACTGGAGCTTGATTGCGGAAACCGCACACAGACTGCGGCAGACGCAACGACCGTAGCGAAAAAGCCAGCTCAGAGGCACGTCGCATCCCTCAGAAACCGGGCCCGTCCATCGCTCCCGTTCCGTTCTGGCCTGCCACGGTGATGCAGGAACGGCGCAGTTCAGAGCCGGCCCGGGTGGAGGCTTGGTGTCGTTACCCGGATCTTCTCTATGTGCGGGGAGTGCCCATAAAGCTCTGATGGGAAAGTGCGTTATCCCCTTTCTCGTGGAGGGCGAGCGCGACAGGGTCGGTAGCCCCGGTGCGATCAGGCTGTTGGGTATGTCGCCAGGTGGAGGCCTGTCAGCCGTAGGGGCACGCAGGACGAAGACGGTCGCGGTGGACTGTCGTGGCCGCCGATGTCGACCGGAGCGTGATTGCGGAACTCGCATACAGATTGCGGCAGGCGCAACGACCGCAGGGAGAAAGCCAGTTCAGGGACCATCTGCGTGTCTCAGGAATGGGTCCTGTCCAACGGAGCCATTCCGCTTGGGCTCGCCGCACTGACGGAGCTAATATGCAGCTCCGAGCTGGTTCGGGCGGAAGCTTGGGCTGTTACCCGGATTCTCTCTATGTGCGGGGAGCGTCCATAGAGTTCTTTCTACTGGTCAGGTGTCGGGTTCTGTGGTGTCGGGTTCCTGGTGGAGTTCGGGGTAGGCGCTCCAGGAGACGCCGCTGATGAATGCGTGGCGTTCGGTTGTCTGAGCTCTGTATCCGAATTGGGTTGC
>NZ_JAMYEI010000017.1:0-46280 GCF_033790845.1 Dietzia sp. PP-33
GGCAACCCAATTCGGATACAGAGCTCAGACAACCGAACGCCACGCATTCATCAGCGGCGTCTCCTGGAGCGCCTACCCCGAACTCCACCAGGAACCCGACACCACAGAACCCGACACCTGACCAGTAAACGATGCCGAGCTTGTAGGTTCCGCAACCTCGACCCCCGCTCGCGTCGGCCGAAGGCCGTTCGAGTCCGGGCTGACCGCAACCCGCGTGCTGGCTGGCATTTAGTCGCTGCTCCGGGTACCGAGTGGCGTTCTCGGTCCACTGGCGATGCCATGGAGACCACTGCTCATGGCCGCGACCCGTGCGGAACTCAGTTCTCCCCCAAGCGACCCTCGCGCCATCTGCGCCGTTGCCGGGGTGATCCCGGATTGCGAACGACCCGCGGCGAGCTTTGACGATCCCGGCTCAGCACCCGCGCCTAAGCACGTTGCGATGTGCCGCCTACCGGCTCGGCGCAAACCTCTCTGCGGCCACGTGCCGGCAGGTTCAGATAATTAGTTGACTTGTCGGTAACGTAATGTAATGCTGTGACAGAGATCACGAGCTAGAGGAGGCCTGCTGATGGCAGAACCCAATGGGCCCGGTCGTCCCCGAGGAGAAGGCGTAGACGAACGTGTCCTGGCCGCGGCCCGGCACCGTCTGGCGTCGGACGGCTTCGAACGGATGACGATCGAGGACGTGGCGCGGGATGCCGGCGTGACGAGGCCGACCGTGTACCGGCGGTGGGCGTCGAAGGCGGAACTCGCGATCGCAGCGGTGGAGAGCGTCATCACGACAGGCCGGGTGGAGCCGTCAGGCGACCTCAGGGCGGACCTCCGGCTGATCGCGGCGTCGATGCGCGACGGATTCCTCAAGCAGAACTACCTCGGGCTCCTCGGCACCGCCCTGGTGGAGAGGGTTCACCATCCCGAGATCCTCGAGCTCTACCGCGAGCACCTGATGCGTCCGCGGCGCCGCTCTATCCGGGCCGTGCTGGAGAAGGGTGTCGAGACCGGCGCCCTTCCCCCCGACGCCGACATCGACCTCGGCGTGGCGTTTCTCGTCGGCGCCTTCTACAGCCTTTCTCTCAGCAAAGCGCGTCCCGATTCGTCGAGCTGGATCGACCGGGTGGCAGACGGTGTCATCCGGGCGCTCGGCGGCGAGACCGATACCGACCAATGAGGTGGTTTCCAGATGTATGACGTGAACGACACACTGTTCGTCAACGTCCCCGAGGACGACAGTGCCGAGAACCCCTGGCTCCGGGGCCCGTGGCGTCCGCAACGGCGGGAGTATGCGGTCAGCGGTGACGAGCTGACCGTGATCGGCGAGATCCCCGAGGACCTCGACGGCATCTACGTCCGCAACACCCACAACCAGGCCCTGATGCCGAAGGGGGTCTACCACCCCTTCGACGGCGACGGGATGCTGCACGCCATCCGGTTCCGCGACGGTACCTGCGAGTACCGCAACTCGTTCGTTCGCACCACCGGGTTCCTCGCCGAGCAGGGCGCGCGTGAGTCGCTCTGGCCCGGGATACTCCACCCCGAGCAGTACTCCAGGCGCGGGTGGGGCTCGATGGGCACGATGAAGGACAACGCCGGAACCGACGTCAAGGCCCACGCGGGGCGGCTCTACGCCACCATGTCCCAGGGGTCCGAACCCTGGTGCCTCAGCCCCACCACCCTGGAGACCCACGGCCCCAACAAGCAGTGGGCCCGGCTCGTTCCCGACGGGATGGCCTCGCACTACAAGGTGGATAACGACACCGGGGACATGATCTTCTTCAACTACCCCGAGAAGCCCCCGTACATGAACTACGGAGTGGTCAACAAAGAGGACAACCTGGTCCACTACGTCCCGATCGAACTTCCCGGGGCGCGCTGGCCCCACGACATCGGGGTCACGAAAAACTACTCGATCCTGCACGACCTGCCGTACTTCTTCGATCCGGAACTACTGACGCAGGGAGTCCGAAAGGGGTCGTTCCACTCGGACGTCCCAGCGAGATTCGGAATCATCCCCCGGTTCGGCACGTCCGCCGACGTGCGCTGGTTCGAGACCAAGCCGGCATGGGTCATGCACCTGTCCAACTGTTACGAGGACGGCGACTGGGTGGTGCAGGACGGCTGCATCTGGGAGCACCTCGTCAAGCCGCCCATCGGCGGCGACGCGCACGACATCTACGCCCGGATCCGACGGAACGTCGACGCCACCGCGACCGGGTCGCACATGTACCGCTGGATGTTCAACATGGTGACCGGCGAAGTGCGCGAGCACTCGCTCGACGACGAGGTGACCGAATTTCCGGTGGTCAGTAACGACATCCTCGGCAAGCCCTACCGCTACAGCTACAACGCCCTTTTCATCCCGGGCGAGTGGCTCCTGAGTGGGATCAAGCGATACGACGTGGTCAACGGTGCCACCGAGAAATTGATGTTCGGGGAGGGGCGGTTCGGAAGCGAACCCGCCATCGCGCGGCGCCTCGGCGCCGGGGAGGCGGAGGACGACGGGTACGGCATCACCTTCGTCACCGACATGCGGGCCGACCAGTCGGAAGCCGTCATCTTCCGGCTCAACGACATGGCCGCCGGCCCGATCTGCCGGGTGATCCTCCCGGAGCGGATCTCCGTGGGAACTCACGGATGCTGGGTCGAGGGCGACCGGATCCACGGGGAGGGGCGGGTGACTTCGCTGTCATGACCGACGTCCTTCTCCTCCCGGGCCTCAACAACGACGCTCGCGTCTGGGACGGCACCATCCGGGCCCTCGAGGGCCGGGGTCTGAGTGCACGTGCCATCGACCTGCCGGCGCTGGACAGCCTGGACGGGATCGTCGAGGCCATCGCGTGCGAGGTGTCGCCCGGTGTCGTACTCGTCGGCCACTCCTTCGGTGGCGCCGTGGCCATGGCGGTGGCCGACAGGCACCCGGACTTGTTGTCCGGCCTGGTGCTGGTGAACGCGCCGACCGATGCCGACGACGACGAGGCGGGGCGCCAGCGTCGGGCCAAGGCCGAGCGCGCCCGAGACGGTGAATTCGAGGCGATGGCGATGGCGGGCACCGCGGTGGTGTTCCACGGGGAACGCGCCCACGACCCGACCGTACGGGCGGAACGCCTACGTGGTGTCAGGGCCTACGGTCCGGAGCGGTACCGCGCGCACAATCTCGCGCTAGTAGACCGGCCGGACCGGACAGACTGGACCCCGGAGGGGGTCCCCGTCCTGGTCGTGGCCGCCGAGCACGACCGGGTGGTGCCGACCGACGCCCAACGTGCCTACGCCCTGCGCCACGATCTCGACTTCGTCGAGATCCCGGAAACGGCCCACATGCTCCCCGCCGAGGCACCCGAGTCGCTGGCCGATCAGGTCGCGTCGTGGATGGCGACGAGCGGGATCCGATCAGGAAGAAAGGCGATCTCATGACCACCGACTACCCCGGTACCGACCGGGTGCCCGACTACCGGGTCCACGGTGAAGGGCGGACGACGCTCTTCATGCTGCACGGCGCCTACGGCGACAGCCGGTACTTCGACGACGCGATCGCCCGCTACGTGTCCGACGGGCTGCGCGTGGTGGCCTGGACCTGCCCCGGTTACGGTCCTGAACCGGTTCCGGACAGGTTCAGCGTCCCGCTCCTGGCGGAGTACGCGGCGACCATGGTGCGCCGCGAGGCGACGGAGAACAACATCGTCCTGGGGCATTCCATGGGCGGACTCATCGCACCTCGACTCCCGGCCCTCACCGGCGAGCTGCTGGACGGGCTCATCCTGTCCGCGTCCTCGGCGGGCTTCGTCAACCGGAGCGACGAGGACAAGGAGAATTACCTGGCCGAGCGGGTCAAACCGATCACCGAGCAGGGCTTGTCAGTCGCCGAGTACGCGGGCGGCTTGCTCACCACGATGATGGGCCCGGGCGCCGCGGGGCCGTTGGTCTCACGGGTGCGCGACGTCGTCGGCCAGATGAGGACAGAGGCGTTTCTCGCCTCCATGCGGGCGATCACGGAGTACGACTCGCAGCCCTCGCTTCGGAATCTGACCCTTCCCACGCTCATGGTGGCAGGCGAGCTCGATCCCGCGTGCACCGCCGCGGGAATGCGCCAGATGCACGACCTGGTGCCCGGCTCGACCTTCCACCAGATCGACGGCGTCGGTCACTACGCCTTCGCTGAAGCGGCCTCGGACTTCCACCGGGTCACCAGCGAATTCATCTTCTCGCTCTCGGCGAGTGAGTGAACACCAACCACCAGAAGTAACACCGAACAGGAGAGTGACATGGAATTTCTTCTCAAAGGTCAACTGAACGTCCCGGCCTCACTGGCACCGGATGAGCTCGATGCGATGAAGGCCCGCGAGATCGCGCGCGGAGCCGAGCTCGCGGCTGAGGGAACCTTCCTCCGCCAGTGGCGGGTCCCGGGTCGGCGCGCGGTGTGGACGCTCTGGGAGGCGACCGACGCGACCGCACTGCAGGATGCCCTGGAGTCCCTGCCCCTCTACCCCTACTTCGACATCGAGATCCATCCGCTGGCCGATCACCCGCGTGATCCCGGTCGGCAGGACTTCGCCGCCGCAACCGCGACCGGGGGCCGGGCATGAGTAACCGCGTCGCAGTGATCACCGGTGGCAGCCGGGGCATCGGTCAGGAGATCTCGACTCATCTCGCCACCCGCGGGTGGAAGGTCGTGGTGATCGCCACGTCCGCCCGCAATCTCGAGGCGAGTCAACAGCGGGCCCGGGAAGCCGGCCTCGAGATCGATGGTCGATTGACCGACGTGGCCGACCCGGACCAGGTCGCGGACCTGTTCAACCACATCGATTCCACCTACGGGCGGGTCGATCTGGTAGTGAACAACGCCGGGATCGGTGAGGACCGAGAGCAGCCCCTGTGGGAGGCCGGCATCGACGAGTGGTGGCGCGTGATCGAGGTCAACCTGCGCGGTCCCATGCTGATGATGCGCGAAGCCCTGCCCCGGATGCTCGCTCAAGAGGAGGGGCGGATCATCAACATCGGGAGCCTGCGCAACATCACGGCCATCCCGATCGAGACCGCGTACGCCGCATCGAAGGCGGGTCTGACCCGCCTCACGGAGACGATCGACGTGGGACTCGAAGGCACGGGGGTCCGGGTCTTCGAACTCAGCCCGGGACGTGTAAAGACCGACATCATCGGTCCGAGCATCACCGATGCGCCGGCCAGCACGTGGACCCCGATCGAGCGGGTCGCCGAGTTCGTCGACGTGATCGCCAACGGGGAGCTCGACGCCCTGTCCGGCAGGTTCCTCCACGCCCGTGACGACATCGACGCGTTGAAGGCCCACACCGACGAGACCATCTCGACGAACGGTCGGGTACTGACCCTCAGCAAGGCGTTCGACGGTGACCCGATCAAGTACCCGGGCGCGTTGAAGACCAAGGCCGCGAAGGCCGCCGAGCCGAGCGGGGCGAAGTAGTGGAGTTTCTCGTCCGGGGCAGGCAGCACCTGCCACACGACATGGATCCGGAGCGGCGTCAGGGCATCCTCACCGCTGAGGGTGCGCGGGCACAGGAACTGTGTGAGGAGGGCCGGCTCCGGCGGATCTGGCGCGTCCCGGGGCAGCGCGGTTCGTGGACGCTCTGGGATGTCACCGATGCGACCGCCCTGCACGCCGCGCTCGAATCCCTACCGATGTACCCCTGGTACGACCTGGTGGTCCACCCACTCGCGGCACATCCGCGAGATCCCGCATAAGCGTCGAAGCGCAAAGATCGAATAGTTGGGGCGTCCGAGGATTCGGGCGCCCCAACTCGTGGGGGATGTTTACAACTGGTCCAACCAATTAGTCGCGGTCGCCCGGGGCGGGGAGGGCAGAAATCCGCCCGCCCGGATCGTCGTTAATGACGATCCGCACAGCGGCGTCCGCGTAGAACGCGCCGAGTGCATCGACGTCGTTGTGGGTCTTGGACGGATACCAGCGGCATACGTCCACGCACATCGAGGTGATGAGCTGGGTGATCGCGGACGCACCGTCGGACCGGAACTCGCCCCGTACACCGCCCTCCTCGATGATGGCGCGAAAGAACGCGGACGTACGTCGCCGGAGCGCGTGAATATGTTCCAGCTGCTCCGCGCTCAAGGCTCGCATCTCAAAGTTGGCGACCCTGGCGAGCATGCTGTTCCTGGCATGCCACATCGACAGTGCAGCCGTAGCCGCTTCCAAGCGCTCCCGCGCCGTCAGGGACCCTGCCAGCGGAAGCGCAGTGAGGGAGGCGTACGCCGCCGCATGAGCCTCAAGAACGATGTCGTACAGCAGGCTCTGTTTCGAACTGTAGTGCGGGTAGATGGCGGCCGTGCTGAGCTCGAGACGCGCGGCGATCTCGCGGGTAGTGGTCCCGTGAAATCCCAGCTCACTGAAGGCTTCGACGGCCGCGGCCCGTACCCGCGCGGCGGCACGGGACGGCTTGATCGCGTGACCCGTGGGGGCATCGAAGCGTGGCAACTGCCGAAGTAGCTCGTCCATGGTCGAATCCTCTCCTAGGCCCAGCATCCTCGTCTGGGTGAGGCGCCGAAAAAGAATTGTTGGCCGCAGCCCTTGACACTTTGTGATCGAGGACACAGACTAACCACGTGCTTAGAAACTAAGCAACCGCTCGGATGTGAAGCTGCGCAGACACGCCAGGCATCCCGACCATCCCCTCGCTCGTCGTATGCCAGCCGTTGGCTCGGAAGAAATGGGAACCATGTTGAAAACCAGATGTTGGATCGCTGTGGCCGCTGCCGCCGTATTGCCCCTTGCCGGCTGCAGTGGGGGTAATGCTGAACCCACCAGCCAGGCCATAGGCGGCAGCTGGGAAGAAATCGTGAATCTCGCTAACCAGGAGGGCGAGGTGACCTGGTACACCGGCATGGACGAGCCGTCGATGAAGAAGCTTGAGTCGGCGTTCGAGGAGCAGTACCCGGAGATCAACGCCACCTTCGTGCGCATGAACAGCAGCGAACTCGGGCCCCGGGTGGATACCGAGCGCGGCACCGGGTCTCCCGGGGCCGATGTGATCCACACCTCGACGCACGGTTATCTCGACCAGGTCCTCGCCGACGGCCAGCTGGCGGAGATCCAGTCCCCGGCCTTCGAGGAACTCTCCGAGACCGTCTTCCAGGACCATCCGGGTCTGGCGGTCGACCGCTGGTACGCCCCGTTCTCCTCCGGATCGTTCACGGTCGTGTGGAACACGGACAAGGTCTCCGAACCGATCGAGAGCTACGCCGACCTCATCGACCGTGCGGACGAATTCCGTGGTCAGATCGCGGTTCCGGACATGTACGGCGACGTGGTGGCGGGTTACTACCTGGCCATCCAGCGCGCGCTCGATGGTCCGGATTCCAGCGACCCGTCGGAGAGCGAATCGCTCGCAGCACTGGCGGACATGAACCCGCGACTGTTCGAATCAGTGGTTCCTCTGACCAACGCCGTGGCCGCGGGCGAGGTCAAGGCCGGGATCTACTCGGTGTCGACCGTGTACGAGGCGCTCAAGGAAAAGGGCGCCCCGATCGACGGCATCAACGCCACCGATCTGGATGCCAAGTCGGGCGTCAACGCCAACGTCGCGATCGCCAGCTGGGCGACCAACCCCAACGCCGCCCAGGTCCTCGTGGACTTCCTGTTCTCGGAGGAGGGGCAGGCCGTCACCGCCACGACCGGGTACTCGACGGTCCGGACGGACGTCGACAACCCGAACGGTGACATCGAGGCCATGGCCGTGCCGTTGCCGGAGTTGGACGACCCGGCATTCCTTAAGGACTATCGCGCCAACTGGACGAAGCTCTTCCGCGGCTGACTTCCGCTGCCGAGCTACCAAGGGCCGCCTGCGCGTCATGAAGACTCGCGCCGGCGGCCCTCCAGCCAGAAAGGAATCCGAGGCCCAACAATGACTTTGCTCAACACGCAGCCGTCCGCGGGGTCGGCTGATCACGATGTTTCGACACGAGGTCACGACAGTCCCCCGCGCAGAATCCCGCGAAGCGGGGTGTGGATCGGCCTCGTCGCCGTCCTCGTCGTCCTCGTGCTGGTCCCGCTGATCAGCGTGCAGGCAAAAGCCCTGCTAGACGGCGGGCAGGCCTACCGCGACATGCTCGACAGCCCCTGGCTGGGAGCCACGATGTTTAACACCGTGTTGCTCGGTGTCGGCTCTGTGCTGGTGGCCTTAGTTTGCGGCACCTTTCTCGCGGGCTGCGCCTGGCAGCTACCGAAACGCCTGGCCTGGTTGTCTGTGCTCCCGATCGTGCCGTTGTCGGTGCCAGGACTGGCGCTAGTGACCAGCTGGTCGTTCCTGTTGTCTCCGCAGACTGGTTACATCAACCAGTTTCTGCGTAAAGCGCCATGGTGGGACCACCTCGCGAGCGGGCCGATCGACGTGTACTCGCGCTTCTGGATCATCTTCATCACTGGGACATTGCTGATCCCCTTTGTCTACCTCTTCATCCTCACCGCCCTGCGCGGAATCGACGGCGCACTCATCGAGGCGGCCGAGGCGAACGGCGCGCGTTCAGTTCGCGTGTGGGCCAAGGTGATCCTGCCGCTGCTGCGTCCCTCCCTCGTCTATTCTTCCTCGATCGTCCTGCTGCTCGGCTTGGGGCAATTCACCGCCCCGCTCCTGCTCGGCCGCGACCAGAACGTCACCGTTCTGACCACGGAGATGTACCAGGCAGCGCAGTCCTACCCGGTCGACTACGGCCTCGCGGCTGCATACGGCTCTCCGCTGGTCCTGATCGGTGCGCTCCTCATCTACGTCCAGCGCCGAGCTCTCAAACACAGTTCGCGTTACGAGACCCTGAGCTCGCGAGGCCACCGTTCGTCATCCAAGACCCGGTCGTGGCCGGCGATCCCCATCCTCGTATACATCGTGGTCGCCCTGATTCTCCCGCTGTTCGGTCTGCTCAACGTCGCGCTCGCGGACTACTACTCGGGCGCAGTGATCACGGCGGACACCGCCACCCTGGCGAACTTCAGCACGGTATTCAACGACCCGGACCTCGGCAGGGCCGTCGGCAACTCCGTCGGTTACTCCCTTGTCGCGGTATTGATCGTGGTGCCCCTGGGCTTCATGATCGCGGTCGCGCTCTCGGGGTCGTCGAGGATCCCACCCAGGCTCCGGACGACCGTCGATCTGCTGACCAGCGTGCCTCTGGTGATGCCCGGCGTCCTGTTCGGCGCCGGCATTCTGTTCACCTACTCGAGTGGCCCGATCGTGCTATACGGCACCGGGGCCGCGCTGATCCTCGCGTACATCACGATCATGATCCCGCATGTGGCGAAAATGCAGTCCTCCGCAATGCTGTCCGCGGGGTCGAGTCTGCAGGATTCAGCTCGAGTCCATGGTGCTTCTGCACTGCGAACCCATGCGCGGATCACGGTGCCGCTGCTCCGGCCCGCGATCGCGGCGTCTGTCGCACTGTGTCTGTCCATCCTGACCCACGAATTCGGCGCATCGGTGATGGTGCGATCCACCAGCACCGAGGTGATGGGGACGCTCCTGCTCCGGTACTGGTCGCAGGGCGCCTACCCCTCTGTCGCTGTGGTCGCTCTAACGATGTGTGCGATCACCGGTGCGCTCGTCGCGCTGTCGTATGCCTTCACTGGCAGCCGGCGTCATGAAAAGAAGAAGCCGAAGTCCTCGGTGACCAATGCGATCCTGAAAGGCTGAAAATCATGAGCGGAGTTAACGTCCGGGGCTTGAACAAGACGTTCGGCGGGCACGTCACGGCCATCGGCGACCTGGATCTCAAGGTCGAGCAGGGCGAGATGCTGGTACTGCTCGGACCTAGCGGCTGCGGCAAGAGCACGCTGCTGCGGTGTCTGGCAGGTCTGGAGTCGCCGACTCGCGGGATCATCGAGGTTGATGGTCAGACATTCTTCGACAGCGACAGACGTGTCGATCTGGCGCCGGACCGGCGCTCCCTCGGCATGGTGTTCCAGAGCTATGCGCTGTGGCCGCACATGACCGTTTTGGAGAACATCCAGTTTCCCCTCCGGGCTCGGCGGATGAAGACCGCCTTGAGGGAGAAGTGGGCGGAACAGGCCGCGGAAATGGTGTCCTGCTCGGCGCTGCTCGGGCGATACCCGGGCGAGTTGAGCGGTGGCCAGCAGCAGCGGATCGCGCTAGCCCGCGCGGTGGTGGCCCGGCCGTCGGTTCTCCTGTTCGACGAACCGCTGAGCAATCTCGACGCCCGTCTGCGCGGTGACCTCAGGATGGCGATCCGCGAGTTACACACCCAGCTCAATTTCACCGGCGTCTACGTCACCCACGACCAGGAGGAGGGTCTGACGGTCGGTGACAAGATCGCCGTCCTCAACACCGGCGAGCTCATCCAGCTGGGTGAGCCGGAGAGTGTGCACCGCGAGCCGGCGACGAATTGGGTCGCCGACTTCATGGGCATGACCAACTCTGTCACTCTCAAGGGTGGTGACGGTGGCCTGGTGAGTGGGGGGCAGGTTGTCGGACACTCCAACCTGGTGCTGGAAGGGGAAACCTTGACGCTCCGCTTCCGTCCGGAGGATGTCGCGCTGTGTCCGGTGGACCAGGCGCAGCCTGGTGGTCCTGTCACCCGGTTGTCCGGATGGACGGTTGACGATGTCGCGTTTGCCGGTAACTTCACCGAGTACTTCCTCCATCAGGGCGATCTGCGCGTCACCGCCCGGATCGAGGGCTCCCTCGGGTTCGTTCCGGTCCGCGGAGACGGAGTGGATGTCCTCCTGTCGGAGACCACCACCCGGGCCTTCGATCCCAGCGGACGCTTCGTCCGTTCCGGGCTTGCTCTCGAGGTCAGTGCGAGCTGAGCAGCAGTGGAAGGTAGATCGCGATGGATGTCACGAATCGCCGAATTTTGGCCGCGCACGAGGCGGTGCGTGAACAGATAGCCGTACGAGTATCGGACGGCGTCTACCGGGTGGGGCAAGCGTTGCCGTCCGAGCGGGAACTCGCCGAGGAGTTCGCCGTTTCTCGCAGCACGGTCCGGCAGGCTCTCAGCTCACTCCAGATGATCGGCCTGGTCGTTGCCAGACCCGGCTCGGGAGTGTATGTCAACGACGGCCTTCCGGACGACTCCATCCAAAGGTTCTCGCACGTCCTCTTCGGTGGTGACCCAGCGCCCCGCGACATCATGGAGGCCCGTGCTCTTCTCGAGCCCCAGATCGCCGCGTTAGCGGCCGCACGGCGGACTGACGAGGACTTGCGGGCTCTCAAGGTGGCCATGCAGGGGGTGACGCAGGCGGATGGAGCCCTGGACGGGATGCGCACGATCGAGCACGGGTTTCATCGGCGTCTGGCGGCTTCGGTCGGAAATGGGGTCATCAGTGGATTGTTGCGGCCACTACTGATCGGGCCGGAGAGTCTGGCACACCTTGTCGAACAGGCCCACAAGCACGAGAAGTTCGATCACGACCACCAGCTGATCTACAACGCGGTGCGTCGCCAGGACGCGGAGCTCGCACGGGAGCTCATGGCGCAGCATCTCTCACGGCTCTTCGACCTCGTCTAGGCGCTGAACAACCTGGCAGCCCATAGGCATCTCGCGGAATCGAGCGCCCCGTGCCTCGCCCCTGAGACCAACGACCTCGCCGCTACATTCGCGGTCTATGCAGGAGAACTCCTGAGCTGGACCAGCGGTACTCACCCGTGGCTCAGCGGCAGGCACCGACCTGAAGGCCCGCTTCGAACTACGTGCCACAACTGGCTGATCAGGAGATCACCACACAGTCCGAGGTTGACTCACGGTTTCAGAAAGTCCGACGGCACCTACCTACCTCGCCCTGGCGATCGACTACTTAGGAGAATAATGTCCAGCAAGATCCTGACCGCGGCGCAGGCCGTCGCGGACATCCCCGCGGGGGCATCGATCGCCGCCGGCGGGTTCGGCCTGTGCGGGATCCCCCAGATCGTCATCGAGGCGCTCGCCGCCCGCGACGTGGGGAACTTCGAGGTGTTCTCTAACAACGCGGGCGTCGACGGCAAGGGCCTCGGCATCCTGCTGGAGAGCGGCAAGCTGCGCCGGATCGTTTCCTCCTATGTGGGGGAAAACAAGGAGTTCGCACGGCAGTACCTGTCCGGCGAGCTCGAGGTGGAGCTCACCCCGCAGGGCACGATCGCCGAGCGGATGCGCGCGGGCGGGTCCGGCATCGGGGCATTTTACACCCGCACCGGCGTCGGCACCTACGTGGCCGACGGCGGGATGCCGTGGCGATACGACTCCACCGGTGGAGTCGCGGTGGCCTCGCCGCCCAAAGAGACCCGCGAGATCCGCGGCAAGACGTACGTCCTCGAGCAGGCCATCGAGGCCGACTACTCGCTCGTGCGCGCCGCGGTAGCCGACCGCAGCGGGAACCTGCGGTTCAACCTCACCTCCCGCAACTTCTCGCCGCTGGCCGCGATGGCCGGCCGGGTGTGCATCGTGGAGGCCGAAAAGATCGTCGAGGTGGGCGAACTGGCCCCCGACGACATCCACCTTCCCGGGATCTTCGTCCACCGCCTGGTGGGACTGAGCCCGGAGCAGGTCGAGCAGACCAAGTGGATCGAGAAGATGACCACCAACCCGCCGTCGGAAGGACAGCGCTGATGAGCCGGAACAGACGCGACCGCAAGGCCATGGCCGCCCGCGCGGCCCTGGAGCTCGCGGACGGGCAGTACGTCAACCTCGGGATCGGGCTGCCGACCCTGGTGCCCAACTACATGCCAGAGGGGATCAACGTCACCCTGCAGTCCGAGAACGGGTTGCTGGGCATCGGCCCCTACCCGCATCCGGACGATATGGACTCGGACCTGATCAACGCCGGCAAGGAGACCGTGACGACCCTGCCGGGCTCGTCGATCTTCGACTCCGCCATGAGCTTCGGGATGATCCGGTCCGGCAAGATCGACGTGGCGATCCTCGGTGCCATGCAGGTCAACCCGGCCGGGGACATCGCCAACTGGATGGTGCCCGGCGCGATGGTCAAGGGCATGGGCGGCGCGATGGACCTCGTGGTGGGCGCCCGCCGGATCATCGTGGTGATGGACCAGGTTGCCAAGGACGGCTCGTCGAAAATCGTCCCCGAGATCACGCTGCCCCTGACGGGCCTCGGGTGCGTGAACCGGATCATCACCGAGCTTGGCGTGTTCGACCGTGACGACGACGGCCTGGCCCTTATCGAGCTCGTCGACGGGGTGACCCTCGCGCAGATCGAGGCCGCCACTGACGCGCCGTTCCGGGTCGCGGATGGATTGTCCACTAATTAGTGCAGCCGAAAAGCCAGCACCTCGGCGTCTCGACCAAAACCGTGAAGAGAGAGGAGCGGCTTCAGCTTCGGCCCTCCGATAACTAGACCTTATGACAAGCTGGCGTCCGGGTCACGCATTTCTCTTCTTCTAGCGGGTCTTCCAGATACCCCCAGGTCCATGCGGAGCGTGACCTTTTCACCGCTGCCCCACCTCAGTCTTCCGGATAGGGTTCCCCCACCGGTGACCCAGCAACCTGTGAGGCGCCTCACCGGCGAGCATGACTTCCTCGAAGGCGCAGCCGAGGGTTCCGCAAAACCAAGCGAGAATCGGCGTCTAACCCCGGTAGTTCACGGGGATCTGAGGATTGCCGGGCGAAAATAGACCGAAGTGCTTCCTGAACAGGGGAAACTGGGACTTGTCGAAGGTTCCATGTCCCCACACAGAAAGCACTCGGTAGGTGAAGCGTACGTCGTGGTCGTCTGGCCTGTCCGTTACTGCTGATGGTGTCGGGGTGATCTCCCACGCCGGAGCCATCGCGCCACGCCTTCTGGCGGATCGAGTGGGGCTGACCGCCGAACTGTCGAAGGCCATGACTCGCAGACGGTTCATCCCAGTCCATGACCGTGGCCGGGTCTTGATCGACCTCGCGGTGATGCTCACAGATGGCGGCGAGTCCATCTCCGACATCGGCGTCCTGCGCCACCAATCTGACGCTCTGGGCCCGGTGGCGTCGGCACCGACGGTGTGGCGCACTCTGGACGAGGTCACCGCCGGCAAGCGCAAGAAGATCCAGGTGGCGCGAGCCCGCACGCGGCGGCATGTGTGGTCCCACCTGCCCGGCGGAGTGCCCGCATCCAAGTGTGCGGGCCGGGACCTGGGAGCCACAATCGTGCTTGATGTGGACGCCACCATCGTGGTCACCCACAGCGAGAAAGAGCTTGCTGCGCCGACGTACAAGCGCACCTTCGGCTACCACCCGATCGGCGTGTGGTGCGACAACACGACCGAGTTCCTCGCGGCGAGCCTGCGGCCGGGCAACGCCGGGTCGAACACCGCCGCCGACCACATCGACGTCCTGGGCCAGGCGATCGCCCAGGTCCCCGCCAACCATCGACGTGATCTGCTGATCCGCTCCGACGGCGCCGGCGCCTCCCATGACCTGCTGAACTGGGTCACCGAGCAGAACCGCGTCCGTGGTCGACGGGTGGAGTACTCGGTCGGATTCTCCATCACCGGCCCGTTGCGACGGGCCATCGCGACCTGCCCCGAGGAAGCGTGGGGGCCGGCATTGAACCCGTCGGGCGACATTCGCGACGGGGCCGAGGTTGCCGAACTGACCGGATTCCTCGCCCCCGGGCTGCTCGCCAAGTGGCCGGCGGGGATGCGGGTGATCGTCCGCCGCGAGCGGCCCCACCCGGGCGCCCAGCTATCGATGTTCGAGGAGATCGACGGGTGGCGCTACCAGGCGTTCGTCACCAACACCGCCACCGGCCAGCTCCAATTCCTCGAGGCCAGGCACCGGGCTCACGCCCGAGTGGAGGACCGGATCCGACACGCCAAAGACACCGGGCTCGGCCGGCTTCCCTCCCGGGAGTTCGCCCTCAACCAGGCGTGGCTGGTGGCGGTGATGCTCGCCGCTGACCTCGTGGCCTGGACTCGGATGCTGGCCTGTACCGGCGACGCCGCAGTCCTGGCGTTGTGCGAGCCCAAGGCGCTGCGCTACCGCTTCCTCCACGCCGCGGCCCGACTGGCCCGCAGCGGGCGACGACGAAGAGTGAAAATCCCCGAAACGTGGCCCTGGGCGGTCGCTATCGTCGCCGTGTTCAGCACGATCGCCGCGATCCCCAAACCGGCCTGACCTCACCTGCCCGCCCACGACAGCACCACCCGGAGACCCGCCACCGGCAGCGCCAGCCGGCGCTCCCGCACGCCCATAGACGCAATCGCACCCACCGTCACCCGGCAGAAGCCGTCCTCACACTCCATGAATCAGCGGGGCTAACCCTTACGTGGCGAGACGAGTTTCTTCAGGGGAGTAGCAACGTCTACGGCCAGAGAGGGATCGATCGTCATATTCTTGGCGAGGGCGCGTTTGATCGCTAAGAACTCTGACGGTCGATTGACGCAGTCACCAGCGATGAGCTGTCCATCGAGATAGTAGAGAACGGTGAGTCCGGAATCCTTCTCCGAGGTCCTGACCACGGCCTGCTCGTAACCGTGCGATACACCCGCAATCTGTATTTTCAGACTCGCCTGATTCGACCAGAACCATGGGACGTTCTCACCGGCTTCCTCCCCGCCGATAAGTTCCATGGCGGCGACCTTGGCCTGGTTGATCGCGCTCTGAACCGATTCAAGCGCCAACAGTGAATCCGGACGGTGTGGATGGGCCGTTGTCGTACAGTCACCGATCGCGAGGACGTGGGGGTTGCTGGTACGGCAACGTCGGTCCACGACGATGCCCCCTTCGCAGGTGAGGCCGATCGAACGCGCGAGTTCGATATTGGGGACCGCACCGATCCCCGCGATCACCAGGTCCGCGGCCAAGGTGCGCCCGTCGGCGAGCCTGACGCCCGTCACGCGTCCCTCCGCCCCGGTCAACTCACTCACCTGCGCGCCCATGACAAAGTCGACGCCGGCGCTTTCGTGTGCGGCGACCAGGTACTCGGAGAGTGGTGCTGAGCCGACTCTCTCGAGCACTCGCTCCTCCCTCCCGACAACGGTCACGGGGATCCCGCGGGCGTTGACAACCGCGGCCGCCTCGAGGCCGATGAATCCTGCGCCTATGACGACGACCCGCTCGGCCCTGTCCAGGTCGTGCCGTAGCCGGCGGGCATCGGTGAGATCCCGGAGGTAATGAACGCCGTCGAGCTGGGCTCCGGGTACAGGCAGTTCACGCGCACGCGCGCCGGTGGCCAGAACCACACGATCGAAATGGATGAACCCCTCCGTGGTTTCGGCTGAGCCGCTGCCAGCGTCACCCACTTCAAGCGCGACGATCTCGGTCCCGGAAAGGACATCGATCCTCTGCTCGCGGTACAGCTGAGGTTCCCGAAGGCTCAGGTCCTCCTCCGTGACCAGGGAGTTGAGAAAGTCCTTGGACAAGGGAGGCCGATTGTATGGAGGGTCCGGTTCGTTCCCCACCACCAGGATGGCGGGCTCGTACCCGCCGCCGCGAAGCGCCAGCGCCAGGTTCACGCCCGCCTCTCCAGCGCCAACCACCAGGACTCCGGTTGACCGGTCCTGCGCAGATCCGGGTGTCATTGTTCCGGTGCCACCGTCACCGAGAGTCCGTCGAGACTCGGTGACATACGGATCTGGCAGGACAGACGGCTGTTCCCCGCCCTCGGGCTCTCCGCGTCGTCAAGCATCTCGTCCTCGAAGTCGTCCGGCCCGCCCACGGCTGAGAGGAACTCGTCGTCGACGTAGACGTGACAGGTGGCGCACGCGAGTGCTCCACCGCATTCGGCGACGATGCCGGGAACCCCAAATCGGACGCCGGTCTCCATGACGGACGAGCCCTCGTTGG
Organism: Dietzia sp. PP-33; assembly: GCF_033790845.1. NCBI lineage: Bacteria > Bacillati > Actinomycetota > Actinomycetes > Mycobacteriales > Dietziaceae > Dietzia > Dietzia sp. PP-33. Next base: position 16,738 of record NZ_JAMYEI010000017.1, read on the forward strand.
CCTCCACAGTCTGAATGGACCCGTCGGGGACGGTGAAATTGATTCTTGGCATTGCAGTAACCCTCGGAGAGTGGTGCGGCGGGGGCGCCCTAGGGCGGTGGGCGCCCCCGCACGCGGTCGGTATCGGTCAGAACTGGGTGAAGTACTCGCGGTGCTCCCAGTCGGTGACGCCGTTCACGTAGGTGGACTCGTCCGGGTTCTCGGCGACCCACGCCTCGTACCGGGACACCTCACTTCGCTTCATCGTCACGAGGTAATCGATGAACACGTCGCCGAAAGCGGACCTGTAGAAGCTGTCCGCCTCGAGGACGTCAACGGCCTCGGCGAGGGAGGTGGGGAGCTGGGGCACCTCTGCGCTGTAGGGATCCTCGCTGAGGGGCCCCGGAGAGGTTCTGTTGACGATGCCGTCGTAGCCGGCCGCCACCTGGGATGCCAGGTAGAGATAAGGGTTGGCCGAGGACTCGCCGACGCGGTTCTCGACGTGCGAGGCCTGGTCTCCGGGAGCGCTGATGACTCGCATCATCGCAGCTCTGTTGTCGAACGCCCACGTCATGCGATCCGGGGCCAGCGAGTATGGACGCCGGCGACGGTAGCCGTTGATGGTCTGCGTGGTGAACACCGAAGCCGCGGCGCCGTGGGCGAGAGTCCCGCCCACGTAGTGCTGTCCGAGTTCGGAGAGGGGCTCTCCTTCGCCGGGAACCATGAGGTTACGGCCGCTGCCTGCGTCCACGATGGACGTGTGCAGGTGCCACCCGCTGGCGTAGAAACCCTCGATCGCGGGGGTGGACATGAACGAGGTCAGGTAGCCGTTCTTCTTAGCGACCTGCTTGACCGTCATCTTGAACAGCGCGGCGGCGTCGGCGGCGTGCAGCCCCTCGAGGACGTCGAACGTCGTCTCCACCTGGCTAGGCGCCCACTCGTCGTCGAAAGAGCGGAGCGGCAATCCCATCGCCAGCGTGGCATCACGGATGGGCTTGAGGGCGTCCTCGATCTCGTCGAGATGGTCGATGAGGAGGTAGTTGTAGCCGCGTGCGACCGGGGCCACCTTCGGGGGGTCGGCCGGGGTGCCCGGGGAACCGAGCGAGCACGATTCGAGCAGATCGTCGACGATTCGGGTCAGGTACCACTCCATCTCGACCCCGACCTTGATGGCGAGGTTGTTCTCGGCTAGTTGAGCCAGCGCCTTCTTCAGGATCGTCCTGGGCGCGAGGGGGAAGGGACGGCCATCGGTCATGTACAGATCGGCGAACACGACCGCCGTCCGCGACGCCCAGGGCACGAGGGTGAAGGTGCCCGGGTCGGGAACCATGGTGACGTTCGGACTGCCGCCGACTCCGTCGATGTCGAAGCCGCCGTCCGGGCTGAAGGGGTTAAGCACGATGGCATCGGCGGTGTCGAAGAAGAACGGCGCCATCGTGATCGCGTTGCCCGCTTCGAGTGCGCTGAAGTAGGCGGGCACGGTGAGCGCCTTCCCACGCAGCTGACCGTACTGGTCGGGCCAGACCAGCCGGATCACTTCGATGCCGTGCTCCTTGACGAGCATCCGGGAGTGCTCGGCGGCGTCGAGTTGCTCCATCGTGTGGAGGTCGTGGCGCTCGATGAACTTCGCTGCGCTGGGGCGGATCACGGTATTAGTCATCGAGAGTTTCCTTTGTGAGGGAGTGGGTGGGACGTGAGGTGACGGGTTCGACCGGGGACGACGGGGCGCCCCAACTGTCGAACCATTGGTTGAGGAGGGTGAATGCGAAGTGCGAGTCGTGGTCGAAGTACTCGTGGACTTCGCGCTGGACTTCGGCGACGTCGATGCCGTACGTTTCGAGCTTCTCGGTTTCGAGCCGGAGCAGCGTGTCCATGCCAGCCAGGGTCATCTCCGGATGGAACTGGATCGCCAGCGCTGAGCCGATCCGCCAGGCCTGGATGTATCGGTCCGAGGTCGCAAGGATCTCGGCATCAGGCGGTGGAACAGCGGCATCCGAGTGAAACGAGAGGTACCGACCCGAGAATCCGTGACCCCCCGGAAGCGCCTCCACGTCGATCACGCCGACTTCCAAACCGGTTGCGCCAGGTTCGGCGGCACCACCCAGGGCCCGTGCCAGAACCTGTGACCCGAGGCAAATCGCCAGCACGGGCGTGCGCTGCTCGACTGCGCCGCGGAGGTAATCCTCCTCCTCCAGTAGATACGGATGCTCATCAACGCGGTAGGCACTCTGGGGACCACCGAGCGCGACCACTGCGGAGACCTCCTCGAGTGGGGGGAGGGAGTCTCCGCGGTGGAGCTCGTAGAGAGCGGTGGGGAGGCCCCTACGATCCGCCACCTCGGCGAGCCGTCCTGGCCCGGTCTCAGCAGCGTGACGGATGATCGCGATGGGTTTCATGACTGCGGCCTCGGTTCTATACGGGTATCCCACGGCTCCCAGTGGTCGACCTCTGCAAGTGCGCTCAACAGACCGGATGCCTCGTCTCGGTCGACGGCGAGCCAGCTTGCGTCCGGCCGCGCCTCGTAGACCGAGAAATCCCAGAAATGGAGGCCTTTGGTCGCCTTGACTAGCGGGGAAAGGGCTGCGAGCTGGCGCTCGAGTCTGTGAACCTTGTTCTCGAGACCCTGACACCGCGATTCGAGACTCTCGATCCGGGCGGAAGGGCTCTCGTTCACTGGAAGTGTGGAGTCGGAATCCATGTCAGAACACCAGCGTGAGGTTCTCGTGCACTTGCTCGGAGTCCAGGAGATTGGCCTGCTTCATCTGGATTCGCAGTGTTCCCCCAAGGTCTCTGAGCACGTGTGCGTACCACCCGGCGTAGGTTTTCGTGACGCCCGCCCTGAACTCGTAGATGACGAAGTTGGACCGCACCAGGAGCGCGCCGGTTTCTTCGTCAAGCGTGGCCTCGACGTTGGTGATGAGCCTTCGGGTGCGAGAAGCCGGTAGCTGGCTGAACGCCAGTCCCGTCCGGAGCCAGTACACCCGGTCGGTCAGCCGGCGGCGATCGTCGAAAGCGTGCGAGACCTGGTACCTCGGGTCCCCTGCACCAGCGGTGATCGGCACCCAGTACAGGCAGTCGTCGACGAAGAGTTCAAGCCAGTCGTTGAGCCGCGCATTGTCGACGAGGAGCGCTTCTCGAGACAGGAAGCCCTGGACGCGAGCGAACGTCTCCATGTCGCACTCGGGCCAGTCCTGCTTGAACGCGATCGATAACCGGTTCAGTTCATCGTAGAAATCCGGTTGCACGTAGTAGGAGAACCGGGACGTGTCGGAGAACTCCGCTGGGATCTGCGCACTCATCGCTTCACTTCCTCGTCCGTCATGATGCGCAGCCACTCGTCGTAGTACTGGCGCATGTGCATCTCGTCGGTGACGGCACTGGAGACCACTCCGTTCTCGTCGATCTCCTGCCAGTTCTCCACATTGAGACCACGATTCATGAGGATCCACTCCTCCTCGGGGGCGGAGAGTCCTCTCTGAACCTCTTCGAAGTTCGCCTGGTCGTCAGGTTCACCGAAGGCGGGGAAGTCCTCCTGAGTACGCATCCTCATCGTGTTGACCTCCTCCGGAACCCCGCCGATGCTGGTGGCGTTCCAGGTGAGTTGGGTCCGGTCGACGGCCAGCGGTTCGATTACCTGAATCTGATTGCCGATGATGAGCAGGTTGGGGAAGATGTTGAGGTTGATCTGGGACCCAACACAGAGATCGAGCAGCTCGTCGGCACAGTCGGGGTAGCTCTTCCTGATGTGCTCCTCGAAGTGCTCCCGGCCGGGCTGGGGGCGCTGGTTCTCCCAGAAGCTGCCCGGGCCCTCATAGTTGCCCCGCTGGTCGAGAACGCTGTGACCGTTGCCCAGGAGGTAGGAACGCATCGGACCGCTGTCCGGCGTCCTGCCGAAGTAGGCCATGTCTTTGCTGTCCCCCATACGAGAGGCCATCTCGAGTAGGGACCTGTGCGAGAACGACGGATGGTATCCGTCCCCTGCGTTGTCGTACGCGAGCTTCCAGTTGCCGCGATACCCCATTCTGTGAGCTGCGTTCTGTACCTTCACCTCGCCTTCCGGGGCTCGGTCTACCCAGTAGTCGAGCCAGGGCTTCGCATGACCGAGCCACTCCGAAACCGAGGGCGCATCCTCGTTGAGGGTCCCGAAAATGAACCCCCGGTACGTTTCGACTCGTGCCACGCGACGGAGCCCGTGATCCTCCTTGTCGAAGTCCGCTCCGTATCCCTGGGGCCACGGGGCACCCACCAGCTCGCCGGTATTGCGGAACGTCCATCCGTGATACGGACACTGAAAACTCTTCGCGGTTCCGCTCTCTTCGCGACACACCGTCGCTGCGCGATGAGTGCATCGATTGAAAACCGCGTGCAACTCGCCGTGCCGATCCCGGGTGACGATGACCGGGCGGAGACCCATCCGGATAGACAAGAACGAGTTGGGGTCCGGCACCTGCGACTCGTGGGCGAGATAAACCCACGACTTTCCACCGAAGATCGCGGTCATCTCCTCTGAGAAGATCGCCTGGTCGGTGTAGAGGGTCCGATGGACGCGCTCGTCCTGCACGAGGGACCGCAGCTCTTCTGGTGAGCTGGTGCGCGGCGAGAACGCACTTCGCGTCTGGGCATCCTGAGTGTTCATGCCTACCTTCCTGTTGAGCGGCCCCGAGGCCGTGACCAGGCGCCGCCGAGGGGGACGCTGAACACTGTCGACAGTGCAGTTATATGGGCCACAAATGAAGAGGGCAGGGTCCGAATTCCGCCCAGCGGGACGGTGTGCCCTGCAGCGAACGAGTCTCGACTTAGTCGATACGACAACGGATACTGTGGCCCAAACCTCTCAACACTGTTCGTACAGACCTGAAGCATGAGGAAGATGATGGGCACTGCCTGGCGCGAGTCGGATTCGGGAGCGGGCGCTGTCGATTCGGTCCGACGAGCGTGCCGATTGCTGCGGGCACTTGAGGAGCACGACTCGCTTTCCGTTCGGGGAGCAGCGGTCATCGTGGGCGGGTCACCCACTGCCACGCACAGACTCCTGAGCGCGCTCAACTTCGGCGGATTCGCGCTCAAGGACGACCGCGGTCGGTATCGCGGCGTGGGCCGTGACCTTCCTACGGGTGTGGCCCCCATCGAGTGCGCTGAGGCGTCCCCTCTCACTTCGGTCCACCGGGCACTGCTGTTGCTGCGCCTGCTCTCCGCGGGGCGTGTCCTGTCAGTCAAAGACGCGTCTGAAGTGCTGGACGTCGCGCCCTCGACTGCGCATCGTATTTTTCGGTCGCTGGTCCTCGAAGGTATGGCGATCCAGCTTCCGGACAGGCGGTATCGCTCCGGCCCCTCGTTGGCGACTAACGTGCGCCCTCTAGCGGTGTCCGACATTCTCACCGCTCTGAGCGCGGTTTCCGCGGCAGTCCGTGATGACACCGGAGAGACCATCCACGTGTGGATGCCGGAGGGGCCCTACGTTCGGCTCGTGCACGGCATCGAAGGAGCCGCAGACGACGCCGTGCCCCATGACAAGTGGCGGCGGGTGCCGGCCTACACCACCGCTGGGGGGAGGACCCTGCTATCCAGCCTGACGAATCCGCACGTTGAGGACCTGTACAAGGGCGGGTTCCCCCCTTGGAGAAACTCTCCCCTAACCAACATCCGGTCGCTGAAGCGTCGACTGTCCGTGGTTCGCCGCAAGGGCTACGAGACGAACTTCGAAGAAGGCGCCCAGGGCGTGAGCGGGCTGGCCGTAGCTGCGAGCGACACCCTCCAGCGCCCTGTGCTAGCGCTCGGTATCGCGCTCCCCAGCTACCGCTTCAACCCGACAGTTATCCCGCGGTACCGGGAATCACTCGAGAAGGCGAAGAGGGACCTGGAACAGAAGCTCGCCTGAGACGAGAGGGACGCCTGTTCCTCTTCGTGGAATCTGGACCCCTCGTATTTCGGATGCTTGCGGACACAGCCACTATCGCCTTGTCGATTGTGACGCATGCCATATTATTCGTGAACGACGAGGAGAATCATGCCCAGCACCGCAGTGCCCACCGCCGCCGGCTCCGGCTCCGCCGCCACTGACAAGTTCAAGGGCGTCCGTTTCTCGTCCGACACGAGCCCGGAGCGCGCCGCCGCCATCTACAAGGATGTCCTGACCAAGCTGTCCGAGGTCATCTACGAGCACGAGGTCACCTACGACGAGTACCGCGTGCTCAAGCAGTGGCTCATCGAGGTCGGCGAGGGCGGCGAGTGGCCGCTGTGGCTCGACGTGTTCCTGGAGCACTTCATCGAGGACTCCAACAGCCGCATCTTCACCGGCACCAAGGGCTCCATCGAGGGCCCGTACTACGTGCCGGACGCCCCGAACCTCGGTTCCAAGGCAAAGATGCCGATGCGTGAGGACGAGAAGGGCACCGCCCTGATCTTCAAGGGCCAGGTCCGCGACCTGGACGGCAACGGCATCGAGGGCGCGTCCGTCGAGCTCTGGCACGCCGACTCCGACGGCTACTACTCGCAGTTCGACGACGGCCTCGGCATTCCCGAGTGGAACCTGCGCGCCACCTTCTCCACGGATGCCGACGGCAACTACGAGATCGAGACCATCCAGCCGGCCCCCTACCAGATCCCGCACGACGGACCCACCGGCGAGTTCATCTCCAGCTACGACGGCCACCCGTGGCGCCCCGCCCACCTGCACCTGAAGGTCACCGCGCCGGGCAAGCGCCTCATCACCACCCAGCTGTACTTCAAGGGTGGCCAGTGGGTCGACGATGATGTCGCCGGCGCCGTCAAGCCCGAGCTGATCCTGCACCCGCGGCCCAACGCCGACGGCATCGACGAGGTGGAGTACGACTTCGTCCTGGACCCGGTCTCCGAGAAGCGGTACGTGGCCTGACCGGCGACGACCTCGTCTCTCATAGCCACCCGCCCCGGCCGCCACCAAGCGGCCGGGGCGTCGGCGGTCAACCGGCCGGTCCACCAACCCGAAGGGCTGAAAGATGTCTGATTTGACCATCCGCTCCGTGGAGACACGGATCCTCGACGTGCCGCTCATCAGGCCTCACAAGTTCGCGACGACCACCGCCACCGCACAGGCGATCCTGCTCGTCTCGGTGACCACCGACGCCGGGGTCGTGGGGTACGGCGAGGGCGTCACCCCGGGCGGCCCGTGGTGGGGCGGCGAGTCGGCCGAGACCATGCAGGTCCTGGTTGAGAAGTACCTCGCCCCGGTGGCGGTCGGCAGGCGGGTAGACGAGATCCCGGCGGTCCTGGAGGCGATGGAGGGCGTGGTGGCCCGGGGCCGTTTCGCCAAGGCCGCCCTCGAGATCGCCATGTTCGACGCCTGGGCCCGGTCGCTGGACGTGCCGGTGCGATCGCTGCTCGGTGGGGCGGTCCGCGACTCGATCGAGTGCACCTGGGCGCTGGGTGCCATGCCGCTCGAGGAGATGGTCGAGGAGATCGACGAGCTCATGGCCTCGGACCGGCACCGCACGTTCAAGCTGAAGATGGGCGCCCTGGACCCGGCCGAGGACGTGGCCCGCATCGCCGCGCTGGCCGAGCGTCTCGACGGCCGGGCCGGCCTGCGCGTGGACATCAACGCCCGCTGGGACCGGTTCACCGCGAACGTCCACATCCCGGCACTCGTGGAGGCCGGCATCGAGCTGATCGAGCAGCCGACCCCCACCGAGCAGATCGAGGTGCTGGCCGAGCTCAACCGCTCACTGCCCGTGCAGTTCATGGCAGACGAGTCTGTCCAGTCCCCGCACGACGCCCTCGAGGTGGCGCGCCGTGACGCCGCCGGCGTGATCGCGGTGAAGACCACCAAACTCGGTGGACTGACCCGTGGCAAGGAGGTCGTGGCGATCGCCCGCGCGGCCGGGATCGCGTGCCACGCCGCCACCTCGCTCGAGGGGCCGATCGGGACGGTCGCCTCGCTGCACCTCGCGTGCGCCGAGCCCGGCTTCAACTACGGCTCCGAGCTGTTCGGCCCGCTGCTGCTGGCCGAGACCTACGTGACCACCCCGATCCGCTATGAGGCCGGCCGGGTCCATCTGCCGTCCGGGCCGGGCCTGGGCGTCGAGATCGACCACGACGCCGTCGACAAGTTCACCCGCCACTGATAGCGGCACCACACGAGAAGGAGAGGCCGACGATGGCACTGTTCCACGTCCGCATGGACGTCAACATCCCCACCGACCTAGACCCTGAGGTCCGCGCCGACACCCTGGCCCGTGAGAAGGCCTACAGCCAGGACCTGCAGCGCTCCGGCACGTGGCGGGAGCTCTGGCGCATCGTGGGCCAGTACTCCAACATCAGCATCTTCGATGTCGAGTCCGGCGACGAGCTCCACGAGATCCTCCAGGGACTGCCACTGTTCCCGTACATGGACATCGAGGTCATGGCCCTGACCCGCCACCCGTCGCGAATCGACTGACAACGGAACGGACCCCCATCGGGGCGCACACGAGCGGGAGTTGGAGTTCAGCTGTCAGGCCCGGCAACAGCGCAATGGGGCCGCTCATCGGCGTTCACTGCGTGTGACGTTGGAGTGCGCGGTACAACGTAGAACGCCCGACTCCAAGATCGCGGGCGATCGCCGACGGCCCCTCCCCTGCCTCGATGCGGGCGCGGGCCGTCTCGATCTGCTCGTCGGTCAGTACTCGTTTGCGTCCCTTGTACTTACCTTTCGCCTTGGCGATAGCGATACCCTCGGCCTGGCGTTCACGGATGATGGCCCGCTCGAACTCCGCGAACGCCCCGAGCAGCGAAAGCATCAGATCCGCTCGAGGATCCTGGGCGCCAGCGGCGTAGGTGGCCCGCTCGTGGACGAACTCCACGCTCGCGCCCTTAGCCGTGATCTCGCCGACGATTTGCTTGAGATCGACCAGGGAACGAGCGAGCCGGTCCATCGATGCAACAACTAGCTCGTCACCGTCGCGGAGGTACCCGATGCACTCGGCGAGCTTCACGCGATCGACACGAGAGCGTGCGGACTGCTTTTCGATATAGACCCGGTCGCACTCTCCCACCGCCTCGAGCTGACGCGCCTCGTTCTGATCCGCGGCCGACACCCGCACATACGCCACCCGCTGCCCGCGCGGGCGCGAGGCCCGGTGGGTCGGCTTCGGATCCGGCTTTGGCTTTGGCTTTGGCTTCCGCTCGATGATGTTCTCCGAGTCCGTCGACTCCACCCGAAAGTTCCAGCCCAACTCGTCCCGGCGACGGAATCGAGTCCGCACCTTCCCACGGCTGACAATGAGCACCTCCTCGCCACCGTCACCCGAGCGATCAAGCAACGTCCCGATCCGATCAGCCATCGAAGCGCCCCTCCGCCAGGTGGTGTATCAGTACACCCTAGACCCGAGGGGACGATGTTTCAAAAACGCCGTACCGGACCTTGCGATACAGCGCCGATGATGTGACTTTCACCTTCGTTTGGCGGGATTTCGCAGGTTCGTTTGGCGGTGTCAGGTGATGCCGATGACGAGGGTGGATCGGGCGGCTTCGACGACGTCGTCGGTGATGGTGTTGAGCTCGTTGATCTGCATGATGCGCTCCATCTGCGTGAACAGTCTGTCGACGAGGCGGAAGTTGCCGCGGGTGATCCGTGCGATCGCGGCGAGGGCTTGAGCGTCGGTGAAGTCGTCGGGATCGAGGGGGTGGCCGTATTTGGGCCAGCGACGTTCCAGCACGAATCGCAGCTCGTCTTTGCTCAGTGGCCGGTACTCGTGGGCGAACCCGACGCGGCTGTAGAGCTGCGGGTAGCGGCTGAATCTCTTCTCGATCCCGGGCATGCCGATGAGGATGACGGCGACGTTGTCGCGGTCATAGTGGTCTCGCACCATTTCCAGGGCGGTGGCGTTAAGGCGGTCGGATTCGTCGATGATGATCAGCTCGACGTGCCTTCCCAGAGTCCTGGGTCGCGTCTGCAGTTCTCCGGTGTTGATCAGATGCTCGTCGATGCACGCAGATACCTGGACTGTCAGGCCGGTGAGATCGTCTCTGACCTGACGCGGAGTGCTCAGGACCGCGGGGGTGTAGAAGACTGTCCGTTTCCTGGCCAGGGCGGCATAGATCGGGAAATCGGAGTCATCGCGTGGTCCCCATTCCTCGAGGAGCCGCTCGGCTTTGTGCCAGTTCGCATACCGTCTGGCGGACAGTGTCTTACCGATCCCGGCTTGGCCGTAGCAGATGCCAATGGTGCGTTGGCGGCGTACGGCGTCGGCAAACTCGACGAATCTACGGTGCTGTTTGGTGGCGATGAACCGTTGCGGAGACATCAGTCATCCTCCAGGTAGGTGCGAAGCTTCGTCTTCCTCCGGGCTGGTGAGGTCGGTGCCGGCGAGGCCGGAAACGAGGGGCCTTGGTGGCCGGTGACGACGGCAATGCGTTCGGCGATCTGGCCACGTAGCTCGCGTCGGCGGACTGCGCGCGCGTGCTGAATGTCTTTGAGACTGACGGTGGTCGATGCGTGATCGGGGTCCACGGCCTTACAGATGTACTGGTTCTTGTGGAAGACATGGATTTCGGAAATGTCGCGGGGGTCGTACCGGATCACGACCTGCTCTTTGACGTAGGCGGCCAGCAGCGGCGAGACGTACCGCAGGCCCTGGAAGCGCACTCCGTCGCGGTGGACGATGCGCGTTTTGGCCACGGTCAACAGCAGCAGGTTGAGATCATCAATGGTCTCGGGCAGGCGGGGAAGCCACCCGTCACCGATCCAGGTCCGGTAGGGGCTGTCGCCAGTCTCCGGGTGGGTCCGGCGGTGATACTTGGCACTGATGAACTCGCCGATCGCGGTGTCGAGTTCGGGCAGCGTCAGTACCGGCTCGGGGTGCCGCTGACCGCGGGTGAGATAGCCCGGCAGCTCGGCAAGGAGTTCGGTGTTGATCGTGCCGAAGATCCGCTCGATCTTGCCGCGGCCCTGTGGTCTGGCGATGGTCGAGTAGATGATCTGAAAGTGAAGGTCCTTGGCGGTCTGGGCGAGATGGTGACTGGTGAAGTCGGTCCCGTGATCGACGTAGAGCACATCGGGCAGGCCGCACATCGGCCAGTTCGGATCGTTCTTCGGCCAGATCGCGTGCCGCAACGCCAGCGCGGTGTTCATCGCCGAGGGTGCACCGAGGAAGACCATGTAGCCGCACACCGCCCGGGAGTAGTCGTCGAGGATGACGGTCAACCACGGCCGGGCGGGCCGCCCGTTGGCGTCGAGGATGAGGATGTCGAGTTCGGTGTGGTCGGCCTGCCAGGTGGCATTGGCCCGCTCGGCTCGATGGCGCCACACCAACTCGTAGGTGTCCCGGTAGGCCGCTGCGCCCTGGTGAGCCAAGGTCACCATGCCGGGATCCAGACCGGTCACGATGGACCGCACGGTGCTCGCGGAGACCATCGGCCATCCGCGGCGGGTGGCGGTCGTGGCGGCCTTGCGGAAGATCGCCGCGGTGGACGGCCGAGGCGTACTCAGCGCCAGGCCTTCGATGTAGGCCACAAGGTCTGGGTGGGTGCGCCGCCCACGCTTGGGTGGCGTTGCCGGAGCCAGCGCGGCGATCCCGCCCTTTCTATACGCGGCGAGCCAGCGTTGCAAAGTGCGTTCCCCGACCTTTTCGGCTGCGGCCAACTGGGTCAGCGGGACCCCGCTCTCCACGTGTTGGCGTAGGACCTGCCATCGGGCCGCGGCAGTCTTCGCACCAGTGGGGGCGCCGATCGAACCTTGAGGTTCACTGCCCCCGCTCATTGCTACGCCGTCGTCGACTTCTGTCGGCGCGGAGCCGGGGGCTTATCGGCCCCGCGTTGCAGCGCTCGGTAGACGGTGGTGCGGCTGACCCCCAGGACCTCGCCGATTTGGGCGACGGTCATGTCTTGTTGCTCGTAGAGCTTGCGGGCGGTGCGCAGTTTGTCCCCGGACAACAACGGCGGACGCCCACCTCTACGGCCACGGGCTCGGGCGGCTTCAAGGCCGGCGTGGGTGCGTTCGGAGATGAGGTCTCGTTCGAACTCCGCCAGCGAGGCGAAGATGTGAAACACCAGCCGCCCGCCCGAGGACCCGGTGTCGATGTTTTCCTGCAGGGAGCGAAACTCGATGCCGCGTTCCTGCAACTCGGTCAGCTGATCGATCAGATGCCGAATCGATCGGCCCAGCCGGTCCAGTCGCCAGACCACGAGGGTGTCGCCCGGGCGCAGTTGATCGAGGAGCTTTCCCAACTCTGGGCGGGAGGCCAATGTCCCGGAGGCGGTGTCGGTGAAGACCTTGTAGCAGCCGGCAGCGGCGAGGGCATCGTGCTGCAGTCGGGCGTCTTGATCGCCAGTCGACACCCGTGCGTACCCGAAAGCGTGGCCCATACCGACAAATGTAGCAATACTCGTCGCTGCTGGGCAGATCAGAAACATAGATTTTGAGACTGGGTTCCGCTACAGAATTGGCTTCCGCCCACCTCGGCGTATCCAAATCCGGCGAGCTCGAGTTCACTTGTAGCAAAAACGGTCGTTTATGGATCAGCCTGCTTAGTCAAACCTCTGGCGGAATAGTTGCAAGAACTCGGCGCTGTATTCGAGTTGGGTCTGCAGTTCGAGGTAGCGCGCTTCAGCTTCGGCGCGGATCTCTTCGACGGTCATTCTGGCTGCGTGCCAGTCATCGAGCCCCGGCGATTCTGAGCGTTGGGCCGCCGTAAGGATGTCGGTGGCTTCGAGGAACTGCTTCATGCGTTCCAGCGAGAAGCCCAAAGGTTTCATTCGCCGGACGAGGAGTAGTCGGTCGATGTCGGCGTCGGTGTAGAGCCGGAATCCGCCGGCGGTGTGGCCGGAGGGCACCACTAGGCCGATGTCGTCGTAGTGGCGCAGCGTGCGGATCGACAGGCCGGTGAAGTCAGCGACCTCACCGACCATTCGTGCGGACTCTTCCCGCATCACACTCCTCGTGAAATAGGTCACGGTGTCGGTCCCAAATTCAACGCTACCCAAACCTGACGTTACGGTAGGTTTCAAACCTCCCGTTACGGGAGAGTGTGTCATGTTCCCTCCACGGTTAGGAAAACCCCCGTGACAGCTCCCACCCACGCATCCGGGGCCTCGTCCCCGCCCCCGGCCAGCTCGGATGACGATCTCGCACCCGTCGGCGTGCTCGCGTCGTTCAAGTACGCCTTCTCTGCCCCCCGCCGACTGCGCACCGAGGTCTTGGCCGGTCTGGTCGTCGCGCTCGCGCTCATCCCCGAGGCGATCTCGTTCTCGATCCTGGCGGGCGTGGACCCGCGGGTCGGGTTGTTCGCCTCCTTCACCATGGCCGTGACGATCGCCTTCACCGGCGGACGGCCCGCGATGATCTCCGCAGCGACCGGCGCAATCGCCCTGGTCATCGCCCCCGTGGCGCGCGAGTACGGGTTGGACTACTTCATCGCCACCGTGCTGCTGGCCGGCATCTTCCAGGTCGTGTTGAGCGTGATCGGGGTGGGCAAGCTCATGCGCTTCATCCCCCGGTCGGTGATGGTCGGGTTCGTCAACGCCCTGGCCATCCTGATCTTCACCGCGCAGATCCCGCACCTGCTCGGGGTGCCGTGGCTGGTGTACCCGATGGTCGCCGCGGGCGTGCTCATCATGGTGTTCTTCCCCAAACTTTCGGCCGCGGTGCCGGCCCCGCTGGTGGCGATCGTGGCGATCACCGCCGTGGTCGTGCTCTTCGGCTGGACCATGCCCAACGTCAGCGATCAGGGCGAGCTGCCCTCCTCGTTGCCGTCGCTGTTCATCCCCGACGTTCCGTGGACGTTGGAGACCTTGCAGATCATCGCCCCCTACGCCCTGGCGATGGCGTTGGTCGGGCTTATGGAGTCGTTGATGACCGCCAAACTCGTCGATGACATCACCGAGGTCCGCTCCGACAAGACCCGTGAGGGATGGGGCCAGGGCGTGGCCAACATCGTCACCGCCTTCTTCGGCGGCATGGGCGGCTGCGCGATGATCGGCCAGACCATGATCAACGTCAAGCAGTCCGGCGCCCGCACCCGCCTGTCCACCCTGCTGGCTGGGATCTTCCTACTCATCCTCGTCGTAGCGTTGGGCGACATCGTCGGCCTGATCCCCATGGCTGCCCTGGTCGCGGTGATGATCATGGTCTCGGTGGCCACCATGGACTGGCACTCCATCCACCCACGCACCCTGCGCCTGATGCCGCTCCCGGAGACGATCGTCATGGCGGTCACCGTCGCCGCGACTGTGATCACCCACAACCTGGCCATCGGCGTCATCCTCGGCGTGCTCACCGCGATGGTCATGTTCGCCCGCCGCGTGGCCCACATGACGAGCCTGGAGAAGGACTCTGAACTCGACGTCAATCACGACGGCACCATCGACATCCGCACCTACCGAGTGCGTGGCGAGCTTTTCTGGGCCTCGAGCAACGATCTGGTCTACCAGTTCGACTACACCGGCGACCCCCAGCACGTGGTCATCGACCTGACCGAGGCCGATATCTGGGACGCCTCCACCGTGGCCACCCTGGACGCGATCACCCACAAGTACGCCGCCAAGGGCAAGACCGTCGAGATCATCGGCCTTGACGGATCGAGCCTCGATCGTCTGGACAAACTCTCCGGCCACCTCGGCGACGAACACTGACTCCGCCGCTCCACCCTCGCCAGCGGCTTCACCTGAGCCGCCAAACGAAGCTGCGAAATCCCGCCAAACGAAGTTGAGAGTCACACGCCGATGATGGCCCCTCGTCCGTCCCGCACGGGTGTACCCAATTGAGACCGTCGAGTTCCTTCCGCTGGTTGATGACTTCACCCTCGACCTACCCGATCGTCCCGATCGACCCGAGTCGGCGCTCACCATTCGGCGACAAGGGCAGCCGCCACGAGTGGGGCCGGGGCACCCTCGAAGTTGCGCGGCAGAACCGGTGAACAGAGGGGCAGCCTGTCGGCGGGCCCGCCTACACTGGGAATCGAGTCGAACTTAGGGACGGGACATGAGCTACCGCAATAAGACCTACGTTGCTTTCGCGAGCGAAAACATTCATTTGTACCGACTGATGGAGGCATGGCGCGATAACGACAATATTGACTTCAATTTCTACGACGCCCACAGCCTCTTCATCTCGCGGGACACGAGCAAGCCGGAAACCATCAAGCGGAACCTGCGTGAGCGCATGAGCAACGCGAAGCAGGTGATCCTCATCGGAACGCCGGAGGCCAAGAGAAAAGGCGGCGACGGGGTTTCCTTCCTCGCCCATGAGGTGCAGGTGATGATGGAGTTTAATCTGCCCGTGGTGATCGCGAACCACGACGGAGACAAGACCGTTGATAAGAACTTCATTCCGTCCCCGCTTCTGGACGCGAAATACTACACCATGTCAGTGGCGTTGAGCCCCGCAATAATAAAATATGCACTAGACGGCTATGCCGCTGATTTCAAGACCAGCTCCAACACCGGTTGTTACTATTACGATCAATCCGTCTACGACAAGTTGTGACGCGTGACCCTTACTCGCGACCTTCGGAACAAAAGATTTTGGCGCGGTCTGGCTACGCACGGGCTTGCCGCGCTTGGTGTTTTGTCAGCAGCACTTGGGCTCTTTGACCTATTCTCGCCCAACACTCTCGGCAGGCTGGACCTGCCAGAGATTCTTCTTCTTCCGCTGGCCGCACTCGTTTACGCGGTCTGGAAGTCGTGGCCCTATCCGGTCGAACAGCACTTCGCGAGCCCCGACACAAAGGTGAGTCTTATCACGGGCGACCTCTTCGAGCAGGACACGAATCTCGTTATCGGCATGGCGGATACCTTCGACATCGAGACTCCCCACATCATTGCGTCTGGCAGCGTGCAGGGACAGTTCTTACACCGCGTGTACCAGCACGACGTAGATAACTTGCGTGAAGACCTACAAGCGGCACTGGCAAGCAAGCAGGTCATCGACACTGTCACTAAGGTAGGTAACACCGGCCGTTACCCGCTCGGCACCGTCGCGACGATCAAGCACCAGCGCAAGCATTACTTTTGCGTGGCCTATACCCGCCTCGACGAGACGAACAAGGCCACTTCCAACATGGGCGTCCTGTGGGAAGCGATGGACAAGTTGTGGGACGAGGTACGCATCCGGTCCAATGGCGAGGCAGTCTCAGCTCCGGTCATTGGCCTAGGGCAGTCGGGAATGTCGACCGTGCTGCCGATCCAGGACGCCATCCGTTTTCTCATCTTGTCGTTCATTTTCGCCTCACGCCAGCAGCGAGTATGTGAAGAACTGCGGATTGTGGTCAGACCCCAGGATGAAAAGCGCATCGACATGCTTGAGGTTCAAGAGTTCCTATCTTCGCTGAGGGATTCGTCATGAGTCACCTCGACGTTCCTGACGCCTATCCTTGCGCTTTCTGTGACTACTTGAGTGGAGCTCGCCCCTTCACTGTTCTCCATCGCGAGGAACATGCAGCCCTCTTGGTCACCCGCGAACAGCGGGGGCTTTCGCACCTACTGGTTGTCACGACACGCCACGCACCGACCGTGCTGGACATAAACGATGCCGAGTCAGATGCAGTGATGAGGCTCGCCAGGAAAGCGGCGCACGCCATCGACGAGGTAGAGCAACGTCCGGGAATCAGCATCTGGCAAAACAACGGGATTGATGCGCACCAAGCCATCCCTCACTTTCACATTCACGTGGCCGGCACGATCCCAGGTGGAGGTACAGAACGAGACGAGGTTCACGAGCTGAGCCTCGGGGAGACGGAAGCGATTGCGCGGAGGCTCCGCCCCGAGCTAAAAGGTCGCCACCATTCGTAGCGCCACGACAGGAGAGCTCTCGTAATGCGGACCCACTCCGCCCCGGCCGAAACGTCGCGCGATTGCGGACGTAAGGAAAACTCGGATCGCCCGCCGTTGATATGCCGACTCGTCCACCGCGTCGGCACCGCCGGAGACAGCGCGGCCATGGAGAGCATCTTCCGCTATCTCAAATACAACGTCCTCGACCGCCGATCCTGGACCACCCGCGAGGAGCTGCGGATCTCGACTTTGACTTGGACCGAGCGAACTTGCCACCGAACCGGCGACGTCGGCAGGTCGCGCTCGGGCGATAGGCCCCTATCGAGTTTGAGCCCATCATGGCCCTGCTGGTCACTCAGGCTGCGTGACTGAACCTGATACCTGATCGTGCAGCAATCCCACGCCCGGGTCGGCGTGACGCGGACTACCCCCCAACGGCGGGTGGCCTCGGCTGCGGAACAGCAGGGCGCTCACGGGTGGAGGGTGCAAGTCGCAGTTCGAGCGGTACAACGGCGTGGCGAGGAGTCGGACTGCTCTCTACCTCCGCCTGGGTGCGATCCTAGGCAGGTGGATTACCCCTCGTTTGCATACGCGCCGAACGGCGAACTTTGGTGGAAGTTGACCCGCACTCCAGGCAAAGAAAGCGCTTACGGCGACGAACGAAAGATCGCTGCCTACTTAGCCAGTACGAAGAAGGTGGGCGACTTGGTCACCACTAGAGAGCTGCGCGAGCAGCTAGCACCTAATCCAGAGACGCCTAACACCAATGAGCATCTTCAGCGACGGTTGCGTTCGCTGAGAGGTGAGCGCGATGGGTGGCTCATCGCGTCGAAGAAAGACGACCGATCGCTTCCGCCGGAGCATTACCGCATCGACAAAATCGGGTGGCACCCCGGCCTCGGAGATCGGCCACCCAACAGGCAAGTCGTATCAGCCAAGACGCGCGCCCTAGTTTTGACCCGAGATGGGTCACGATGCCAGGTATGCGGAGTAGGCGACGGGGAGCCCTATCCCGAGAACTCCGACCGCAAGGCTGTGATGACGGTGGGCCACATCATCTCGCAGCACTTCGGTGGTGGAAACGATCGCGGGAATCTCAGGACGGAATGTGCGCTCTGCAACGAACAGATGCGATCTGAGGGGACCAAGCCGGAGTCCGTTGAGGAAGTCTGGTCCGCCGTGCGTAGCTTGTCCACGCCCAACCTCAGGCGCTTGAACGAGTGGCTCGCTCAGGGCAGGCGGACTCGAGATGCTCTAGACGAGACTTACGACAGGATCCGCAAGCTCCGGCCGGATGACACGGCGCGTGTGAAGCAGGATCTTGCCAAGCTGCTTGGACTTGGCCCGAACGACTAAGCAACGAGCATCTTCTCCGCGTTCAAGGGTGCCAAAACGACGGTGGAGTGAGCTCCTGCACCGAAAGCTGTGGGTGGGAGCGCCGACGTGTCGGAGCTGGCGGTTACAGTGCGCCCCGTCCGGTCGAAGGTAGGCGCGTCGGGTGACGACCTGGGGCGTGTCTCCCCTGCCGGCATTATCAACGCACTCCTGGGCGTAGTCGACTACGGGTGTGTCGCCGGCGGTTATGTTTTAACACCGCAGGTACAGAGTTAATTCGGTGCCGGATACGTCAGTCAGTGGCTCGTCACTTGTGATGGACCCCGCCGGCATATGACAGTATGAGAGCACTTACGGAGAGGGTCGTTATCGTGGCACTTACATCAGTGGAACTCTGCGCCGGGGCTGGCGGCCAGGCTGTCGGCCTGGAGCAGGCCGGGTTCACCCATTTGGCCTGCGTCGAGTACGACAAGCATGCCTGCACGACCCTGCGCACCAACCGGCCACAGTGGAACACCGTTGAGATGGACTTGAACGAGTGGTCCGGTGCCCCGTACGCCGGCCTAACCGATCTCGTGGCTGGTGGCGTGCCGTGCCCGCCGTTCTCCAAGGCCGGTCGGCAGCTCGGCGCAGACGACGAGCGGAACCTCTTCCCGCGGGCCCTCGATCTGATCGAAGAGATCGGGCCTAAGGCCGTCATGCTCGAGAACGTGCGTGGCTTGATGGATCCCGTTTTCGAGGACTTCCGGGCGGAGGTCGAGGGGCGCCTGGAGGATATGGGCTACAAGTCGGCGTGGCGGCTGCTCAAGGCCTCGGACTTCGGCGTTTCTCAGCTGCGGCCGCGCACGATTCTGGTTGGGATCAAGGAGCCCTGGGCCGAGCATTTCGTGTGGCCGACCCCGCACAAGCGACCCCCGAAGAGCGTGGGCGCGCTACTGCGAGATCACATGGCAGCCAACGGCTGGGAAGGTGCCGATGCCTGGGCGGCCGGTGCCAACACGATCGCGCCGACACTGGTCGGCGGATCGCTCAAACACGGCGGCCCGGACTTAGGCCCGACTCGCGCCCGGGCCGCGTGGGCTGAGCTCGGTGTGGAAGGCCGGACTATTGCCAACGAGCCACCGGCGCCGGGGTTCGTGGGGATGCCGCGGCTCACCGTGCAGATGGGTGCGCTCATCCAAGGCTTCCCGGCTGACTGGATCTTCCCTGGGACTAAGACGGCCTCGTGGCGTCAGGTGGGCAACGCCTTCCCGCCGCCGGTGCCCGCTGCCGTGGGTAAGCAGATTCGCAAGGCCTTGGAGGCCGTCAAGGTTGAGCCTGCGCCTGAGCCTGCTCCGGAGAGTCTGGAAGCTCCGCTTTCACGGACGCCGGAGCTGGCAACCCTCTAATCCCCTCGAGCACCTTCTCGAGCAGAGCGGACGGGATCTTGGCCGGGTCCACGGCGACCCAGTCTGTCTCCTCGAGCGCGTAGCCGATAGCGGCTCCCGCAGCACAGTCCACCTGCCACGTTCCGCACAGAAGGACCAGGTTGTGTTCGGCGAGGACGTCCGGTTTGGCCTGCCGGGCTCGGCGCATGGGATCTTTGGCGCCGAGCCCGATGGTTTCGATGACGTACCGGGGAACCACCGTGTGCGGCATGTAGCCAAAAAAGGAGGTGAGTCGCTTCCTGATTCCTCCGCGGCCGAACACCACCGCGAGCTGGTCTTCGGTGAGGTCGCGCAAGGGGTTACGCGGCAGCTGTCCGTCCACCACCGGGGCAAGGAAGCGCTTCACCGCGTCGGCGGTGAAACTGCGCTTGCCGTCCTTGTTGGCGCCATCGCGCAGCCATACGCGGTGGGCCCGCATGATCGAGGCGTAGAAATGATCAGCCGCAGCGTCGATCTTGATCAGTAGGCAGATCTCGCACTGAGATTCGGTAGGGATCATCCACGAGTCGCGAATGGTCGTCTTGACCTCCACGGGGATACCCGCGATCACGGTGTCTAGAGGCTTCTGCTTCGGCAGGCCCAAGGCGCGCAGGAGTCGGTACTGCAGTTTAGTGCCGACCGATGAGCGCTCATCGGAGTCCACTTCCGGGTCGTAGAGATAGAACCGCCCGGTGATCGAACCCTCAATGACGTAGTTGATGGCGTCGAGGATGGCGTCCCGCAGCTCAACCTCCAAGTCCGGCCGGGCCTGGAGCCACTGCAACACTTGCTGCAACTCAAGGTCGTCCGCGGGGGCGAGGATTGTGTGAGGGGGTGGCTGCGGAATTGCGGCCTGCCCCTTGCGCGCTGTGCGCCCGTCGGGCTGACAAGTGTGCCCGGGGCCGGGGACAGCGTTCGTGGCCATGTCGGCCTACGGTAGCCGGCGAAATCGCTGTGGCCTGCAGGAAGGTGGTTAGGTCGGGTTGCGGCCGAGGGGTGGCCGCAGTGGATCAAACGAGGAAACACCAGCCGAGAGAGTGCAGGGAGTACTCGCTGCACTCGTTTGGGGTGATGACGTAATTGTCCTCTGGTTGTTCGCCGTAGACGACGAGGCCGCCGTCAGGGCGGATCTCACCAAAGGGCTGACCGTCGAGCTTTGCCAGGTCTTCGAGCATGTTCTGCAGGGTTGCAGTCGTCACAATGGGTGTTGCCCAACCGTTCCAGGGCATACCGAAGGCCACAGCATGCCAACTGTGATCGTCCTGGAGTCCGTCGAGGGTGAAGTCGCCCCCACCGTCGGAGCGGTCGAGGTCGGTACCGCGCATTTGGATGACAGCAGCGCGCAGCAACTCGGCCTCGTGGTCGTGATGATCGGTCATAACTTCTCCTGTGTGGGCTCGGTGACCGGCCGCACCGCGGTCAGAGCCTCGCGAAGCGCGGCGGCCTCGGCGCGGGCCACTGCGGCCGCTTGCTCGGCTTGGTGAATATCCCGCTGTGCCCTTTCGCGAGTCTCGGCGGCAGCTCTTTCCGCCTCGTGGGCCTGTTGTCGGGCGCGATGGGCCTCCTGCTGAAAAGTGCTGATCTCGCGGGAAAGCGCCTCGGCGCGGGACGCGGCCTCGGCGGCACGGTCTGCTTGCTGTTGTGCGTGGGTGGTGGCGCGCTCAGCGTCCTGCAGGGCCTGCTGCTCGGACTTGATGTGGGTGGCCAGAGTGGCCTGGTGGTCCTCTTGCAGGACCTGGGTGGCCGCATCCACGGCGGCGGCCCACAGGGGCGCCAGCACCGGGGCTAGCCTCTCGGCCGGGAGCTCGGGGGCGCGACGCTCGGGCGCGTGCTCTTTGAGCCAGGTGGCCGCGGCGTCAGTGCTGACCCGGGCTCGCTCGCGCAGGGCCCGGACTCCGGGCCGACGGCCGTACTCGGCAAGGTGAGCGGTGTAAGCGGCCAGTAGCGCAGCGTGACGGTCAGAGGTGCCGCTAGTGGGAGCAGCGTCCATGGGACCCCTCCGTCAGTAGAGGTAGGTAAAAGTGCGATTCTTTGGCTTCTGCTGTTACTAACTGTACCCCACTGGAGCCGTCACGAGCTAGCTTCGGGCTACGAACTGCAGTTGTGGGGTGGGCCCCGGCAACGAGCCGGGCGCCGCACGGGTTCGGAACGAGCCGACCGGTGTTCGACCAGAACCAGGACCGTTCGGCATTCCAATCCGCCCTTGGCACAAACTGTGCCGACAACCGTGACTTCATGAGGTCAACAGCTCCCACAAGTCGCGTGCCGATAAGACGCGTTCTGTGCGCCTTCCGGTCGGCCTCGGCGGGCCAGGTGCCCTGATCGGGCGCGTGGGCCCGATCAGGGTGTGTCAGGCGGCCTCTCCGGGGAAGCCGGCCGGTCCCTGGAACATTTGCCACGCCGGCGGGAACGCTCCCGCGATGAGGTCGGCGACCTGGTAGCCGGTCTCGACGATCTCGTCCACGTCCGCCGGGTCGGAGCAGGACGAGAGCAGTTCCATGGCCTCTGCCATGACCGTCGACACGTACTCGCCGAACGCCATCGCCATCACCGTCTCGCCCATGCCCTGAGTCTCGGCTCCTGCAGCGAGCGTCATGGACGTGTGGGCCAGCAGTTGCAGCGGCAGCAGTTCGAGCGGGGTGTCCGGTAGCAGGTCCGGCAGCAGACCCGGTCCTCCCCCGAAGTCGACGACTTCCGCGGCGTCTTGGGGCCAGGGCATGCGGTCGCGCTGAAGCAGCCACACGATCTGCGCCTTCATCGCGGCGTGCCCACCGGCCTCACCCTCGCCGCCGTCGTCACTCGAGCCGGCCGCAGCCGAAACCGCAGCGTGCCCCAATTGCTGGCGGGCCTGTTCGAGCAGGATCCACGCCATCCCCAGGTCGTCGTAGAGATCGACCTGGGCCAGGGCGAGGTTGACCAGCTCACACACCCGCGCCACTTGCACCTCCAGCCTGCCGACCGTGCGGGCTTGGGCCCCGTCGGCGGGGCTGCTGGCCTGACCTGTGCTGTTCCTCCCGTTGCCGGCCCGGGGTCGGGTTCGGCGGGCGAACTGCCCGCCGAGCCAGTCGAGCAGATCCCGGGAGGTCTCCATCCGGTAGACCACGTGATCCTGCGGTCCGTTCGCGGTGTGGGTGGTGGTCATGTCAGGCCGCCTTTCGGGGATTGCAGTCGGAGGTCACGGAGTCGAGGAGGTCGTGGCCCAGGTGGTGCACCCACAGGCCGCGTTCCCACAGGGACGACCACTGCCATTCCCATCGGGCCACCTCGAGGTGGGTCCGGCGCCGGCGCCGGATGTCGGTCACCGTCGGGAGGTGATCCGCGTCGGCGCTGACGAGGATCGCGACATCGGTCTTGCGGTCGTCGGTCCATTCGGTGAGCATCCGCTGGATCTCCGCATCTCCGCGGACCTCGCAGTGGCGCCGCAGCGGGACCACCACCCCCTCCCCCACTGTCGGCTCATCGAGTTGCTCCATCCCGGGGTCGATCACGGTGACTCGCGGGTCTCGCTTCCACTGCCGGGCTGCGGCGGCTTGCGCGGTGTGGGCTGCCGGATTGGCGCGCAGATCATGGGTCCCCATCACCACCGCGATTCGTTCCACCCGGCTTGAGTGGTGACGCATTCCGGCGATTCTGTCGGCCAGCCGAGGCAGGTCCAGCGTGAACGTTGACAGTTGCCGGCGGGAGTAGCCGAATCCTTCGGATGCTCCGAGGACGGCATTCCAGCCGTCGAAGACGATTGACACGGAGTCGGACGAGTGAGCGGGGACAGACGACAAAGAAAGATTGGAAGTACGCATGATTTCTCCTTTTGGTTGATTCTCGGGACTTCTTTTCGGAACATTTTCAGCAGTCGCGGATAAGCGCTTCCGGAGGTATCCACTATTGAGTTCGCAATGCCGCTGCGATCGTTTTACCTGCAACGATGCGGTGCGGCCCACACAAGGTAGCAAAAAAACATGGCGCCTGAAAAGGGGTTTGCAATTCATTTCTAAAGTTTTTCTGCCGGTGATTTACCGCCCGATTTTCCGGCCAATTTTTGAAACATGCCAAGAGGGGCAAAATGCAGCGTTCTACTGTTATCCAGGAATTTCTCGGGGCAATAGTTCGGATGTTTCGATAGATCGATCTATTGATCGGTGCAGAAGCGATCGCGTGTCGATCCCGTGGACCGCCGGGGAGCCATACCCGCCACCGATGACGATCAGAGGGGTCTGTTGTGAGGGGCTCTTCCTCTTAGATCTCAGGTGGCGTTGTGAGTAGAGGCCGCAATACCTGCTGGTCAGAGCCGAATCGCTCGAGGCGCTGCTACTGTCTCGGCATGTGTGGTCGGTACTCGGTAGCGGTGTCTGGCGCCGCCTTGGTCGATGTTCTTGACCTGGATGGGACGGAGCCGGGGTTCGAGTGGGAGCCGGCCTACTCAGTTGCTCCTCGCACGCGGGCGCCGGTAATCCGGGATCGCCTGATCGGCGAACAGCGGGTGAGTGAGGCGTTCATGCCTACGTGGGGGTTTCGTCCGTCGTGGGCGAAGGAAAAGGGGCCGCGGCCGATTAACGCCCGGCTCGAGACTGCTGCGACCAATGGCATGTTTCGTTCGGCGTTCGCCTCGGCACGTGCCCTGGTTCCGATGACCGGGTACTACGAGTGGCAGGAAGCTCTCGAGGACGGCAAGAAGGTCAAGAACCCCAGCTATGTGCATGCCCCGGGGGACGAGCTGCTGCTCGCTGCGGGGCTGTTGGCCTTCCACCGCCAGGACGGTGACGAGCAGTGGCGGACGACGTTCACGATCATCACGCGGACGGGTGAGGATGCGGCCGGCGAGGTGCACGACCGCATGCCGGTCTTTGTGACCCCCGCTTCGTGGAATACCTGGTTGGCCCCGGAGAAGCTCGAGAAGGACCAGGTCGGAGACATGCTGGATCTGCTGGACGTCAAGTCGCGGGCGGTGGCATCGACTCTTCGAACCCGTCCAGTGTCACGGGCGGTCAACAACGTCCGTACCTTGGACCGCCGCGATGCCGGCCTGATCGAGGCGGTTACTCGCGGTGGTGGTGATCGCTGACGGTTCGCCCCTGGCGGTATCGAGGTTTGCCGTCGGCGCCGTTGCGATAGCGGCGGGGGTTGCGGGCGAGTCGGCGCAGGTCTCGGAGTAGTTCCGCGGTGCGGTCGTCTCCGAGTTCAGCGATCGCGTCTCGGTAGGCGCCGTGCGCGTTGGGGTCCAGGGCTGGGAGGCCGACGACGGCACGGTGCCAGCCCAGGATTTCGAGGAACAGCGGCTCCCCTACTTGGTCGGCTGCACGGCGGATCCGGTCTAGCAGCTCGTCCATGCGGCGCACGGTATCGGGCAGTTCCGACAATGCCTGTTAGCGCAGGTTGCGGCCTGCGATGAGTCCAGCGATGAAGTCAGCGACACGGTCGGCTTCGGCGTCGGTGAGGTCGTACTCCTGGCCGGCGACAAGGGTACGGGCAGGGCCGAGTGGTTCGAGCCCGTAGAGGACTCGGGTGGTGGCGGACAGGGTTGCGCGATCGGCGATGGCAGTGACGGTGCAGTCCAGGGCGGCGGCGATCGCCTCGAGCTGGTCCCGCGGGATCGTCGGAGCGTGGGCGTCCCGACCCCGGGCGGCGGGAACGCGGCCGCGTTCCCAGAGGCCGAGTTGTCCCCCGCTGACGCCGATCGCGACAGCGAGCTTGAGTTGGGACAGGCCTTGCTCGAGTCGGGCGGTGCGGATGGCGCGGCCGAGGGATCGGGCTTCGTCGGGTGTCACTGGCTCCCCTCCCTTGGCAGGTCGTGGCGGACGTTGGCGATGGCCGACCAGTTGCCGTGGTGGCAGGCGACGTCGAGCACGGTGACAGGCGGGGCGGCGCGGGCGTCGCGGTGGGCGTCGAGGCGGTTCTCGAGGTCTATCAGGGCGTGCAGCTCTGTGGGGCCCGTGCCGATGATGAACGTCATGCCTGCTCCCCTCCCCTGCTGGTGAGGGCGGCTCGGCGTTCGGTTTCGCGGCGCATGGCGCGGCCGTGGCTGAGGAGGATCTCGAACAGGGCGTCGGTCGGGGCTTCGGCGCTGGCCCGGGTGAGGTCGGCGGCTGTGTGGGCGAAGTGGCGGCGGTAGCTCGCGTCGAGGACGTCTGCGGCGAGGGTGCGCAGTCCGACGGTGGGGGTTCCGAGCAGGGTGACGGTTTGCAGGGCGTCGGCTAGGAGCCGGCCGTGGTGGCCGGCCATGCGTCCGGCACTGGTGAGGGCGGCGAGTACTCGGGGGGCGTGGTGGGGTTCGCCTATGGCGATGAGGTCTGCGATGACTTGGTACAGGTCGCCGTAGCGGGGGCCTAGGAAGTCGTTCGCCTCGAGGTGGGCGGTGATGTGGCGGGCTTCGGTGGTGTCGGTGGTGTGCAGGAGTGCACACAGCAGGGCGGCTTCGGGGTCGAGCTCGGGGACGGTGGGTGCGGCGTCTGCGGCGGCGAGGTCGTCGACGTCGACCGGGTCGGCGGTGGCCTGCGGGTCCTCGGCGGTCATGGTGTGCATTGTGTGTCCCCTCCCCTACTGGCGGGTGATTCAGGCGGCGGTGCGGCCGAGGTCCTTGATGCGGTCGGGTCGGAATCCGGCCCAGTGGTCGGTGCCGGCGACGACTACGGGGGCCTGGAGGTGGCCGAGGGCCATGACGTAGTCGCGGGCTTCGGTGTCGGTGGTGATGTCGACGAGCTCGTAGTCCAGGCCGGCCTTCTCGAGCGCCTTGATGGTGGCGCCGCACTGCACGCACTGGGGCTTGGTGTACACGGTGATGGCCATGGCGGTGGTCCTTTCGGTCGTGGTGTCCGTCTGCCTCGCGGCAATGGGCGGGGGTTGTGGGTCAGGCGGCGTAGATCGCGCGGCGGATGGTGCCGACGATCTCGGTGTCGTCTTCGTCGGCGACGACGGTGACCCGGTCCTCGTGAACGGTGAGCGGGTTGACCGAGAGGTCGAGGACTGTGGCGAGCGTGGCGGCGGCCTCCCAGGGCTCGGTCGCGGTGACGGAGTAGGTGATGCGGGCCATGGCTGGCTCCTTTCGGGTTCGGGGTGAGTGGCCTTGTGGCCTGCTCTGCTTCTATTGTACACGTATTATGCGTGCATCATACGTGTATGACGCGTTAGTGTGCTCTCACCTGCAGGTTCTCGCACCACCACCTCGGCTATGCCGTTCGCGCAGTGTCCCCCTTTCCCTGACACCCGCCGATCGTGTGGGCCGCGAACCGGAGGCAAGAGAGGGCACCCGGGCGGACGCGGGGAATCTGCGGCGAAACAAACGAGCGCAGCGAGCGCGTCGCAGATTGGTCGTGGCCGGCCGGGCGACGGCGAAGCCGGCGCCGACCTTGACGCAGGGAGCGGAACACAAAGACTCGCAGTGGCAGGGAAAGAGGGCCACCCACCGGTTCGCCCCACCGCCGGGCAGTGCCGGCGTCCACGGCCAGGGATCTACGCCCCGGGAGTCACCGGGCGGTGTTGCACGCGGGAGCTGGCCCCAGTCGACCCGCGGCGGCCGGGCAGATAGTGGTTCTAGTGGGTGAGGGTGGTGGTGGCTCGGAGGGTGGCGAGGAGGTCGGTGCGTCCGGTTGGGGTGATGCGGGGTGCGATGACGGCGTGGGGTTCGTCGCCCAGGGCGATGAGGTGGGCGTGGTGTTTGTAGGGGTCGTCGGCGTGGATGTCAATGGTGGTGGCTGCGGCGTGGTGTGCGGCGAGGTCGAGGGCTTCGGCGTGGCTGCCGGTGGTGGTCAGGGTGTCCTGGTGGAGGAGTTCGCCGGTGGGTGTGGTCGTGGTGATGGTGACGATGTGCATGGGTCTACCTCTTGTAGGTGGTGCGGCCGCCGGCGCGGAAGGGGCTGGTGTCTGAGTGGTAGGGCTTGCCGTCGTTGTATTCGGCGTCGAGGCGGTCGAGCAGCTCCTCGAAGGCGCGGACGGTGAAGGCGACGGCGCTGGGTAGGTCCTCGTCCTTGTCGAGGGCTTCGCAGGTGCCCCAGATGCGTTCGACCAGGTCGGCTGGCAGGCGCATGTTCCAGTTGCGGTATTCGGGGGCGTCGGCCGGCCGGGCGGTGGTCTCCCCTGCTGCGGCTTGGGCGACGAGGCTGTCGGTGGTCTTGCGCTTGCGGATGGGCGGTGTGGCGGCCATGGGTTCAGGTCCTTTCGGCGGTCAGGGTGGTGAGCAGCTCGTGGAAGCTGTCGCGGACGGTGACGGCGGCGATGTCGCGGAGCTCGTCGAGTCCTTGACCGTTGGCGGCGGCTTCGGCGATGAAGGCGCGGCGTGGGATGTCGTGGGGGTGGACGGTGTAGCCGGATTGGGTGGCCCAGTCGCGGATCTCGGTGGCGACGCGGCCGTGGGTGGCGGTGCGGGTGGTGTCGCGCAGGTTGATGAGGATGTCGGGGTCGGGCAGGGGCCGGCTGGGGCGGAGGTCTTCGTTGATCTCGTCGACGAGTTCGCCGGTGTCGCTGATGCCGTTGAAGGAGTCGTTTTCGGGCTCGGTGACGAGGAGGACCCGGTCGGCTGAGTAGAGGGCGTTGATGGTTCCCAGGGACAGGCCGCGGTCGCAGTCGATGATGACGAGGTCGTAGTTGTCGCGGACGGTGTCGAGGGCTTTGTGTAGGACTTTTCCGGGGGCCACTCCCCCGAGTGCTTGGAGGGCTGCGGCGAGTTTGCCGCGACCGGAGGGGACGATGTCCAGGCCGGGGCGGCGGGTGGTGTGGGTGGCGCCGGCGAGGGTGACGCCTGGGGTGCGAGCGTAGATGTCGGCGAGGGTGTGTCCGTCGGGGTCGCGGTTTCCGAGGATGCGCAGGGCCACTCCCCCTTGGGCGTCGTGGTCGATGACTAGGACGCGCTTTCCACCTGCGACGGCGGCGTGGGCGAGCATGAGGGCGGTGGTGGTCTTGCCGACGCCGCCCTTATGGTTGGCGATCGCGATGACCGTGGTCATGGTTGCTTTCCCTTCGTTATGCGTGCATGGTGCGAGCATATCCGCGCATGGTGCGGGTATGGAGCACGTGTGATACTTGGGTGCGGGGCGTGTCGTGCGTGCATGATGCGAGGGTGGCCGGCGGTCGGGCGTGGCGCTTAGCGGAGCGGCGCCACGCCCGACCGCCCCGCCGGCCTAGCCGGCGGCCTCCTCGTCCTGATCTTCGTCGGTGAGGGCGCCGTCGGTGAGGGCGCCGGCGATGAGGTGGACGGCCTCCTGGACTCGGACGGCGGTGGCCTTGACCTTGTCGGCCTGTCCCCCGCTCCAGCTGGCGACGTAGCCGACGCTGTAGTCGCTCGTGTCGAGGTCGTGCAGTGCGGCCACGACGTAGGCGACGGATTCGGCCTCGAGTTCGCGGGTGGCCTGGTCGGGCTCGGTGGTGAGCTTGCCGTCATCGTCGGTGTGCAGGATCGCGTGTGCGGCCTCGTGGATGGCGGTTTTTGCGGCGTGGGCGTCGGACAGGTCGGCGTCGACGACGATGCGGCGGGTTCCGTCGACGGTGCAGTAGCCGTTGGACTCGCCGGGGATCTGCTCGCGGGTGACGGTCCAGCCCTGGCCGGTCATCCACTGGCTGATGCGCTCGTAGAGGGCGGCGTGGTCGTCGCCCTGGAGGTGGGCGACGGGGGCGGTGGGCTGTTCGACCCCCTCGATGGGGTCGGTCTGGGAGATGTCGAACACGCTGACCACGGGCGGTGGGCACTTGATGGCCTTGCGGGTGGTCTCTCCGGTGGCCTCATCGGTTTCGGAGACGAGGCGGAACGGCTTGCCGAAGATCCGGATTCCCTTCTCACCTTTGCGGACCTGGCGGCCCTTGGCCTGCCACGCCTTGAATCCGGCGACCTGGGTGGCGTGCGGGCACTGCACCTGGATCAGCAGCGTGTTGTTGAAGCTGTAGCGGTGGAACGAACCGAGGAAGTCCAGCCACCGCTGCCACTCGCCGGATTCGGTGAGGGCGTCGACGGCGGCGGACAGCTCGTCGTGCATCTGCTCGACCTTCTCGGCGCGGGCCGCCCGGGCGGCCTCTTTCTGCTGCGGGGTGTAGGTCTTGCGGGCCATGGCTGGCTCCTTTCGGGTGCGGGGTGAGCGGGTGTTCCCGGCTCTGTCTTCTATTGTACACGCATCATGCGTG
>NZ_JAMYEI010000018.1:0-39426 GCF_033790845.1 Dietzia sp. PP-33
GCGGGCCGCCCGGGCGGCCTCTTTCTGCTGCGGGGTGTAGGTCTTGCGGGCCATGGCTGGCTCCTTTCGGGTGCGGGGTGAGCGGGTGTTCCCGGCTCTGTCTTCTATTGTACACGCATCATGCGTGTATCAAGCGTCTACGGTGCGTTAATGTGCTCTCACCTGCTGCGGGTTCGCGGGGTCCGCCGGGCCCGGCCCGCCAATCGGCGGGCCGGGGACTGTGGCTAGAGGTGCAGCTGGTCGGTGCACCCGGTGCAGCGGCTGCCGCTCTGGCCGGTGGTGATGACCTCGGCGCAGTTGGTGCAGCGGCGGGCGGGGTGGACGAATGCTGGGCGGCCGTCCTCGTAGTGCCACAGCACTTCGGTGCCGTCGGGGTTGGTTGCTAGCCGGATCTCGGCTGCGATGGTGCGGTGCTCGTCCGGGACCTCGAGATCGAAGGTCTCGAGCAGGATTCCGGGCTTGGTCATGGTGTTCCTTTCGGGTGCGGGGTGAGCGGGTGTTCCCGGCTCTGTCTTCTATTGTACACGCATCATGCGTGCATAGTACGTCTATGGCGCGTTAATGCGCTCTCACCTGCGGGTTCTCGCACCACCGCCTCGGCTGTGCCGTTCGCGCAGTGTCCCCCTTTCCCTGACACCTGCCGATCGTGTGGGCCGCGAACCGGAGGCAAGAGAGGGCACCCGGGCGGACGCGGGGAATCTGCGGCGAAATAAGCGAGCGCAGCGAGCGCGTCGCAGATTGGTCGTGGCCGGCCGGGCGACGGCGAAGCCGGCGCCGACCTTGACGCAGGGAGCGGAACACAAAGACTCGCAGTGGCAGGGAAAGAGGGCCACCCACCGCCGGGCAGTGCCGGGCCACGGAGGCTTGGCCGGGGGCCCGGCACTGGGAGGGGCCTTACAGCTGCTCTGTGTCGACGTGCTCGCCGCAGGCGCGGCGCTCGACGGGGGAGAGGGCGTAGCCCTGGTCTTCGATGAACCGGAGGTAGGCCACGGTGCGGGGGTCGATGTGCCGCCAGGAGCCCTTGTGGGTGTTGATCTCGTGGGCGATCAGGCACATGGCCAGGCTGGTCATGGTGGCCTTGGGTGTGCTCATACCTTCGCTGCTAGGGATCGTGAGGTAGTTCTCGCGCTCGCCGCGCAGCCGGTCGGCGGACAGAAGGTGTGGGCTGGTGGTGATGGTCGCGGTGACGAACGCTGCGCTGTTCTTCGGCGCGGTCTTGCGGGCGCAGAAGGTCTTGAGCCAGTCGCGGCGGACCTGTTCGGCGGCGAGCCACGCCTTGTTGGCGGCGATCACGTCGCGTCGTTCGGCCCGCATCTGCTCGCGATCGACTTCGGTTGGTTCTGCCGGGGGAGTGGGGCTCCAGCGGTTTCGCCAGCCACGGGCGGCGAGGTTGTCGCAGTACCAGCGGGTTTGCACGATCAGCTCTTCGTGGACCTGGCTGCGGGTGACGGCGTCCTCGGGCCGCTCGTGATCGTCATCCTCGAACAGCTCGTAGGGGTCGACTGGCTCGCCCGTGGCGGTCAGGACGGTCGTGAAGTCGGCATCGAGCCGCACGGCTACATGCTCGCCGGGGTCGTCGAGGTCGATGACGATGTCCTGCCCGGTGGCATTGTCGACCAGCCGGTCGACCCATTCGCCCTTGGAGTCGTAGGCGGGCCAGCCGTCGAGCACGGTCACGCCCTTGGCCTCCCACTGGGCGCGGGCGTCGGCCAGGGCCTCGGCGATCTGTCGCTGTTGGCGCAAGCGAGCGGCCTGGTGGTCGAACTGGCCGGTGGAGGCCGCGCGGACCAGGGTCTCGACGGCGCTGGGGTCGTCGGCGAACTCGGTGACGACAGCGGCCTGGGTGATGGTCAGGTCGTAGCGGTCGAGGGTGCCGGTGTCGGTCATGGTCGTGGCGGCGTCGACGGTGGAGCGGTCGACGCGCAGGCGCTTGCTGATCTGGGTGGAGGAGATGCCGAAGGCGGCGAGCTGGGCGATGGTCTCGGCCTGCTCGCGGGCGGTGAGGTTCTGTCGCTGCTGGTTCTCGTCCCACTGGGCCACGATCAGGTCGGTTGTTCCGTTGAGGTCGTCGGCGAGGGCGGCGGTGACGATCACGGGGACTTGGTCGAGGCCGGCGGCAACCGCGGCGAGCGTGCGGCGGTGTCCGTGCTTGACGACCAGGGCGTTGTTGTCGTCGCGGTAGGCGTTGATCGGCTCGAGGAGGCCGTGCTCGCGGACGCTGGCGATCAGGTCGTCGGAGGCTTGGGCGTCTCGGATGTTCGAGACGAGAGTCAGCTCGGAGGGGCTGACGTGGATGAGGTTCATCGTGGTGTCCACGGTGGTCCTTTCGGGTACGGGGTGAGCGGCCTTGTGGCTGCTCTGCTATCACCATACACGCGTCATGCGTGTATGGTGCGTCCACAATGCGTTAATGTGCTCTTAGCTGGGGTTACGGCGCTGGGGCGTAGACGATGTGGGGGACTCCTTGGTGGGTGTAGTAGCCCTCGGTGTAGGTGCCGGCGTCGGAGGGTTCGTCGTGTCCGATCGCCCATACCTGGGCGGCGAGGTCTGCGGCGTCGAGCTCGCCGTCGGGTGAGTGGTGGGGGGTGACGATTCCGCTTCGGGGGCCGATGGCGACGCGGCGGGCGCGGTGGTCTCCGGCACGGGCGAGGTTGACGGTGTCGCGCATGAGTTCGCGCAGGTTGGTCGAGCGCAGTGGTTCGGCGGTGGTCATGCGGCCAGAGTGGCACGGTTCGTGGGCGTCGGCGGCTTCGGTGGACACCTGGGCGCGGGTGTTGCGGGGGAGGGGTGGGGTGTGAAATGCGCTGGAGGGGGTCGCCCGGCGGGCGACCCCCTCCAGCGGCCGGTTAGGGCATCAGGACGTCGAAGTGGGTGAGGCGGACGCCGTTCTTGCCGTTGCTGGTGAACCGTGCGGAGATCGCGCGGGCGCGGGGGCCGATGGTGAGGACTGCGGCGACGTAGTGCACAGCCATATGCGGCGTGACCTGAACGGTATCGACCCGGGGTTCGATGAGGGTTGCGCGGTCGGTGTCGTTGGTGCGGGCCTGGCGGGCGACTGCGGCGCGGTTGATCGCTGCGGCTCCTGCCTCGGTGGCGATCTGGTCGAGGTTGGTTACGCGGCTGCGCTGACGGTTGTAGACGGCGACGGCGACGTTGATGGCGCGGTCGATCTCGCGGCGGACGCGAGCGTCGACGGTGACGGGGCGCTCGGCGGGTGCGCCGTGGTTGCGCTCGACCTGCTGGGCGATGTCCTGGCGGGCGGTGGCCTCGATCTGCTCGGTGAGCCAGTCACTGGCCACGAGCGGGGTGACGCCGTAGTGGCGCATCTCGGCGTAGGCGGCGGCGATCCCCTCGGCGCCGGGGACGGTGAACGTGGGCAACGTGAGCATGGTCGCTCCTTTCGGGTGCGGGGTGAGCGGGTATTCCCGGCTCTGTCTTCTATTGTACACGCATCATGCGTGTATGGTACGTCTATGGTGCGTTAATGTGCTCTCACCTGCGGGTTTCGCACCAACGCCTCGGCTGTGCCGTTCGCGCAGTGTCCCCCTTTCCCTGACACCTGCCGATTTTCGTGTGTAGCGAACGGGGTCAAGAGAGGGCACCCGGACTGCTGCGACGAATCCGCCCCGAAATAAGCGCAGCGCGGGGCGGATTGGTCGTGGCCGGCCGGGCGACGGCGAAGCCGGCGCCGACCTTGACGCCGGCAGTGGAGCACGAAGAATCGCGGTGGCAGGGAAAGAGGGCCGCCCACCGGTTCGCCCCACCGCCAGGCAGTGCCGGCGTCCACGGTTAAGGGTCTACGCCTCGGGAGGCGCCGGGCGGTGTTGCACGCGGGAGCTGGCCCCAGTCGACCCGCGGCGGCCGGGCAGATAGTGCTCTTAGGTGGTGACGGGCAGTGCTTCGGATCGGATGCTGATGCCGATGTTGCGGGCTTTGGCGCCGCTGAGTTGGGGGTGGTTCCGGCCGTGGCTGTCGGTGTAGATGGTGGCGGCCAGGTCGTGTTCGTCGGCGTCGATGATGACGTCGTCGCCGATGGTGAGGCTGGTGTGGGCGTTCTCGGCGAGTTGCTTGCGCAGCTCGACGTCGTAGACGACCTCGCCGGTGAAGGTGCGGGCGGTGGGGTTGTAGGCGCGGTGTCGCACTTTGATGGTAAGCACGCTGCTGCCGGATTTGAGCTGGTTAAGGGTGCCGATTTCGATGACGTTGCCGTCGATGACCATGGCTGGTCCTTTCGAGTGTGGGGTGACTGTTCGTCTGCGACTCAGCTTAGCTGGGCCCGTACCTGGTGGTGATTGTCCTGATGTGTTCAGGCCGGTAGCCGCACCACTGGAGTTCTGGGGTGATGATGACTGGCAGGGCGGTCACCCAGTCCTGCTCGGTGAGTCCCTCGAGTGCGTCCGGGTCTTCGTCGATGTCCACGTACAAGAACGCAACACCGGCTTGATCCAGGAGCTTTTTGGTCCTTATGCACGGCGGACAGGACTCGCGTCCGTAGAGCGTGACGAGCAAGCCGGTCATGGCTGGGACAGCACCCCCAACGTAGTCGTAGTGCGGCACTCGGACAGTTCAGGAGAGGCCGTGTGCATGGGGCAAGAGTACGACCGCTCTGAGTCAGTGGACGCTGGTGACATCACGGTGGGGGAGCAGACCGAGGGGCGTGGCTAGGCCGGCGCTCTCGCGCTGGCGTCGCGGCGGTCGGGCCCACCGGAGGGGAGTGGCGACCGCGGGGGGCTGCTCGACGAGGAGGACGAGGGTGGGTGCGGTGCCGCGGAGCAGGGTGTGGGCGAGGGCGCTGCCCGCGAGCCTCAGCGTGAGTGAGACGTGCGCGAAGAACGTGGAGCCCGCGGAGAGTCCGCGCTGTCTCTGCGTCGCTCTCGGCGTGCCAGCAGGCGCGCTCACCGCAGATGCGGGCGGCCAGCTCCTGGGCCCTCGTCAGCGCACCTGTACGACGGGACGCGGCGTCCAGGTCCAGAGTGGAGGCGGCGGACCAGAGCGTTCCGCGGCCGGTGCCCGCCCGGGTAGCGAGCCCGGCGTCCTCGAGCTGCCGGAGGAGGTGGAGGACCCCGTGGGTGGCGTCCCCGGGAGGGAGGCCCAGGAGAGTAGCGAGTTGGCGGGTGGGGGAGGCGGGGTGGCGTAGCAGGGTGAGGAGGGTTCGCCGGCTGGTGTGGCGGAGGAGTCCCCAGAGGGGGTGCTGCAGGGGCACCGCAGGGCTTGTGACGTCATGGTCGGTGTCCCCCCGGTAAGTGGTCGCGGGGACCGCGAGGTCATACCGGGTGGCTTCCCGCGGGGTGGTGGAGCTCCACGGGTGGCTCACGACAAGCAGCCCTCGCTTAACCAGGGCCGCGAGCCTGTCGGACGCTGCGCCGTCGGACAGGTGGAGTGCGAGCTGCAGATCTCGGCGAGCGATCGGCCGGCTCGCCAGTCCGTACCCGTCGCTGAACCGGTCGATGACCACGGCGGCAGCTGCCTGGAGGTCGGCATCACCCCACCAGCGGATCTCCTCGCGTGCTGCGTCGAGGGTGCGGCGGTCTGACTCGGGGATCTCAGGGCGGAATGCTCGCGCACGCCGAGCGATCGAAGCCCAGTGCTGCCGACAGGCGGACCAGTCAGAAGTCCGGTCGTCCCGGCGGGACACCTCGTCACGTTGACGAAACTTCCCGAAAGCAGCAGTGCGCTGGTACCACCACAGCGCGGCGGTCGCCGAGCGGATGCCGTGACGCCAAAGAACCCACGCGGCGTCCGTGGCGGCCGCGGACCGGTCGCGGCGGGTGTCGTCGTTGAGGATCGCCCAATCCTCGGGCGTGAACTGTGCGCGCCGGCGCCACGCTCGAGGTGCTTCGGTCACCAGGCGCGTGCCGTCGTCAACCGGCAACGGCAGGGGAATGGCTGAGGGAGCCGGCTGTCGACGACGCAGCCGCTGTGGCGCGGATCCCCGCGCGTCGCGAGGAAGCGATGCCTGGACAGCTCGGATTACCGTGCGAACGTCAGTCGCTTTCCCGGTCTCGAGGTCGACGAGCTGCGCGGGACGCCCCTCGGGTTTGAGGCTTACGCTGCCCGGCAGTCGAATGGCCTTGCCCTCACGGTGGTCGATCGCCGCGGCCGGCAGCCGATGGTGCTCACGGATGAGAGCGACACGTCGCAAGAGCTCGTCGCGGCCGTGCCTGGTCGCCGGAATACACCAGAGGTGAAGACAGTCGTCGCGCCCGGAGGCGACCGCGGCGACGACCACGGTCGCAGTATCCGCAGCCGCCTGACGAATCTCGGGGACTACCAGTTCGGCGCACTCGTCGATGTCGAGGGCGACCAGCTCTGGACGTGGCTGGGCGACGATGGCCCATGTTGCGGCTTCAGTGCCGAGGCGAGCGCGGCGCACGAGCTGGTCGGCGTTGCCGCTACCGACCTGGATCGCTTGGTTGTCGCCCTGGGTCGGAGCGAGAGCCCATGCGCGGACGGTTGAGTCCGCCAGGAGAGCTGCGAGCTCCGCGAGGGCCGCAGTATCGACGACGGTAATGGTGGTTGGAGGGTCTGGCTCAGTCGAGACGAGTTCCGGCGCGGCGGTGCTGGACACGTCCACAGGGTGTGAGCTACCCTCAGAACAGCTTCGCAAGCAGTTCTGCCTTTCAGGTGGGGCACCAAAAACCGGTTCGAGCTGGTAACTCTTTCCGGTCACACTCTCAAGATCGCCCTTCGGTTGCCTCCGGGGGGCGATCGCTTTTGTGTGGGTGCGCTATGCAGTTGATCGTGTGCGCGTGTTCTATGCGCTAAGCGATGTCTGCGAGCGGCGGCTCCTCTAATTGGTGGCGTGGGAACAGGGCATCAGCGGGGGTCTCTCGGATCTCGTCAGTCCGGCCGACGTGAGCGGCCAGGACATCTGCGACGTACTGGGATACCGATGTGCCAGCGTCGGCAGCCCGACGCTGAACCTCATCGTGGACGTCGCGCGCGAGACGCGTACCGACGAGTCGTCGATCACCCTTGTGTGGCTGTGCCATGACCGCATTCCTACCGGTATCTGTAACTGTTATGGCGGACGACACGCCGCTGATGGCCATGGCGACACTATAAACCGGTGTCGGCGTTTCTCGCATACCCTGCTTGGGTGCGAATCTTCATTGACACTGACTGCGGCGTTGACGACGCCCTGGCCCTGGCCGTGCTGGTGAGCCGTCCCGAGGTCGAGATCATCGGCGTGACCACGACTTCGGGGAACACCTCAGCCGTGCAAGCGGCGAGGAATGTTGCCGACGTGCTCGCGGTGATGCGACACCATATACCGGTGATTGCCGGTCCTGTGCCGGGTCCCACCTTCACGCCCCGCCTGGTGCACGGCCCTGATGGGCTGGGCGGCCACGGTTCGAGGCCGGATCGACCGGGCGATCCGCACGCCGCGTCCAAGGCGATCCTCGAGTTCTGCGAATCGGCGGGGTCGGAGGATGTCCTGCTCTGTCTAGGTCCGATGACCAATCTAGCTGCGGCAAAGCCGCAATCGAGCCCGCGCATTGTTGCTGTCGGTGGCGCCGGCATCGTCGGAGAGTCGGACCCGGGACGAGATCCCAACTCGGAGGTAGACATTGCCGCGAGTACATGGGTCGTCGAGAATCTCGGCGTGGATTGGGTGACGATCAACGCTGGGGAGCACATATGGCTCAGAGAGTCGGAGTTCGGTTCGACCACGGCCAGCGGGCGCTTTCAGCGGTCGATTCACGAGGCCTACGGGTGGCATTGTGCGCAGAGGGCAGGGCGGCAAGTGTGGTCTCCGTCGGCTTACGACACGATTGCCGCTCTTGCTGCGGTGGGATCTGAGTTGGGGAAATGGGAGTGGGTGACCCCCACCTTCGTCGGCTCCTCAATGTGGGGAACGCCAGGGGGCGATCACCGGATGCTGACGGTTCCAGCCGATGAGTCCTGTGCTGGGGTCGTTCGGTCCGCCGTATCGAAAGCGCTGGCATGAACAGACGTGAGCTGTTCATGGCTCGTCGTCGAGCGCGGCGGGCACTGCGCGGCATTCGCTGCGCGCGGCCGTGGACTCGAGAGTCCTTGCTGGGGGAGATCTCTCGACAGCGGGGGAGACCCGTGACAGTCGAGCAGATGGAGGGAGCGCTGAGTACGGAGGCGTGCGGCCTGCTGGTCCAGTTCGACTCTGCGGACCACATCATTCTGGGTGCCGGCACACCGCAGTGGCACCAAGATGCCGTGACGGCCCACGAGATCG
The DNA here is from genome assembly GCF_033790845.1 of Dietzia sp. PP-33. Taxonomy (NCBI): domain Bacteria; kingdom Bacillati; phylum Actinomycetota; class Actinomycetes; order Mycobacteriales; family Dietziaceae; genus Dietzia; species Dietzia sp. PP-33. The sequence goes on from NZ_JAMYEI010000018.1 coordinate 8,213, forward strand.
CCCACCTGCTCCTGGGACATCGGGGAGACCTCGCCACGCCGGACGCGGCCCACGGAATGGACGCGTACTTTCCGGATCTGGACTTGAGCGAGGTTCACCGCCTGCTTAAACGCGAGAACCACTCTTCGCTAGAGGAGTACGAAGCGGAGTTCCTCGGCACACTCATCCTTGCGCGTATGACCACCGGGATCGAGGTCGAGAGGCAGTTGCGCCAAGCCCAGGAAACGTCTGGTGGGCGGGAGCTATGGCGCGCCTTTGGGGTGGATAACCATGCGTAATTTGCTGCCAGCCTGGCTCGATTTCACGCTACTTGCGATCACCTGGGCGGCGATCTTGTGGCGGGTGTACGCGGCACGCAGCGGTGGAGCTCCCCGGCGGCTAACCGAATCACTGGCCGCGGGGGCTGTGGCCCTGACATTGAAGGTGGGCCCGATCTACGACGTCGTTGAGCCGCTCCTTGGGGCAGCGATCCTGCGCGCACTAATTCATGGAGCGTGCCTCGTGGCGGTGGCTGGCGTGATCTTGCTCTGGTTTGCCACGCAGGGCGACGTCAAACACCCACGGCTGGTGCCTGTCCTCTACGCCATTAGCGGCGGGCTGACGGTGCTACTGGTCATCACTGCCGCTGTAGCCCCACGCGCCGGTGACCAAATGGAGTCTGCTCCAAGCGGCTGGGCGTTGTGGTACTTCGCCATCTTCTGTCTTCCCACGTTGGTCGGATTGGTTCTGCTGGTCAAACAGCTCATCGGCTCCTGGGGACTAAGCCGGTCGCGGCTAGTCGGCGCGGTGGTGACGCTGGTCTACGCCTTCCTGGTCATCGACAACTTCACCGTGTTTGTGGGCGTGGGGTTCAGCGCTCTTCGAGATGATCACAGTCTCCTAGACGGCCGCGGTGTACCAAACGGGGTCGTCTTCGCAGTTCTTCTGACAATTGGTGCCGTCATTTCGGCACTGGTGGCCAACCGTGGAGCGGAAGATAGCTGGGTCGATCCGATGACGGCTATGTGGCTGGACCTGAGAACGGCGTGCCCTGAGGTGGCTCTCAGTGATCCGTGGAGTCTGCGCGGCAAGGAGCAGCGCCTCCGAGCCATCGTGGAGAGCGTCGACGCTCTTGCTCATCTGGCGCCCCTGGTGAACGACCGTCATATGCGCGCAGCTCGCAAAGTAAGCGCCGAACCTCCGGCACTGATCCTCGCACTCGCAATTCAGGACGCGGCGATGCAGCGCGACAGGCGAACAGACCACCTCGGTGACGAGGGTCTGCTTGCCGTCGACGCCGTCGGCCAGGCGGGGGAGCTGTCGGTGCAGTGGCAGCGAGCCAAGCAACTACGACACACGGCGGGACACGGCAGCGAGAAGGGCTTTTCGCGTGGTGTCGACCGGTTTGCCCCGCAGTCGGACTGACCTTGCACCTGCATTCACCAGGTGCCTGAGCAGCTCCAGCTGCTCATGAATTTTCTCGTCCCCATCGCTGAGGTAGCGACCGGGGACCTTGAAGAACGCAGCGACAGCCTCGCATTGGGCTTCGGTGAGCACTGACTTCCCCGCGAGCACGTCTCCCAACAGCTCGGGAGTAACGCCAACCGTCGGTGGCGTGTGCGCAGCAATTTCCTCGACGGTGCGCATCCCACCAGAGGGATCACGCCATACACACATGAGTTGCTGAAGTCGGTCCGCTTGCGTCATGCGTCCTCCCCGCGATCACGTTTGGCGTCCGGCATCGCCAGCCATCTACGCAGCGCAGCGCCTTCGTCGAGTTCGGAGTCCGCACGCTCGGCCAGCAGCGGAGCTACTGCGTCAACGACAATATCGCTACCAAGTCCGTGGGTATTCGCGGCCAGTAACTCCGTGATGAACTGACCATACAGCGGGGCCACTGCCTGGGCGAGGTCCTCGATAGCCTCGACCAGGTCGGAATCCTGGGCGCGGTCACTGGAAAGCTGCTGTAACCGGAATGTGGCGGCGGTGAGAGCAGCGACCTCGCCGTGGGAGATCGTGACCCCCGACGGTGCAAACTGCACTTCCGCCGTCTCTCGGGGAGTGGGAGTGCCTCCTTCAAGAGTGCTCGCTGCGCTACCGATCGTCCACTCCAGCGACCGGTCAAGAGCGTCGAGGATCTCGGGGGTTATCACCTCGGTGTCTCCGCGTTCGATTCTCACCATGATGGGCGCCCGCGGGCCGCCCCGGTCCCGGACTTGAATCAGGTTGAGCGAGAGCTCGGCGCGCCTCCTCCGTACCGCGTCGGCAAGTCGAGCTGTCATGTCCACAAGCCTAGGCCGGACACCTGTCAAGTTCTTTGTGGACAGGCCCAAAAGCAGTTAACCGCCCTGCCCGCCCTCACCTGCGGCAGCGATGACCTCGTCCGGGGTGATTCCCAGAGCATCAGCGAGATGGGGAACACTATGCGCCGCCAAGGGGCTGTCTCCACGCTCAATCGCCCCATAATGCGAGGTGGAAAGGCCAGCGCGTCGCGCGGCTTCACCTTGAGTCAAGGCTCGGAGCACACGCCAGTCAGCGAGAGTTCTGCCGGTATCGGGAATGTCGACCAGGTCGGCAACGGTAACGGTGCTCGAGAGCGCCGCACTCAACAGTTCTGCCAACCGACCCAACATATCCGCCTGAGGGATCTTCCGACCCCGCTCCCAAGCACGGACTGAGCCCGAACTCACCCCCAGTGCATCACCCAGCGCAGCCTGCGAAAGGCCCGCGCTGCGACGCAAATCGACAAGAACCTCGGGGGAGAAGGCATGGGCTGAGGCCCTTCCCATGTGCACTCCTCCGTCGCCGTCCTGATGTTTCCCCACGACTTTACGGTTGCGTCCTATAGTGACGTTGACATGCGCCCCGGAGGGGTTAGGGTGTCACTATAAAACGGCGACAGGGGTAGACCATGCACCAATCTCGGACCGCGCTCAGGGGAGCGCTCGTCGGAACCACCGCAGCGATTGTCGCGTTCGGAGGCGCCACTCTCGCCCTGGCCGGCACGCAGGCAGGTATCACCGAGGCCCAGAAGCCAGCGAAGGCGACGACGGCTCAGGCCGCGGTCGTGGAGGGTCAGGCGTCGACCACTCGGGCCACGACTCGTGCGACGCCTGCTCCCGCAGCAGCGCGGGCGAAGCCAGTGGCGCAGCAAGCCGGCATCTCCGCGGCCGTCGAGGTCAAGAAGGCGAAGAAGGAAGACAAGCCCGACCCTCGTCGAGAGCAAGCATCGGAGGCTGCCGCTCCGGAGGCTCCCGCGGTCCAGCAGGCGGTCGCGCCCGTGCAGCAGGCCCCAGCTCCGGTGCGTCAGGCGCCCGTGCAGCAGGCCCCAGCTCCGGTGCGTCAGGCACCCCTGCAGCAGGCCCCGGCTCCCGTGCAGCAAGCCCCGGCTCCGGTGCGTCAGGCACCCGCTCCAGCTCCGGCGCCTGCTCCGGCGCCGGTCCAGCAGGCCCCGGCACCCGCACCGGGCCTCACGATCGACCTGGGAGGCCGCGGCGCGGTGACGCCTCAGGCCCCCATCGCCCCCAAGCAGCTCCACATCGGCTGACGGTCGCCCGACCGCCAGTGCTCACTCACACATCGAAGGAGAACCACCATGGATCCGATCTCGCTTCTCATCGCCGGAATGATCGCTAACACCGCCATCCCGGCCGCGGCCGCGTCTGCGGCACCCGCCGTGGCCGGTGCCGCCGCGGCGGTCGCCACCGCGCCCGCATGGGCAGTTCCCGCAGGAATCGTCGGTACCGGTGTCGCCGCCGGCGGAGGGTCGGCAGCGCTCGGCCTGGGCGGCGCGGTGGCGAGCAACCCCCATGCTGCAACGGGCGTCGAGAACGCGTTCCACGACGGCATGAACAACGCCAAGGACGCAGCGGCCGGGTCGATCAACGGCCTGAACATCCCGGGCGTCCCGCCGATCCACTTCAACTGACCGCCACAGCCACCGAGGGCTTCGAGTGATCTAGGAGGGCAACGTGTCGAAAAAAAACAATGACGACGCGGACTCGCCGCTGCGGCCCGTCGATCCAGTAGGTGGGCCGGAGGACGAGGTGGGGGAGCCCGACTGGATGGCTGCACTCGGTGTGGAAGCGGCCGCTGGCGAGGTGAAGCTGCCGCCGACGCCGGATCCGCCGCGTGCACCGGACGAGACCGAACCAGACCAGCCCTGGATGGACCAGCTCGTGGGAGCTGAGCCGGCTCAGGTGTCGGACGAGGTAACGCCGCCACCGTCCGGTGAGGACCCGGCGGCAGTGGAACCAGGGACGGGGATAGCCCAACCACGTCGTAGGCGTGAATGGGCTATCCCCGCCGCGATGACGTGTTTGCTCGTCGTACTGGTCTGCGGCGGCGGGCTACTCCTGGTCAACAAGCTCTCCGACGGGATGGATCAACCAGCGGACCTGTCCGCCGACCTGGCGGAGATCGAGGGTCGCTCCGGTGACCTGGCAACAGAGGACGCCGGGACGATGCAGGATGCGGCTTTCCAGTGCGAGGGGTCGGAGTCAGGCGAGACGGTGACCGGCGACGGCGCGGGGGACACCCGATCGGTGGCCGGCGTCGTCCTGGCCTTCCAGCACGCCTACTACTCCGAGCGCGACGCGAAGAAAGCACTGAGTCTGACGTCCGACGACTCACCACTGGTGAACGTCGAAGCCCTCCAAGAAGGGATCGATTCGGTCCCGGAGGGCACTGAGCACTGTGTCTCGATCACGGCTGACGGTGCGAAAGCGCAGGTGAAGATCACTGAGGCGCGGCCGTCTGAGACCCCTGAAACCTTCGTCCAACAGGTCACCACCAGTCGTGACGGTGACCGAGTCGAGATCGTCAGTATTGCGGCGGAGGAAGAGTGATGGCGGCCCCGATCATGGCTCAGAGTCGACGGGATGTCCCCGCAGGAGCGGGACAGGTTCGGCCCACGATTCAACCCCCGGCGTCGCATGAGTGTGTCGCGGTGTGGGACAGGGCGGTGCCCGCGAGCGGATCACCGGGTCTCTGGCTGTTGGGCGCGCATGGCGGCGCCGGGGTCTCAACGCTCTGCCGGTGGCTCAGCCCCGCGGGGGACGCTCAGGGCCGGTGGCCGGGCGGTCATGGCAAACAGTCGCCGTTTGTGGTGCTCGTGGCCGAGGAGTCGGTGACAGCACTGACTAAGGCCCACGCCCTGGTGCGGCAGTACGCCACCGGAGGGGCCGGCACGCACGCGCGTCTGCTTGGCGTGGCCACGGTCGCGCGGGTGCCGGGCCGGCGGCCTCAGCAGGTCCGTCAGCGGCGAGACGTGCTGGCGGGGTTACTCGACCAGATCGACGGGGGCGCGTCGCAGATGTGGTCGGTCCCGTTCATTCCCGGTTTGACCACCGTGGCGCTCGATGAGCTGCCCGTCTGGTCCCTCGGGGAACCACCCACGACGAAGAAACGACCGTCACCGCGTGAAGCGGTGCCCGCGGCCGTCGCCGAACTCGGCACTGAACTTATCGACGCCGCGCGGACTCAGGTCGCGGCCTGGGGCAGAAGGTGAAAGAGCAGATGAACACGCCATTGCAACTTCTCTCGGCGCTGGTAGTGACGACCGTGGTCGTGTCAGCTGCCGGCCCTGCGGCCGCGCAGACCACCACCGCTCGGCCAGGCCCGGGAACCTCGACCACGACCACGACCAGCAGGGGGATTACACAGTGCCCTGCGGTGCACATGCTGTTGGCTCCCGGCACCTCCGAGACATCTCGGTTCGCCGAGCCGAACAGCGACACCCACGGCTTCTTGTCCCAGCATCTCGTGCGGCCCGTGATGGCCGCGGTGAACGGAGGCAATATCGGGGACCTGTCCTCCGGGTTTGCGGCACTGCTCGACTTGCCGCCCGGGGTGCAGTCGCTCGCGGGCACCGCGGGAGAGGCGATCGGCCGGTCCATGCAGGGACCGAACCGACAGGCTGCGCGAGTGTCGCGCACGTACGTGACCTACCCCGCGACGGTCGGGGGAGCGCAGCCGCCCGGAATGCGGCACCTACCCGAGAACTTCGGGGACACCACGCCGTATGCCGAGTCGATGAACACCGGTGTGGAAATGACGGAAGACCTGATGGCGACGGTCGCCGCGAGGTGTCCGGAGACGAAGGTGTTCCTTGCCGGATTCTCCCAGGGCGCAGAAGTGATCAGTAACGTTGCTCGGCGCACGGGCGCCGGGCAGAGCGTCATCGACCCAGATCAGGTGGCCGGCGTGGCGTTGTTCGCCGACCCGACCCGAGCGGGGGGCACGCCTCTGCACCCGGACGGTGCCTCGTCGGTGGGGCCCGTGCCGGGCACCGCCGGGGAGAACGTTCTGCGCGCCATTACGGGCCTGGAGACGCTGCCGACGGCGAACGCGGGAGGGCTGGGCACAGACAACACCGGCCACGTGGGCTTTGGTCAGCTCAGCGACCGCGTCGTCTCGTGGTGCCTGCCCGGGGACTACGTGTGTGGTCTGCCGGTCGAATCCAAGCTCGTGGCCGACATCGTGCCGCTACTCGAGACGATGTCGCTGGGCGACCCGGTCGCCGCACTCGAGCAGCTCGCGCGGATCCTCGACCGGGCGGTCAGCGTCGGAAACCTGTCCGAGATCGCTGACTTCAGCTTCGGCGGCACGGGCTTCTCACTTCGCCCCAGCGCAGCCAATCCCACGCCCGTGCTGAACAAGCGGGTCCAAGCAGCCACCGAGGAGACCACCAGCTCGCCGACGAGCCGGAGCGAAGCACCCTTGACGAGCACAGCTACGACCGTGGCCGATAGCGCCGTGCCTGAGGAGGCACCGGCTGCGCTTCCGGCTCCGGAGCCGATCGTCGAGGTCACACCAGCACCGGCAGGAGCCATCGGCCCGCCGGCCCCGATGCCTCCGGGTATTCCGGGGATCCCGGGGTTGCCGGGGCTGCCGCCCCTGCCGACGCCGGAGCAGTTCGTCGGAACGGTTGTGGAGGTGGCCGCCGGGATCGGCGGGATGGCGCTTGGGGCGGCCATCACCGTCGCCCGCAAGACCATCACGCCGGAGAATCTTGCCCAGATCGCCGTGGCAGGAGTGACCGGTGGCCCCCAGGCCGCGGGCGCTGTGGCAGTGGCCAGGCTGTCCGACTCGGCGATGTCCCTACTGGAGCCGGGGACCGCCTCGGGCTATGCACGACAGACGCTGCAGATCCTCAAGGACGCCGGGGTGCCGGTCCCGGAGCAGGTGGAGCTCGCGGTGAGCCTGGCGGCGTGGCTGTCGACCAACGAGCACAACGCCTACGGAGAACGTCCGGTCCTGCCGGATGGGCGCAGCCCAGCCACAGCGACCCGGGACTGGGTGCAAGCGATCGCCGCTGATGTCACCGCCGACAGCGCGGACCCGCTCGCTCCGGCACCCCGCCAGACCCAGGTCGGACTCAGCGCTTTGGACTCCGTCGAGTTCAACCGTGACGCCGCCCGAGCGGCCCTCAACAAGGTCGGCCACACCTCCGTTACGACGTCGTCGGTTGCGAGGCCGGCGAACACTACAGCGCCCACCTCGAGTGCGGCGCCCACCTCTACCACCCTTGAAGGGAACTGACTGACCATGAACATCCGAGTGCTCGCACAGGGCGATACGTCCTTCATCAACAACATCACGCCCTGGCTTCCTGACTTTCTCTCCAGTCGCCTCACCGACGTCGCCGGGGTGGCGCTGGCGATCGGCATCGTGATCGCCGTCATCGGCGGCGTCATGGTCTTCGCTGGGATCGCGTTCGCCCGCCAGGACGGGCGCGGCGATCAAGTCTCCGGGCGCCTGCTGTGGTGGGGCGGCGGAGTGGTCGGCCTGGGTGTGCTCATGCCGATCGTCGGCTGGCTGCTCGGATAGACGGCTAGCCGATGACAGCCCACACGCTCGCGCAGAGCCCACCCCCGGCCTCGCCGCAACCACTACCAACGGAAATCCAAGGGCTGCTGGCCAACTGGATCTCGATCGGGCTCGGCTTCGTAGCCGTGGCCAGCGTGGTGTTCATGGGCTGGGCACTGGTGGAGATCAGTCAGGCCAGGGAGGTGGGCCGCGAGCCCAAGCAGGGCGTGGAGCGGCTTCTCGTGATCGCTGTGGTCCTCATGTTCGCCTCGAGCATCGGCGCGGTTGTCTCGCTGATCTACACCCCGATCTGACGGGGAATGAAGGAGCAGAAAATGCGCAGTCGCACACTGGTTGCCGCAGCGGGGCTTGCGATGGCACTCGCCGCGTGCGGCACCGACGACGCGGGGACGGAAGGGACCGAAGACGGCCCGGATCTGACTGCCGCGCCCGAGGCGACCTGGTCGCAAATGGCCGGCATCGCCGTTCCCCGGGCTGAGCAGTGCCCGGACGAAACCGACCCGGTCGAACACGGCTACGCACACACCCCACAGTGCGCAGTCATCGCGGCCATGACCGGTCAAACGCTGCTGGCCACCACCGGTGACAACACGTGGCCGCAGATGGCGAGCACCATCTTGGCGCCGGGACCCGGTAAGGACCAGTGGGCTCAGGCACGGGCCCTGATGTCGGTCGAGGGCCGCGTGCGCAATCCCGCGAAGTTCGTCGGCTTCCAGTTCACCGACTACTCGCAGGACCGCGCCCAGGTCCTCCTGGCCGTGGAGTGGCCCGACGGCACGCTCACCGCCCAGCCGACGCAGCTCGCGTGGCAGACGGGCGATTGGAAGCTCGTCCTGCCGACGCAACAAACCGCCGTGGACGCCGTCGAACTCGACAACCTCGACGACTTCACCGAATTTCGCGCCGACTAGTAGGAGCTCAACATGGACTCACAGCGACGAGGACGACTCACCGCAGCACTGATCGTCGCGGCCGTGGTGGTCGTCGTGGCCCTGGTCGCCGCCCTCATCCTGGCGATTGCCACCGGCGACAGCGACGACGCGGGCAGCGCGGACGCTCCACCCACCACGAGTGCGCCAGAGCCCTCGGCCGGGATCGCTGCGCCGTCGGACGACGAGACCACTGACATTGACCTGGTCGGCCGCCAGGTCACAGTGGTGACGTCCGCCGGCGGGACGCCGCGCGAGCAGACCGGAGAGCCCGGCGCCTTCCCCGTAGGCCAGGAAATGGTGGGCCCTCCCGACGGACTCGAACTGCAGCGCGTGAGCAGCGGCACCACAGTCATGGTCTCGCGCTCGGACGGACCGACCGGGGTCGACGACGGGGTAATGACGGGCTACGCCCGCTCACCCGGCGGTGCAGCACTCCTAACAGCCAATTACATGGGTTTCGGGATGGAGCTAGGCGGGGTGTACGCCGACTTCATCGGACATTTCATGCCGACGATGGCCGGCGAAGACCCGGAGTTTCTTGAGGAGATCCGGGCCCGCGGCGACTCCGTCGACGGACGCGCCCTGGTAGCAGCGCAGGGATACAGTGCGCCGCGGTGGTTCAAGTTCGGGCAGTGCGACGAGAACTTCTGCACCGTCGAGGCCGCGTTGCCGTCAGTCTACGAAGCGGTCGGAGAGATCAACTCTCCCGACCCCAACGTCGGAATTCACGATCATCCGGTGATTCGGGTCTCGATGAAGTGGGTCGCCGACCAATGGGAAATCGTCTCGGGACGAAACATGACTCCGCTCACCGAGATCGACGGGTCGTGGTCCCGGTGGATGTGAGACCAGCACTGAAAGCCCTCGCCACCGTCGTAGTGGCGCTCTTCGTCGCGATCGCTGTCGCTACGCCGGCCCACGCCCAGGACACCGGACAGAACCAGTTTCAGGAGTTCAACGAGGAATGCCGAAGCGGCGACCGCGACGGCGACCTCGTCGACGGCGGACTTCTGGGCGGCACCGGCGCCCATGAGTGGCTCCGCGACTCTGCCCACACCGGTGGTCTTCGCGAGACTTTCACCGCTCCGGTGCGCGGGGCTCACGCTGCTGCTTGCATGGGTGTGGGCGCGGTGCAGCATCCGGGCGACGCGATCCAGGCCGCGGCGGATGCCGCGTGGGATGGAAAGCTCGCCGGGATCGTCCGGGAGATCAAGGACGGCAACCCGGCGGTGATCGGCTACACGCTGACGCTGTGGACGAAGTTCAAACTGAACCCGGACGCGCTCGAGCTGTCCTCGTCGGGAATCAACAATCTCGTGTGGCAGGGCGCGATCGCTGGGCTCGCGTTGAGCCTGGTGATCGGCCTGCTAAAGGTGGCCTCAACGCGGCGGCAGGGCTCCGGGGAGGCGATGGAGGACGCGGCCGCGGCCTACGGCCGGTACCTGCTGTACGGGGCTCTGGTTCCGGCACTGGCGATACCGGCGATCATGGCCTTCGACGGCTTCGCTGACGTGCTGGTGAACACCTATATCGCCGATGCCGGGGACTTCACGAAGATCACCGATGCGGTCACGATCGGCGAGGACATGAACCCAATTTTGGTGCTGGTGTTCGTGCTCATCTCGCTGATCGGGTCGCTGGCGATGTGTCTGGCGATGGTCATGCGGATCATTTTGCTTCCCATCCTGATCGGGCTGATGCCGATCTTCGCGGCATGGGCGATCGGGCGAGCGGGACGGTTCACCGTCGAGAACGCGATGGGTGTCCTGGTCGCGTTCGCGTTGCTGAAAGTCGCGGCCGCGTTCGTCTACATGTCTGCGGTGTGGGCGGCGATGAACCTCGATGGGTCCGAGGAGAACAAGCTGGTCTCTCTGGTGCTGTTCGGGGCGGCCGGCTTGTGCGCCCCTGCACTGCTGGCGATCATCCTGCCTCAGATGAAGGGCCAGGCCGGTGGCTCGGCTGGCGCCCTGGGAGGGGCGGCCCTCGGGGCGACCGGTGCGGTCGTGGGCGGCACGGTCGCCGCGGCGGCCACGGGCGGTGCCGGCGCCCTGGCGGCCGGCGGCGCGGCCGCGGGCGCGGCTAGCTCGGGCGGGTCCGCGTTGGGCCTGACTGATGGGGGCAGTGGGGGTTCCGGGGGCGGCGCTTCTGGTGGGCGTGGCCCGTCCGGTGGGGGCGATCCGTCCGGTGGTGGTCCGTCGACTGGTGGCGGATCGCGTGGTGGACCAGCCGCTGGTGGATCCGGGGGAGGCGGCGCTGGAGCTCTTGGTTCCGGTCCCTCGACCGGCGGTGGTCAGCAGGTGGCCGCGGCAGGCCAGACAGGTGCGCGGATCGCGCGCAACGCCGCCGGCATGGCCGGGTCTGCCTTGCGAGCGGGCGGCGGGATCCTCGACGACTCGGTAGGCGCTCCGGTCAATCCGGGGTCGGCCTACCGGTAGGGGGAGCTGATGAGCGAGACGATGGCGCCGCAGACCGAGACGACCACCTACACCCTGGGCCGCAAGCGGGAGCGCAACTTCATTGGCCGCATCCCGGTCCGTACGGCCGTGGTGGGGTTTGTCGGCCTCATGGCGTTCGTGGTGTCGATGTTGGCCCAGCAGGTGCGGTTCGCCCTGGTAGCCGCTCTGCTGGCTGTGCTGGTGGGTGCCCTGGTGCATTTTCACCGAGACGGACGGTCTTTCGTCACGTCGGGGCGGCTGGTGGCCGCGCACGTGTGGCGCCGCATGACTGGGGAGAACCTGTACCTCTCGGGCCCGGAATCGCGGGTGCCGGGCGGGCAACGTCGGGCGCCGGGTCTGCTGGCGGGCACCGAGCTGCTCGAGGATGTCGACGCGAACGGCTACCGGTTCGGGGTGATCGTCAACCCTGCGGCCCAGCAGGTCACGGTGAAGCTGACCGGGCAGCTGTCCGGAGATGTGCTGCGTAGCGTCGCGGAGGCTGAGGCGACGACCGCGCAGTGGGGGACGTGCGAGGCGCAGTGGGCGCACAATCGGAATCTGTTGGCGGTGGTGGCCCGGCACACCACCAGGCCGTCGACGGGGATGCTGGCCTTGCGTGAGGTCGAGACCCTCGATTCGCCGGAGGCACCTGCGGTCGCGCGGGAGATCCAGTTCGAGCGAGCCAGGATGCTGCAATCGGGTGGCCAAGATTATGAGTTCGAGCTGGCTTTCACGCTGAAGGTGTCGGTGTCACATTCCCGGGACCGCCGATTTCTCGACCAGCTCCGTTACGAGATCGGTGCGTTCTATCGCGGCCCACTGCCATGGGCGGGGATCAAGGCGCGACCCATGACGGCGGACGAAATCGTGGCCTCGACGCACAAGGCGTTCAATCCCGCGGCCGAGGAAGACTTCGAGGAGCTGCACATCAAAGGCGTGCCGCACCATCTGCCGTGGTCGGATGCGGGGCCGGCGGTGGCCAAGGCCACCGCGCGCGGGTATTTCCACGACGGCACCTGGTCGCGGACCTGGGAGATGGTCTCCGCGCCGCCGGCCACGTTCGAGAACAAGCACTTGCGACCCTTGCTGGAGCAGCACTCGAGGATCACGCGCAAGACCGTCTGTCTGGTCTACCGGCCGTTCCCCCCGGGAGTGGCGCATTCGCTGGTCGAGGCCGAGCACCGGGACGCAATGGTCGGGGTCAACGACGGCAAGACGATCAAGTCCGTTGACGCCGAGCTGCGGTTGGAGGGCACGACGGCTTCACGTAAGGCGCTGGCCAAGGGAGCTGGGTACGGGCGGCGGTCGATGTACGTGTCGGTGACGTGGTTGCCGGGCGAGGACGACCGGGCGATCGACGGTGATGTGGAGGCGCTGGCCAACCAGTTGAACATCCGGGTGCGCGAGATGCGGCTCATGCAGGACTCGGCGTTCTCGTTCTGCCTCGGTGCTGGAGCCCTGCCGTTCGGAAGGAAGGACTGAGCGGATGTTGAACCTCAAGAACCTATTTGGATCGACTCCCGATACCCGCCCCCGCCCCCTGCGCGGACTGGAGGTCAGTGAGACCGTCGATGCCCGCGGCTTCCCCCAGGCGCTCGTCACCGACGCCAGCCGCCACCAGATTGCCGTGGCGAGCCTGGTGGATGATGCCGGGATCGTGGAGCAGGAGAGGGTCAGTGCGTGGACCCGTCAGGTGGCGGGCCTGGACCGGCTTCTGGCCGGTTTCGCCTGTGACAGCACGACCTCAGCGCCACCGCTGCTGGGTGGAGTGTTCTCGGCCGCCGACAAGACCGAGCGAAGCGACCTCACGGAGTTGGCCTCGATCGTGGCGGTCGACGCACCGACCCTGTACGACGCGGCCGCTCTCGCCGGCCTGCCGGCCCGGCCTGCACGCGAGAGCGAGATCGCCGGGCGCTGCGGTCACGTCCTGGACGCGGCGCTGCGGTCAATCGAGGATCTATCCGAGCTGACCTGGGACGAGTCGTCGCGCAGTGTTCGCGTGGGAAGTGTGGAGTGCGTCAGCTTCACACTGTCGTGCTCGGATCCGGCCAGCGGAGCAGAGGCCAGCGCGGACGTGTCCGACGTGCTGGCCGAGTGGGACGCCGCCGGCCACATCTGGCGTACCCGCTGGATGCGCCCCTTCGTCGACCCCCTGTCGGTCAGTGAAGTCGAGGCCGCCGACGGTGGACGGGTGTGGTCGACGGTGACCGTGGCCGGCGGACACGAGATCGCCCGACTGTTCTTGCAGGCGCTGCGGCCGCGTACCCGCTTGCGGGTGCGGCATGAGTCCGGGCGCCAAGGGGTGATGTTGGCCGCCAACCTTGGACTGGGTGTGGCGGGGTTCCAGCACGCGACGATCGAGACGGAGCTGCCGCTATGAGTATGTGGAGACCAGAGGAGGCCACCGCCGACTACGGCGAGCTGTTCCGGGCGATCCTCGACGGGCAAGAGAAGTACCCGCTGCCGTGGACCCGCCGAGGGCGGGCCCTGGGCAGATGGCAGAAGGCCAACCCGGATGAGGTCGGGCGGATCAAACACGAGTCGCTGGCCCGGCATGGTGTGGCCCCGGTGGTCGGGGAGGATGCGTGGCCACGAGCCGGGGCGCGCGGCTTTCGCGCCCCCTTCGCTGCCGGGATCGGGTCGGGTCTGGTGCGATCGGTCACTGCTCCGAACGAGTTCATGATGGCCACGAACTACGCCGCCGGGTGGAACCCCAACTCGGTCGGGTCGCCGTCTCCGATGATCGGCCCGCCGATCGGTCGGAACCTGCTCGACGGCAAGGACCTCGGCTTCGACTGTCTGAGCTGGCTAGAGCAGAACCTGCTGTCGACGCCGTCGGCGTTCTTGATGTCGGTGCCCGGGCTGGGTAAGTCCTCGCTGGTGCGGCAGATCCTGCTCGGACACTCGGCCCAGGGTCATGTGCCGATCATTCCCAACGACCTCAAGGGCGAGTACGTCCCCCTGGTGCTAGCTGTCGACGGGCAGGTGATCCGGATCGGGCACGGCCTGGACCGGATCAACCCCCTCGACGCGGGAGCTCTGGGTTCGGTGGTGCCGGTCCTCCAGGCGGCGATCGCCACTCACACCGGGGACACCGACGCCGATCGGGAGAGGCTGCGCATGTTGGAACAGCAACTCCATCGAGCCAAAAAGGAGGTGGCCGCCGGTCAGCGCCGGATGATCGAGACTCTGGTCTCGCTCGCCCGGCAGGGTCGGATGGCCGATTACGAGTCCGCGGCCGTGGCCGTGGCACTGGACGACCTATACGCCGAGGACGGCCCGGACGGGCGCAGTCGCTGGGTGCATCCGCCGGAGCTGACGGACCTGATCGCCATGTTGCAGGCGGGGTCCCGGCAGCTGCACCAGGTCACCGTCTCGGCGTCGGATGAGGAGTATCACGCCACCGTCCGGCCGCTGCTGCGCAGCCTGTATGCGATGCAGCACGGTGTGACCGGGGAGATCTTCTCGGGGCAGACCACCACGCCCATCGACGTCAACTCCGCCGCGGTGGTGATCGACGTGTCCGCCCTGGACGACAACGACGAAACCGTGAAAGCCGCGGTGATCATGGCGTGCTGGTCGGCGGCAGCGGGCGCGGTGACGGCGTCGAAGATTCTCGCCGATGCTGGCCTGCGCAAGCGGAAGCTGTTCGCCTACACCCTCGACGAGCTGTGGGGCACGCTGGCCGCCGCGCCGGGGCTGACCAAGCATGTGGACGGTCTCATGCGTCTGCTCCGAACAATGGGCTGCGCGGTGTACCTGGTCACCCACGGGTCCAAGGATCTGGAGACCCTGCCGACCGAGGCGGATCGCAACCGCGCGATGGGGTTCATCGACCGGGCCGGGGCTGTGATCTGTGGTGGACTGCCGGCCGACGAGCTGCGCCTACTTGGCGGAAAGCTCCCCTTCACAGCGCGGGAAATCGCCGAGATCACCTCATGGTCACAAGGGGCCTCACCAGACCGGGAACGCTCCGCGGATGCCCCTGTGCCGCCCGGCCGCGGGTGTTTCATGATCAAAGCCAGCAAGAGCACCGCGCCCGGCATCCCGTTCCGCACCGACATCTCGCCACTAGAGACGAAATGGCGACTACACGACACCAACGCCGCGTTCGAGGACGAGTGGAAGCGCAAGTCCGCGCGAGCCGGGGGACTGGTCAATGCCTAGTCCCGCCGGGGGCTACAGCCCCGAGTTCAAGGAAAATGTCGTCGACCGGTTCGTGGGCTACTTCAGCGCCTCGTCCACCCTGTCGTCTGCGGCCGCGAGCGCGGCGCGCGACTTCGGTGTGGCGACCTCCACGGTGCTCAGCTGGGCCGAGGACCAGCAGCGGATGCCGCGTCCGACCTGGGGGGAGATTCGGCGCCTGCGCGCCGCGAACGCGCACCTGTCCGCTCGGCTGCGGGAGCTGGAAGACCGGTGACCCTCAAGGGGCCGGTGCTGGCGCTGGTGATCGTCCTCGCGGTCGCGTTCGGGTTGACCATCGTCGTCTCCTCCTTCATCGAGGACGACGACCGGTGCGCACCGACCGGAGGGTCCAGCTCTGCGGCCGGCGGAGTCCCCGACGGGGACTACTCCAAGCCCATGAAAGACGGCACCTACCAGGTCTCCTCGGGCTATCGCTCAGCCGATCGCCCCGACCACCGGGGCATCGATTACGCAGCACCCGTGAACACTCCCATCTACGCCTTCGCCGACGGCGTGGTCACCGAATCGGGCCCCGCCTCGGGATTCGGCAACTGGATCGTCATTGACCACGAGGGAAACGGTGGGGACGGCATGTTCTCCACCGTCTACGGGCACATGCCAGCGGACGACCTCAGGGTCAAGGCCGGCGACGCGGTCAAGGCCGGCCAGCATATCGCCGGGGTCGGCAACGAGGGTCAATCCACGGGCGCCCATCTGCATTTCGAGATCTGGGCGGGAGGCCGCTACGGCGGCCAAGACGTCGATCCGGTGCCGTGGATCGACAAGGCGACTAATCCGGGCGAGGCCGGCCAGAGGCCCGCTCCCGCACCGACGCCGAGAGAACCCACGGACCGGGGTACGCGCGGGGGAGAGCTTCCCCCGTCGGACGTCGTGTCCGAGCAGAACTTGCAGGTCGACTCGGTCCGCGTAGCCCGGGCCGTCGCCCAGAAGTTCCCCGAGGTGCAGACGATCGGGGGCTGGCGCCCCAGCGACCCGTTCCCCGACCACCCGTCCGGCAGAGCCGTCGACGTGATGATCCCGGACTACGCCAGCGGTGCGGGTAAGAAGCTCGGCGACGAGATCGCCGACTACCTGTTCCGGAACAAAGAAGCGTTCAACATCGAGTACTTGATCTGGCGCCAGCAGTACATTCCCGCCGAAGGCCAGCCGAGCCAGATGGAAGATCGGGGCACCCCGACCGAGAACCACTTCGATCACGTGCACGTGACCGTGGCCGGCGGGGGCATGCCCACCCCGGGCCAGAAGTACGGGCCCGCCCCGGAGGGAGGTGGTCCCGGTGTCGGTGCCTCCACCGGTGCGTGCGTTCCGGACGGGGTCGGCGACCACGGGCGCGCGCTGAACGACGGTGAGATCCCGGAGGAGCTGCGCAAGTGGATTCGTCTCGGCGGGCAGGTGTGTCGAGAAGTGGATTCGCCGCTGCTGGCGGGGTTGCTCTACCACGAGTCGGCGGGGTTCCAAGCTCGCGCTGTCTCGCCAGTGGGAGCGCAGGGATATGCGCAGGCGATGCCTGGCACCTGGGCCTCTCGAGGGGCGAAGGTCGACGAGAACGGCCAGGTGGCCGGTCCGCCGGGCTCTGGCTCGCCCTCCGACCCCGCAGACGCCACGATGTTCGCGGCCCGCTACCTGTGCGAGATCGCCGAAGGTCAGCGGGAGCAGATCGCCTCAGGTCAGCTCTCCGGGGATCCGCAGACGCTGATGCTGGCTGGGTACAACGCCGGCCCGGGCGCCGTCCAGCAGTACGGCGGGGTTCCGCCGTACGCGGAGACACAGAAGTACGTCGTCATCGTGCCCGCAGAAGCAGCCAAATTCGCCACGACAGCAGGGTAAGGAGCAGTGGCCATGGAAGCAGAACAACGACGCCTCTTGATCATCGCGGGCGTGATCGCCGCAGGCGTGGTGGCGGCGTGTGTGGTGGTGACGCTGGTGGTGGTGATGCTGCGGGCCGGAGGGGACGAGCCCGGCACCGACGCCCATCACGTGCACGCAGAACCGACAGAGACCGCGGAAGGAGCTGCGCGGGCCGCGATGCGGCAGATCTTCACGTGGCGGCCGGCCGAGCAGGCGGGCCCCTGGGACTCACTGCACGCGGCCGCGGACACGCTCACTGGGCCACTGGCCGAGGCGGCGGCCGAGCGCCCGGCCTCAGAGCCACTGCCTAGACAGTGGGCGGCGTGGGCGGCGTCCGGCGACGTTGTCGTGGGCGCTGTGGAGCTCGCCAGCGATCCGGTTGACCCTCACGCCCCCCGGGCGGAGGTGCGTCTGATCCTGCGGCAGGTGGTTCAACACACCGACGGCGACACGACGCCGCTGCCGGAGATGGCGGCGCAGGTGGTCGTGGTCCGTGAGGGACACACCTGGAAAGCCGCGCAGTACCGACTAGAGATGACGAGATAGGGGCACATCATGGCTGGCAACGACAATCCGAGGAACACCCGAGTTTCGCAGTTCCGGCCCGAGCACGTCGTGCTGCTGATCATGCTGGCCGGGTTCGTGGCCATCAACGTCTCGGTGTGGGCGGCGCATCGGGCGGCGGTCAAGCTCGGCGGCGCCGAGCCACCCAGCCCGTTCCCGATGGTCGGCGCGATCGAGGTCCTGGCGCGTGACTCGGTGGCCTGGTCCCCAGCGGCGACTGCGCTGCTGGTGACCCAATGGCTGGTCGTCGTGGTGATCACCGCGGGGATCATCCTCGCTCGCCGGCGGTGGCGACTGCGGCGCACCGGCGGCACGCAGTCGCGCATCGCACACGCGACCCGGCAAATGGCCTCGACCAGTGACATCGCGACCCTGTCCCCGCGTGCGCGTAAACGAGAGCACCGGGACAACAACCTGCCTGATTGCGGCTGGTACGGCGCCTATCTGGGCCGGGAGTGGAGCACCGGGCAGGTCCTTATGTCGGGCACCGAGGACAACGTGTTGAACTTGTGGGCGCCGCGAGAGGGCAAGACCACCAGCAAGGCCATCCCGGAGATCTGGAACGCCCCCGGTCTGGTGGTGGCCACGAGCTGCAAGCGCGACCTCATCGACGAGACGATCCAGCTGCGTGAACACTTCGGCGAGGTGTGGGTGTTCGACCCGCAGAATCTGGCCCCCGGCGCCAGTGCAGACAGCGGGTTCTTCTTCGACCCGCTCGACTTCGTCCGGGCGGCACGATTCTGGGACGGCTCGGCGCTACGCCTGGCCGAGATCTTCGAGGGCGCCACCACGGCGCGGTCGGCGGTCTCTGGCGATGCCGGCGAGAATGCGTTCTTCTACCAGCAGGCCCGCGACCTGCTCACCGCGCTGTTCCTGGCCGCAGCTCTGGGCAACAAACCGATCACCGAGGTGTACAAGTGGGTGTCCGCGCCGGGCGCCGGCGAGCCGCTCACGCTGCTCGCCGGCAGCACCTACGAGGCCCAGCACGACGACCTGAACGCGAAGTACTCGCTGACCCCACGTACCCGTGACGGCGTGTTCTCGGCCGCGAAGAACTGCATCGCATGCCTTGGGCTAGCCGAGGTTCGGGAATGGTTGACGCCGCACGGCCACCGCCGGCGTCTTGATGTGACCGCCCTGGCCCACGACGACCGGGCCACGCTGTACATGCTCACCGAGGAAGACAACCCCGTGGCCCGCCCCATTTCAACAGTGCTGGCCATCCTGGTCAGCGAGGCATTGAAGAAGCGGGCCTCGCAGTTCGAGCGGGATCGACTCCCGGTCCCGGTGCTGATGGTGCTCGATGAGATCGCCAACGTGGTGCGATGGCCGAACTTGCCTGAGGCGCTATCGACCTACGGCTCCCGCGGGATCCTGTTCGACATTTTCCTCCAGACCTACGCGCAGGGGGAGGAGATGTGGGGCCCGGTCGGGATGCGCAAGCTCTACGCCCTGGTGGCGATCAAAGTCATCGGGCCGGGACAGACCGAGCCGGAGTTTGCGCAAATGGTCTCCACCCAGGTCGGCACCTACCGGGAGGTCGAGCGGTCAGTGTCGTATTCCAATGGCAGCGGTTCGAGCTCGCAACAAGTCGGCGGCGACAAGCCGATCTTGTCGGTCGACGAGATCCAGAACCTGCAGAGATGGCAAATGATCGTCATCGCCAAGGGCCGACGTCCGATGCTCGCTCGGATGATCCCGGCCACCCAGCAGGACTTCTCACCCGCGACTCGGGAGCTGCTCGACCGCCTGGAGAGAGGACAGACCGGTGTCACTGTGGACTGATCTCGTGCGGGCCGCGACGCCCAAACCGTTGCAGACTCAGATGCAGGCCCTGGCCGTCGACGCCTTAACCGGCTACGCCGAGCATCCAGGGCTGGGGGTGGCGCTGCGCCGAGCGGCGCACCGCGCCGCCAAGCGGTACTCCGTCGAGGATCTGGGGATCCCGTCGAACCCGCGGCATCCCACTGTGTACGACTTCTTCGACGACTATCTGCGCCCCGCCTACCAGGTCCAAGATCGCTCACAAGCCAACGCCTGGTGCGGCAAATGGTGGGCGCATCAGAGCGTGGTGTTTCGTGTCCGGGCGATGTGGCGCAGCTACGAGTATCTGGCGGTGACCGATCCCATGCGGGCCGACGAGATCTTCCTACGCACCGTTGGCGATCACCACATGCGGATCCTTCTCGGACCCGAATCGCCGATGGCGTCGTGCCGAAATCACCACGAACCCTCCGAGATCCTGCGCTCAGAACCGATGGAGAAGACTAAATGAACAGCCAGAATCGCGAGCAGCACATGTCGATGCTTGCCCGTGCCAGCCGCATAGCCGGACGTCAGGGCGGTTTCCGCGAACGCACCCACTACCTGACGGCCGCCGAGCTGCGCACGGTTCCCGTCACCCGGTTACTGCGGGAGACGGCCTGGGCCGATCGCCCCGACGCCTCCGAGCAATGGAGAGACGAACGTCGCCAGATCGTCGCGGACGAGTTCGCCCGCCGGGGCTTCGAGACGGCGGCCGCCGACGTCTGGCATCGGTGGGAGCCCGCAGATTACGACGGCCGCGCCCTCCTGGATGAACAGCGCCGGCTCCAGGCCGAGCGCGAGGCCGCCAAGACACAGGACATAGATGTCGATCGCGGACAGGAAATGACTGTGCTGTGGGCGGTGTCAGCACTGGTCACAGCCGGTGCGGTGACTGAATTGATCGACGGTGACGAGGTCATGGAGCGGGTGACCTCAGCGCTGTCGCAGACGTGGGAAGGCCTCGAGAGCGACCCAACTATGGGCGGCGAGCTGGACATGTCCACAGGGTCAGACCTGTCCGCCAGTCTGAGCGCCGCCTCGGCGCCGGCCACTGCCGAGACCGCCATGGCGGCCGATGTCGCGACGGCCTCCCCTGAGGTCGACCCCGACATCGAAATGTAGGAGACCACCATGACCGAACCGACCCCTGCCGCAACCGACCTGAGGGCTCGACTGGGCTCCGCACTCGCCGCCACCGGGTCCCCGCTGAGTCTGAAGCCGCACCGCCCGACCTGGCTGCCCGACGACGAGATCTCGTTCTCTGACTCGCGCTTCACAAGTAGTGATGTGCTGATCCCAGGTGGTAGTCGAGCGACGCTCCTGGCCTCCCGACTCGAGAACCTGCTCACCACCGAATCGATCAGCGATGTCATCACCCGTATCGAGAACCTGTCGGCGGCGTACGAGATTGCCGACGCCGTCGAACGTGAAACAAGCGGCAGAAGCCCGTACGCCCGCGCTGCCCGCGCCGGTTTCGCCGACAAGGCGCTCGCACACGCAGTGGTCAGCCTGTATTCAGACGACGATGCGATGACGGTGGACGTCCCGGTGCAGCAGGTCAACCTCTACATCGAAGATGAGATCGGCGCCAGCGCAATGCACGCTCTGGAGGCCGAGGTGGATCGGGTCACCGGCACCACGTTCCTCGAGCGAGTGGAGCTTCCGCAACCCGTGGGATCGATGATCCGCGAGGGAACGTGGTCGCCCTCGACCGAGACCGAGAAATCCAGCCCGTTCGACGCCGATAATTCCAGCTCGATGGGAGCCGAGAGATCAAGCCCGTTTCGGCTGGGGAACCTGTTCACACGTTGCTCGGCTGAGAACAGCCGTTCAGAGATCGCCCCGGTCACCAGCCCAGGACGCGACGCAGCGGCCGAGAGTTGGTTCGAACTGTGAGCTGAGGCTATACCTCTGGCCCCTGTGACGGCTCCCTGCCGGGCACAGGGGCTTCGTGGTGTGTCGGCCCGTCCGGCTCCGGCTCGCCCGAACCCGGTTGCGAGCTGAACGGGTCGACGTCGAACGGGTTGGCATCAAAGGGGCCCTGGCGGTGGGAGGCCGTGAAGGGGTCCAGCTCTGCGTCGACCGGGCCGAGGTCCTCCTCCAAGGGCGTGTGAGTGAGGCTGGTGTGCTCGGCCAGGGCGGCGGCCGCGTAGTCGGCCAGCTCTGTGTCCATGCCGGGGTGCCGAGAGGGCAGGGGGGCCAGGTGGCCGAGGTCGGTGTCGGTGTCTGTTTCGTATCCCGATAGCCAGCCGGTGGCCGAGGCGAGCGGGTCGTCCGGGGCATCGACCTCGTGGTGCCACTGTGCGATCGCGGCGGCGACGTCAACGCCGCGGGCAAGCGCCTTGTCGACGGCGGCGCGCAAGGGCGCTGTCTCTGCCTCAGGCACTTCACCGACGGCCATAGAGCCCACCAGGTGCGTGGTGTAGTCGAGCACGAGCAGATCGCGGGCGGCGGCGTAACCGGCGGCCATGCGGTCCGGATCATCGGCGGCGGCAAGCGCGTCACGGAGTTGTTCGGTGGCGGTGGTGTGACCGTCGTCCCGGGCCAGCGCCGCGGTCAGGACACCGCGAGCGGTGGTCAGCCTGTCGTCAACCTCCGGGGCCAGGTGTGGCTTCTCGGTCTCCACATCCAGCGGAGAGTCTGTGACGGCGTAGGCGTGGTTCTCGGCCCGGCCGCGGGACAGGGCAACGTACAAACCGCGGCGGTTCGTCGCGTCGTCGACGACGGTGCGAGAGACGTCGACGGTAATGCCCTGCGCGCGGTGAATGGTGGCCGCGTAACCCAGCTCCGTACAGCCGGCGACGTAGTCGGCATCGAGAGTGACCCGGCCGCGGTGCCCAAGGTGCCGCACGGTCAGCGACCCATCCGCGCCGACCTTCTCCACGCGCCAGCGGTCACCGTTCTGCACGCGGGAGCCCGGTCTGGTTCCACCCTTGGTGCGAAGGTCCCCGTTGTTGGTGCGGGTGACGACAACGTCGCCGCGGCCGGCGGTCAGATCGTCGGCAAGGTCGACCAGACTGCGCGCCTGAGCGGCTCCGGTGTCACGGTGACGATTCTGGATCTGGGTGTTGAGTTCACGAACTGTGGCGGTGGTGGAGGCCAGGACGATCCCGTCGCGACCGGCGTCGGTGTCGGCGAAGTGATCGGCAACTGCGGCGGCGATCATCTCCTCACGGGCGCCACCGTGGACCCAGCCCTTGTCGGCGTGGAACTGCAGGGCGTCCGGTTCGCCGGAGCGGATGCCGATGGAGGCGCGGGCCTGCGCGGTGTCGTCACCGAAGCGGACGACGTCGGTCAGTTCGGGTGCGTTGGTCTCGGAGGCCACCAGGCGCATCAGGCCGCCGGACTCGACGGCGTCGAGCTGCGCGGGATCTCCCACCATGCGCACCACCGCGCCGCGATCGCGGGCGATCTCCACGAGCGCCGCGACGTCCTTCGTGGAGGCCATGGCGGCCTCATCGAGCAGCAGCATTGCACCCGGTTCGATGGTGAGCGGCAACGTGCGGGCGGCGTAGCCCATGGACTCTAGTTTTCCCCGCCAGCGGTAGGTCAGCGAGGCAAGCGTGCGGGCTTCGGCGCCGATTTCCTCACCGAGAGTTTCGGCGGCGACCGCAGAGGGCGCCAGCGCGATGACCTGTCGCCCGGAGGCTCGCCACGCGGCGGTGACGGCCTTCATGGAGGTGGTCTTGCCGGTGCCGGCGGGGCCGACGCCGGCGGCGACGAGTTGCCCGGACAGGCAGAAGTGTTCGGCAAGTGCGCGCTGTCCGGGGTTGAGGACGCGGCCGCTCGCGGACTCGTGTTCGGCGATCACTGCCCGCAGTTGCTCGCCGGTGGTGAACACCGCCACGGGCGTTTGTGCGGCGCCGGTGACAAGTTGCTCGGCGTCGAGCATGGCGGTCGAGGTGTGGAGCAGCTCGCCGTGGCGCTCGAGGACACTGAGCCTGTCGGAGTCGCGCCGCAGCGCGGTGGGCGCCTCCAGTGTGTCGGGCGTCGACAGGGCCACCGACCCGCGTCCCAGAGCGTGGTCCACTACCGCGCTCACGGCCTCGTCGCGCTCGGTCGGTGAGGTGAAGGCGACGTTGGTCAGCTGGGTCTCGACCACGGCCCGCACGTGCGCGTGGGTCCACGTCGCTCGGGCATCGGACACGGTCTCGATGACGTGGGCGGACTCGACCTCGAGGCCGTCCATCTGCCGCACCGAGGGGTTCATCTCCTTGATCCGATCATCCGGTGGCTCGGGGTTTAGCGCGGTAGAGACCATGGCGTCGACGGCGGCTTCTGATCCGAGGTGACGGGCGGCCAATCGGCGCCAGGTCGACTGGTGGTCGGCCAGCGATCGGGACTCCTGCTTGCCTTCCCGGGTGTCTAGCGTGGCTTGCTGCAGAAGGGCGTACTGGACCGCCTGAGTCGGTGCCCGGCCGTGCTTGGTCCGGTACTCGGCGAGGAGCTCGTCGCGGCGAGCCTCGACCATCTGACGGCGTGAGGAGAACGCGCGGCACAGTGTCTGATCGATACCTGCGACCTCCCAGACGGGTTGCCTGTCGCGTGTGGGATAGCGGGCTTCGAACGCCACGCCAATCTCCCGGCGAAGCCGATCAACGATCGCCGCGTTGTAGCGCTGGGACGCGGCAACAGCGTGCTTGTGCAGTGCCGCTCCATCGAGGGCGGACCACTTGCCGTCGACGCCGAGAACCTTGTTCGACACCGCGCAGTGGGTGTGCAGGTTCGGGTCGCCGGCGCGGGTGTCGTAGTGGTCGAACTGGGCCACGATCAAGCCGTGGGTGTCGATCTGCCGCTCGCTGCGATCACCGCGGCGGGTGAAGGCGGCCTCGCGTTCGATCCACGCCAGGGAGTCGTTGACGCACTCGCGGTGGATGCGTTCGATCTCTCGCCGGGTGTCGGTGTCCGCCAGGGCCCATAGGGTGCTGACGGACTTCTGCGGAGTGAACACCAGGTCCATGCCGGCGACCGGCTGACGCACGTTGCTGCGCTGCGCGGCGGCCCAGGACAGCAGCTCCCGATCCGTGGGTGGCTGGTGTCCGAACTTGGCGCGGTAGTGCTTGTCTGCCAGCGTCCGCCACGCCTCCGAGGTGGTGGCCTTGTCGATCGTGTGGCCCTCCTCGGCCAGCTCCCTGAGCGTGGACTTGTACTCCTCCACGAGCGGGATTTCGTTCTTGAACTCGGGGAACTTCCGACCGAGCGCGGTCTCTTTGAGGTCGGCGCCGGCCTCGAGCATCTGGTCGGTGTTGGGGTGCCGGCCCTCGCCGAACAGCGCCTTCATCTGCTCCTCGGACACCGTGCCGGACACCGGGCTGATCTCTGAGAGGGCTTCCAAGCCAGCGCCGTGCCAGCGGCCGGGAGGGGTGCCGTTGGCGGTGTAGTAGTCGGTCAGCTCCTGGCCACGTTCACGCAGCCGGTCGGCGGTAGCTACCTGACGTGTCAGGTAGCTGTAGCCGTCCCCGGCGTGCAGCACGTGGAGGGTCATCACGCCGCCCACTCTAACCCCACGTCAGCGCCCGGTCACGGACGCAGTCTGAAAATCAGCAAGAGGTGTGTAGATCTTTGATTGTGGAGGAGTGAGCGGAGCGAAAGACGATTACTGAGCGAGTCGGGGTGCGACAGACGCAATCGGCGACTGAGCCAAGAGCGGAGTAGCGAATCGAGGCGGTTGCGCGACTAGGGGCACGATGGTGGATCTGTTCAGTGGCAGACCCCGGCGATACCATCGCCCCGAAACAGTCACCGACACGAGGGGATCGACACTCATGGCCAGGACCTCAGACCGGACAAGCGCCCGCAACCGAGCCAGGCAGGCACTTGCCGAGAAGCAAAAGCAGCGCCGGGAGCGCGACGAGCGGATGGAAGCAGCGGCCACCCGCTACTTCGCCGCCGCCGACGCCCTCGAGAAGGCTCAGCGTGAGGCTGGCGAGGCGATCAAGGCGCTCGTCAACGAGGGGGAGGCCCGCGCCGAGATAGCCGACCTGCTCGGCATCAGCACCCGCGACATCAAGACCGCACTCGACACCCTCAACAACAGCGACTTCCAGGAGTCGGACGACGATGCCTCCGCTCCAGACAGTCAATCGGGCAGCGACACCACAGATGACAGCAGCGAGGTGGCATGAACACCTCAGGTGATGTCCCGCTTCCGGGGCTGGAGTTCGCATTCCAACCCCGGCCCGACATCGTCATCCCTAGTCGCGCCTACAGCTCACAGATCGCACCCACTGCGGTGACGATCGAACGGTTCTGGAACCGAGTGATCAAAGCACCCGGCAACGGGTGCTGGATATTCACCGGAGCCGTCTCAGGAGGCGATGGCTACGGACGCATCACCTGGCGATCCGGCGGCCTCTCACGCACCATGAGCGCCCACCGCTTCGCACTGCTCCTGGCCTACGGCGACAACACCACCGGCACTGTCGGCGAGCACCGCTGCAACGAACCCCTCTGCGTACGCGTCGACGACGCCCACGTCATCCCCTCTACTCAAACCGCCAACCTGCGCTACGCCGTGGCCTGCGGACGCGCCGGCGCCCACCGCGCCACCGGAGACGGACGCACCCGCGCCGAACGCTCCATCGCCGTCCGCGCCGCAGTACTATCCGGCTGGGACCCCATCACCTACGCCCACGCAGCCGGACACACCGGACACGCACACACCCAACGACTGTTCTAGACGTTCTAACCTCGAACAAGTACAGCCCCGCCTGAATCGGCGGGGCTGTTGTCGTATCGGAACGGGTTGTGTCAGCGCCCGGCCGCTGCACGTTAGTTCCACGAACCCTGCGGACGACAGACATGTCGTGGATCAGCTACCTTTCCAGCCGACCCGGGGTCGTGATTGCGAGCGTGCTTCCTGGGCTCTCGCCTTCGTGCAGTCCTCACACTCGGGGACATCAGCTCGATCCATTTCGAACTTGGCGCCGTCGTCCTCGAAGCTCTGCAAGCCTGCGAGCGCGGCGAAGTTGTCCCGGGTGGAAGTAGTGATGGCTCGGTTAAGCGAAAGGCTGGACACGTCGAAGCGAGCAGCGTTCGTTATGACGTTTGCGATGAGATAGGCATCATCGAACGAGACGTGGCGGCCTTGGAACGTCGCGACCGCGAATGAGACCTGTCCTCCAGTGAAGTGGACCATTGCGAAGGTTGCCACCCGCATGTCGACGTCGGCCCCGTTGAAGCTAGTCCTTTTCCCGGTGAAGTGTGCTCCGTCAAAAGTGAGCTGATCACCTGTGAACCGGGTTCTGTCGAAACTAACGAAGGGGCCAGTGAAGAACGCCCCTCCGAAGGACACCCAGCTCGCTTCCAGTTGCGCGGCGTTGAAAGAGATCGAGCGTGCGCCTACACGGACCGCGTCGAAGCTCACGGAGTCTGCCGAGAAGCGAGCGCCGTCGAAGCTGGCAGTTCTCCCAGTGAAGGACGTTCTGTTGAAGACGACCTGATTTGAGTCAAAATGGGCGTTCCTGAACGAAACTCGCGTCGCGGGAAAGTCTGTCCCGATAAACGACGCCAGCTGCCCGCTAAAATTCGTTCCGTCGAACGAGACGACGTCTCCGGCGCACACGCGGTCTTGGAGGACGAAGTCGTAGAGGTAGCAGCCGTCGAAGACGAGATCAAAGTCCGACCAGGGCCCTGGTTGTGGCCTGCCATCGAGGACTCGGACCAGTCTTGAACTGATGATCTTCTGGACCACCTGCTTGAAGGCAATCTGCTGAACACTGTCCAACGATTCGTCTTGGGTGTGGATCGGGTCGCGGAGCTGCGAGATAAGGACGTCGATACACACCTGCTGCTCGGCCCGCGCGTCATCGGAACCTGTCCCATAGTGCGCTTCCCAGTCGTCGGCTAACGCGGCAAGCGCATACGATGCTCCCTCACGCGACCGAAGGTCATTCGCCGAGAGAAGCTTGATCAGCTCGTGAAACCGGTCGCGGAGCGTTCGCTCCGTAGCTTCGCGCCTATGCTCAGTTACTCGCTGGCTGTCGGTGGCTCGATCCTTTTCCCATCGCTCGTGTTCCACTTCACGGGTGGCGCGCGAGTTCGCGACGCCCCACCAAGCCGTTGTAATCGCCACGACAGCCGCTATGAGTGCAGCGATCGGGGTGGCTAGATACTCCGCGCGGAAGCCAGCCCACCAGGGCAGGCCCTCCGACCAGCTGTACTGGACAGTCGCCCACCCGCTTAGGGACAGCAGTGCTGCAATCGCACCCCCGCCTACCCGCACCATGGCACTTCCTCGCTTGGGCCTGCTCTTGTCGTCTCTCACCCGTCTCCCTCCACAACCCACGTTTTCAACGGGCTACTGATGCGTAATGCCGAGGTGGTCTTCAACTTGCGCGGCTCCATTGGTCGTACCAACCCTGAGACCACTGCACGGGCTTCAGGGTCTTTTCCGATTGGGCAAGCCGGTGTCGCTTCTGACGCCTTCATCGGGTCCTCTTGTGTCGCTCGGGTCGTCCGACTCTCGCTTGGCCTCGCGATGGTTATCGCGGAGTGAGTCCAGGACTTCACGCAGAGTGTCCGAGGTCGCCTCAGCGCGGACCCGGGCCCGGTCGGCCTGCTCGGCCTCGGCGCGCGCGTCCTGCGCGTCCCGGCGTGCCGCGTCAAGCTGCCCACGCAGCTGCGCCAGCTCCGCGCGCAACCCTTCGACCTCGCCGACGGCGCGATCGCGGGCCGCGGCGGCCTCATCCCTCTCCGTGGCGGCCTGCTCGGCGGCGACAAGGGCGTCAGCTTCGCCAGTGCGAGCGGCATCCAGGGCCACGGCGGTCGCCTCGTCCGCCTGTTCCGCAGCCCGCTTCCACGCCGCGGCCCACACCGACTGCACCATCGCAGACATCGCCTCCGACAGATCCGGAGCCTGGGGCGCATCCCCGGCAGCGCCGGTGGCGTGTTCACGCATCCACGCGGCCACCTCGCCGATGCGCACCCCCGCTTCGCGCTGCACACCGCGCACGGTGACCTTGTCCCCTCGCGCGACGAGCACTCCATAGGCTCGAGCGATCTTCTCCGACGTCGACATAGCAATCTCCCACAGCGCGGTAACGGGTAACGGGTAACGTATTTCGTTACCTACGTTACCCGACCGGCGTCCGGCGCGATAGTGCTTCTCCGGATAT
Source organism: Dietzia sp. PP-33 (assembly GCF_033790845.1). NCBI lineage: Bacteria > Bacillati > Actinomycetota > Actinomycetes > Mycobacteriales > Dietziaceae > Dietzia > Dietzia sp. PP-33. Next base: position 36,929 of record NZ_JAMYEI010000018.1, read on the forward strand.
CGCGGCGAGCGGGGACGGAGCGGTTGGATCGTCGGCGCCCAGGGCCCGGCCGACGAACCGGGCAATCCTGCCCAGGGGAGTGGTGCGCTGGCTATCCGACGGTCAGGTTGTAGGTGTCCAAGACGGCGGCCAGGGCGGTGTTGCCAGGGGGCGGGGCCACGGCCTCGCCTGGATCCGCACTGAGCGCGTCTTGCGCCTCGTGGCGAAGCCACACTGCCCAGCAGGACCATTCGGTTCCGTGCTTGGAGTAGTAGTGGATTCCCCAGGACGGCACGTTGCCGGCGAGCGGAGCCGCGGCCAGGGCCCCGGCCAGCTCGGTGGTCAGGTAGCGATCGGCGCTGCGTGTCTGCGCCACGGTGATCTCGGTGACCCCTCGTTCCCACAGCGAAAGGGGAATGTGGGCGCCCAGGAACGTGATGGTGCGCGCGTGCTCGATCTCGATGAACCACCCGGCCGGCGGCATTGTCACGGTGTACATGCGGTGGGCGTATAGCCAGCTGATGTCGATCACGCCGGGTGGCCGTGCGCCCAGCTCGGCCCACTCCTGGGCGATCAAGGCGTAGAGATCGTCCTCGCCTGGATCATCGAGGTAGTCACTCGCCCGGTAAGGGCCGCGGATCTTCAGCGCACCCAGCAGCTCCCCGTACGCCCCCTCGGGACTACTGGCGCAGTAGATGGTCTGCTCGCCGGACAGATCGAAACGGTTCCACCCGGAACGGTCCTCACTGCTGCTCAGGCCTCGGGCCGGCGGGTTGAGTACTCCGTACGAGGGTTTGGCGAGCCGATAGACGAGCTGCCGGGCGGACGGAATGAGCGCCAGGCCCGTGTGCGCGCACACCGTGATTGCAGGCCTCACAGACGAGATCCTCCACCGGCAGCGACACTCACTCGGGACACCCTAGGCGCCCGTCCACGGCCCGCCAGCTCGGCCCTGGAGCTGCACGGGCAGATCAGTTATCCGTGCCGTCGACGAACGCCGCAGCAGCACTCATCACCGGCTTGAACTTGCCCTCGGCAATCGCCAAGAACGGCGGCTGCTCATCCAACCTGGGGTTCGCCCCAATGAACCAGGCACGGGCAATGTCCGCCCCCTCGGCCGTCGCGATCGCCACCCACGCCCGGTGCGCAACCTGCAACCGGCTCAGCGCCCGGTCCCGGGGAACCGGACCACCCTCGCTAGCCCACTTGTACGGCAACTTCCGGTCACGGACGCCCGCCAGCACCGCCACCACAGTCGCCCCGAGATGCTGCACCAACTGACGCGCCAGCTCCGCGCTCGACAGACGCATCGTCTCCGTGTGCGCCAAGATCGTCGAATCCACCACAGCCACAGCAAACACCTCCTATAACGAGCCTCGCCCGGCGCCACCACCTGCGACGACGCCTAGAGCGACCGATGCTCCAACACCGTCAATGCTACTCAAATGCCACCATCGCGCAACGCGTACGCCACCGATTGCGTCTAAGCGCAGTCCCGATGACGGCGACGAGACCTCACCCGAAGGCGGGTCAGTCCTGCCAGGTCGAACCGGGCCCATGCTGGAGCGTTCTTGTCGGACACTCCAGCTAGCGTGAACCCATGCGTCGCGCTTACATCGACAGTCACTTATCCCTCGTAGATGCCTACCGAGAAGCGACGCGGTGGGCAGAAGCGATTGACTGCGTCATCGGCCCATCCACGGCAGCCATCGAAAGGTCACCCTGGCTTGAGAGATCCGGCATTCCGCTCGGCGTTGCAAGTAACCGTCACACTAGGTTCACTGCCCGCCCGCACGGACTCGTCGTCGCCTGGTGCCTCAACCTAGAAGAAATCCTCGAGCTAGAGCACCGCAACCAGCTATCCGGCGTCGTGGCGGTACAAGCCCCCGCCGGCCTCCGCCCATGGGTGGCCGCGCACAACGTCGAGCACATCGGCGAGGACGCTCTTGAGACCGTCCCCGCCGTACCTCCCTCGATAAAAGCCCTGGTCAAAGGAATCACCAGCATGGCCGTGACAAATCAGGGCCTCACGGACAAGCGGGAGCGCTCAGAAGCGATACAAGCGTTGACCTACTTCCACACGCGTGGCCATCACCTCGACCCGCTCCAGCTGACCCTCGAGGCCATACGCAACGATTGGCCCGGACAAGCCCCCATCGAACTAGCCCAGATTGCTCACGACGTCAGGGCCGGGAGACAACTCCGCCACTCAAACCGGATCGACGAAGAGCTACTAGCTGAATGGGCGAACGCAGCCTAGACAGCGCCCAGATGCGAGAAGCAGTACACAGCGAGACATCCGCCAAAGTATCGACGAACACGTCGCGAGCATCATGAAAATGCCCCCTACCAGCAGCTACGCGAGTGCCGATAACTTACGTTATGACAAACGCAGGGTGTCGAGTTGTAGATCCTGCGAACTCAACACCTCCCCGAACTGCCCCTCGCCCGTAGTGCCCGACAGGCCGCGTGACCTGCACGCCCTCAGGTGCCGGATTGCCGCTCCGGCTCTTGCTGCG
>NZ_JAMYEI010000019.1:0-36839 GCF_033790845.1 Dietzia sp. PP-33
ACGCGCGAGTGCATGCCCGGGAGCGGCTGTGACACGAGACTTCGGCAGGAGGCTGTGGCACGAGACTTCGGCACGGGGTAGTGCCACGGGATGGCACGGTCAGCCCTGGCCGGAAGATGCCGCCGAGTGCCAGGCGGCTCGAGTTCTCCACACGCACTGGCTCATCCACAGCCTCGGCCCTTCCACCTCGCAGAACCCCTGGCCCCGGCCGACCGGTCGCGATACTGCGTGGCGTGGACGATGACCAGCACCGACCCGCCATCCTTACGGCGGCCGACCTGCTCGATCGCGGGTACAGCCGCCGGGCGCGCGAGTACGCCGAACGACACGGCAGCCTCACGCGTGTCCGTCACGGGGTGTACGCCCTCGGAGCCGAGCTGCCGACGGGGCCGGCGGCCGACGAGGCGCTTCTCGAGCTCCGTTCGCGGGCCGCGGCTCTGCACATCGCCTCGGGGACGGCGCTGTCTCACACCTCGGCGCTGGTGATGCACGGGTTGCCGGTGCACGGACTGGATACTGGCCGCGTGGTCACGACGCGGCACCGCCCGGGAAGCGGTAGCCGGCGGGGCGACCGAGGGGTCTGCTACAACGCCGATCTCGTCGATGCGGTCGTCGATGTGGACGGGATCCCCGTGACGACTGCGGCCCGGACGATCATCGATGTGGCCCGGACCGGGAACTTCGCGGGTGCGGTCTGCGCGGCGGACGAGGCGCTGCGTCGTGATCTGTGTACCCGCGACGAGCTCACCGCCCACACGGTCGCCGCCGCCGGTCGGACGGGGATCAGCCGGGCTCGGGCGGTCGTCGCGTTCGCGGACGGGCGTGCCGAGTCGGTGTTGGAATCGCTGAGCCGGGTCTCGATCAGTCGCGCCGGCCTGCCCGTGCCCGAACTCCAGATCGAGTTCACCCTGCCGGACGGGAGCACTGTCCGGGTCGACATGTACTGGGACGAGTGGCAGCTGGTCGCAGAATGCGATGGCCTTGGAAAGTACAAGGTCGACGACGGCGAGGTGGCCGTCCGCCGGAGGTTGCGCGCAGAGAAGGCACGGCAGAACGGGCTCGAATCCCTGGGACTGATGGTCCAGCGGTGGCAGTGGCCGGACTGGCGTGACGACCGGATCGAGGGGATCGTCCGAGGTGCGATGCGGATTCGCGAGAGCTCGGGATTCGGGCCGCGGCGGGTGGGGTGACCCTCTGGTGCCACACGCCGATGGCCCTCCGCAGCCGCAGCCGCAGCCGCAGCCGCAGCCGCAGCCGCAGCCGCAGCCACAGCCACAGCCTCAGCCGCTCCCGGGCCTGTATTCGCGCCTGCGCAGCGGTTCACGCGCGTGTTCATAGAAGAGAGCGGATGTGCGGGGTTGCGTGGATCTTCGGAAGGGCTATGTCCCGGGGAGCGAGCAGGCGCACGAGCAGACGCCGACCGGGAGGCGCGGGACGCGCGGGAGGCGCTGAGGCTGCGCTGTGGTCGGGCTGTGGACGGGCTGTGGGCGCGGCGTGTGGCCGGACTCACGGTCGAGCAGCCACAATCGGGATATGACGACTTCCGGTGGCCCCCCGCCGACCGTACGACGACGACTGCGGACCGTTCGACTGGTCCTCGAACGCTCGGTGGGCGAGTTCTTCCGCGACCGGGGCCCAGACCAAGCGGGTTCGCTCGCGTTCTACGGAGTGCTCTCACTCTTTCCCGCGCTGCTGGTGGTGGTCTCGCTGCTCGGCGTGTTCGGGCAGGGGGCCAGAACGGTCGACGCCCTCATGGAGATGCTCTCCGACATCGCCCCCCCGGAGGTGCTCGACCCGATCCGCGGCCCCATCGAGGCCGTCGTCACCACCCAGGCCGCCGGCACCGCGCTCGTAGTCGGTTCTGTCATCGCGCTGTGGACGGCGTCGCGCTACGTCTGGGCGCTGGGTCGCGCGATGAACGCCGTGTTCGGCGTGGAGGAGGGCCGGCCGCCCTGGCGGCTACTGCCGGTGGGGGTTGTGCTCACGGCGCTGCTCATCGTCCTCGTCGCCGCCGGCGGGCTGGCGCTGGTGTTCACCGGCCCCATCGCCGAGACCGTGGGCGGGTGGATCGGGCTCGGCGAGACCGCGCTGGCCGTGTGGAGTGTGGCCAAGTGGCCCGGGGCCCTCGTCTCCGCGGTTCTCGCGTTGGCGATCCTCTACCGGTTCGCACCCAACGTCGCCGGACGCAAGTTCCACTGGGTGTCCCTGGGTGCGGCCGCGGCCCTGCTCATCATCGCCATCGCGACGGCCGGATTCGGCTTCTTCGTCTCCAACTTCGGTAACTTCAACCGTTCGTACGGCTCGCTCGCGGGGATCATCGTGTTCCTGCTGTGGCTGTGGCTCGTCAACATGGCCGTCCTCTACGGAGCGCGGCTGGACACGGAGGTGTTGCGCGTCCGGCAGCTCCGGGCTGGTCTCCCGGCCGAGGAAGCCGTGCAGGTGACCCCGCGCGACACCACCGCGAGTGACTTCTTCGCGCGTCGGCGGGCCAAGATGCTCGCCGACTACCGGGAGCTCCGCCGCGAGCCGGCCGACCCCGCCGCCGACCCCGCCGCCGATCCCAGCGCAGACGCCGCGATGTCCGGTACCCCGAGCCCCGACGCCCCCACCGCCGAGCCCGGTTCCTCTGCTGAGGACGCGAACGTCGAGGTCGCGGAGCCGGCCGAGACGGCCCGTCCGCGACGGTAGGGTTGGACGCATGCGCCTCGTCGTCACCGGGGGAGCCGGGTTCATCGGCGCCAACTTCGTCCACACCGTGGTCCGTCAGCACCCGGATGCCCACCTGACCGTTCTGGACTCCATGACCTACGCCGCCAATCGCGCGAGCCTGGCGGGCTTGCCGGCCGACCGCGTCGAGGTGGTGGAGGGCGATTGCGCGGACCCGGTGGTCACGGACCGGCTCGTGGCTCGGCTCACCGGACCGCAGGACGCGGTGGTGCACTTCGCCGCCGAAAGCCACAACGACAACTCGCTGGCCACGCCGTGGCCGTTCGTGCACTCAAACATCGTCGGTACATACGCGGTCCTCGAGGCCTGCCGCAGTCACGACGTCCGACTGCACCACGTCTCCACCGACGAGGTGTACGGCGACCTTCAGTTGGACGATCCGGCCAAGTTCACCCCGGAGACCGCCTACAACCCGTCGAGCCCCTATTCGGCCACCAAGGCGGGTGCGGACATGCTCGTGCGCGCGTGGGTCCGCAGCTTCGGTGTGCGAGCAACCCTCAGCAACTGCTCCAATAACTATGGTCCGTACCAGCACGTGGAGAAGTTCATCCCGCGGCAGATCACCAACATCCTCACGGGCGTCCGCCCACGCCTCTACGGAAGTGGGGCCAATGTCCGCGACTGGATCCACGTCGACGACCACAACTCCGCCGTCCTGGCGATCCTCGAGCGCGGAGAGCCCGGCCGGACCTACCTGATCGGCGCTGACGGCGAGTGCTCCAACCTCGAGGTGATGCGGCTGATCTGCGAGCTCATGGGTGCCTCCGGCGCCGGAAGCGATCCGGGCTTCGACCATGTCACCGACCGCCCCGGGCACGACCTGCGCTATGCCATCGACGCCTCCGCCACCCGCGACGAGCTGGGGTGGCAGCCGCAGCACACCGACCTGCGCGAGGGGCTGAGCGCGACCATCGGGTGGTACCGCGACAATCGCGACTGGTGGGAGCCGGTCAAGGCGCAGGTCGAGGCGAAGTACGCGCGGACGGAGAAGGTCCTGTGAAGGGCATCGTCCTGGCCGGCGGCAGCGGCACCCGCCTGCGCCCGCTCACCTTGGCCACGAGCAAACAGCTCATGCCGGTTTACGACAAGCCGATGATCTACTACCCGCTGTCCACGCTCATGCTGGCGGGCATCCGCGACATCCTGCTCATCACCACCCCCGAGGATGCGCCGCAGTTCCGCCGGTTGCTCGGCGACGGCAGTCAGTTCGGCATCACGTTGAGCTACGTCGAGCAGGCCGCGCCCGAGGGTCTGGCACAGGCGTTCGTCCTGGGGGCGGACCACATCGGCAGCGAGCCGGTGGCGCTGATACTGGGGGACAACATCTTCTACGGCCCCGGCATGGGCACGCAGCTGCGGCGGTTCGCCGATCCGGACGGCGGTGCGGTGTTCGCCTATCGCGTCTCCAACCCGAGTGAGTACGGCGTGATCGACTTCGACTCCGACGGCCGCGCGATCAGCCTCGAGGAGAAGCCCGAGAACCCGTCATCCGATTTCGCCGTCCCGGGCCTCTACTTCTACAGTGCCGACGTGGTGGACGTGGCACGCGGCCTCGGTAAGTCCCCGCGCGGGGAGTACGAGATCACCGACATCAACCGTCACTACCTCGAGGCCGGCCGCCTCCAGGTCGAGGTGCTCCCGCGGGGTACCGCCTGGCTGGACACCGGCACACACGACTCCCTGCTCGACGCGGGCAATTACGTCCGCACGATCGAGGACCGGCAGGGACTGAAGATCGGTTGCCCGGAGGAGGTGGCGTGGCGGATGGGGTATCTCGACGACGACGAGCTCATCACCCGCGCCCACGACCTCAGGAAATCGGGGTACGGGGCCTACCTCCTCGACATGCTCCGCCGCGAGAAGGGCCGGCACCTGTGAGCAACGGCCGTCCCGACGATCCGCCTGCACAGCCGCTCCCCTCGATGCACTCCCGCGTGAGCAGCAGCGCAGGCGGGAGTGCATCGGCAGGAGCGCCTGCAGAGGGGTCGCGCGGGCCCTTCCGCCCCCGCGGCCTGCCACGAATCCTCGTCACCGGCGGTCGCGGTCAGCTCGGTCGGGAGCTGTCCCGTGTGGCCGACGCCCCGGGCCGCGATGAGCTCGACCTCACCGCGCGCGAGTCGATCGCGGCGACGCTGGATCGGTACGCGCCGGAGGCGGTCATCAACGCGGCTGCGTACACCGATGTCGACGGCGCCGAGGCCGACGAGGCGGGTGCGCGGGCGGTCAACAGCGACGGCGTTCGCGACTTGGCGGTGGCCTGCCGAGACCGCGGGATCCGCCTGATTCACATCAGCACCGACTACGTCTTCTCCGGCGAGATCCCCGGAGGAGGCGACCCGGCGACCGCTCCCGGGCTCGAGCCGATGGACGCCACCGAGCCGGTGACGGTCTACGGTCGCACCAAGCTCGAGGGGGAGCGGGCCGCGCTCGAGGTGTACCCGGAGACGACCGTCGTGCGAACGTCGTGGCTCTATACCGGTGCGTGGAGGGTCATACGGAACCAGCCCGGCAGTGACTTCGTGGCCACTATGATCCGCCTGGAATCCCAGCGGGACACGATCGATGTCGTTCACGACCAGTGGGGCTCACCCACCTCCGTCGGGACCCTCTCCGGGCAGCTCCTCAGTCTTCTCTCTGCCGAGAAAGGGGGGAGGGTTGACCGCCGCGGTCAGACACACCACGTCACGGGCGGCGGGCGGGCGACTTGGTTCGAGCTCGCCCGCACGGTGTTCAGGCAGCTCGGGGCCGACCCTGAGCGAGTACGCCCCTGCACGAGTGCACAGTTCCCCCGACCGGCACCGCGGCCCGGGTTCTCCGTCCTCGCCGACCGGGCCTGGCGGGAACTGGGCCTGAGTCCGATCGATGACTGGCGAGATGACCTCGTTCCCGGGATGAGCTATCTCGTGTCGACCCGCGACTGGGCGACGAGATCGGAGGGGCAAGCCTCGTCGTCGTCGGATCCGCAACGTCCCGTGCCGGAGAGTGACGCACCGGGGTGAACCGGCATCTTCGCCGCGCGGCCGTGGCCGCCACCGCAGTGGCCACGGTCGCCGCCCTCGCCCTCAGCGCCTGGGGCGCGTTCCTCCTGCAGCCCCGCGCGGACGAACCGGCCCGCGCCGACGCCGTGGTCATGCTCGCCGGCGCCGACGACGGTCGCCACCTCTACGCCCGCGATCTCGTGGACGCCGGATATGCCGACGAGCTTCTGGTGAGCAACCCCGGTGGGAACTCCGAACGGATCGCCCGCCGGCTGTGCACCGGCATCGCCCGCCCGGCCGACGCGGAGGTGGCGTGCTTCGCCCCCGAGCCGCGGACCACGTGGGGCGAGGCTCAGGCGGTGGCCGCGATCGCCCGGGCCCGGGGATGGGAGCGCATCCTCGTCGTCACCAACCGTCCCCACACCCTGCGTGCCGGCCTGTGGATGCGTGGGGCGACGGGGCTGGACGTGAGGATGACGCCGATCGAGCGCGTCGACTGGCCGATGCTCCCGGTGCACGCGGTCTGGGAGCTCGCGGGGTTCGTCAAGGGCCGCCTCAACGGCCACTGGTGACGGCCCCTGGTGACGGCGCGGCGGGTCGGGCGGGCCGGTTCAGGCGGGCCGGGAACGCATGGCGGACGGCACCGCGATGGGCGCGCGGGTGGTCAGCATCGGGGCCCCCAGACCCTCGTGGGCCCGGGTGATCCGGCCGAACACGGCGGTCCTGTCCATGGGGCGGTGGGGCAGGTCGAGCGCGCGGCGTACGTCGGAGGGGACCAGGCTGGCGGCGGCGTCGACCACCGTCACGCAGGAGCGGTGGGCCGTGATCGAGGTGCCACCGACCCCCTTGCACGCGCGGGCCGTCTCGCGTAGACGGGTCGCGGCCAGTCGTCCCGCGCAGGTCGCTCGAGCCCGACCTCGGGAGGAACGGAGCAGCTGCTCGAGCTCCCGGACAGTCGTCGGAGAGGTCCGGGTGCCGTGGAGGTGCGCCACCCCGGCGGACTGGCGCACGTACTCGTCGGACTCCGCCGGTGTCAGCGGTCGTGCGGTGAAGCGTTGGAACGCGGCCAGCAGGGCCCACGTGAGGGCCGCATGTGCCCACTCCACGAGTTCCGGGTCCGAGCCGTAGTAGTACTCACCGTGCTCGGTGGTGCCGGAGAGCATGCAGCGGTCGCGGTGGGCGTTCTCGATGGTCACCATCGCGTCGTCGACGGTGCCGAACGTGGTGATCTCCACGAGATCGTGCAGGTAGTCGTCGGCGGCCCAGGGGTTCTCGACCGCGTCCGCGGCGGCGAGGGCCGCGGCGAAGGCGGGGTGGGCGGTCACCATCAGCAGTCCGGTGGTGATGCCGATCGGGGTCGCGGCGTCGCCGTGGACACGCCAGACGGGGTCGCCCGGGTGGAACCAGCGGGGGCCGGGGATATCGAGGATCGAGCACACGGGAGTGTCCGTTGCACCGCGTCGAGCAAGTGGTGACATGGGTACGCCCTGAGGGGTTGTGGCGCCGCGCGTGACGGCCGGATGGTACGTGGCGACAACTTTAACGCCCGCCCCCGCGTTCGCGTGGAATTCCCTTGGCGCGGGCTGAGGAAATCCCGTGAACGTAAGAGGGGGACACGGCCTCTAGGCTGGGACTGCACGCCCTCAGGGCCCCGACTCACCTCAGGAGACGCCACGTGAGCTCTTCCCCCCTTCCCGCCCCCCGTACCGGCCCCGTCGTCCCCGACCGCTTCGCCGGGAGGACCGCGCTCGTCACCGGCGCCAGCCGCGGGATCGGCCTGGGCATCGCGAGGCGTCTGCTCTCCGAGGGGGCGTCGGTGGTCATCACCGCGCGCGGACAGGAGGGCCTCGACGAGGCGGTGGCCGAGCTCGGTGCGCCGGACCGGGTGCTCGCGGTGGCGGGGAAGTCCGACGACGAGGACCACCAGCGCGAGGTGCTGTCCCGGGCAGAGGAGGCCTTCGGCCCCGTGGACCTGCTGGTCAACAACACCGGCATCAACCCGGTGTTCGGTCGGACGGTCGACGTGGACCTGGCGGCCGCGCGCAAGATCACCGAGGTCAACGCCCTCGGAACGCTGTCCTGGACGCAGAAGGTCTACCACTCGGGGCTCGGCGAGCGGGGCGGGGCCGTGGTCAACATCGCCTCGATCGCGGGCCTGGCACCCTCGCCGGGTATCGGGTGGTACGGCGCCACCAAGGCGTTGGTCATGCGGTTGACGCAGGAGCTCGCGGTGGAGGTCGGCCCCTCGGTGCGGGTCAACGCGGTTGCGCCGGGCGTCGTCAAGACCCGCTTCGCCGAGGCGCTGTACTCGGGCCGTGAGGAGCAGATGTCCGCCGCCCTGCCCGCCGGCAGGCTGGGGGTCGCCGACGACATCGCCGGTCCCGTGTCCTTCCTGCTCTCGGACGACGCCCACTGGATCACCGGGCAGACGATCGTCGTCGACGGCGGTGCCCACATCGTCGGTGCCGGGCTCCAGGGCTGAGATGACATCGATCCAGGAGTTCTGCGCCTCGACCGGACGCACGCTCGAGGCGAGTCCGCCGATGGCGGTGGCGGGACAGCCGTTGACCTGGGTGGACAGTGCGCCGTGGCAGCGTATCGAGTCCCCCGAGCCCTCCGCGGTGATCTACGTGGACCCGGGGGCCCACCGGGACGGGTTCTCGCCCAACGCCGTGGCCACCTGCGCCCGCGTCGCGCCGGCCATGTCGACCGACGACGCGGTGGCCAAGATCGTCGCCACCGCCGAGGTGCTCCCCGACTGGACACTGCTGGAGGAGGTCGCGGGGGAGGGTGACGAGGATGCGGGCGCCGTACGCAGCATCTACCGATTCGTCCGCGGCACCTACACGGCCGAGCCCGGTCAGATGGCCACCTCGAGCCTGATCGTGGGATGGAGCGACGACGAGGCGACCTATGTCTTCCAGTTGGTGGTGACCGGGTGGCGCGAGGACGCGGGTACCCAGGACTCCGCCATGGACTGCCTGCTCATCGGAGAGTGGTCGGCCGCGCAGATCGTGGAGGCCATGCGGGGTTGACGCACGCAGGCGAGCCGGGGGTCGCCCGCTAGGGTGGTGCGATCAGGCGAGGCGCCGACAGGGGCCCGGCGATCAGGAAGGCGGGACCGGGGTGCAGCTACGTGAGCTGGGTGTGACGGGGGCGTGGGAGGTCACCCCTCGCCAGATCTCCGACGACCGAGGGGTGTTCCACGAGGCCTTCACCGATCCCGCGTTCCGCCGTATGACAGGTCACCGGTTCGACCTCGCGCAGGTCAACGTGTCGGTCTCGGGAGAGGGCGTGCTCCGCGGGCTGCACTTCGCCGAGGTCCCCCCAGGTCAGGCCAAGTATGTGCTGTGCCCGTCGGGCACGGTGTTCGACGTGGTGGTGGACGTGCGGTTGGGTTCGCCGACCTTCGGCGAGTGGTCGGGGGTCATCCTCGACTCTGTCGACCAGCGTGCGGTCTCCGTTCCGGAGGGCGTGGCGCACGGATTCCTCGCACTGGAGCCGCAGTCCACGGTGATGTACCTGTGCTCGGAGGGGTGGCGACCCGGTGCCGAGCACGTGGTGGACCCCTTCGACCCGCACATCTCGATCGACTGGCCGTCGGTCGCCCTGGACGGCACCCCGATCTCGCACGTGATGAGCGACAAGGACCGCGACGCCCCGAGCCTGCTCGACGTCGCGGCGGCCGGGCGCCTGCCGCGGTGGGAGGACTGCGGTGAGTACGTGGAGCATCTCCGGCGGGCCACCGGTCGTGTCGATGACGAGTGGCGCCCGAACGCACACTGACATACCCTAGGGGGTATCGGACGGCGCCCGGCCGGGCCGAGGACCCTCACGAAGGAGGCCACCATGTGTTATCCAGTCACCTGCGCCGTCTGCGGAAAGACCACCTGGGACGGTTGCGGCCAGCACGTCGCGGACGTCAAGGCGTCCGTGCCCGCCGAGCAGTGGTGCGGCGGCGAACACCCGGCCCCCGCGCGGTAGGTGGGACCGCGCCGGGAACCACCACCGGGGGCGTCCGCCGCCGCTCCGGCACCACGGACCCCTCCGACGGGGTAGAACCGGGGGACACGCACTCCCGTCCCTCCCGGAGGCCCCAGTGAGCACCCCTTTCGTCCTCGTCGAGCGCAGCGGACCGATCGCGCGCGTGACCCTCGACCGGCCCGAGCGCCGGAACCCGCTCTCGCTGCAGATGATGCGCGAGGCCACCGCAGCGATACGCGCGCTCGGCGAGGACCCGTCGTGTGGAGTCGTGGTGGTGACCGGCTCCGGTCCGGCCCTGTCCGCCGGGCACGAGATCGGCGAGATGATCGACCGCACCCTGGAACAGGAACGCGAGGTCTTCGAGACCTGCGTCGAGTTCATGGAGTCGATCCAGGCGATCCGTCAGCCCGTGATCGCCGAGGTGCAGGGTCACGCCATCGCCGCCGGGTGTCAGCTGGTGGCCACGTGCGACCTCGCGGTGACCGTCGACTCGGCGCGCTTCGGAACCCCGGGCGTGAGGATAGGACTGTTCTGCTCGACCCCCATGGTCGCGGTCTCCCGCTCGATCGGCCGTAAGCGTGCGCTCCAGATGCTGTTGACCGGCGAGACCATCGACGCCGCGACCGCGGTCGAGTGGGGTCTGGTCAACGAGGCCGTGCCTGCGCAGGAGCTCCGTGCCCGGGTCGACGAGTTGGCCACCCGGATCGCCGACGCCAGCCCGCTGACCCTGGAGATCGGGAAGCAGGCCTTCTACCGGCAGATCGACCTCCCGCAGGACGAGGCCTACCGCGAGATGGCCGAGACCATGGCGACCAATGCCGTCACGTGTGACGCCCAGGAAGGGATGAGCGCGTTCCTGGACAAGCGCACCCCACACTGGCGGGGGGAGTGAGCCGGGGTCAGCGAACTCCGGCCCGGCCGCGCCCGCTCACCCGGCCGGGCATCCGCTCCCGCGCCTGCTCGCTCCGAGCAGAGGCGCCCCCGGCGATGAACTCCCGCGTGTACCGCGGTTCACGCGGGAGTGCATGCCCAGGGGCGGCTGCGGAGGGGGCGGCTACGGAGGGGGCGGCTGCGGCGACTGGCGGGCCGGCCGGTCGCCACGGCAGCAGGCTCGGTGGTGCGCGACCAGGCGCGGGCGCGGTCTAGGATCGGCGCCATGGCGATCTCGGTGATGGCGGTCTGTACCGGCAACATGTGTCGGTCGCCGCTGGCCGAGCGACTGCTCGCCGCGCGGGCCGCCGAGGCGGGACTGGACGTGGTCGTGGATTCCGCCGGGACCAGGGCGGTCAACGGAGTGGAGATCCACCGTGAGACCCGGCGGGTGCTCGAGGGCTACGGCGGCAGCGGCGACGGCTTCGCCTCCCGGCTCATCTCGCCCCGGCTGCTCCGGGGGCGCGACCTCGTCCTCACGGCGACCCGCGCCCATCGCGACGCGGTGCAGGAGATGGCCCCGCTGCTGTGGAAGAAGACGTACACGATCCTGGAGGCCGCTCATCTGGGGGACTCCGACGCGGCGCTGACCCTCGCGGGATTGGCGCGGGCTCGTCTGGGCCTGGACACCGACGACCCGGCGTGGGACGTCGAGGATCCGATCGGCCGCGAACCGGAGGTCTTCGACCGGACCGGCGCACAGATCAGCGACGCGATCGACTCGATCGTGCGGCTCCTGGCCCGCTAGGGGTCGAGGGGTTTGCGCCCGTCGAGATCGCGTAGGAAATCGGGGTCGTCATCCGGGGCGATGACGCGCGGCGGGGCCGGCCGTGACCCGGGCCCGAAGGCCCGCCACAGCAGGATCGCCACGGTTACCACTCCGATGAGTGCGAACAGCCAGATCACTCGAACCTCCTTCCCACCACGATACGTATCCTGGTGTTCATGAGCGAGCGAGACGAGACAACGATCCCGGCACAGGCGCCGACCGGAACCACGCCCGGTGCACGCCTGGCCCGCAACATGGTGTTCTACACCGTGTTGCGCCTGCTCATGGTGGTGGCGTTGACACTGCTCATCATCGGTATCGGCCGAGTCGCCGGGGTGGACGTACCGGTCCTGGTCGCGGCGATCTTCTCCGTGGTGGTGGCGCTGCCGCTGTCGATGATCCTGTTCACCCGTCTGCGGGCCGAGATCAACTCCGACATCGCGGCCGTCGACTCCGGGCGTCGCGAGAAGCGCGAGGACCTACGACGTCGGATGGACGAGGCCTAGCTGCCCGCGCTGCCCGTCGGGGTCGGGGCGCGCCAGGGGAGGGCGGGGAGCGGTTCCGAGCTCTGCGATCCCGTCGATCCCGCCCACCCGAACGGCGACGGAACCGACGACTGCGGATCCGACGTCTGGGGCACCGAGGTCTGCGGCGTCGATCCCACGGCCCCGGTGTCCTGGCCGCCGGTCGGCACGGCAGTCGGGGACGGCTGCGCGGATCCAGGGGTCACCGGATCGGATCCCGCCTGGGTGGTCGAGTCGCCGTCGCCGCCGGGGGTGGTCGGCACGGTGCCGCCCGGAGAGGTCGGCGTGGTGGTGGGCGTCGGGCCCTCCGGCGACGTCACGGGGGTCTCCGGCGTGGTCTCGTCGGTGTCGCCCTCGTCCGGTGCGTCGGTGTCCGGTTCGCCGTCGCCCGGCTCACCGTCGCCGGGTTCACCACTGTCCGGTTGGTCCCGGTCCTCGTCCGGCTCGTCGCCGTCGGCGTCCTGCAGCCAGGGGTCCCGCGTCCCGGCGTCGGTCCGGGGTTGCGCAGGGGTCCACTGATCGGTGGTGGGCTCGGGCTGTGGTTGGCGGGTGGGCGCGTAGGTGCCCGTGTCCTCGTCGGCGACATATAGTGCGCCCGGGGCGGGCTGTACCCCGATGTAGTACCGGCTGAGGCAGTGGTCGGTGACGCTCTGGGTGCCGTCGGTGAAGATGGTCATCCCCGGGGTGCCGCCGTCGGCCTCGGTGGCGCACCGGGCGATGAACCGCCCCGGCTGGGATTCCCGCTCGGTCGGCTCGGCGGCGGAGGTCAGTTCGGTGGCAGAGGCGGACCGCGGGGCTTCGGAGAGGACCTGCGGTTCCGTCTGAGCGCACGACGCCGCTACCAGCGCTATCGCGCCGGCGGACAGGAGCACCCGAGTTCGCATAACGATAGTGTCTCAGTTCTGTCAAAGGATGGCCACCGAAAGAAATGTCACCGTGCGTGGTGCCCGTGGGCGGCGGGGTCAGATCCCCGTGACTCGCACGCGGACCGCCCCGAGGGCGGCAACGACGGCGGCGAGGACGGCGGCAGCGACGCCTCCGGCCCCCACCATGAGCAGATCGGCCACCGGGACAGGAATGTTACCGGCTGTCCCGGGGCCTACGAGGGCGACGGCGCCGAGCCTGCCGAACGTCGCCCCCAGGACCGCCCCGAGAGCCGATGCACACGACGCCACCAGCAGGGTTTCCAGCACGAGCATGAGCCACACGCCGGTGCGGGTGACGCCGACGCCGCGCAGGAGCGCGATCTCGCGGGTGCGTTCCCGGATCGCGAGCGTGAGGGTGTTGACCACGCCGACCAGCGCCAGCGCGACCGCCACCGCGAGCAGCAGGGAGCTGGAGGTCAGGACGGTCCGGACGGAGCCGGCGATCTGCTCCCGTGAGGCGAACGTCTCGGTGACCGCCAGAGACGGACCGGCGTCCACCACCGCCGAGCGCACCCCGTCGAGCGCGGCCTCCAGTCGCTCGCCCTCGAGGCCGTCGTCCATCCGAAGCCACTGCTCGGTGCGGGGGATGAACTGCTGAGGTATCTCCTGTCCCTCCGGCCACGGGGACCCGTCCGGGAGCTGCGCCACGGGCCAGTCGGGCACGCTGCCCGGGGCGGCGAGGGCCCACTGGTCGCTGGTCCGGCGCACCACCAGGTCCCGGCCGTCGTCGTCGGAGAAGAAGGTGAACCGGACGGTGTCGCCGTCACGTGCGCCCGCGGCCACGGGGGAGGACTCCGGCAGCACGATCTCGCCGGGGCCGGGTAGGACCACGTCGCGCCGCATCACCTGTGCGATGCGGGACGGCTCGGCCACCCGCAGGACCGTGCGCCTGCCCTGATCGTCGCGGGCGTACATGTCGACGACGACGAGGGATTCCGCCACCCCGTCCAGGCCCGCCAGCTGCTCGGGCAGTCCGTCGGGCAGCATCCCGTCGGGTGCGGTGACGGTCACGTCCAGCGGGACGCGGTCGACCAGCCGCGACTCGATGGCGGGCCCCAGCAGGGCGATCCCGGTGACCATGGTCGAGGTGAGCGTCACTCCCACCAGTACGGCGGCCGAGGTGGCGGCCGTACGGCGCGGACTGCGTGCGGTGTTGCGCGCGCCGAGCAGACCGACGGGGCCGAGGAGAACTCCGACGGCGGTGCCGATCGTCCCGAGCAGGGTGGGCAGGGCCCCGGCGGTCACGGCCAGCACGCCGAGGAACGTGAGCACGCCCCAGGCGCCGGCCTCCACCACGGACCGGGAGTCCACCGCGGACCTCATCGCGGTCCAGCCCACCAACGCGACCGCGGATCCCGCCAGGACCATCGCGAGACGACGCCACCACGGGTCGGGCCGGACGTCGGCCGGCCTGAGCGCCTCCAGGGGGCTGCCCGAGGTGGCCCGCCACAGCGCGGGGAGGGCGGTGAGCAGGGTGACCCCCACCCCGACCGCCGCGGCGAGTGCGTACGCGCCCGCCGGCACGGTGACCTCCTGCAGCGGGATCGTCACCCCGAGCCGCGGCGCGAGGTCCGAGGCCGCCGAGACCCCCGCCCGGCCCAACGCCAGTCCGGCCGCGGTGGCGAGCACGGCCACCACCAGCGCCTCCGCGGCCCCGGACAGGCGCAGTTGGAACCGCGAGGCGCCGAGGCAGCGCAGCAGCGCGGTCTCGCGGACGCGGGCGGCGAACACCACGGCGAAGGTCGTGCCGATCACGAGTGCGGCCACCGCCACGGCCAGGACGGTGAACGCGAGCAGGGCCCGGGTGTAGACGTCGCGGCTGCCGACGAACGACTCGGCGAGCGCGTCGGCTTCCGCCGCGCCGGTGGAGACCTCGACGGCCGAGGTGCCCGGGATCCCGGCCAGCCGCTCCTCGATCTCCGCAGCGAGGGCGGTGTCCGGGACCGAGCCGTCTCCGGCCACGCGCACGTCCCCGCCGGCGCCCGACGCGGACCACTGCTGGACCTGCTCGTCGACGGTGTACAGCGGGAACGCCGCCTTGAGGTCCGGTTGACCCGACAGATCGAACATGCCCACCACAGTGACCGGGGCGGGATCGGAGCGTCCGGACGGTTGGACCTCGAACGTCGCACCCAGCGGGATGTCCGAGTCCGCTCGCACGGCCACCTCGCCCGGCCCGGCGGGCAGGCGTCCGGACGCCAGGTTCTGCCAGCGCAGGTCGTCGTCGGGGGCCAGCGCCGTCGCCGTCGTCATCTGTTGGGCCCGTCCCTCCGCACGGACCCGGACGTACGTCTGCGCGTCGACCGTGACCGCCCGGACCCCGGGCGTGGATCCGATCGCCTCGAGGCCGCGCCGCTGCGCCTCGGCGGCCTCCTCGCGGCTGGCGTCGGTTCCGGCGGAGGTGCGGTCGCCGAGGTTCTGCACGAGCACGGCGGTGCCCGCGTAGCGCATCCCGAAGGTGGCGTCCGCGCTGGCGGAGATCGTGCGCAGGACGCCCACCGAGGCCAGGACGAACCCCACGGCCACGGCGATGGCAAGGATCGTGCCCAGGTAGCGACCCGCGTGGGCGCGGAGCTGACCCAGGATCAGCCGGGGGCTCACGCGGTGGCCGGGCGGCGGCCGGTGAGGCCGCGCATCGCGGTGTCGATCGTGTCGGGGGTGGGGGAGTCGACCTCGTCGGCGATACGCCCGTCGGCCAGGACCAGCACCCTGTCGGTGTACGCGGCGGCGTGGGCGTCATGGGTGACCATGACGACCGTCTGGCCGGCCTCCCGCGCGCACGCCCCCAGCAACCCGAGCACCGCCTCCCCGGACTCGGAGTCGAGGTTCCCGGTCGGCTCGTCGGCGAAGACCACGTCGGGCTGCGGCAGCAGTGCGCGGGCGATGGCCACCCGCTGTTGTTGCCCGCCTGAGAGTTCGTGTGGTCGGCGGCGGAGCAGGTCGCCTATTCCCAGTTCACCCACCAGGGAGTCGAGTCGCGTGCGGTCCGGGCGACGGAACGCCATACGTACGGGCAGCACGATGTTCTCGCGCACCGAGAGCGAGGGCACCAGATTGAAGGACTGGAACACGAAGCCGACCCGGGTGCGGCGCAGGCGGGTGCGGCCGGCATCGCCCAGGCGGGTGACCTCGGTGGAGCCGATGGCCACGGTGCCGTGGTCCGGGGTGTCGAGACCGGCCAGGCAGTGCATGAGGGTGGATTTGCCGCTCCCGGACGGGCCCATCACGGCGGTCCATCGCCCCTTGTCCACCGCCACGTCTACTCCGGCCAGGGCCCGGACCCGGACGCGGCCGTGCGAGTAGGTCTTGCGCAGGCTGTGTGCCCGGATCGCGATCTCGGGGGGTGGGGTCACGGGGGTCCTTCCTTCGGCGATTGCATCCGGCGCCGAGTGTATTGACCGCCGGTGGGCCGTGACCGCCGGTGTGGGCCAGCGCCCGGAGGCCCGGGCGAGCCTGTGGCTCATGTGACTGATGTGACGTAAGGTACTGGTGTGACTGGGATGCCCCGGTCGTGCCCGCCCCCAGGACGACAAGGTGAAATCATGTTCCAGCGCCGCCCCCATCGCTCCGCCCCCCGCACACGATCACTCGCCCTCGGTGGCGCCCTCGCCGCGCTCGCGGTCGTCGGCGGCGGGACCGTCGTGGCCGTGTCCGCCCCCACCGACGTGGTCGCCGGGGACATCCTCCTGGCCCAGAACGCAACCGCCCAGGAGATGGAGTTGGGGGTCCCGGTGAACCTCGACCTCGAACCCGTGGTGGCACAGGCCGCCGGAGGGGCGATCCCGGCCGGCACCACCATCCAGGTCACCGGCCTGCCCGACGGTCTCACCCAGAACGGATGGGTGATCTCCGGGACACCCACCCGTGCGGGTGACTACGACGTGCTCGTCACCGTCTCCAACGGCCTGGTGTCCGAGTCCGAGAAGCTCACCGTCACCGTGACCGACTCCCCCGGCGCCGGCGGGGAGGCCGCGACCACCACCGCCACGGAGGACCCCGCGGCCACCGCCGCCGCCGAGGACCCCGCGACCGCGACGACCACCCAGCCGGCCCCGACCCTCTCCGCGGTTCCCGGTTCCCCGGTGGCCGAGCCGGCCGAGGGCGAGTCGACCGAGGGTGAGTCGGCCGAGGGCGACGCGGTCACCCCTGACGTGACCGACGACGAAGCGGTCACCTCGCCCGACCTGTGCGCGATCCTCGGTGGCGAGACGGAGGGCGAGACGGACGGCGCGTCGCTGACCCGCCTCCTGCCGGCGATCACCGGGGGCGACGACTCGGCCTCCTCCGGGCTGATCCTGGTCCTGGTCAACGCCGTCGTCGGCCTGCTCCCCTCCATCCTCGGGGAGAGCGGCTCGACGGACGATCTGGGTTCGGCCGGGCAGCTCCTGTGCACGATCTCCCCGGCACTCCTGGGCGGCGAGCCCGCCGGAGCGGTCGACGGCGAGACCGCGGGGGCCACCGTTCCCGGAGCCTCCCCGTCCGCTCTCCTCGGACTGCTCACGACAGGGGCCGGCAGCCTCGGCGGCTGACGCATCAGGACGTACCGCGACAATGCCTCCCCGGGGGACGGCCCGGCGGGATACAGTCCTGTGGTCGACAGCAGGCGCCCCCGGCCAGTGGTGGCGCATCGCAGCGTCCGTCGCCAGCTAAGGGGTCTCCTCGCAATGTCCACGCGCAGAATCGTCACCGCCTCTGCCGCCGCGCTCGCGGTGGTCGCACTCTCCGTTCCGGTCGCCGGTGCCCAGGACGACATCCCGGGGCCCGGTTCCGGGAGCTCGGACGCGGGCAGCCTCGATGCGGGGAGCCTGGACACCGGCAGCCTGGGTGCGGGCAGCCTGCAGGACGGCAGTCTCGGAGGCGAGAGTCTCGCGGGTGGCAGCCTGGACAGTGGCAGCGGTGAGGGCGACGACGACGAGGTGGGCTCCAGCGAGGGCGGCAGCCTCGACTCGGGGAGCGCGGAGGACAGCAGCCTCGGCGACCTGGCCCCCGAGTCCGAGGCGACGTGCGAACTCCCGGATCTCGGTGGCTCGGTCGCCAAGTTCTACCCGTTGTTCGGGATCTCGGGCATACCGAGCGGGGTTCTCGATCTCGTCACCTCGGCCCTGGGTTCCTTCCCCAATCTGCTCGACGTGGTCGCGGGCCCCGGTGGGGGAGCGGCGCTGGTGGGTCAGGCGGGATCGCTCACCGACCCGCTGTGCACCTCCATCTTCGGCGGCGAGATGGTCCTGCCGCCGGTCACCGTGATCGTCGACGGCGACGGCAATCCCGTCACCACCGTCACCGGAACCGTCGCTCCCGCCGGTAGCGCACCGGTGTCCACGTCCGGCTCCACCACGAACTCGACGCCCGCGGCGGACGGCGACGACACGGGTTCCGCGCAGTCGGTGGATCCCGGTGCGGCGACAGGAACCGTGGCGCTGCCCACCAGCGTCCCCACGCCCGGCGCCTGACCGCGCCCACACCCCGAGCCTTGGTGGCCCGGTCCCCTGACGGGGGCCGGGCCACAGTCGTCTCCGGGGTCGGAGCCGGGCGATCAGTCGCCCTTCATCCGGAGCTTGATACCCCAGGCGTGTGTTACCAGTGGGGCTAACGAGGTGGAAGTGAATGTTGAGTCAGGAGTAGACAGTTGATGTGTACGGGGTTAGAGTTGCACGGGTAATGGTCTGCGCTCCCATATCCGGGGAGTGAGTGATCCGAACCCCTCCGGAAGGAACCAGTCGATGCGTGCTCGCCTCGCCCGCCCTCGTCGTATCGTCCGGGGTCGCCTCGTCGCCCCCGTCGCAGCCGCTGCGGCGGTCGCACTCGTGGGCGGCGTCGTCGTCGCCACCCCGGACGCCCCCACCGTGCGCGGTGACGTCCAGACCGTCGCCGTGAGTGCCCCGGCCTTCAACGCCGGCGCCTCCTACTCGTTCAACATCCAGGCTCTCGTCGGGCAGGGCCAGTGGGCCGGCATCGTCATCACGGATGTCACCGGCCTGCCCGAGGGCCTGACCTACGCCGATGGCGTCGTCTCCGGGACCGCCGTGGCCTCGGGCGTGTACACCGTGTCCGTCGTCGGAACGGTCGCCGGCGCGCCCGTCACCGTCCCCGTGACCCTGACGATCAACAACGTCGATGGCTCCGCCCCGGCCGGCGCCGGAGCGGAGGCCGGTTCCGCGGGCGCCGTCGAGGGCAGCCTCGGCGGCGAGGCCCAGGCCGGCGGGCAGGTCACCACCGGTTCCGCCGGCACGGACGCGATCCTCGGGGCCGTGGTGAGCATCGTCGGTTCCTTCGGCGGGGAGGCCGCGACCGAGATGGTGACCGGATCGCTCGGCACGGGCGAGACCACGCCCGACGCGCCGGGCGAGACCCCGACCGGCCCGCTCGGCAGTGGCGCCGATGGCCAGATCGACCTCGGCAGCCTCGGTGGCGAGACCCCGGGCACCGACACCCCGGACACCCCGGACACCGACGTCCCGGACACCGGATCGCTGGGCATGCCGGGTTCGTCCGGGACCGCCGGTGGAGAGGCCAACGGTGAGGTCACCGGCGGGCTCGACACGCAGAGCCTGGGACCGCTGGGATCCCTGATGGACACCGGGGGACAGGCCGGTTCGACCGGAGACGGTGAGACCACCGTCGGCGGCGACCTCACCACCGGTGGCGGTCTCGACACCGTCGCGCAGGTCGAGGTGCCGGGCTCGTCCATCGACACCGGTTCCCTCGGGAACCTCGCCCCCGGCCTCGCCTTCACCGGCATCGCCCTGCTCGGCCTGGCCGGTCTCGGGCTGGCGCTGGGCGGCGGGTCGTCGACCCCGGGTTCGACCGCTCTACTGCCGGCCCTGCCGGGCTCGAGCACCAATGGTGGTTCCGCCGGGTCGACCGCCCCGACCGTCGCCGCGGGTGCCCCGAGCACCGTCCAGGCCCCCGGCCCGACCGTCGCCAACGGTCGCGGCTGAGGCCACGAACTCCCGGCGGCCGCGCAGGTCGCCGGTGACCACGTCCACCCCGAGGCCGTCTCACATGATGAGAAGGCCTCGGGGTGAAGTGCATTCATGGGTTACGGTGGCCGGGTCCGCGCTTCACGCCGGTAACTTCTGAAAGGCCCGTATGCGCATCTCCCGCCCCCTCATCGCTTCTGCCGCCGCGCTCTCCGCCATGGCCGCGATCGGTGTCGCCTCAGGTCAGGTCGCGGCACCCGGATCCGCCCCCGTCGTCGAGGCCACCGATGTGGCTCCGGTCGCGTTGCCGTCGTTGACGCTGCGGGTCGGCGAGTACATGGAGCGGCGGGTCAGCGACTACGTCACCCCGCCCCCGGGCGCCTCGATCCGGTTCCAGGGCCTGCCGCCCGGGCTGACCTACGACCCGGCCACCACCGCGATCAAGGGTACGCCCACCGTCGCGGGCGTCTACACGCCGGTCGCAACCGCGTACATCTTCGGGGTTCCGGTCCGCACCGAGTCCACCACGGTCACCGTCAACGGCGGCGGTGGCGGCGGTGGCGGTGGTGCTGCTCCCGCACCCGCACCCGCGCCCGCCCCGGCACCGGCACCCGCGCCTGCCCCGGTGTCGCCGCCGGCGCCCGGCACCATCGCCATCGCCGACATCGACGGCCTGCCACTGCCGGATGAGGTCAAGGACGCGCTCCGGGGCGCCGCACTGGCGATCAACGGCGGCATCCAGGCCGCCTGGTCCGCCGTGCCCGAGGGTTCGCTGGGCAAGTAGCTCGCTGGGCAAGTAGACCGTCAGCTGGTCCACGGACGCACAGCGACGGCCGGCAGGTCAGATCGTGGCGATCAGCATCCCCGCGCTGACCAGCACGCTCCACGTGAGCATCGCGAGCCCGGCCGTCGTCAGCGCGGGGATGAGTCCGATTCCTGTGGCCCGGGTCCGCACCGGCGCGTTGGCCTTCCACGCCACCGGCATCGCCAGCAGACCCAGAAGTGCCCACGGGGTCGCGGCGGCCAACGCCACCGTGGCCAGTAGCGGCACCAGCAACTCCAGCACGGCGTGAAGCCCCCGGGTCCGTGAATCGCCCAGGCGCACGGCGAGCGTGATCTTCCCCGCCTCGGAGTCCGACGGGATGTCCCGCAGATTGTTGGTCAGATTGACCGCGCACGAGAAGCTGCCCACCGCCACCGCCGAGACCACGGCGTACCAGGTGACGGACCCGAGCTGCGTGAACTGGGTGCCGATCACGGCCACCAGGCCGAAGAACACGAACACCGCCACCTCACCCAGACCGCGGTAGCCGTACGGCGAGGACCCGCCCGTGTAGAACCACGCCGCGAGGATGCACAGCAGGCCCACCGCGATCAGCCACGGCGCCGAGGTCCAGCTCAATACCACGCCGGCGAGTCCGCCCAGCCCCAGGAACGCGAACGCCGCCCGCTTGACTGAGGCCGGTCGGGCCAGTCCCGAGCCCACCAGGCGCAGCGGTCCCACCCGCTCGTCGTCCGTTCCCCGGATGCCGTCGGAGTAGTCGTTGGCGAAGTTCACGCCCACGATGAACGACCACGCCACCACGAGCGCCAGGAGAGCCTTCCACCAGACGAACCCCCCCGCCAGCGCCGCGGCGGCCGAGCCGACGAGTACGGGGGCGAACGCGTTGGGCCAGGTCCGGGGCCGCGCACCCTCGAGCCAGTCGGTCAGCGTGGCCCCGCCGGGGGAGCGCTCGGCAGCGGGGGAGAAGTCGGTCTCTCGGGTCATTCCCCGATTGTCCCATCGACGAACCCCGCCGCGACCGCCCGTCGGTCGACCTTGCCCCCCGGCAGCGCGGGCAACGCGTCGAGCACCGCCACCGCGGCGGGCGCCGAGTGTGCCCCGAGTAGCTGCGTCACGTGCGCCCGGAGCTCGTGCGGCGCCGCCGCCGCGCGCAGTGTCACCGCCGCGACGGGCCGGGTACCCAGGCGGGCGTCCGGAATACCGACGACGACGACGTCGACGACCGCGGCGTGCCGCCGGAGTGCATCCTCGACGGTCTGCGGGAGGAGCGTGAGCCCACCGACGCTCAGCGCCTCGTCGAGCCTGCCGAGGATGCGTAGCCGGCCGTCGGGGCCGATCCGCCCGGCGTCGTCGGTGCGGAACCACCCCTGCCGGGCGAACGCCGGATGGTCCGGTGCGTTCCGGTACCCCAGCGCGAGCTGCGGGCCGGCCAGCCAGACACGCCCCTCGTCGTCGTCGATCTCCATCCCCACACCGTCGAGCGGCAGCCCGTCGTAGACACACCCACCTGCGGTTTCACTCATACCGTAGGTCCGCACCACACGGACCCCGGCCTCCGCGGCGCGGGCCAGCAGTTCCGGGGCGGCGGCGGCCCCACCGAGAAGGACGGCGTCGAGGGCGGCCAGTGCGGTCACGGCCTCGCGCGGACCCTCGTCGAGGGCCTTGGCCAACTGGCCGGGGACCAGGGAGGCGTAGGCGCGGGCGGCCGTGGACCCGCACGTGGCGACCGCGCCGGGCAGCGCCGCGGGGTCGAACCCCCCGGTCACGTCCACCACCACGGGCTCGTGCCCGGCCCGCAGGGACCGCAGCATCACCTGCAGGCCGGCGATGTGGTGTCCGGGCAGCGCCAGGATCCAGCGGCCCGGCCCGCCGAGAGCGGTGTCGGTCGCGGAGGCAGAGGCCGCCAGGGCGTGCGCCGAGAGCATCGCGCCCTTGGGGGTGCCCGTCGACCCGGAGGTGCTCACCACCAGGGCGGCGCGGTCGTCGATCGGCTCGCCGGGGCGCATGGCGCCCGAGAGCAGGCGCGTGCGCGCGGGATCGTCGGCCGGGACGGGCAGGAGCGCGGGACCGCGGTCGGACAGCACGTCCTCCAGTACCGGGAACAGGCGCGCGACCGCCGCGCCGCCGGGGACGGGCAGTGTGCGCAGTTCGCGGGATCCGGGCATGGATTCGGCCCGCGCCGTCAGTAGTAGTAGGGGAAGTCGTCCCAGTTCGGGTCGCGCTTCTCCAGGAACGCATCCCGGCCCTCGACGGCCTCGTCGGTCATGTAGGCCAGGCGCGTGGCCTCGCCGGCGAACACCTGCTGACCCATCAGGCCGTCGTCGGTGAGGTTGAAGGCGAACTTGAGCATCCGCTGCGCCGTGGGCGACTTGCCGTTGATCTGACGCGCCCACTCGATGGCGGTGTTCTCCAGCTCGGCGTGATCCACGACCCGGTTGACCGCACCCATGTGGAACATCTCCTCGGCCGTGTAGGGCTGGCCCAGGAAGAAGATCTCGCGGGCGAACTTCTGGCCGACCTGCTTGGCCAGGTACGCGCTGCCGTAGCCGGCGTCGAAGGAGCCCACGTCGGCATCGGTCTGCTTGAACCGGGCGTGCTCGCGGGAGGCCAGGGTCAGGTCGCTCACCACGTGCAGGGAGTGACCGCCGCCGGCCGCCCACCCGTTGACCAGGCAGATCACCACCTTGGGCATGGTGCGGATCAGCCGCTGGACCTCGAGGATGTGCAGGCGACCGCCCTCGGCCTTGACCCGCGCCTCGTCCACCTTGTCGGCGGTCGCGCCGGCCACGTCCGCGTCGTGCTCGGTGGAGTACTGGTACCCGGAGCGCCCGCGGATGCGCTGGTCGCCGCCGGAGCAGAACGCCCATCCGCCGTCCTTGGCGCTCGGCCCGTTGCCGGTGAACAGCACCGTGCCCACATCGGGGGAGCGGCGGGCGTGGTCGAACACCCGGTACAGCTCGTCCACGGTGTGCGGGCGGAAGGCGTTGCGGACCTCGGGGCGGTCGAAGGCGATCCGCACGATCCCGTTGGCCCGGCCCTCGCCGACGTGGCGGTGGTAGGTCAGGTCCGTCAGCCCCTCGCCGCTGCGGAAGCCCTCGACCTCCCGCCACTGCGACGGATCGAACGGGTTCGCGGTCTCGCCCTGCGCTGCGCTGCTCTCGGTCATGGGTTCGACGTTAGCGTGGAGCCATGACATCCGTACCGGGCCCCGAGTCGATCGACGATCTGCTCGCCCGCGTCCACGTGGTGGCCCTGCCGATGCGGGTCAGGTTCCGTGGCGTCACCGAGCGGGAGGTCGCGCTGGTCGAGGGCCCGGCGGGCTGGGGCGAGTTCGGGGCCTTCACCGAGTACGACGACCCGGAGGCCGCCCACTGGCTGCGCTCGGCGGTGGAGATGGCGTGGCAGGGTCCGCCGCCGGCGCTCCGGACGAGGGTCGCCGTCAACGCCACGGTCCCGGCGGTCGCCGCGGGAGAGGTGGCGGGCATCCTCGACCGCTTCCCCGGGTGCACCACGGTCAAGGTCAAGGTGGCCGAGAAGGGACAGCAGTTGCTCGACGACGTGGCCCGGGTCGCCGCGGTCCTGCAGGCCCGCCCCCACGCGAGGATCCGGGTGGATGCCAACGGGGCCTGGTCGGTCGCCGAGGCCGCGCACGCCGTCCGGGTCCTGGACCAGGCGGTCCGCGCCGCCGACGCCACTCGCGCGCCGGGCACCGGACCGGTCTCCCTCGACGGACAGGGGCTGGAGTACGTCGAACAGCCCTGCGCCACCGTCCCCGAGCTGGTGCAGCTGCGCGAGCGGCTGGCCGCCGACGGTGTGCACGTGGACGTGGCCGCCGACGAGTCCATCCGACGGGCCGAGGACCCTCTGCGCGTGGTGCGGGCGGGCGGGGCCGATCGCGCGGTGGTCAAGGTCGCGCCACTGGGCGGACCCCGCCGACTGCTGGCCGTGGCGGCCGAACTCGGGGTGCCCGTCACCGTCTCGAGCGCGCTGGACTCGGCGGTGGGGGTCGCGGCCGGTGTCGCGGCGGCCGCGGCGCTGCCGGGTGCGTGCCCCGGACGCGTCGGCGGGGGACATGTCGGCGGGGGACGTGTGGGCGGGGGACGTGTGGGCGCTGGAGACGGCGACGACGACGAGGCCCCCGCCGCCGGACTGGGCACCGGCGGGTTCTTCGTGGAGGACGTGGTCGAGCCCGGCGTGTTCTCGCTGGTGGACGGCTATCTCCCCGTGGTGGCGGTGTCCCCGGACCCGGCGAGGCTGGAGGGATTGCGGGCGGGCGCCGACCGGCGGGACTGGTGGCTGGACCGGATCCGCCGCTGCCACGACCTGCTGTAGGCGAACCGCTCCCGCGAGCCAGGTGACCGCTCTACCCGCCGGGCGGCCCCTGGGGCGGCATCCGCTCGCGCGCCTGCTCGCTCGGAACAACTCCGCTCCTGGCGATGCACTCGCGCGCGTACCGCGGCGCACGCCGGAGTGCATCGCCGGGAGCGGCTGTCGAAGGGGGAAGGCAAACCTCGTCGTCGTTGTCACGGACTCCCGGCGTGGCCCGCCGTTACCTCCCGGGCCGCGGCAACTGCCTCGTGCGCGGGGCGAGACCCCACTCGTGGCGGCCCAGGCGGGAGGGCGGCAGCAGGGCGCCGAAGTCGGGGAGCCCGTCGTCGGCCAGGACCTCACGGGAGATCGCCACGCTCACCACGCGGCCGAGCAGCATCGCGCTGGTGCCGAGGTCGATCACGTCGTGCCGCACGCACTCGAACGCGATCGGGGCCTGCGCCACCCGTGGCGCCGACACCGCATCGGAGGGCTCGGCGGTCAGCCCCGAGAGTGCGAACTCGTCGACCTCCGGGCCGACCGGAGCCGAGGTGGCGTTCATGACCTCCATCAGCGATTCGGTGCCGATGTTCACCACGAACTCCCCGGTCTCGACCACGTTGCGGTACGTGTCTTTCCGGCCGATCGAGGTGACTGACAGGATCGCCGGGTCGGCGCACGCCACGGTGAAGAACGAGTACGGCGCGAGGTTCGGGACCCCGTCGGCGGAGATGCTCGAGACCCAGGCGATGGGCCGGGGGGTGATCGACGCCGTGAGCAGGGCGTACAGGCCCTTGGCCGGGGGATCGTCCGGAGTGTGTATGGTGCGCATCCCCTCATTCTGCCGCCGTCCCGGGGGGAACCCGCGTGACGCCGGTCACAGCTGCTCTAGCCTGAACCGGCGAGCACGTGGCGGGTCGGGCAGGCGAGAGGGGTCGGGGACGATGGCGGAGACGACGAGGGTCCGGATCCCGCTGCGGGATCAGCTGTGGTTGCGGATGGACCGCCCCGACAACCTCATGTACATCAACTCGTTGCTGTGGTTCGCCGAGGTCCCCGACTGGGATGCGGTCACCGAGGCCATCGCCACCCGGATGGTCGAGCCCCACCCGGTGTTCCGCCGGGTCCCCGTGCGCGAGGGGCGCCGGTGGTACTGGCAGGACGATCCCGACTTCGACATCTCCAACCATCTGGCCCACAGTCGCCTCCCCACTCCGGGCGGGCGCGCGGAGGCCGAGGCGTACGTCGCCGAGCAGATGGGTGAGCCACTACCGGACGATCGCCCCATCTGGCGCGCCGAGTTCATCGAGGGCTACGTCGGCCACGAAGGCGAGCAGGAGGGGGCGCTCCTGCTGTTCCGCGTCCAGCACGGGCTGGTCGACGGCATCCGGTTGACCCAGCTGGTCCTGGGACTGTGCGACCACGACGACGACGCCCCCCTGCCCTCGGTGGGACGTGAACTCTCCTCGGGGGGAGGCGGGATCCTCGGGGCGGTCGGCAGCGCCGGCGCCGGGGTGGCCAAGGACTCGTTCGGCATCGCCCGTGGCCTCGCCGGCGCCACGATCAGGTTCCCGGTGACGCTCACGCGGCTGGCCAGGGACGTGGCGGCCCCGGGTGGGGAGCTGGCCCGGGTGCCCACGCGGGTCGTGGAGTCCCTGGCCGATCACATCAACTCGACCAACCGGACGACCAACACCTATCGCTCGGTCTTCCGCCTGCTGTTCGAGCCCAGGGCGCCCGAGTTGTCCTGGAGCGGGAGCGCCCGCGCCCGGAAGAAGGTCTCCTGGGTATCCGGGTTGGACCTCCCGGCGATCAAGCGGGTGGCCGCCGTGCATGACACCACCGTCACGCCGGTGATGATCGCGGCGGTGTCCAAGGCGCTCACCGGATACCTCGACGCCCGCGGCGACCGCCGGGTCTCCGACATCAATCTGATGGTGCCGATGTCGGTGGCGCCGGCCGGGGACGAGCTCGGGGAGGAGCTGGGTAACCACATCACGCTCATCCTCATGCGGCTGCCGCTGGGGGTCGACGACCCGCACGATCTGATCGAGGCGATCACCACGTCCATGACCCGGGTGCGTTACTCGTTCGAGCCGCACATCAACTTCGCCACCATGCTCGGCGTGGCCGTCACCCCCACCCCGGTGCAGCACGCGGTGATCGACCTGTTCGCCAACAAGACCGTCGGGCAGCTCACGTCGGTGCCCGGCCCGTCCTCCCGGGTGCGGTTCGCGGGCACCCCGGTCGACGGGATGCTCGGCTGGGTCCCGATGACCGGCGACCAGGCTCTCGGCATCTGCATCTTCAGCTACGACGGCAAGGTCTCGGTGGGCATCGCCACCGACGCGGAGCTGGTGCCGGACCCCGGCCGGGTCGCCGAGATGATCGAGGCGCAGTTCGCTACCTTCGACGGCTGGCACGACGAGGACTGACCCACCGCGGCGCCGCGTTCCGGGCTCACCACGCCGGCGCCGGGACCTCGGGGTGTGCGGCGAACCAGGCGCCGATGTAGGACATGTCGATGCCCTGGTCCTCGGCGATCAGGTCGTACATCGTCCGCCCGTCGACCGCCTCGCGGAGGATGTCGGCGTGTCCGCTGTGCCGGTTGATCTCGGTGAGGACGTGCTGCGCCACCCACCAGCCGTTGAACGGCGCCATCCCCGGCGGGAACCACGGCATCTCGGTGGGGACGGGAACAACGGCGTCCAGGTCGGCGGACCGCAGGTGGGCGAGTCCCGCGGCGTGCCGTCGGTCGAACTCGGCGAGGACCTCCTCTGCGCTCGCGTCGGGGCCCACCCGGTTGACCTCCTCGGCCCAGGCGAAGGCCTCCGGCAGCGTGCGTCCCGTCTCCACGGGGTCCGGGGCGGCGGCGGCCCGGCCGAGCCAGCCCTCGGCGACCTCACCGATGTGCAGGATGAGCAGGCCCAGCGTCAGCTCGCTCGACGGGACCGGCCGTGCGCGCAGCTGGTCCCCGGTCAGGCCGTGGACTATCGAGCGGGCGTTGATGAGCGCGTCGTCGATCCACTCGAGCAGGGTCTCGCGCTCGGTGGTCCGGGTGGCGGGGAACAGTGGCATGACGAACTCCTGGGGTGTGTCGTGGACTTGGACTTGGACTTGGACTTGGACTTGGACGTGGACGTGGACGCCGGCGTCCGCCGGCGTCCGCCGGCGTCCGCCGACGGGTCGGTGCGGGTGGGCGTACGGGTCAGCGGGTGTGGGCGTACAGGTCGCGCAGCAGGCACAGCTCCGCGCCGTGGTGGATGACCTCGCGGTGGATGTGCAGGACGAGGGTGGACATGGGGACCGCGGACCAGTGCCCCTCGGATTCCCCGACGGGGGCGGCGAGCGCGTCGGCGTCGAGCCCCCGGACCCCGTCCATCCACCCGGCATAGGTGCGGTCGAGTTGCGCGAGCCCGCCCGCGGCGTCCCCGGCGAACTCGTGGGTCATGTAGTCGTGCGGCGGTCCACCGAAGTGGGAGTGCCACCGGGCTCCGAGGACTCCGACGACGACGTGGCCGATCCGCCAGGCGATGGTCGTCAGCGGGGCGGGCCGGGGTTCGGGGTAGGCGAAGTCGATCGTGAAGTCGCCGACCCCGCCCTGCATGTCGGCGGTGCCGGTGCCCCGCGGCCGCACGCCCCAGGTCCGGGAGTCGGGCGCGGGGGAGAAGTGGTACTCCTCGTCCGTCAGTCCCTCCAGTCGCGGCCGGAGGTGGCCGTTCCAGTGGTACTCGAGTTGGTCGACGAGTTGGGCCGTCCAGTCGAGGGTGTGCGGTGCGGTCATGGCGGACTCCTGGTCTCGGAAGTGGTCTGTGCCCGTGGCGGTGGCCGGTCTGCGGGCCCCTGCCGGGGTACGGGAGCAGCCTCTCAGCCCATCAGGACAGGATCTGTCCTCTGGCGGTGGGAGACTGGCTGCGTGACCGACGACAAGACGCCCACGACCCAGCGGGTGCTGGGACTGCTCGACCTGTTGCAGCGCCGTGCGGTGTGGTCCGGACCCGAGCTCGCGGCCGAGCTCGGGGTCACCACCCGCTCGGTGCGGCGGGACGTCGACCGGCTCCGCGACCTGGGGTACCCGGTCGAATCCGAACGGGGCGCGGGCGGCGGATACCGGCTGGGCTCGGGTCGGAGACTGCCCCCGTTGCTGTTGGACGACAGGGAGGCGGTCGCCGTGGCGATCGCGCTTCGGCTGGCGGCCGGGGGAGCGGTGGCGGGCGTCGGGGAGCACGCTCTCGGTGCGCTGACCAAGCTCGACCAGGTGATGCCCTCCCGGCTGCGCGAGCGGGTCGCGGACGTCACCGAGTCGATGGTCGCGGTGCCGGGCACCGACACCCAGGTCGAGCCGGAGTTGCTCCTCGACCTGGGCCACGCCGTCCGCGGCACCGAGCAGGTGCGGCTGGACTACCGGGACCGCACCGGCCGCGACACCGAGCGTCGGGTCGAGCCCTACCGGATCGTGGTGTTGGGTCGGCGCTGGTATCTGCTGTCCTACGATCTCGACCGCGCCGACTGGCGCACGTTCCGCCTGGACCGCATCCGGGCCGTGCACCGCAGTCGCTGGCGGTTCACGCCGCGCCCGGACGTGCCCGACCCGGCCACGCACGTCCAGCACTCGGTGACCACCGCGCCGTACGCGCATCTGGCGCGCGTCGTGGTCCACGCCCCGGCCGCGGAGGTGCTCGAGTGCTTCCCGCCCACCTACGGCACCGTCACCGAGCTGCGGCCGGACGATCACCCCGACGGGCCGGCCTGCCGTCTGGAGACCGGGGCCGCCGACCTCGACGAGCTGGCCTGGTATCTGGGCAGGCTGCCGGGACCGTTCGTCGTGGAGTCGCCCGACGGCCTCCGCGAGCGCCTCGCGGTGATAGGCGGACGGATGTCGCGCGCGGCCGATGTGGTGGACCCCCCCGACTAGGCTGGAGGTGATGAACCCCAGCCAGGCCACCCCGAGCACGCCGCGCGAGAGCAATCCCAGCACAGCGCAGGCCCGCGTCGTCGTCGACGAGTTGATCCGCCACGGGATCACCGACGTGGTGCTGTGTCCCGGTTCGCGCAGCGCCCCCCTGGCGCTGGCACTCGCCGCCGCCGAGCGGACGGGTCGGGTGCGACTGCACGTGCGGATCGACGAGCGCGCGGCGGCGTTCACGGCCCTGGGGTTGGCGTCGGGCTCGAAGCGGCCGGTCCCCGTCGTCGTCACCTCCGGCACCGCCGTGGCCAATCTGCACCCCGCGATGGTCGAGGCCGCGCACTCCGGCGTGCCGATCCTGGCGCTGACCGCCAACCGCCCGCCCGAACTGCGCGGGACCGGCGCCAACCAGACCATCGACCAGGTGGGGCTGTTCGGCCCGCACGCCCGCACGGTCGTCGAGCTGGGCGCGGCCGGCGATCCCGAGGTCGAACACCGCCACTGGCGCAGTGCGATCGGCCGCGCCGTCCTCACTGCGACCGCCCCGGCCCACCCCGGTCCGGTCCAGGTCGACATCGCGTTCCGCGAACCCCTGGTGCCGGCCGAGGGCGACGAGGAGTTCGCCGTGGGCGGAGACGACCCGGACGACGACGAGGTCGGCCCCCACGGTCACCCGGGCGCACTCCCGTCCGGCCGCCCCGGCGGTCGCCCCTGGGTCCAGCGCGCGGGCGCGGCGATCGACTCCGCACCCGCCGAGTCCGCGGTGGCCGTCGACCTCACCCGCCCGACCCTGGTCGTCTCGGGCGTCGGGGCCGCTCCCGTCGCCGGGCTCGTGGGCGTCCCGACCGTCGCGGAGCCCGGGGCCCCGGTACCGCTGCACCCGGTACATCCGTTGGCGATCCCCGCGCTGCGGCCCGAGCAGGTGGTGGTGACCGGCCGGCCGACCCTGCACCGCTCGGTCACCCGGCTGCTGGCGGATCCCGAGGTGGACCTGGTGATCCTCGACGCCGGCCCCCACGCCCCCAACCCCACGGGCAGCGCCGCCGAGTTCGCCGACTCCGTCCTGACCGGGTGGGGCGTCGACGCGGCGTGGACGGCCACCACGGGGCAGGCCGACGCCCGCGCCCGTGCGGCCGTCGACCGCGTCCTGGACCGCCACCTCGAGACCGCCTCTCCCACCGGTGTGCACGTGGCCCGGGCCGTGTCCCGCGGGATGCGGGGCGGCGACAACCTGGTGGTGGGCGCCTCCAACGCGGTACGCGACCTGTCCCTCGTGGGACCGTTGGACCCCGACGTGGCCGTGTACGCCAACCGGGGCGCCTCCGGGATCGACGGCACCGTGTCCACCGCGATCGGGGTGGCGATGACGGCGCCGGGCCGGACCGTCGCGCTGCTCGGAGACCTGACCTTCCTCCACGACGTGTCGGGGCTGCTGCTGGCGCCGACGGAGAAGCGGCCCGACGACCTGACCATCGTGGTGGCCGACGACGACGGCGGCGGGATCTTCTCCCTCCTCGAACAGGGCGATCCGCGGTTGGCGACCGATTTCGAACGGGTCTTCGGCACCCCGCACGGCGCCGATCTGTCCGCACTCTGCGCAGGCTTCGGAGTGCCCTTCACCGACACCGACCCGGACGGGCTGGAGGAACTGCTGGGCGAGGTCGCCGTCGCGCACCACGACATCGTGCCCGCCGGCCTGCGGGTCGTCCGGGTGGCCACCAGCCGCGACGGCCTCCGCGAGCTGCACGGGGCCATGCGGTCCGAGGCTCTGCGGTGACGATGTCGGCCAGGCGGGCCCGCCGTTCGGCGTGGACCCGGCGGATCATCCGGGCCACCGCGGTCGTGCTCGCGGTGTTCTCGCTCCTGACGGCCGCGTTGATCCTGCTGGCCTGCTTCGTCAACGACCAGCGCATCGACAGGGACATGGGCAGCGCCACCGCCACCGTCACCGAGGTCACCGACCGCCGGGCCGCGGTGGAGTTCGACGCCGGCAGCGGCCGCCACGTCCGCCCGGTGACCGGGGTGTTCTACCCGATCGGGCTGATCGAGGGCCAGCGGGTGCAGGTCGAGTTCCGACGCGCCAACCCCGACCTCGTACGCGTCTCGGGCCGGAGCTGGACGGTCGCCGTGGTGCCCGCCCTCTCCGTCCCCGCGGTGGTCGTCCCGCTGGCCGCGCTCGCGTACGCCGCGGCGTCACCGAGGGTTCACCGGCCGACACCACGAGTTCTCCGCACCGTCCCGCGCTGATCACCGTCCGGTGGTCCGGGCGGGAGACAGTGACGGTGTGCGCGTAGCCATCGTGACCGAATCGTTCCTGCCCAGCGTCAACGGCGTCACCAACTCCGTCCTGCGGGTTCTCGAGTACGCACGGCGGAACGGACACGACTGCCTGGTGGTGGCCCCCTCCGGCAACGTGGGCCTGCGCCGGGGGGCCAGCGACGCGGTCCGGGCGCACCCGCTGGTGAGCGCCATGGCGCCCCTGCTCGGCACGCCCGGCGTACCCACCCCGGAACCGGAACACCACCTGGGCTACCCCGTGCACCGCGTCACCGCGGTCCGGGTGCCGGTGGTGTCCTCGCTGCCCGTGGGCGCACCCAGCCCGAGCGTGTACAACGCGCTCCGGCACTTCGACCCCGACGTGGTGCACCTGGCCTCGCCGTTCGTCCTCGGCGCCGCCGGCGCAGCCGCGGCCCGGGCGCTCGACATCCCCTCGGTGGCCGTCTACCAGACCGACGTCGCCGGGTTCGC
This sequence comes from Dietzia sp. PP-33, assembly GCF_033790845.1. Taxonomy (NCBI): domain Bacteria; kingdom Bacillati; phylum Actinomycetota; class Actinomycetes; order Mycobacteriales; family Dietziaceae; genus Dietzia; species Dietzia sp. PP-33. The sequence goes on from NZ_JAMYEI010000019.1 coordinate 32,505, forward strand.
GAGCTCCTACGGGATCGGCGCCATGGCCGAGGCCGCCTGGGCGTGGACGCGGGCCGTCCACTCGACCTGCGACCGCACCCTGGCCCCGTCCACCGCCGCCATGGAGGACCTGGCGACGCACGGCATCCCGCGCCTGTACCGGTGGGGCCGGGGTGTCGACACCGAGCGGTTCGCCCCCTCGCACCGCAGCCGGGCCCTGCACGAGCAGTGGTCGCCGGAGGGTCGTCCGGTCGTGGGATTCGTCGGCCGACTCGCTCCGGAGAAGCACGTCGAGCGTCTCCGGGCGCTCGCCGACCGCTCGGGCCCGGGGGGAGACCTCCAACTCGTCGTCGTCGGCGACGGCCCCGACCGACCCGCCCTCCAGTCCGCCATGCCGCACGCGGTCTTCACCGGCGAACTCCACGGCGACCGGTTGGCGCAGGCCTACGCCACGCTCGACGTGTTCTGTCACGCCGGGGAGTTCGAGACGTTCTGCCAGTCCATCCAGGAGGCGCAGGCCTCGGGCGTGCCCGTGGTGGGACCGGACCAGGGTGGACCCCGCGACCTCGTCCAGGCGGGGGTCAACGGTTATCTGCTCGACCCGCGCGGCTACGCCGCCGAGGTCTCACGCACCGTCGACCTGGTGCTGGCCGACCACACGAAGTTGGCCGCGGGCGCCCGCTCCACGGTCCTGGGCCGCACCTGGGACGCCGTCTGTGGTCAGCTGTTCGACCACTATTTCGCCGCCGGCGCGCGCCCGACGTCCGGACGGGTCGGCCTCGGGCGCGCCGTGCGTGTGGTTGCCTGAGCTGACCCGCGGGCCTGAGCCGCTCCGCCGCCGCGCGGCGGGGTAGCGTCGACGGCGTGTCCCGCGCTGATCTCGACAAGCAGCCCCGCGACGTCGCGTCGATGTTCGACGGCGTCGCGGGTCGCTACGACCTGACCAACACCATCCTCTCCGGAGGAATGGACCACGTCTGGCGTCGCCGGGCGCGATCGCTGCTCGCACCCCGACCCGGCGAGCGGATCCTGGACCTCGCCGCGGGCACCGCGGTATCGACCGTCGAGCTGGCCAGGTCCGGCGCCTGGTGCGTGGCGGCCGACTTCTCGCTCGGAATGCTGCGCGCGGGCGCCGGGCGGGACGTGCCCAAGGTCGCCGGCGACGCCATGAGGCTGCCGTTCGCCGACGAGTCCTTCGACGCGGCCACCATCAGCTTCGGACTGCGCAACGTGCAGGACACCGGCGCGGGCCTGAGGGAGATGGCGCGGGTCGTCCGGCCGGGAGGGCGCCTGGCCGTGGTGGAGTTCTCCACCCCGCTCTTCCCGCCCTTCCGTGCGGTGTACATGAACTACCTGATGCGCGCGCTACCCAGGATCGCCACGAGCGTGTCCTCGAATCCCGACGCGTACGTGTACCTGGCCGAGTCGATCCGCGACTGGCCGGACCAGCAGACCCTGCGCTCGCTCGTCGAGGCCAACGGCTGGGAGCGCTGTAGCGTCACCAACCTCACCGGCGGGATCGCCGCGATCCACATGGCCCGCCGCGCTGCCTGAACCGGACCGCCTGAACCGGACCGCCTGAACCTCCCTCTACCCGCCCTCTACCCGCTCTCTCCTCGCTCTCTCCTCGCTCTCTCCGCCACATTCCCGCAGGTGCGCTGCCCTTCGGTACGCCGTGGACGCGCTTACGCTGCGGGAATGGACCATTCCGGACGCACAAGTCGGCGGGGGACGGGAGGTCAGTCGGCGAAGAGCGGCCGGCGGTCGAGCCGGCGGGCCACCGATCCCGCCGCCCGCCAGCCACGGGCCACCACGTCGCGGTCCGAGTCCGCCACGGTGTTGGACATGCACCGCACGGCCGCGGTCATGAGCGTCTGTGAGCGCATCCCGATCGGCCCGGCCACGGGCAGGAATCGTGGGAAGGTGAGCAGCCGCGCGGCGTCCCGGGCGATCGCGAACGACTCGCCGTAGGTCCGCCGCAGCAGCTCCGGCCACGCCCGGGTCAGGTCGCCCCGGGTTCCCGGGCTCGGCCCGCCGTCACCGACGATCAGGTCCGCGAGGAGCCGGCCGCCCTCGAGCGCGTAGTCGATGCCCTCACCGTTGAGCGGGTTGACACACGCCGCGGCGTCGCCGACCGCAGCCCAGTTGCGACCGGCCACGCCGGAGACCGCGCCACCCATCGGCAGGAGCGCCGACGTCACGGCGCGGGGCTCGCCCTCCAGCTCCCAGCTCCCGCGCACACTACGGGCGTAGTGCTGCAGGAGGTCCTTGACCGCCACATTCGCCGGCCGCGACGCGGTGGCCAGGGCACCCACACCGAGGTTGACCTCGCCGTCGCCCAGCGGGAACACCCAGCCGTAGCCCGGCTGGATCACCCCGGTCTCGTCGCGGAGCTCGAGATCGGAACCGATCCACGGATGATCGTGCCGCCCCGAGCGCACGTACGAGCGGGCCGCCACGGCGTACACCGAATCCCGGTGCCAGGTCCGGCCGAGCAGTCGGCCCACCGGCGAGCGCACGCCGTCCGCGATGACGAGGGTCCGGCACGCCACGCGTTCGCCCCCGACCCGGACGGCGGTCACCTCGTCGTCGTCGCCCGTGTCGACCCCGGTCACCCGCACCCCGTCGATCACTGTCGCGCCGGCCTCGACCGCGGCCTGACGCAGCCGGTCGTCGAACACCGTGCGGCGTACCGCCGACCCGACCCCGCCGTGTTCACCCGCGGGCCACGGGACGCGACGCTCGTGGCCGAAACCCCGCAACTCGAGCCCCCGGATGGTGACCCGCTCGCGCGCCCACGAACCCAGTCCCAGCCGGTCGACCTCCCCTATCGCGCGGGGGGTCAACCCGTCGCCGCAGGTCTTGTCGCGCGGGAACTGCGCGGCGTCGAACACCGTGACCTCGCGTCCGGACCGCGCGAGCCACGTGGCGGTGGCCGAACCGGCCGGACCGCAACCCACCACGAGGACATCGGTCGAAGCGGGAAGGCGAGGCCGTGGGTCCATGCGCTCCATGGTGGCAGGTCGACGCCGGACCGGTCGCCGCCGACCTCGGCCGGGGTGGGGTGCCGCGGCCCGCGGGTGGGGACCGTAGTCTGTCGTCAGGGTCGGTCGATGCCGCCCCGCACGAGGCGACGAGGACGAATGAGGATGTCGAGCGATTCAGTGACGACCGGCACCGCGGAGACGGCGCCCGAGAACGTGGTGGCGGGCGTGGACGTCGGCGACGCGGACCTCGCGGCTCTGCTGAGAGCGCGACTCGTCGAGGTCGAGGAGCTCCTGGTGAGTCGTCTCCAGACCGGGGAGGACTTCCTCACCGAGGTCGCCCTGCACCTGGTCACCGCCGGCGGGAAGCGGTTTCGGCCCGTCGTCACCCTGCTCACCGGCCAGCTCGGTCCGGAACCCGATCACGAGCGGCTGGTCAAGGCCGCCGTGGTGTGCGAGATGATCCACCTGGCCACGCTGTACCACGACGACGTGATGGACGAGGCCGCCGTACGCCGCGGCGTCGAGTCCGCCAACAGTCGCTGGGACAACTCCACCGCGATCCTCGCCGGCGACTTCCTCTTCGCCCACTCCTCCATGCTCCTGGCGGACCTCGGCCCGGCGGCGGTGCAGCTCATCGCCCAGACCTTCGCGGAACTGGTCACCGGTCAGATGCGCGAGACGGTGGGGCCGGGCGACGGAGAACACGCCGCCAGCGCCGCGAGCCACTACCTGCGCGTGATCTGGGAGAAGACCGGGTCACTGATCGCGGCCGCCGCTCAGTTCGGTGGCGAGTACTCCGGCGCCTCCGCCGAGCAGATCGAGCGCCTGCGCCGTCTGGGCGACGCGGTGGGGATCGCGTTCCAGATCGCCGACGACATCATCGACATCGCCTCGCCGTCGTCGGACTCGGGCAAGACCCCCGGTACCGACCTGCGCGAGGGCGTGCACACGCTGCCCATGATCTACGCTCTGGAATCCGGTTCCACCGACGGCGAGCGCCTCCGCGACCTGCTGGCGCAGCCGCTGACCGACGACGCCGAGGTCGACGAGGCGCTCGGCCTGCTCCGCGTCTCCGACGGGATGCGCCGCGCGCGGGCCACGCTCGAGCAGTACGTGGGCGACGCCATGACCGAGCTCGACGCGCTGCCCGCCGGGCCCGCCAACGAGGCGCTGCGACGGCTGGTGCGGTTCACCGTCGACCGCGTCAGCTGACCGCCCGCCCGGGCATCCGCTCCCGCGCCTGCACACCCGCCCAGCGCTCAGCTGGCATCTGCTCCCGCGCCTGCACACCCGTCCAGCGCTCAGCTGGCATCCGCTCCCGCGCCTGCACACCCATACGGAATCCGCTCCTGTCGATGAACTCGCGCGC
>NZ_JAMYEI010000020.1:0-22959 GCF_033790845.1 Dietzia sp. PP-33
CAAGAACCCGCACCGCTACCACCGACGCCCACGCGCCCAATCCGTGCACGACAAATCCTGGATCAACAAGCCCAACGAGCACCAACCCGCAAACTAGCAACTGCCTCAAACAGGTTGACAGCTACCGCGCGGGGCAGGCGGGAGTGCATCCCCAGGGGCGGCTGCGGGACGAGTGGCCATGCGCGAGCGCGGATGCCCGCCTCCCGGCGGGGGTGTGGGCGAGGGCGTGGACGTGCGCGAGGGCGAGGTTTCGCGGGTGCGGGGCAAGGCGCTGTCCGCTCCCTCCAGATCCGCTCGTCGCGATGGCGTCACGCGCGAACCGCGGGGCAGGCGGGAGTGCATCCCCAGGGGCGGCTGCGGGACGGGTGGTCATGCGCGAGCGCGGATGCCCGCCTCCTGGTGTGGGCGAGGGCGTGGACGTGGGTGCGGGTGCGGGCGTGCGCGAGGACGAGGTTGCGCGGGTGCGCCGATGCCGGGAGGTCAGGCGGTCCAGGCCGCGCGCCAGTCGGCTGCGGTGGCATCGGCGACCGGCATCGGCAACCGCGACTCCGCCTCCCGCACCTCGCGGGCGAAGTCCCGGACCACCTGCCGGTACGCCACCTCGGCGGACCCGGACCCGGTGTCGTCGTCGCTGCCGCCGTCACTGCCGCCGTCGGAGCGCTCACGGAACAGCCCCGCCGGATCCACGTGGACCACCCGCATCCGCGCGGGGACCAGCTCGTCGGGGACTCCCGCCGAGAGGGCGCGGCTCAGGACCTTCTGCCCCAGGGCCAGCGCCGGCATCTCCCACGGGATGCCGTCGAGCACCCCGCGCGGTGGGCGGTCCCCACGCTCGGCGGCCTTGGCCTCCTGCCACAACCGGTCCTGCTCGGCCGCGTCGAGGTGGGCCGCATCGTGACCGGCCGCGGGATCCGCGTCAGCAGACCCACCCACACCGTCATCGGTGAACCAGTACGGCGCGCGTCGGCGCAGCTTGTCCAGTAGCGCTCCGGCCACGTCGTCGATATCGAACGGCCGCTCGGTGCGCTCGGTGCCGATCGCGGCGTGGAACAGCACCTGCAGGAGCAGGTCGCCCAACTCGGAGACCAGCTCGTCGCGGTCGCCGTCGGCCACGGCGTCGACCAGCTCCCACGACTCCTCCAGCAGGTACGGCAGGAGCGAGGCGTGGGTCTGGGCGGACTCCCACTGCCCGTCGCGGCGGATCCGGGTCATGACCTGCACGGCCTCGGCCAACCGGCCACCCGCCCGGGGCCCCCGATCCCCTTCGCCAGCCCCCTCTGAACGGGAGGCCGGCTCGGGGCCCATGTTCATCGCGCCGCCGCGGTCTCGCGCTGGATCACGGGGTGCGAGCCCTCCGGATCCCCTGCCATGGCGGTGAGGAAGTCGGCGGCGTACTGCAACATCTCGTCGTCGCGCGCCTTCTCCGCCCCCGCGCCGGCGCGTGCGCCCGCGGCCTTGGGCAGCGGCAACAACACGGTCTTCTGCGTGGCCCGGTACTGCGCGGCCGGGTACATGCGCTTGAGGCGGATCTGCTGCGAGTCGAGCAGGTCGAGCGGGCCCACGCGCAGGCGCGAACCGGCAAGCACCACCTCGCGGACCTTGTACTTCTGGCACACCAGCCGCAGCCGCGATACGGACACCACGCGCCGCGCCTCGGTGGGCATGGGCCCGTAGCGGTCCACCAGCTCCTCGACCACCGCGTCGATGTCCTCGGGTGCCCGCGCCTGCGACAGCTTGCGGTAGGCCTCCAGCCGCAGCCGGTCGCCGTCCACGTAGTCGACCGGGATGTAGGCGTCCACGGGCAGTTCGATGCGGATCTCGCCCACCTCCTCCTCGACCTCCACCGTCTCGCCGTCAGCGATCGCGCGGTACGCCTCCACCGCCTCACCCACCAGACGGATGTAGAGATCAAAGCCGACGCCGGCGATGTGGCCGGACTGCTCGGCGCCCAGGACGTTGCCCGCACCGCGCAACTCGAGGTCCTTCATGGCCACCGCCATGCCAGCACCCAGGTCGTTGTTCTGGGCGATGGTGGCCAGCCGGTCATACGCCGTCTCGGTGAGCGGCTTCTCGGGGTCGTAGAGGAAGTACGCGTAGCCGCGCTCACGGGAACGGCCCACGCGGCCGCGCAGCTGGTGCATCTGGGACAGGCCCAGCTGGTCGGAGCGGTCCACGATCAGCGTGTTGGCGTTGGAGATGTCCAGGCCGGTCTCGACGATGGTCGTACACACCAGCACGTCGTAGTCCCGGTTCCAGAAGCCGCCGACGGTCTGCTCGAGCTGCTCCTCCCCCATCTGCCCGTGCGCCACCACCACGCGGGCCTCGGGCACCAGGTCGCGGATCTTGGCGGCGGTGGCGTCGATGGTCCGCACCCGGTTGTGGACGTAGAACACCTGTCCCTCGCGCAGCAGCTCGCGCCGGATGGCGGCGGCGACGTGTTTGTCCGAGTGCGCGCCCACGTACGTCAACACGGGCAGCCGTTCCTCGGGCGGGGTGAGGATCTGGCTCATCTCGCGGATCCCGGCCAGCGACATCTCGAGCGTGCGCGGGATGGGCGTGGCCGACATCGTCAGCACGTCCACGTGGGTGCGCAGCGAGGTGATGTGCTCCTTGTGCTCCACACCGAAGCGCTGCTCCTCGTCCACGATCACCAGGCCGAGGTTCTTCCAACGCACACCGGTCGCGAGCAGTCGGTGGGTGCCGATCACTACGTCCACCGTGCCCTCGGCCAGGCCCGCGATCACCTCTTTGGCCTCGGCGTCGGAGGTGAAGCGGCTGAGCCCCTTGATGGTCACCGGGAACCCGGTCATGCGCTCGATGAAGGTCGCCTGGTGCTGCTGGGCCAACAGGGTGGTGGGAACCAGCACCGCCACCTGCGTGCCGTCCTGCACGGCCTTGAACGCCGCCCGCACCGCCACCTCGGTCTTGCCGTAGCCCACGTCGCCCACCACCACGCGGTCCATGGGGGCGGTCTTCTCCATGTCCCCCTTGACCTCCTCGATCGCGCTGAGCTGGTCGACGGTCTCGGTGAACGGGAACGCGTCCTCCATCTCCCGCTGCCACGGGGTGTCGGGGCCGAAGGCGCGGCCCGGCGCGGACTGGCGCTTGGCGTAGAGCTGCACCAGCTCGGTGGCGATCTCGCGGACTGCCTTGCGGGCCTTGCGCTTGGTGTTCTGCCAGTCGGCGCCGCCCATCTTGCTCAGCGTCGGCGCCTCGCCGCCCACGTAGCGGCTGAGCTGCCCCAGCGACTCCATCGGCACGAACAGGCGGTCGCCGGCCCCTCCGCGTTTGCCGGGGGCGTACTCGATCACCACGTACTCGCGGCGACTCGACCCGTCCCCGCCGCGGACCTGGCGCTCGACCATCTCCACGAAGCGGCCGATGCCGTGCTGGTCGTGCACCACCGGGTCGCCGGGCTTGAGCGCCAGCGGGTCCACCTGGTTGCGACGTTTGGCGTGGCGCGCCTTGGGGCGCGCGGTGGCGCCGAGCCGGTTGCCGGTGAGGTCCGTCTCGGAGACGACGACGAGGTGGTCCCCCTGCTCGCCGGAGTCGGCGGCCAGGGTGAACCCGCCGTGCAGGACCGCCTCGTACACGGCCACCACGCCGGGGGCGGGCTCGGACGCCGCCGGAGCCGCGGTGGCGGGGACCTCCGCCTCGGACAGGCGTTCCAGGACGCGGTCGACGGTGCCGTGGCCCGGGACCACCACCGCGGCCCGGCCGCCGGCGGACATCAGCGCGCGCAGCCGCGAGAACATGGCCTGCATCTCCGAGTCCCTGCCGCGCGGGGCGGGCGGGTCGCCGGCGGGGGCGTCCACCACGAGGCCGTCCTCGGGGTCGGTGAGGAATCCCGGGGGGACCAGCTGCCACCACGCCCGTCCCGCGGCGGTGGCCTCGGAGCGCACCGCGGAGAAGGTGCGGTAGCCCGAGCCGGACAGGTCCAGGGTCTCGCTGTCCACGGGGGCGTCGCCGCCCATGGTGGCCGCGGTCCACGAGGCCTCGAGGAACTCCCGGCCTGCGGAGGCCAGGTCGGCGGCGCGGCGGCGGACCTTGTCCGGGTCACACACCACCACGCGGGTCCCGGGCGGCATGAGCATGGGCAGCGTGGCCATCTCCTCCGGGACCAGCACCGAGGTCAGGGCCTCCATACCGTCGCGGGGGATGCCCTCGGCCAGGGAGTCCAGCAGCTCGGCCAGGGTCGGATTGTCGCGGTGCACTTCGGCCAATCGCCGGGCACGCTCGCGGACCTCCTCGCCCAGCAGCAGCTCCCGGCACGGGAACAACACGGCCGAGGCGACCTCTCCCTCGGGCAGGGAGCGCTGGTCCGCCACCGAGAACTCGCGGATCTCGGCGATCTGATCGCCGTCGAACTCCACGCGCAGCGGGTGATCGGCGGTGGTCGGGAAGACGTCCACGATGCCGCCGCGCACCGCCACGTCTCCGCGGCGGGCCACCATGTCCTCCCGGCTGTAGGCGAACTCGGTGAGAGTCGCCAGGAGGGCGGACGGGTCCAGCTCGGCGCCGCGGGTCAATCGGACCGGGTCCCGGCGGGCCGCCCCCGGGGAGATGGGCTGCACCACCGATCGCGCCGCCGCCACGATGATCCTCGGGGCCGCTCCGGCCATCACCGAGTTCAGGACCTGCAGCCGGCGACCGATCGTGTCGGAGGCCGGCGACAGGCGCTCGTGCGGCAGCGTCTCCCAACTGGGGAACTGCGCCACAGCCTCCCGTGACAGGTCTGGGTCGTCGTACAGTCCCGCCAGCTCGTCGGCCAGCTCCTCACACTCGCGCTCGGTGGCCGTCACCACCAACAGCGGCGCGCGCTCGGCCAGGGTCGCGACCAGGAACGGGCGCAGCGACTCCGCCGACCGGACCACCGCCGCGTCCCGGTCCAGGGCCGCCCGCAGATCGGACAGCGCCGGGTTCGTCGCGACCGCGCCGGCCAGACCGGACAGGACCGCGCTCGTGGGGCTCGCGGTCGTGGGGCTGCTGACAGTGCTGGTCACGCGTGTTCGGCCTCCAGGTGGGGTGAGTGCGCCGGATGCGGCCGCACGAGACGCACCAGTCTAACCAGCATCGGACCCCGGGGAGCAGGGGCGACTCCCCCGGATGCACCCGGACGTGTTAACCGCGGCCCCGGGTGCATTTTTCCAATGGCAACCACCTGGTAACGGACCGACACGCAGCGGTAACGCCACGGGCGTGTACTCGCTGCCATGTCATCGGAAGCCCCTCCGGTGGCCCTTCCCCAAGGAGACCCCAGTGCCCACCTTCGACGACACCATCACCGAGAACATCGCCGCCTCCCTCAAGGAGATCCCGCACCCGTCGCTGCCCAAGGGCTCGAACATCTACGGCGGCACCAAGATCTTCCCGGACTACAAGGCCGAGGAGGGGGAGTCGTACTTCACGCTCGTGCACGGCATCGCGCACGAGTCCTCCGTCTCCTTCGTCGCCGTCCTCCAGGCCACCCGCGCCCTGCGCAAGGGCTTCGAGTCGGCCCTCTACTTCTACGGGCCCGGCTCGATCAACTGCCTGGCCACGCGCGGTTTCCCCACCACCGGGGACTCCGGCTTCCCCGGCGAGCAGAACATCAACGAGTCCCTCGAGTCGTTCATCTCCGAGGGCGGGACCGTGTTCTGCTGCCGCTTCGGGCTCGGGCTCCACGGCGGGCGCGAGGAGGACCTCATCGAGGGCGTGATCCCCGCGCACCCGCTCGACGTGCAGGACGCCCTGATCCACTACGCCCGCAAGGGCGCCATCATCAACTCCACCTACATGGTCTGACGCCATGACCACCATCGGTTCGGTCGCGGCCAACTTCACCCGCGACCTCGAGGAGAACTACCGGACCATCGCCCACTACGCGGAGCTCGCCCGCGAGCGCGGCGTCGACTTCCTGGTCCTGCCCGAGGCCACCATCGGGGGGTACCTCTCCAGCCTCGGCAACCACGGGGACACCGTTCCCACCGCCCGCTCGCTGCCCCCCGCGATACGACTCGACGGACCCGAGATCGCCCGTGTGCAGGAGATCGTCGGCGACCTGGTGGTGGCCATCGGGTTCTGCGAGCTCGCCGAGGACGGGGTGAGCCGCTACAACGCCGCCGCGATCCTCGACGGCACCCGCGTCTACGGGACGTACCGCAAGGTGCACCAGCCCCTCGGGGAGAACATGTCGTACGCCTCCGGCGGCGACTACCGGGTGTTCGACACCCCGGTCGGGCGGGTGGGCCTGCAGATCTGTTACGACAAGGCGTTCCCCGAGGCCGCCCGCGTCATGGCCCTGCAGGGCGCCGAGATCATCGCCTCCCTCTCCGCGTGGCCGGCGGCGCGCACCGCCACCGCGGCCAACCTCCAGGAGGACCGCTGGACCTACCGGTTCAACCTGTTCGACACCGCCCGGGCGCTGGACAACCAGGTGTTCTGGGTGGCCTCCAACCAGGCGGGGACGTTCGGCTCGCTGCGGTACGTCGGCAACGCCAAGATCGTCGACCCCGGAGGGAACGTCCTGGCCACCACGACCCTCGACGAGGGCCTGGCGGTCGCGGAGGTCGACGTGGCGGGGACCTTCGCCGCGATGCGCGCCGGGATGTTCCACCTGAGGGATCGACGCCCCGACGTGTACGGGTCGCTGGTCGAGAGCGACCCGGCCGACGAGAGGACCCTCAAGAGTGCCTGAGATGAGCTTCGCCGTCCGGTGGCCCGACGGCTCGGTGCGCGACTACTACTCCCCGAGCCTGGTGATCCACGACCACCTCGCGGTCGGGGACCGCCTGAGCGTGACCGAGTTCCACCGCCGGGCCACCGACGCGCTCACCGAGGCGGGCGAGCGGGTCCGTGCGCGCTACGGGTTCCTCTGCAGTTCCGCCGCGGACACCGCCACCCGGGTGACCTCGGCGAGCCGCGCCCATCCCGGGGACGCGCTGGTCGAGGTCGTCTCCATGCACCCCCCACTGCCCTCCGCGTCTCAGCCCTCCGCCTCCCCACCCCCCGCGCAGGCCTCCTCCGCCGCCCCGGAACCCCAGGAGCACCCATGAACACCACGCAGGTCTCCCCCGGCACCCATGTACCCGTACTCGTCATCGGTGGCGGACAGGCCGGACTGTCGGTGAGCCACCACCTCGGCCGCGCAGGCGTCGACCACCTGGTGGTGGAGAAGCAGACCGCCGTCCACGCCTGGTCCGACACCCGCTGGGACTCGTTCACGCTCGTCACGCCCAACTGGCACTGCCGGTTGCCGGGCTACCACTACGAGGGCCCCGATCCCGACGGCTTCATGACCCGCGACCAGGTGGTCGAGTGGCTGCACGGGTGGCTCGACACCTTCGACCCCCCGCTCGCCGAGCACACCGCCGCGACCCGGCTGGCCCGGACGGCGACGGGGTTCGAGGTCACGCTGGCCGGCCCGGTCGGCGAGCGGACCGTCACGGCCGACGAGGTGGTCGTCGCCACCGGCGGCTACCCGGTCCCCGTCATCCCGCCCTACGCCCCCTTCCTCGACCCCGCCGTGACGCAGCTGCACTCCGAGCAGTACCGCAACCCCGACCAGCTGGACGAGGGCGCGGTCCTCGTGGTGGGCTCGGGCCAGTCCGGCGCCCAGATCGCCGAGGACCTGCACCTGGCCGGACGCCGGGTCCACCTTGCTGTGGGGGGCGCCCCGCGCGTGGCCCGGTTCTACCGGGGCCGTGACTGCATGACCTGGCTCGCCGACATGGGCCTGTACGACACCCCCGCCCAGCAGTACCCCGGCGGCAAGGCCGCGCAGGAGAAGACCAACCACTACGTCACCGGCCGCGACGGCGGACGGGACGTGGACCTGCGCCGCTTCGCCGCCGAGGGCATGCGGCTCTACGGCACGCTCACCTCGGGTCGGGACTCCGGGCTGCACTTCGACCCGACACTCACCGACGCACTGGACTCCGCCGACCGGGTCTACAACTCGATCTGCGCGGACATCGACCGCCACATCGCAGAACACGGGATCGACGCACCACCGCCCACCCGGTACGAACCGGTGTGGGCCCCGGAGTCCGACCCCACCTCACTCGACCTGGCGGCGGAGGGGATCACCACCATCATCTGGGCGATCGGCTACCGACCCGACTACCGGTGGATCGAGGCCAGCGCGTTCGACGGCGCGGGCCACCCCATGCAGACCCGCGGCGAGACGGAGATCCCCGGCCTGTCGTTCGTCGGCCTGCCGTGGATGCACACCTGGGGCTCCGGCCGGTTCCTCGGGATCGACCGCGACGCCGGGTACGTCGCCGAGGGGATCATCGCCCGCCGCCACGCTGCTCGGAAGGACCAGGCGTCATGACCACCTCGACCCCCACCGGAGCCACCTCGGCCCTGGTCGACCTCACGCTCCTCGGCATCCGGGGCACCCCTCCGGTCAGCCGCACCGGCGGCGCCGGGCCCAGCGACGACGGCCACCTGGTCGTCTCCGGCCGCGACGCGGCGATCCCCCGCAACGCCGACAGCCCCTTCGTCTTCGACGGCGACCGCGTCCTGCGCGACGGGGTCGACACCGGCCTGGAGATCACCGCGATCGAGCGGCCCCGCTTCTACGACCACGAGACCGCCGACGGGGTGCCGTACGAGAAGATCGCCCGGCTCCACGGCCGGGGCGTCCTCGCGACGACGGTGGTCCAGACGTGCATCCGATACCGCCGCGACGAACGCTGCCGCTTCTGCTCGATCGAGGAGTCGCTGCGCGCGGGGACGACGGTCGCGGTCAAGCAGCCGGAGCAGCTGGCCGAGGTCGCCCGCGCCGCCCGGGACCTCGACGGGGTCACCCAGATGGTCATGACCACCGGTACCTCGGCGGGACGCGATCGCGGGGCGGCGCACCTGGCCCGCTGCGTCCGTGCCGTCAGGGCCGCGGTCCCGGACCTGCCGATCCAGGTCCAGTGCGAACCGCCGGCCGACCTGGCGGTCCTCACCGACCTCCGCGACGCCGGGGCCGAGTCGATAGGCATCCACGTCGAGTCACTCGACGACGACGCCCGCCGGAGGTGGATGCCCGGCAAGTCGACCGTCCCGCTCGCGGAGTACCGTGCCGCGTGGGACGAGGCGGTGCGCGTCTTCGGGCGCAACCAGGTGTCCACGTACCTGCTGGTCGGACTCGGCGAGGATCCCGACGAGATGATCGCCGGGGCCCGGGAACTCGCCGATTCGGGCGTCTACCCGTTCATCGTCCCGTACCGCCCCCAGGCGGGGACCCTGGCGGTCGACGTCGACGCCGCACCCGCCCCCGACCAGCGGCGCGTCGAGTACATCAGCCGCGAAGTGGGCGCACACCTGCAGCGGATCGGCATGGCCGGTACCGACCAACGGGCCGGGTGCGCGGCGTGCGGGGCGTGCAGCGTGCTCCAGTCCGTCGGCGGGTGAGATGATGCTCGACACCCTGGGACCCACCGGCCCGGACGCACCGGGGCCGGCACTCCGAAGCGGCCCACTCCGGGGTTCGGCCGCCGCCTCCATCCTCGCGGGCGCCTGCCGCCCCGAGCCGGGACCGGTGGTGCGGATCGCCGACGACCCCGGAGCCGTTGCCGCCTACCACCGCCTGCGTCACGAAGAGTTCGTGCTCCGCCAGGGCCTGTTCTCCGGAAGTGACCTCGACGACGTCGACGCCGACCCCCGCACGGTGGTCCTGGTCTCCGTCGCCCCGGACGGCACTGTTCTCGGTGGCGTCCGGATCGCCCCGTGCACCGAGCCCGACCTCGGCTGGTGGGCCGGCAGCCGGCTCGTGGTGGCCCAGTCGGCCCACGCCGGCGGCATCGGCCCGGCGCTCGTCCGCTCGGCCTGCGCCCACGTGGAGGCCCGCGGGGTGCTGAGGTTCGACGCGGTCGTCCAGGACCGCTACACGCGGATGTTCTCCGCGCTGGGGTGGACGGACGCCGGTGACGGGCCCGTCGTCGCCGGACGCCCGCACCGCCGGATGCGGTGGCCGGTCGACCGCATCCAGCGGCTGGCCGACTCCACCAAATCCGTCCTGGCGCGTGTCCTGTCCCCGTTCGCCGATCAGCCGGGGGGCCTCGCAGCGGGCGGCTTCCGTGGCGACGACGGGGCACCGGTCCCGGGCACCGATCTCATCGCGGCGTGCGACGCCATCCTGCCGTCGATGGTCGATCGCGACCCCGAGTGGGCAGGCTGGTGCTCCGTCCTGGTGAACATCGGCGACCTGTCCGCCATGGGCGCGGACCCCGTCGGCCTCCTCGACGCCGTCGGCGCGCCCACCAGCTCCCACGTGGAGCGCATCGTCCGGGGCATCGCCGCCGCCTCCGCAGCCTGGCGGACCCCCGTCCTCGGCGGCCACACCCAGGTCGGGGTCCCGTCCGCACTGTCCGTCACCGCGCTCGGGCGCACCACGCGGCCGGTCCCGGCCGGGGGCGGCCGGGCCGGACATTTCCTGTCCCTGACCGCCGATCTCGGCGGCTCCTGGCGGCCGGGGTACCACGAGCGGCAGTGGGACTCCTCCAGCAGCCGGACCTCTGACGAACTCCGGCTCCTCGCCGGCCACGTGGCGCGGCTCGCACCCTGCGCCGCCAAGGACGTGAGCATGGCGGGGATCGTCGGCACGGCGGGGATGCTCGCGGAGGCGTCCGGGACCGGGGCCGAGCTCGACGTCGCGGCGATCCCGCGACCCCGGGACGCCGACGTCGGCGCCTGGCTCACCTGCTTCCCCGGGTACGCGATGCTCACCGCCGACCACGCCCCGGCCCCGACGCCCGCGGGCCCGGCCACCAGTGCGGGCTGCGGACGCCTGACGCACGAACCCGGGGTGAGACTGCGGTGGCCCGACGGCGAGGTGACCGTCGCCGTCGGCGGCACCGTCACCGGACTGGGCCGCGCCTGATGCCGACGGTCACCCTGGGGGCCCTCGCCGGGAACTTCGGGAGGGATCTGGACCGGTGCGTGGCCAAGTCCGTCGGGATCATCGAGGCAGCGGCCCGCGACGGGGTCGATCTGCTCGTCTTCCCCCACGCCACCCTCGGCGGCTATCTCGGCGATCTCCGCGACCCCTCCCCGGACGCCCTCCCGCCGGCACTCGACCCCGACGGCCCGGAGCTCGCCGCCATCACCGCCGCGGCCGGGGACATGACCATCTGCATCGGGTACACCGAGGCCGGCGACGGGGCCCGCTACAACACCGCCGTGTGCCTGACCGGGGACGGGGTGCTGGGCGTGCACCGCAAAGTGCACCAACCCGTCGACGAACCGGCCCACTACGGCGCGGGGGCGCACTTCCGGGCGTTCGACACCCCGGTCGGGCGGCTGGGGATGCTCATCGACTACGACAAGACCTTCCCCGAGTCGGCGCGGTCGCTCGCCCTCGACGGGGCCCAGGTGGTGGCGACACTGTCCGCGTGGCCCGCGAGCGTCACCGACCGCGCGGCGCGGCTGCCCGCGGACCGACAGTCCAGGCTGTTCGATCTCTACGACTGCGCGCGTGCCGCCGAGAACCAGCTCTTCGTGGTGGCCTCCAACCAGACCGGGGTGATGGGGGCCCTGCGATTCCTCGGCCAGGCGAAGGTCGTCGGTCCGGGCGGCGAGATCCTCGCGGCGACCCGGTCCAAGGGCGGGCTCGCCCTGGCCGAGGTCGACATCGGCGCCGAGATCACGCGGTCGAGGAGGGTCCTCGACCACCTCGGCGAGCGGCGACCCGAGACCTACACCACGTCGACCGCTCCGGAGAGGACCCCGCCGTGCGCATAGCCCTGCTCACCTACTCGACCCGGCCCCGCGGGGGCGTGGTCCACACCCTGCACCTGGCGGAGGCACTGGCCCGGACCGGGGCCTCGGTCACGGTGTACTCGCTGGCCCGCGGGACCGACGCGGGATTCTTTCGCGAGGTCGACCCCGCCGTCACGGTCCGTCTGGCGCCGTTCCCGGATCGCCCCGGGGAGTCCGTCACGGACCGCATCGTGCGGTCGATCGCCACCCTCCGGGACCACGTCGCCGCGGACGAGTTCGACATCGTCCACGCACAGGACTGCATCAGCGCCAACGCGGTCAGCCGGTGTATCCGCACGATCCACCACCTCGACGACTTCACCACCCCGGTGCTGGTCGACTGTCACGAGAAGGCCATCACCACCCCCTACGCACACGTGTGCGTCTCCGAGGCCGTCGCCTCCGAGGTGCGGCTGGGGTGGGGGCTCTCGCCGGCGGTGATCCCCAACGGTGTCGACTACGCCCGGTTCGCCGGGGCCGCCGGGCAGGACGCCGCCGCCACCTCCGCACGCGGGCGCTGGCGCCGCCGTCTCGGCCCGTTCGTCCTGGCCGTCGGTGGCATCGAGCCGCGCAAGGGCAGCATCGACCTCCTCGAGGCGTTCGCGCGCCTGTCCCACCGCCGGAGCGACCTCTCGTTGGTCTTCGCCGGCGGGGAGACCCTGTTCGACTACCGCGACTATCGCGCGGAGTTCGACCGGCGATGCCTGGAGCTGGGGATCGACCCCGTTGTCCTCGGGGTCGTACCGGAGGCCGAGCTACCGAGCCTGGTCGCCGCGTGCGACGTTTTCGCGTTCCCCTCGACCAAGGAGGGGTTCGGGCTGGCCGCGATGGAGGCGCTCGCCGCCGGCCGCCCGGTGGTCGCGCGCGAGCTCCCGATTCTCAGGGAGGTGTTCGGCCGCTCCGTGGAATACGCCGCGTCCGTACCGGAGCTCGCCGACCGACTGGAGTCGGCGCTGGCCGCGGATCCCGCGCGGGCCCGGGCCGGCAGGGCGTTGTCCTCCTCGCTCACCTGGGACGCCGCCGCCGGGGCGCACCTCGATTTCTACGCCGCCCACCCGCGGTGGGCGCCGGGCGCGCGACCGCCGTCGGTAAGCTCGGCGCATGCGCGAGACCACAGACTCTGAGCACTCCCGGCCTGCCGCCCCGGCTCACATCGCTCCCGGCGAGGAGGCCGCGGTCGGCGCCGACTCGCGCGTGATCGGCGCGCGGGTGTTCACCGACCGGTGGATCGGCGTGCTGCTGACCATCGGCTCGGTCGTCGCGCTGGTGGCCTCGTTCCAACTCAGCCTGGACAAGATCCGCCTGCTGGAGAACCCGGACTACACACCGGCCTGCAACTTCTCCATCCTCATGAGCTGCAAGAGCGTCATCAACTCCGCCCAGGGCGAGGCGTTCGGGTTCCCCAACCCCTTCATCGGACTGATCGGCTACGGCATCGTCCTGGCGATCGGTGTGGCCGCCGCCTCGGGGGTGCGCTTCCCGCGCTGGTACTGGGTGGGGGCGCTGCTGGGCCTGACGTTCGCCGCGGTCTTCGTCCACTGGTTGGCCTTCCAGTCCATCTTCTCCATCCAGGTCCTGTGCCCGTGGTGCATGGTCGTGTGGGCCGTGACCATCCCGATGTTCTGGTACACGCTGCTTCACGTGTTGGCGGGGCTCACCGGTGCGCGCTGGGTCCGCACGCTCCAGCAGTGGCACCTGGTGCCCGTGGTGGTGTGGTATCTCGCCGTGGCCGCGGTGATCCTGTGGGCGTTCTGGGACTTCTACTGGGCGGACTTCTTCCGCGCCCTCTGAGCCCGCACCCTCTGAGCCCGCGCCCTCTGACGGCGTCCCGGCTCCCCCGTCAGGGGTTCGCCGAGGCTTCCGCCCGCTCGACCAGGTGGACGATCGCCTCGGCGTGGAGCCGGAACAGCGCGGCGGTATCGGCGTCCCCGGTCAGCGAGGCCAGGAAGATGCCGTCGCCCCCGGTCAGCGCGTACGTCGCCAGCAGATGCGCGTCCCTCCCCGTCAACCGCGGCCGGACCTGCTGTAGCTCCGCGGCGATCCTGTCTATCGCCTCGCCCCGCAGGCGCAAGTAGATCTCGCGGGCGGCCGGTTCCACGGGTCGCCGCTCGAGGGCCAGCATCAGCACCAGCCTCAGGAAATCGGGCGAGTCGCGGAACGTCCGGGCCACGCCCACGCAGAACCCGGTCACCCGCTCGGCCAGCGACTCCCCCTCCCCGCGGGTCACCTGCCCCAGCCACAGTTCGACACTCTCCTCCACCACCGCGGCCAGGAGGGCGTCCTTGTCGGCGAAGTGCCAGTAGATCGAGCTGGCCGGCAGCCCGCTCGCCCTGCTCACCTGCGCGATCGTCGTCCCCTCGTACCCGCGCTCCCCGGCCACCGCGGCGGCGGCCTCGATGATCTTCCGCCTGGACTCCCGGCCCTTCGCGCGGGTCCGTCTCCCCATGTTCTTACCGGTGGTCTCTCCCGTGCCGTCAGCCATGCGTTCTCCCTGTCTCCCGCGCCTCGTCGTGTCGGGCCGTTCTGTCCGGCGCCGTTGTGTCCGACGCCTCGTTGCCCCGACGCCCCACCCAGGCTTACCGTAGTGATCACTACAGTAGCGCGCGGCAGCGAGATGCCGACGCGAGAAAGGTGGACGACATGATCGACTCCCTCACCCGCAACTGGTGGGTCCAACTGATCCGCGGTGGGCTGGCCATCGCGCTGGGCGCCACCGCCCTCGTCTCCCCCGGCACCGACCTGACACTCGCGGTGTTCCTCGTGGCCGCCTTCGCGATCGGCGACGGCGCCATGACCGTCACCACCGGCCTGGGTGTGCCGGCCGGCCATCGTGGACGGCGCGCGCTGGTCGCCACCGGGGCCGGGTTCATCGCACTCGGCCTGGTGGTGTTGTTCTGGCCCGGGCTGTCCGCGACCGCCCTGACCCTGCTGTTCGCCGCGTGGCTCGCGGCCTCCGGGGCCCTGGTGGTCTACGGCGCGCGGACGCTGCGGTCTCAGGTCCCGGGCTCGCCGGTCATGGGGGTGCTCGGTGTAGTGCTGATCGTGCTCGGCGTCGTCGTCGGCCTGGTCGGCCCGTCGACGGCGGGGGGATTCCTGACCTTCGCCGGCTGGTTCGGCCTGGCGGCGGGCGCCGTCATGGCGGCCGTCTCACTGCGGCTGCGCGCCGACGCCAACCGGCTCCCCGGCACGGTCGCAGCCTGACCTCGGCGTCCTGGTCCGGTTCCGCCTGACCTCGGCGTCCTGGTCCGGTTCCGCCTGATCTCGGCGGCCGGGGCGGGACGCTACGGCTCGCCCGGACCCGGGCGCAGGTCCCGCCCCTCCGTGATCCCCGCCGGATGGCCCGGTGCGCAGTACTTGGCCAACACCCCCGTCTCGAGAGACGGCGAGGGGTCCAGATGCGAGAGCCCGTTGAAGCACAGGTTCACGATGTGGGCGGCGACCTCCTCCTTGGGAGGGGTGCGCGCGTCGAGCCACCACTGCGCGGTGCCCGAGACCATGCCCACCAGCGCCTGCGCGTACACGTTCGTCATGACGGGATCGAACCCGCGGGCCACGAACTCCTCCTCGAGGATGTAGGTCACACTCGCCGTCGCGTCGTTGAGCAGAGTCGAGTAGGAGCTCCCCCCGACGGTCGAGGACTCGCGCACCAGGATCCGGAACCCGTCGGTGCGCTCCTCGACGTAGCGCAGCAGGGCCATGGCCGCGCACTCGATCCGGCGGCGCGCTCCCGCCCCGCGCAGCGACTCGGTGATCTCCGCGCCGAGGTAGGCCAGCTCCCTGTCGCACACCACGGCGTAGAGGCCCTCCTTGCCGCCGAAGTGCTCGTAGACCACCGGCTTGGACACCCCCGCCGCGGCCGCGATGTCCTCCACCGTCGCGGAGTCGTAACCGTTCTCGGCGAAGATCCGACGACCCACCTCGACCAGCTGTTGCCGCCGCTTGGCGGCCGTCATCCTGGTCCTCGGAACCGGTAAGCCCTCGCCCGTCATGCTCCACCCTTCTCCTGGTCCACCCGAGTTTAGACGTCCGGGCTCCGCGGGCCGGAGCGCGACGGAGCCCGCCGGCGCGTGCAGGTCCGCGCTGACGGGCTCCGCGAGATGTGCCAGACTGTCACCGACCCCTGCGGGGTCGTTCCCCCGTGGTGTAATCGGCAACACTTCTGATTTTGGTTCAGATATTCCAGGTTCGAGTCCTGGCGGGGGAGCTCAACACGGTCTCACCTGGGGCGACGTCATCGGCCCGCTCCCGGTCTCCGCCCGTCACGCGGTCACTTCCAATCACGTTTTCCCAGGTGGATTTTCCCCCAACCGACCAGACGTGACCACTCGACGAGTAGCTACATCGACCGGGGTCTCTTCCGCCGGCGAATCGGGGTGACCGTCCGGGTCCTCGAACGGCTCCGGGTCGACGGCTCGTCACCGGGCGCCGCGGCTCAGAAGATCCCGCCGAAGATCCCCAGGGCCAGGACGAGCAGCAGCACGGCGATCACCGCCAGAACGGTGAGCACCGGCTGGCGGCGTCGACGCGGCGTCTGGTCCACCTCGGAGTCCGGCTGGAACGCAGGATCCTGACCGCGTCGTCCGGGTTCGTTCATTCCTGTCACGTGAATCGCTCCTCCTCTATACGGGCGTAGGTCTCCAGTAGGTCCAGGCCGTGCGCTCCCGAATCGCCCTCGGCCCGCAGTCCGGTCCGCATCGAGTCCAGCATCTCCCGACCGTGCGGGAAGGGCGGCAGAAGCGGGACATCGGGGTCGGTGACCGCCTCGATCACCGTCGGCCGGTCCGCGGAGAACGCGTCCTCCAGCGCCGACTCGAGCTGCTCCGGGTTCTCGACCCGCACCCCGTGCAACCCCAGCAACCGTGCGTAGCCGGCCATGTCGAACGCCGGGACGTCCTGCGAGGGCGCGAACCGGGGCTGCGATTCGGCCTCCCGCTGCTCCCAGCTCACCTCGGCCAGGTCGCCGTTGCACAGGACCACCACGACCATCGTGGGGTCCTCCCAGCCGGGCCACGCCTCGGAGACGGTGATCAGTTCGTTGATCCCCAGCATCTGCACGGCCCCGTCCCCGGCCAGCACCACCACGGGGTTGGCCGGGGCGGTGGCCTTGGCCGCGATGGCGTACGGGATGCCGCAGCCCATCGAGGCCAGTGTGGACGACAGGTGCGCCGGGACCGACGTGGGCAGGCCCATCTGCCGGACGTAGTGGTAGACGGAGCTGCCCACGTCCACGGCCACGCGCGCGTCGTGCGGGACGTACCGGCAGAGCCGTCGTGCGACAAACTCGGGGTTGAGCCCGCGGGCCGGGACCTCGGCGCGTTCGCGGGAGATCTCGTGCCACTGCCCCACCCACGTCTCGACCCGGCCCCGCCAGGCCGAGCGGTCGCGCGTGGCCACCCGGTCGGTCAGCGCGCGCAGCGCCGGTGCGGCGTCCCCGACCAGGCCCACCTCGACCGGGTAGCGGTTGGCCAGGTGCGCGGGGTCGAGGTCGATCTGCACGGCCCGCGCCTGACCGGGCTCGGGGTAGTACTCGGTCCAGGGATCGTTCGACCCGACTATCAGGAGGGTGTCGCAGTTCTGGAGGATGCGCGCGCTCGCCGTCGTCCCCAGGTGGCCCATCGTGCCTCCCACCAGGGCGTGGGACTCGTCGACGTACAGTTTTCCCAGCAGGCTCATCGTCACGCCGGCGTCCAGGCGTTCGGCCAGGTCCATCAGCTCCTGCTGCGCCCCGGCCATGCCGCGTCCGGCCAGGATCGCCACCCGCTCCCCCGCGTTCAACACCTCGACCGCCCGTGCCACGTCGTCGTCGCGCGGCGTGGTGACCCCGTGGGTCCACTCGGGCGCGGTCACCACGACGCCGTGTTCCTGGCCGTCGTCGCCGGCCAGGTCGGGGGCGGGTGCGTTCTGCACGTCGTGGGGAAGGACGACGACGACGGGGGTCCGGTGCGTCAGAGCGGTACGGAACGCCCGGTCGATCACCATGGGCAGCTGCTCCGGTGCGAACACGGTCTGCATGAACGGGCCGGCCACGTCGGCGAACACACTACTCAGGTCGATCTCCTGCTGATAGCCGGAGCCGAGCACGCTCGTGTGCTGCTGCGCCACCAGCGCCACCACGGGAACGCTGTCGAGCTTGGCGTCGTACAGACCGTTGAGCAGGTGCACCGCGCCCGGTCCCTGGGTGGAGTTGACCACCCCGACACCGCCCGAGTACTTGGCGTCGGCCACCGCCATGAACGCCGCCGACTCCTCGTGGCGCGCCCGCATGAACCGCGGGCCCACGTCGGCGCGTTGCAGCGCGCCGAGCAGCGGGTTGTTGCCGTCCCCGGCGTACCCGTAGACCCGTTCGACATCCCAGGCCACCAGCCGTTCGACGACGAGGTCGGCCACCGTCTTGTCCTGGGCCATCTGCTCCACCTCTCCAGGGTCGGCGTGCGGGTGGGCCCCACCGTAGGGGCAGCGCCCGTGGGCCTCCACCGGTTGTCCGGCACGCGTGCTCGTCCTACGGTGCGCCGCATGGAGACCTCACTGAAGGCAGTCGCGCTGGTGTGTTCGCTCAAGGCGTCACCGGCCGAATCGAGCAGCGACCTCATCGCCCGGCAGGTCCTCGACGAGTTGGGCACGCACGGGGTCACCGGCGAGACCCTGCGGATCGCGGACTACGACGTGCGGCCCGGGGTCGACGACGACATGGGCGATGGCGACCAGTGGCCGCAGATCCTCGACAGGATCCGCGAGGCGGACGTGCTGGTGCTGTCCACCCCCACGTGGCTGGGGAACCCGTCCAGCATCGCCCAGCGGGTTCTGGAGCGGCTGGACGCGCAACTGTCCTCGACCGACGACGAGGGCCGGCCGGCCATGTTCGGCAAGGTCGCCGTTGTCGCGGTCGTGGGCAACGAGGACGGCGCCCACAAGATCGTGGCCGACATGTTCCAGGGGCTGAACGACATCGGGTTCACGATCCCCGCGCAGGGCTGCACCTACTGGAACAACGAGGCCATGAACCCGATCGACTACAAGGACCTCGACGAGACCCCGTCGGCGGTGGCGGGCACCATCTCCACCCTGTCCGCCAACGCGGCACACCTGGCACGGCTCCTGGGCGCCGAGCAGTATCCGGCCACCTGACGGGCGCCCGGGACGGTCTCCCCGGCGACCCGGTCCTGGCCGACGGACTCACCCCTTATCCTTGGCGGGACGCTTCGTGAGGAGATTAGATGACGACACCCGAGACCGACCGCTCGCAGACCGCGGTCATCGTCCTGGCTGCCGGTTCCGGCACGCGGATGAAGAGCGCGACCCCCAAGATGCTGCACCGGGTGTGCGGGCGGACCATGCTCGGTCACGCGCTGCACGCCGCGGCCGGGATCCGGCCGGAGCAGATCGTCGTGGTGGTGGGTCACCAGCGTGAGCAGGTCCGTGCGGCGGTCGACGAGCTCACCGTCGACCTGGGTGTCCCGGTGACCACCGCGGTGCAGGAGCAGCAGAAGGGCACGGGTGACGCGGTGGCCGCCGGCATGGCGGCCCTGCCGACGGACTTCGCGGGCACGGTCCTGGTCACCACCTCCGACATCCCCCTGCTCGACGCGGACACCCTGCGCGAGGTGGTCACGCGTCACGACTCGCGGCCGCGCGCGTCGGTCACCGTCCTGACCTCCACGGCCCCCGACCCCACGGGGTACGGGCGGATCGTGCGTAACGACGACGGCGAGGTGCTCAGGATCGTCGAGCACAAGGACGCCACGGACGACGAGCGCGCGATCGACGAGGTCAACTCCGGCATCTACGCCTTCGACGCCCGGGTCCTGCGGGACAAGCTCGGGCAGCTGGGCACCGACAACTCGCAGGGTGAGCTGTACCTGACCGACGTCATCCAGCTGGCCCGTCAGGCCAACGGGCTGATCCGCGGGCACCGGATCGAGGACGCCGACCTGGTGGCCGGGGTCAATGACCGGGTCCAGCTGGCCGCCCTGTCCACCGAGATGAACCGCCGGCTGTGTGAGCACGCCATGCGGGCCGGTGCGACGATCCTCGACCCGGGAAGCACCTGGATCGACGTGGGCGTGCGCATCGGCCGCGACGTCACCGTCCTGCCCGGGACGCACCTCACCGGCGCGAGCGTGGTCGGGGACGGCGCGACCGTGGGCCCGGACACCACCCTGCAGGACACCACCGTGGGCGAGGGCGCGACCGTCGTGCGCACCCACGCCGTGGGCGCCGCCATCGGGGCCGGGGCCGAGGTCGGCCCGTTCGCCTATCTGCGGCCCGAGGCGGACCTGGGTGAGCGCAGCAAGATCGGCACGTTCGTGGAGGTCAAGAAGTCTACGATCGGGGCGCACACCAAGGTTCCGCACCTGACCTACGTGGGCGACGCGACCATCGGCGAGCACACCAATATCGGGGCATCGAGTGTGTTCGTCAATTACGACGGGGTGAACAAGAACCGTACAGTGATCGGCGATCACTGCCGTACCGGTTCGGACACCATGTTCGTCGCACCGGTGACCGTCGGCGACGGCGCCTACTCGGGCGCGGGTACCGTGATCAAGCACGACGTCCCACCCGGGGCCCTGGCGGTGTCCGGCGGACGACAGAGGAACATCGACGACTGGGTGATCGAGAACCGGCCGGATTCCGGCTCGGCCGAGGCCGCCCGGCGTACCCGGAACGACTCCTAGAAGGACGGACTCACGCAGTGGGCGAGTGGATCGACAACCAGAAGAACCTGATGTTTTTCGCGGGGCGCGCACACCCCGAACTCTCAGACCAGGTCGCCGCCGAGTTGGGGATCGAGGTCACACCGCAGACCGCACGCGATTTCGCCAACGGGGAGATCTTCGTCCGCTTCGAGCAGTCCGTCCGCGGCTGCGACGCGTTCGTGCTGCAGAGCTGCCCGGCGCCGCTGAACAAGTGGATCATGGAGCAGCTCATCATGATCGACGCGCTCAAGCGGGGCAGCGCCAAGCGCATCACGGCGGTCCTGCCGTTCTACCCATACGCGCGCCAGGACAAGAAGCACCGTGGTCGTGAGCCCATCTCGGCCCGCCTCATCGCGGACCTGCTCAAGACCGCCGGGGCGGACCGCATCATCACGGTCGACCTGCACACCGACCAGATCCAGGGCTTCTTCGACGGCCCCGTCGACCACATGCACGCGCAGGGCCAGCTGTCGGACTACGTGCGCGAGCACTACGGCACGGACAACATCTGCGTGGTCTCCCCCGACGCCGGCCGCGTCAAGGTGGGCGAGAAGTGGGCCGACGCCCTGGACGGCGCCCCGCTGGCGTTCGTCCACAAGACCCGCGATCCCAACGTGCCCAACCAGGTCAAGTCCAACCGCGTGGTCGGCGACGTCGAGGGCCGCACCTGCGTCCTGATGGACGACATGATCGACACCGGCGGCACCATCGCCGGCGCCGTGAAGGTGCTCAAGGACGCCGGAGCCGGTGACGTGATCATCGCCACCACCCACGGCATCTTCTCCGACCCGGCCGCCGAGCGCCTGGCCAACTGCGGCGCCAGGGAGGTCATCACCACCGACACCCTGCCGATCCCGCCCGAGAAGCGGTTCGACAACCTCACGGTGCTGTCCATCGCCCCGCTGCTGGCCCGGACCATCCACGAGGTCTTCGAGAACGGCTCGGTGACCAGCCTGTTCAACGGGAACGCCTGACATGCCCGCTGACCCCGCGGGCCGCGCCACGATCTACCACAACCCGCGCTGCTCCAAATCGCGGCAGGCACTCGAGCTGCTGCGGGAGCGGGGGGTCGAGCCGACCGTCATCAAGTACCTCGACACCCCGCCGACGGTCGAGGAACTGCGCACCCTCATCGCCGATGCCGGGTTGACGGTGCGGCAGGCCGTGCGGGTCAAGGAGGCCGAGTTCACCGAACTCGGTCTGCTCGACGCGTCCGACGACGACCTGCTCGCCGCGATGGTCGCCCATCCCCGGCTCATCGAGCGGCCCTTCGTCGTCACCGGCAAGGGCACCCGTCTGGCCCGGCCCACCGCGGCCGTCGAGGAGATCCTCTGAGGACACGGGCGCTCGGGCGTCCCGTGCGATGTGGGGCCGTGCGATGTGGGGCCGTGCGATGTGGGGCCGTGCGATTTGGGGGCCGTGCGCCCCGGCGCTAGGCTGATCGGGTCATCTCGGCGAGGGAGGGCCCCTGGGGTCGCTCCGTTATCGACGCGATCTTTGTCGGTGTGGTCCCCTGCGGGCCGCCCCGGGCGATCGTCTCGGTCGCCGGGGAGGTCGCCCGCCCGCCGAGCGCCCCGCGCTCCCCACCGACAGAAGGTTCACCATGGCCAAGGAAATCAACAACCTCAAGACCGCCATCCGCACGGAGTTCGGCAAGGGCGCCGCCCGCCGCGCCCGCCGCGAGGGCCAGGTCCCCGCCGTGCTCTACGGCCACCACACCGAGCCGCGCCACCTGCTGCTGGGCGCCCTCGAGTTCGCCGCGGTCCTGCGCGCCCACGGCACCAACTCGCTGCTCACGCTCGACATCGAGGGTGAGGAGCAGCTCGCGCTGCCCAAGCAGATCGACGTGCACCCGCTGACCCGCGTCATCGAGCACACCGACCTGCTGGTCGTGCGCAGGGGCGAGAAGGTCACCGTCGAGGTCGGCGTCACCGTCGTCGGCGACGCCGCACCGGGCACCCTCGTCATGCAGGAGGCCAGCTACGTCGAGATCGAGGCCGACGCCACCCTCCTGCCCGAGGGCTTCGAGATCTCGGTCGAGGACGCCGAGGCCGGCCACCAGATCACCGCCGCCGACATCGAGCTCCCCTCCGGCAGCACGCTGATCTCCGACCCCGAGACGCTGATCGTCAACGTCATCGAGGCGCCCTCCGAGTCCGACCTCGAGTCGGATGAGGAAGAGGCTCCCCAGGGTGAGGCCGCCGAGGACGCCGCCAAGGCTGCCGAGGAGGAGTGATCCCCCGCGCCGCGGACTGATCCACGGCGGAGCATCCGGGCCCGGTTCGACCACTGCGTCGGACCGGGCCCGCGCTCATTTCCCACCCCCCACCTCCGGCATGCGCGCGCGCAGATGTACACCCACCACACAGCCGCTCCTCGCGATGAACTCTCGCCTGCCCCGGCCGGTAGCTGTCAACCTGTTTGAGGCAGTTGCTAGTTTGCGGGTTGGTGCTCGTTGGGCTTGTTGATCCAGGATTTGTCGTGCACGGATTGGGCGCGTGGGCGTCGGTGGTAGCGGTGCGGGTTCTTG
>NZ_JAMYEI010000021.1:0-5351 GCF_033790845.1 Dietzia sp. PP-33
AGAACCCGCACCGCTACCACCGACGCCCACGCGCCCAATCCGTGCACGACAAATCCTGGATCAACAAGCCCAACGAGCACCAACCCGCAAACTAGCAACTGCCTCAAACAGGTTGACAGCTACCGCGAAGCGCAGGCGGGAGTGCATCGACAGGGGCGGCTGCGGTCCGGGCGTGCAGGCGCGGGAGCGGATGCCCGGGGGAGGGATAGAAGAGGCGCCGTCGCGGGCCCAGTTGGACAGTCGATCAGGTGCGTCTGGGCCGACTATCCCCGTGCGGGGGCGGTATCCCGGGCAGCGGCGGGTCCGGACGGGTCGTCGCGGACCTCGTCGTCGTCGCCGATGGTCCTCTCCACGCGCACCGCCCAGGCGACCAGCGCGATCCACACGGCGACCAACGCCAGCAGGATCGGGGTGGTCGCGGACGCCGGCACCTCGGCCCACAGCAGCAGGGTGCGGGAGTTGGTCACCACGATCAGGCCGCCGGCCGCCGTGCCGAGCACGCGCGCGGGCAGATGCTTGACCAGCCAGGCCGCCAGCGGCGCCACGATCACGCCGCCGGCCAGCAGGGCCAGCGCATAACCCCATTCGATCCCGGCCGCGCCCAGGCCGAGGAGGAAGCCCAGCGAGCCGCCCACGGCCACCACGAACTCGGAGGTGTCGATGGAGCCCACCACCTTGCGCGGTTCGACCCGGCCCGAGGACAGCAGCGAGGTGGTGCCGACCGGGCCCCAGCCGCCGCCGCCCAGCGAGTCGAGTGTGCCGCCCACGAGTCCCAGCGGGACCAGGAACCTGGTGCGTACACGGCCTCGGAACTCCGGACGGCGGCCGCCCAGCGCGAGGAAGCGGTACAGCACGTACAGGCCCAACGAGAGCAGGATGACGCCCACGACCGGCTTGGCCACGTCGGCGGGGAGGGAGGTCAGGATGGTCGCCCCGGCGAACGCGCCGATCGCGCCGGGCACGGCGAGGATGCGCACGATCCGCCAGTCCACGTTGCCCAGTTTGTGGTGTGAGATGCCGGAGGCCAGGGTGGTGCCGATCTCCGCGAAGTGGACGGATGCCGACGCCGCGGCGGGCGCGATCCCGGCCGCGACCAGCAGCGTGGTGGAGGTGACGCCGTAGGCCATGCCGAGGGAACCGTCGATGAGTTGGGCGATGGCGCCGACCACGCCGAGCACGATGAGTGTCTTCACGAGCGCTCCGTTTATCTAGTGAGTGGACTAAGTAGACCAACACAGTAGACATTAGATGGGACGCCTGTCCAGACCGGTCTGTCCACATCGGCGATGGCGAGCGGGACCTCGTGCCGTCAACATGAGAATTTTGTGACACAATGGCTGCATTCGCGCCGACTCGGGGTCGGCGCCCAGCTCTGGGAGCGAGATGAACGAAGTCGGCGAACGGGCATGTTATGTCCAGGAGGGCACCGATGGTGCGACCTGGGGGTGTCATCGCTGCGGAGCGAAGAGCGGCGTCCTGCCCTCGCGGGGCGCGGCACGGGTCGCGGCCGACGCCCATCGCTGTCCCGACGAGCCGGCGCGCGTGGTCCGGGAGTACGGCAAGGGGCGACGCCGAAGCCTGCGTCTGCGCCGACGGTAGGCGTCTCCCCCTCGCCCGTGCGGCGGGCCTCCTAGTGTGGAGGGCATGACAGCCTCCTCGCGATCCTCGGACCAACAACTCGCCGTCGACCTGGCCGCCGACGCCGGACGGCTGCTGGTGGAGCTGCGGTCCTCGGGTCCCACCAAGCGTGCACTGGGCGACCTCGGTGACCGGCGCGCCAACTCACTGTTGCTGGACCGGCTGGCCGCCGAGCGCCCCGGGGACGCGGTGCTGTCGGAGGAGTCGAGCGACGATCTCGCGCGCGTCGACGCAGACCGGGTGTGGATCATCGACCCCGTCGACGGCACCCGCGAGTACGGTCTCGGCGACCGCCCCGACTGGGCCGTCCACGTGGCGCTGTGGGAGCGGTCCGGGGACCCGGCGCGGTCACGGCTCACGGCCGCGGCGGTGTCCCTGCCGGCTCTCGGGGTCGTGTTGGGGATCGACGACGACGAGGTCTACGCCGCTCCCGTGGGCAACGGCGGGGTGGACGGGGGAGGCCTCCTCCCGCCACGCCCGGGCTCACGACCGAGGATCGTCCTCTCGGCCTCCCGCCCGCCGGCGTTCGCGGAGGCGGTCGCGCAGGCGGTGGGCGGGGATCTGGTGCCGTTGGGGTCGGCCGGGGCCAAGGTCGCCGCCGTGGTGCGCGGAGAGGCCGACGCGTACATCCACGCGGGTGGGCAGTACCAGTGGGATTCGGCCGCCCCGGCCGGGGTGGCACTGGCCCGGGGGTTCGTCGCGCTCCGCGTGGACGGCTCGCCGCTGGAGTACAACGTGGCCGAGACCTACCTCCCTGATCTGGTTGTCTGTCGCGCAGACCTGGCCGAGGCGATCCTGGGGGCGATAGCCTCCACAGGGTGATGAGCCACAACCCCTCTGCCGGAGCCGAAGTCGCGCCAGAAGTGTGGCGGCTCGAGCATCCTGTTCACGGGACGCTCGAGGTCGCGGTGGGTGGGCCCGGTGCCCTGCGGGCGGTCGACGGCGGCTACCCGCGTCCGAAGGGGGACCGCGGCGGGAGAACGGCCCCTGCGGTGGCGGAGGAGGGGTCGCGCGAGCTCGCGGAGGCGGACGCTGCCGGACCGGACCGGGTGGCCAACCCGGGTTACGTGCTGCTGCGTGAGGGTGAGGTCGTGGGCAGGGCTCACCAGATCGGCGATCACCGTGTCGCCATCGACGCGGACCCACCCGGACCCGGGAAGTTCACCACCGGACTCAAGGCGTTCTCCGGTCCGCGCGTGCAGATGCGCAGCAGCGCGTTCGCCACCGCCGTCCGCCAGGTGACTTTCCGTGACGGACGGGACGTCGTCCACTTCGACCCGCCGCCGGGCTCCGCCGCCGAGGCGAGGCTGGAGGCGATAGCCGCGTCGCCGTGGAAGCGGGTGGCGTACCCGGTCGCCGCGGGCATCGGCAGGTCAGGCTGGGCGATCGCCGCGATCATCCTCCTGCCCTTGATCGGCAGGCTCCTCGAGCCGGTCCTGGACTGGGTCCTCGAGCGCCTTCCGGATGTCGATCTCCCGTGGCCGGACTGGTCACTGCCGCAGATCCCCTGGCCGGACATCTCGCTGCCGTCGATCTCTCTGCCCGCGGTCACCCTCCCGGCCTGGGTCGAGTTCCTCCTCGAGTACTCCAAGGTGTGGGTCCCACTGGTGATCGGCGTGGCCTTCGCCGTCGTGGCGGTCCGGCATTCCCGGCGGTCACGGGCCATCAAGGAGTCTTGGCGGTCGGGCCGGGGGCGCGAGCCGGGGCCCGGCGACGAGAGCGACCCGGGCGACGGGCGCGAGCCGGGGGACGGGCGCGAGCCGGCAGACGGGCGCGAGCCGGGCGACGCGCGATGACCCGGCCCCGCGGATGCGGGACCGGGTCACTCGGACCGGGCTCTCGGGCTACTTGCTGGTGATCAGGGCTCCGGCGATGGCCGCCATGAACGCGTCCTTGGCCAGGCTCATGCCCTCCTGGCTGGGACGGATACCGTCGGACTCGGTCATGGAGGGGTTGCGGAAGTACATGGCCAGCAGGCCGGCGGTAAAGGTGCCGAGCGCGGCGCCCGCGAGGCGCGGCGAGACCACGGGGGTCAGCAGGGCCGCCCCGATCCCGATCTCCGAGTAGGCGACGAACTTTCCGAACGTCTCCGGCTCCATCTTGGTGACCTGCGGGACGCCGGTCGCCGCGAAGCCCTGCAGGCCCTGGGCGGCCTCGGTGGGCAGGTTGCGCTTGGACAGCCCCGAGTTGAGGACGAACGCGCCGGTGATTCCGCGGAGGATGGCGTTGGACAGGCTCATGGTGTGCTCCTTGTGCGTGGGCGAGTCAGTGTGTGACAGCGGTAGTTGATGCAACACTTTGGTGATGTGACATCAATAAGGATAACGCACCGGTCGGGCGATCTCATCCCGGGGAGATGCACCGCACAGGATGCGAGGACGCGCCGCCGGTGGGACAGTCACCTACATGAGCACCACCGACGATCGCGCCCTCGCCGACAAACCAGCCCCGGACGCCGACCCGGACGCCGGTAAACCCGAGTCACCGACCTCCCTCAACAAGGGGTCGTGGAAGATCGGCCTCAAACGGGCCGCGGGGGAGTTCTCCAAGGACCAGTGCACCGACCTGGCCGCGGCGCTCACCTACTTCGCGGTGCTCTCGCTGTTCCCCGCGTTGCTGGCCGTGGTGTCGCTTCTCGGCGTGTTCGGCCAGGGCCAGGCCACGGTGGACGCCGTGATGGGGCTGTTCGAGGGAGCCGCCCCGGAAGAGACGCTCGCCACCCTGCGCGGCCCCATCGAGTCGCTCGTCAACACCCCGGCCGCCGGTATCGCGCTGGTCACCGGTCTGGTGGGCGCGCTGTGGACGGCGTCCGGTTATGTGGGCGCCTTCGGTCGGGCCATGAACCGCATCTACGAGGTCGAGGAGGGTCGGCCCTTCTGGAAGCTCAAGCCCCTCATGATCGTACTGACGGCGGTACTCCTGCTGCTGGTCTGCCTGGCCGGGCTCATGCTGGTCGTCAGCGGGCCGATCGCCGCCTGGGTGGGTGACCTCGTGGGCCTCGGCGAGACCGCCGTGACCGTGTGGGGGATCGCCAAGTGGCCGGTGCTGGTCCTCGTCGTCGTCGTCATCCTGGCCGTGCTCTACGGGTTCTCGCCCAACGTCAAGCAGCCGAAGTTCCGCTGGATCTCCATGGGCGCGATCGTGGCGTTGCTGGTGTGGGCGGTCGCGACGGCCGGGTTCGTCTTCTACGTGTCCAACTTCGGCAGCTACAACGCCACCTACGGTTCGCTGGCCGGCGTCATCGTGTTCCTGCTCTGGCTGTGGATCACCAACAACGCGCTGCTGTTCGGTGCGGAGGTCGACGCCGAGGTGGAGCGCGCCCGCGAACTCCAGGCCGGGCTGCACGCCGAGGAGAACATCCAACTCCCGCCGCGGGACACCACCGCGAGCGACAAGGCCGAGGAGAAGCGTCAACAGACCATCGACGATGCCGCCGACGTCCGCCGTGAGGCCCAGGCGGAGCAGGCCCGCAACGGCGACTGATCCCCGCGCGGCCGCCTGAGCACCAGCCTGTACGCCCCTGCTGGCATCCGCTCCCGCGCCTGCCCACTTCGCCCGCATCCGCTCCCGGCGATGTACTCACGCGTGTACCGCTCGGAAGTTGTCAACCTGTCTCAAGACAGGTTGATGCCAGTGGTGGTGGGTAGTGCTGGTGCTTTCGGTGGTGCCGAGTATCTGCGGGGATGCAGTGCCGCTGCCCAGTCCAGGGTCTG
>NZ_JAMYEI010000022.1:0-4840 GCF_033790845.1 Dietzia sp. PP-33
GAGCTCTCACCGCATGGTGGGGGTTGGAAAGTTTTTCGGTGCAGGATGAGTCCGCGGCCTATCAGCTTGTTGGTGGGGTAATGGCCTACCAAGGCGACGACGGGTAGCCGGCCTGAGAGGGTGATCGGCCACACTGGGACTGAGACACGGCCCAGACTCCTACGGGAGGCAGCAGTGGGGAATATTGCACAATGGGCGGAAGCCTGATGCAGCGACGCCGCGTGGGGGATGACGGTCTTCGGATTGTAAACTCCTTTCAGTAGGGACGAAGCGAGAGTGACGGTACCTGCAGAAGAAGCACCGGCCAACTACGTGCCAGCAGCCGCGGTAATACGTAGGGTGCAAGCGTTGTCCGGAATTACTGGGCGTAAAGAGCTCGTAGGCGGTTTGTCACGTCGTCTGTGAAATCCTCCAGCTCAACTGGGGGCGTGCAGGCGATACGGGCAGACTTGAGTACTACAGGGGAGACTGGAATTCCTGGTGTAGCGGTGAAATGCGCAGATATCAGGAGGAACACCGGTGGCGAAGGCGGGTCTCTGGGTAGTAACTGACGCTGAGGAGCGAAAGCATGGGGAGCGAACAGGATTAGATACCCTGGTAGTCCATGCCGTAAACGGTGGGCGCTAGGTGTGGGGTCCTTCCACGGATTCCGTGCCGTAGCTAACGCATTAAGCGCCCCGCCTGGGGAGTACGGCCGCAAGGCTAAAACTCAAAGGAATTGACGGGGGCCCGCACAAGCGGCGGAGCATGTGGATTAATTCGATGCAACGCGAAGAACCTTACCTAGGCTTGACATATACAGGACGACGGCAGAAATGTCGTTTCCCTTGTGGCTTGTATACAGGTGGTGCATGGTTGTCGTCAGCTCGTGTCGTGAGATGTTGGGTTAAGTCCCGCAACGAGCGCAACCCCTGTCTCATGTTGCCAGCACGTAATGGTGGGGACTCGTGAGAGACTGCCGGGGTCAACTCGGAGGAAGGTGGGGATGACGTCAAATCATCATGCCCCTTATGTCTAGGGCTTCACACATGCTACAATGGCTAGTACAGAGGGCTGCGAGACCGTGAGGTGGAGCGAATCCCTTAAAGCTAGTCTCAGTTCGGATTGGGGTCTGCAACTCGACCCCATGAAGTCGGAGTCGCTAGTAATCGCAGATCAGCATTGCTGCGGTGAATACGTTCCCGGGCCTTGTACACACCGCCCGTCACGTCATGAAAGTCGGTAACACCCGAAGCCGGTGGCCTAACCCTTGTGGAGGGAGCCGTCGAAGGTGGGATCGGCGATTGGGACGAAGTCGTAACAAGGTAGCCGTACCGGAAGGTGCGGCTGGATCACCTCCTTTCTAAGGAGCACTCACCCCGCCTGTTGGTGGGGTCAGAGTTAGCGTCTGGTTCGTGCCCGTTCGTGGTGCGCCAGGTGGCTCATTGGGTGGAACACTATTGCGTAGGACTCGCCTGGATCTTCGGCGTCGGCTCAGGGTCGGCTGTTCGGGGGGAGCGTGGTTCGGACAAAACACACTGTTGGGTGTCTGAAACAGCACCGTTTGCGCCCCTGTGGGGTGTGGGTTGTTTCTGATGGCACTGATTCCCGAGATGTGCGTTCCCGGTTGGGGGCGTGTGTGGGTGGGGTTGGTGTGTGTTGTTTGAGAACTGCACAGTGGACGCGAGCATCTTTAATTGTTTGTGAATGTAAGTGTGTAAGAGCACACGGTGGATGCCTTGGCACCAAGAGCCGATGAAGGACGTAGGAGGCTGCGATAAGCCTCGGGGAGCTGCCAACCGAGCTGTGATCCGAGGGTGTCCGAATGGGGAAACCCAGCACGCGTGATGGCGTGTTACCCGCATCTGAATACATAGGGTGTGTGGAGGGAACGCGGGGAAGTGAAACATCTCAGTACCCGCAGGAAGAGAAAACAACAGTGATTCCGTCAGTAGCGGCGAGCGAACGCGGAAGAGGCTAAACCGCATGCGTGTGATACCCGGCAGGGGTTGCGTGTGTGGTGTTGTGGGGCATGATGTCCTGGTTCTGCCGGATCAGGCGCCCGATAGTCCGCGAGTTAGGGGAACGACTTGGAAGGGTCGGCCGTAGAGGGTGAGAGTCCCGTACCTGAAAGCTTTGTGGCTGGGCGATTTGTGTTCCCAAGTAGCAGCGGGCCCGTGAAATCTGCTGTGAATCTGCCGGGACCACCCGGTAAGCCTAAATACTCCTTGGTGACCGATAGCGGATTAGTACCGTGAGGGAATGGTGAAAAGTACCCCGGGAGGGGAGTGAAATAGTACCTGAAACCGTGTGCTTACAAACCGTCAGAGGCTTTCGGGCTGATGGCGTGCCTTTTGAAGAATGAGCCTGCGAGTTAGTGGTATGTCGCGAGGTTAACCCGTGTGGGGAAGCCGTAGCGAAAGCGAGTCCTAATAGGGCGACTATAGTGGCATGCTCTAGACCCGAAGCGGAGTGATCTACCCATGGCCAGTGTGAAGCGACGGTAAGACGTCGTGGAGGCGCGAACCCACTTAGGTTGAAAACTGAGGGGATGAGTTGTGGGTAGGGGTGAAAGGCCAATCAAACTCCGTGATAGCTGGTTCTCCCCGAAATGCATTTAGGTGCAGCGTCGCATGTTTCACCTCGGAGGTAGAGCTACTGGATGGCCGATGGGCCCTACAAGGTTACTGACGTCAGCCAAACTCCGAATGCCGAGGTGTGAGAGTGCGGCAGTGAGACTGTGGGGGATAAGCTTCATAGTCGAGAGGGAAACAGCCCAGATCGCCGGCTAAGGCCCCTAAGCGTGTACTAAGTGGAAAAGGATGTGGGATCGCTGAGACAGCCAGGAGGTTGGCTTAGAAGCAGCCACCCTTGAAAGAGTGCGTAATAGCTCACTGGTCAAGTGGTCCTGCGCCGACAATTTAGCGGGGCTCAAGTACACCGCCGAAGCCGCGGCACTCACACAATAACCTCCTCCGGGCAGGTGTGTGGGTGGGTAGGGGAGCGTCGTGTGGCCATAGAAGCGTCGGAGTGATCCAGGCGTGGAGGCCACACGAGTGAGAATGCAGGCATGAGTAGCGAATGACGAGTGAGAAACTCGTCCGCCGAATGATCAAGGGTTCCTGGGTCAAGCTAATCTGCCCAGGGTGAGTCGGGACCTAAGGCGAGGCCGACAGGCGTAGTCGATGGACAACGGGTTGATATTCCCGTACCCGTGTGTGCGCGCCCATGGTGAATCAGTGATACTAACCGCCCTGAATGTCCTAGAGCATCCTTCGGGATGACGTGGATTGGATGCGCGGGACCTGAACTGGTAGTAGCCAAGCGATGGGGTGACGCAGGAAGGTAGCTGAGCCAGTCAGTGGTTGTACTGGTGTAAGAGTGTAGGCCGTGACATAGGCAAATCCGTGTCACATTAAGGCTGAGACTTGATGCATACCCGTTGTGGGGAATTCAGTGATCCTATGCTGCCGAGAAAAGCCTCTAGTGAGTTCATACACGGCCCGTACCCCAAACCGACACAGGTGATCAGGTAGAGAATACCAAGGCGATCGAGAGAACTGTGGTTAAGGAACTCGGCAAAATACCCCCGTAACTTCGGGAGAAGGGGGGCCATGTCCGGTGAACACCTTCACGGTGGGAGCTGGGTGTGGTCGCAGAGACCAGAGAGAAGCGACTGTTTACTAAAAACACAGGTCCGTGCGAAGACGTAAGTCGATGTATACGGACTGACGCCTGCCCGGTGCTGGAAGGTTAAGAGGACCGGTTAGCCGCAAGGCGAAGCTGAGAATTTAAGCCCCAGTAAACGGCGGTGGTAACTATAACCATCCTAAGGTAGCGAAATTCCTTGTCGGGTAAGTTCCGACCTGCACGAATGGCGTAACGACTTCTCTGCTGTCTCGACCACAGACTCGGCGAAATTGCACTACGAGTAAAGATGCTCGTTACGCGCGGCAGGACGAAAAGACCCCGGGACCTTTACTATAGCTTGGTATTGGCGTTCGATTCGGTTTGTGTAGGATAGGTGGGAGACTGCGAAGCATGCACGCCAGTGTGTGTGGAGTCGTTGTTGAAATACCACTCTGATCGTATTGGACGTCTAACCTCGGCCCATGATCTGGGTTAGGGACAGTGCCTGGTGGGTAGTTTAACTGGGGCGGTTGCCTCCTAAAGAGTAACGGAGGCGCCCAAAGGTTCCCTCAGCCTGGATGGCAATCAGGTGTTGAGTGCAAGTGCACAAGGGAGCTTGACTGTGAGACTGACACGTCGAGCAGGGACGAAAGTCGGGACTAGTGATCCGGCACCGGCAAGTGGAAGCGGTGTCGCTCAACGGATAAAAGGTACCCCGGGGATAACAGGCTGATCTTCCCCAAGAGTCCATATCGACGGGATGGTTTGGCACCTCGATGTCGGCTCGTCGCATCCTGGGGCTGGAGTAGGTCCCAAGGGTTGGGCTGTTCGCCCATTAAAGCGGCACGCGAGCTGGGTTTAGAACGTCGTGAGACAGTTCGGTCTCTATCCGCCGCGCGCGTAAGAAACTTGAGGAAAGCTGTCCCTAGTACGAGAGGACCGGGACGGACGAACCTCTGGTGTGCCAGTTGTTCCACCAGGAGCATCGCTGGTTAGCTACGTTCGGAAGGGATAACCGCTGAAAGCATCTAAGCGGGAAGCCTGTTCCAAGATGAGGTTTCTCACCACCTTGCGTGGTTAAGGCCCCCCACAGACCATGGGGTTGATAGGCCGGAACTGGAAGCGCAGCAATGCGTGGAGGTGACCGGTACTAATCGGCCGAGGGCTTACACACAAACAAGCCAAGAATTGTTACGCGTCCACTGTGCAGTATCTGAAACAACACACCCAT
>NZ_JAMYEI010000023.1:0-4634 GCF_033790845.1 Dietzia sp. PP-33
AAACTGGCTGTTCAAAAAAACGCGACCCCCACGACAGGGATGTGAAAGGGTCGCAACCAAACAAAAAATTTGGCACTATCACAAACAAAACACACTGTTGAGTTCTCAAACAACACCCACACATCGATCCCCGATAAGTCTCTGACCACCGGTTCTCGAGGAACAACCACACTCCGCCGCCTCTTTCGGGGCAACTTCTCCAGCCTAGCGACTCTCCCCGTCCCGGTCAAACCGGCGGTTCCTGCCACATTCTGGAGCACATCACCCCCAGCAGCTCGAACCTCCCGGTCCGAACTCGCTCTTGGCGACTCCGATAAAGTTACACGCGGGCCAACGCAACACCAAATCTGCTGGTCAATCGATGTTTCGTGCACTCTCCCCCGTTCGAAGTGTGTGTCAACGAATGACCCGGGGGGGCTGGCCACCACTCGCGCTGTCGGCAGTACGGGCACTGTTGCAACGGCGAGTCCTCTCCCCCTCTGAAGAGCAGGGGCCTGGAGCGCACGCTTTCCGGGACAGGCGCGGTGACGCTTCTCCGCGAGACGTCTAGAGGGATCCCGTGGATCGAGCCGGCGACGCACACCGCGCAGGGACCGCCGACGACGTCCGTTGACGGCTCTGGCGAATCGTCCATGCTCAGACCGGATCACAGCTGCCGTGTCATCCCGCTGGATCGAGCGTGCACGGTTCCCCACGCAGCGCGGTGTCTTCACGGAGCCCGCGAGGGATCGCGGATACGGGGCTTCGGGTACGTATTCCGGTCGCCCCGGACCGTGTGGATCTGCCGATCTCGACTCGGGTATCGCTCTCCCCGGGGTGCGCAGACGGCAGGAGAGGTGGCTGGTGCTCTGGCCGGGGCCGGGGCCGCGGCCGGCCATGATTGCGCACAATCATGAATCTCGGGCACGGCCCGGATTGAGTAGCACCACCTTCGGAGAACGTCGAGGCCCAGGATCGGAGCCCTCGTCGACGACGGGTGAGTACTCGTTTCGCGTTTGTTGCCGATGAGGTGGTGAGACCGGCGGGAGTCGAGGGCGCCGGCGGCGCAGGATCCGAAACGGCGGTATGTGAAACCTGCTCCCCCTTTGACCGCGCAGTGCCCGGCGTGTCCGGGCGGAATCGGCGAAGCCCTTTTCCGTCACGGTGGTGGAGTCGGTGACGGGAGGAGCCCGGGCTTTCACCTGCTGTCGACACGACCGATCGGGTCAGTGCCGTCGCGGAATACACTGCGGGCGCAGGCCCAACTGTCCGCGTCGACCTGCAGGGCGGTGCGGAGGTAGGCGGTGCTCAATCGCTGTATTACGGCGACCCGTTCCGGGTTCTCGTCGGTGGTCTCCGCGACTTCGTAGCCGACGATCCCGCCCAGCGCGTGCTCGGCACCGTAGAAGGTGAGGAGGTCGGTGGCGCCGGGGCTGTGCGTGTACGCATCGGTGAACCAGTCCGGTCCGCGGCTGGACATCTTCGACTGGTCCTGGTCACCCGCGACCACGAGGGTCGGGGTGGTCAGCTCCCGGAAAGAGGGACGCATGAACGGGAAGTTCGCCTGCGCGAACGGGTGTAGGTCGTCGCCGCCGAGACCAGTGGCGGCTAAGAGGACACCGGCGGTGACGCGGCTGTCGGACATGTCCTCCCCGACGTGGCCTTCCTCGTCAAAGATCCGTGCCCCGAGGAGGGACTGCGCTGTGTGACCGCCCCAGGAGTGACCTGTGGCGGCAACACGGCTGCGGTCGACGCGGCCGGCGAGGCCCGGGACGGCAGCCTCAATGCTGTCGAGCTGGTCGAGGATGCGGGTCAGGTCATTGATCCGCTCGGTCCAGATCGTCGGGAAGACGGGGTGGTCAAACCCGAACCCGTTCCGACGGGAGTCCAGGTGAGTGGGCTGGATGACTACGAAGCCCCGGGAAGCCCAGAACGCCGTCAGCGGCGCGTACCCGTCGAGGTTCCACCCGTTGCCGTGCGAGAACAGGACGACGGGCAGGCCAGTGCCGGTCGCTGGTGCCGACACGCGCACTTCCAGCGGGACAAGCCGGTCCGGGGCGGACAGTGCCACAGGAGCCACGGACACGACCGGGGAGCCCGAGCCGATGATGCCGTCCAGCGTTCCGACTATTGATGAGTGCATGGGGGTTTCCCTTCCGAGGAGCTACGCCCTGCCATACTTACGACGGAGCATTGCTCCGAAACGTTACGGAACATTGCTCCGTTACACAAGTGCGTGATCACCCAGCGAGGAGGGGCCATGAACGGCACCGAGGACGAAGGCAAGCCCGCCGGTGTGTCGAGAACGGGCGGCCGTCCGCGTCGGAGCCGGCAGGCTCTACTCGACGCAGCCGCGGCGGTGTTTGTGGAATCCGGCGTGGACGCACCCGTCCGTGAGATCGCAGCGAGAGCCGGAGTGGGGATGGGCACCATCTACCGCCACTTCCCGACCCGGCCGGAGTTGGTTGTCGCGGTGTACCGGCACCAGGTTGAAGCCTGTGCCGAGGCGGGGCCGAGGCTCCTCGCCGAGAGTGCGACAGCCGAAGTCGCGCTGCGCGCGTGGGTGGCACTATTCGTGGACTTCCTTGTGACCAAGCACGGCCTCGCCGGGGCCCTTCACGGCGACAACGCCGGATCAGATGCGCTCCACGCACACTTCGTCGACCGCCTCGTACCTGTCTGCGGCTCTCTCCTCCACGCGGCCCGCGCCGATCATCACGAACTCCCGGAACAAGAACCGGCCCTGAACGGGTACAGCCTCCTGAAGGGCGTCGGGAACCTCTGCATCGGAGCCGCGGGCGACCCCGACTACGACGCTGATCAGCTCGTTCAAGCCCTCGTGTCCGGCGCCCTCAGTCCTGGCCGGCCGTCGCAAGGGTGCGTCTGATAGACGGTCGGGTGTCGGGACGCGATCACGACACGAACCGCCGCGAGACCAGCGAGACCGAGCGAAGCTGCGCACAGCCAGCTGATCGAATGGCTGGCAGGGACCAACTCGCGCACCGTGCGCGTTCTGGGAGCTCGCCCGTTCGACGCGTTCGCCGAGGACGGTCGCACAGCGCCTTCGGCTAGCACGGCCCACGCAATTGATGGCGGGGTTCTGGGGGTCACGGGTGCGGCCCTGGCATTCTGGTCGGGGCCGCGACCGAAGGGCAACTCACAGTAGCCGTCAGTGGAGCGGGCGTGGCCTCGGCGGTGTCGTCGCATGTCGACCTGGCCGGGGGTGATGGTGCGCGCGTGGTTGGCCGAAAGATTGACGATGGTGTCGGCCGGCGATCCGGTCGGACAGTTCGGTGACCCAGTGACCCAGTGACCCAGTGGCTCGGTCCGGTCCGGTCCGGTCCAGGAGGCGACCATAGCGAGCGGCCGGTCTTCACGGTTGGCCAGAATGTCCAAGCCCTCCGGGACTGGGGTCGAGTCTTCGACACCGCGAAGATCCACAGGCGCAGACCCGGTGCGTGGCATCGAGCAGCAGAATGGCCCCATCGAACGCCCACCACGATTTGAGGAACACGTGCACCAGCACGATCGGTGTACCTCGTGTGCCAGCGGCGACGTAGTGCAGGGTCGCCCTGCTTCCATTTAGTGATGTTGTACGGGGCGCCTGAGGTGGTCATGTCCGGCCCCGAGGAAGTCGAGTGCGTATGGCCCTCAGGCACCGTCGGTGTCCATCGGGCTCGTAGCCGGCGGGTTCAGATGATGGAGACGTGGCCTGGAGCCCGGCTGGACCTGCTTCTAGCCGGCTTCACCACATTGGTCGATGAGGTCAGCATGGAAGTCGAACGCAATGGGTACCCAGGAGTGACGGCAACACACGAGTTCGCGCTACGGGTCATCGACAGCGGAGTTCAGAGCGCTTCTATTCGCGACAGGAGTCTGAGAGTGTCCACACAACCAGCCGCCAAGACCATCGCGGCCGGGCCGCGCGCATTTGACGCCCGCCGCACCCGTCCCGAGAAGCAGGTCGGTCTACCCGAGATGGACTCACTCGAGAAAGCTCTGTGGTTATCACGTCGCGGAAGTGAGCCACGCGGGAACAACGTCGAACACGCCGTCACCACCGCCGAGTAGCTGCAGACCCCACACAGCGACACTACTCAGGGCCATCGGACTCCCAGGCGACGGCGACGACACGATGAGCTACGCCATAGCCGGTACGGGCATGACGATCGCAGACGCCGCGATGACACACCCCCATACGGACCTCCTCCAGATGGTGCATAGCTCACCCGCGGGACTTCGAGAGCCAGAACAGTAGCCAAACGCGACTGAGGCGAGCGTGATTTCCGATGACTGGGCAAGACGCTTCTCCGGCATCTCGGTCCGCGGATAGGCGCCGGGCCGTCAATGACAACCAGACCACCGGGATCCTCTGCCCACCCGCTCGAGATCGTCAACCCCTCAGCGCGCCGGCCCGCCCGGCCAAGGTCACGC
Source organism: Dietzia sp. PP-33 (assembly GCF_033790845.1). Classification (NCBI taxonomy): domain Bacteria; kingdom Bacillati; phylum Actinomycetota; class Actinomycetes; order Mycobacteriales; family Dietziaceae; genus Dietzia; species Dietzia sp. PP-33. The sequence goes on from NZ_JAMYEI010000023.1 coordinate 4,414, forward strand.
TGCCCACGACGAGGGGGACGAACAGTGACCACCTGCCAGTCGCGTCTGCGTCTGCCGGGAAAGCCGAGCCCATGACATGCGGAACCGCCATCCTCCCGGGGGTTGTCTGGTTTGTCTGGGGGGTAGGGGTGTGGGGTGGTGCCCCCCCTGGGGATGCAGGAAAGCCCCGGACCTGGGGTCCGGGGCTTTCGTGTGAAGTTGTGTTCGGCGGTGTCCTACTC
>NZ_JAMYEI010000024.1:0-3716 GCF_033790845.1 Dietzia sp. PP-33
GGCTCTTCCCAGATGAGGGTGTAGGTCGGTCGGGCGCGTCGGTCCGCAGATAGACGTCGAGGTCTCCCGACGATGGAGGTTCCTACGCCATCCATCCGAAAGACCTCGACGTGACCGACACAACCCCGCCGGCCGGCTTCGGCCGCCCTGACCTCACCGCCTTCGCGGCTCATCCCAATCGACCCTGATCGGGTCTGCTGACCCCCTCGACGAGAACGCAGCGACATCACAGCCACCCAACCCCGACCGTCCGGGAAGCTGGGGCACGTCACACGGCCTGTGCTGCGGGCGTGTCGAGTGGGTCGTCCAGGGGCGACGCAGGAGCGTCGACGCGACGTGCTGAGAGGTGGTTCCAACCGAGCGCTAGGACACTGGCTACAGGCATGGCGATAGGTCAGGAACGGCGTCGCTCCCTGCGCAGGAGGGAGCGCAGAGTCTCGGCGTTCGCGTAGCCGACCCGTAGCGCGATCTCGGCGGAGGTGAGGTCCGTGGTTGCTGAGAGGTGCCGAGCTCGTTCGATGCGAAGCCGTTGGACGAAGCCGAGCGGAGTGAGGTTGAGCGCCGCACGGACTCGTCGTTCGAGGGTGCGCCGGCTGGTGCCGAGCGACTGCGCGACGAAGGCGACGTTCAACGGTTCGTCCAGGCGGGCGCGCACGAAGCGTTCGAACTCGACGACGATCGGGTCCTCGTGCCGGAGATGTTCGTAGGCGACGAAGGCCGCCTGCGACGGGCGCTCGTCGATGATGAGGAGCTTGGCGACATGTTGGGCCAGGTCGGGGCTGATCGATCGCACGAGTGAGAGCGCGAGGTCGATGTGGGCGAACGCGGCGCCGGCGGTGACGAGGTTCCCGTCGACCACGACCATGGTGTCGAGATCGAGGGCGACGGTCGGATAGCGCTTCAGGAACTCCGGCCCCAGGAACCAGCTGGTCGTCGCCCGCCGATGATGCATCCGTCCGGTCTCGGCGACAGCGAACACGCCGGTGCACGCCGCGGCGATCCGGGTGGTCGCCTCGTCGAGGCGCCCGAGCGAGGCGATGACCGAACGAGCATCTCGGCTCTGGAGGGCGTCGTTGGTAGCGGCGGCCGTAAGGGTTCCAAGCGCAGGGACGACGACCACGTCGAACTCTGCGGACTCCGACAGCGGGTGGTCCACCGACAGGGTCATCGATGCCGTCGTGGTCACTCGCCGTTTCGGTCCGAGGATGGCGAGTGTGATCGGGTCGATCCGCGGGTCGACATCGCGGCGGGCTCCGTCGGCCACCCGCACGATGTCGATGATCGACGCGATAGCCGAACCGAAGCAGCCGTCGATCGCGATCAGTCCGATACGCATGACGTAAACAATAGCAATACTGCCGTATACGCCACTTCCCACCGGCCCTCGCTCGTCATACGCTGAACTCGTCCCACGAAGAACCCCGATTTCAAGGAGAGTCCCTCATGTCCACACCCGCATCACTTCCGTATGCCTTCGTCGCCAAGATCGTCGCGGCCGATGGACAGCACGACGCGCTCGCCGATCTGCTCGCCGGCGCTGTCGCACTCGCCAACGAAGAAGCAGGAACGATTGTCTGGTTCGCGGTCAGGACCCACGCCGACACCTTCTGGATCTTCGATGCATTCCCCGACGAGGCCGCTCGCGACGCCCACGCCAACGGCGCCATCGTCGCAGCCCTGACGGAGAACCAGCACCTCCTCAGCGCAGCACCCGAGATCCTGGCGGCCGACGTCCTCGCGTCCAAGCTCCCGTAGTCCGCCAACGCACGAGACGATCGCGCCCCGCCGAGCCGTCGCCAGGTCGCGACGCAACGCCATGCTGCGTTGCCGAGCGGTGCGAGGCCTATCGGCACACGGACAGGATGCCGGCCGCGAGCGCTCAGCCGGCGAGGGGTCCGTCGCAGAGGAGAGCGACGTCGGTGTCGAGCAGAGCCGTGAGGCCAGCGCATCGCGCGACCACCAGAACCGAACCGCCCCTGCCCTGCGTTTCCGCAGGTCAGGGGCTGTTCGCCGGAGCCGCCTGTCGGAATCGAACCGACGACCTAATCACGTCGGCTTTGCGTCTATCGCCTGATGCGCCCACTGGGCGAACGAGCCGCTGACCTGCGCAAACGCCGAGCGTGGGGGACGCCGCCATCCGGTGGTGACCGACGACGACCGACCAGTACCGACCGTTTCACCGGAGCTTGCGGCGGCGTCGAAGCCGAGCAAGCTCCATTCTTTTAGCTCACCGCGCCCTCCTCCTCGCCGGTCCCGTCTTCGTCGAAGACGTTTCAGGGGTCTTCTCAGATGCCGGTGTAGGTCGGCCGGGGGCGTCGGTCCGCAGATAGACGTCGAGGTCTCCCGACGACGGAGGTTCCTACGCCATCCATCCGAAAGACCTCGACGTGACCGACACAACTCCGCCGGCCGGCTTCAGCCGCCCTGACCTGACCGCCTTCGCTCGACTCGACGGCCTCGGTCTGAGCGTGACCGGACAACGACTTGAACCGGATCGTGCGGTCCTAGCGTGCCGCGTGGTGGAACCAGATCAGTGGTGCCGACGGTGCGGCAGCGAAGGCGCTGCTCGTGACACCGTGATCCGGCGGTTGGCCCACGAGCCGCTGGGCTGGCGACCGACCGTGCTGGAAGTTGTAGTGTGCCGCTACCGCTGTGCCGACTGCGGACACGTGTGGCGCCAAGACACCAGCGCCGCGGCGGAGCCACGCGCGAAGCTCTCGCGCACCGGGCTGCGGTGGGCGCTGGAAGGGATCGTGGTCGCACACCTCACCGTCGCCCGTGTCGCCGAGGGACTCGGGGTCGCGTGGGACACCGCCAACAACGCGGTCCTGGCTGAAGGCAAGCGGCTGCTGATCAACGACCCCAAGCGGTTCGAGGGCGTGAAGGTGATTGGCGTCGATGAGCACGTCTGGCGCCACACCAGGCGTGGCGACAAGTACGTCACCGTGATCATCGACCTCACCCCGGTCCGCGATGGCGCCGGCCCAGCAAGGCTGCTGGACATGGTCGAGGGCCGGTCGAAGGCGGCGTTCAAGACCTGGCTCGCCGACCGCGACGACGCCTTCCGTGACGCGGTCGAGGTGGTCGCGATGGACGGCTTCACCGGGTTCAAGACCGCCGCTGCGGAGGAGATCCCGGACGCGGTCACGGTGATGGATCCCTTCCACGTCGTGCGCTTGGCCGGTGACGCCCTCGACAGGTGCCGGCGCCGGGTCCAACTCGCGATCCACGGGCACCGTGGGTTCAGGGACGACCCGCTCTACAAGTCGCGGCGCACGCTGCACACCGGCGCGGACCTGCTCACCGACAAGCAGAGCGACAGGCTACGCGCGCTGTTCGTTGATGACGCTCACGTCGAGGTCGAGGCGACCTGGGGTGTCTACCAGCGCATGATCGCCGCCTATCGCCACGAGGACCGGCAACGTGGCCGCGAGCTCATGGAGAAGCTGATCACCGACCTCAGCGCCGGCGTCCCCAAGGTGCTCACCGAGCTCACCACCCTGAGCCGGACCCTGAAGAAGCGAGCCGCTGACGTGCTCGCCTACTTCGAACGACCCGGCACCAGCAACGGGCCGACCGAGGCGCTCAACGGACGGCTCGAACACCTGCGCGGCTCCGCACTCGGGTTCCGCAACCTGACCAACTACATCGCCCGAAGCCTGCTCGAGACCGGCGGCTTCAGACCCCAACTCCTACACCCCCGATTGGGATGAGCC
>NZ_JAMYEI010000025.1:0-3228 GCF_033790845.1 Dietzia sp. PP-33
CAGGGTGTCGAGTTGTAGATCCTGCGAACTCAACACCTCCCCGAACTGCCCCTCGCCCGTAGTGCCCGACAGGCCGCGTGACCTGCACGCCCTCAGGTGCCGGATTGCCGCTCCGGCTCTTGCTGCGCCTTGACCGCTGGGCCATAGCGGAATGGCGGGTAACGCTGCCACCAGCGGCCTCTTGTCGAGATTCGCATAAAGTGCGATACTTTCGCACATATCGCGAACCATGTTTGGGCGGTGCGAGATGTCGAATCAGGATCTTCCTCCGGGATCGGCGCGGCTGCAGCTGGCCGACGGTATCGCTGTCTTGCGACCGGAAACCGCGGTGTTCGAGGCAATGGTGACCGGCTGGTCCCACCAACAAATGGCACGGAACCTCTCGGCCGGCACCATCTCAGCGCAGGTAGCAACGATCCGGCGGTTCCAGGACTTCTGCGAGGTCGACGGCCCGTGGGCCTGGACGCCCGTGATGGCCGATGACTGGATCACCGAACTGCGCGGGATCCACCGTCTCGCACACAGCACGATCCTGAGTTACCAGGGTGCGCTGCGGCACTTCATGGACTACCTGCTCGACCCGGCCTACGAGTGGGCCGAGCAATGCCAGGACCGGTTCGCCACCCATCCCGTACAGATCATCACCGAGGCCAACTCGGCCCGCCACGCCCACGAGGGCCCCGGCGACCCACGCAAACGGGCGTACACCACCGACGAGCTGCAAGACCTGTGCGATACCGCGGACGAGCAGGTCACCCGCCGCCACGAGGTCGGCACGAAGGGGGCGATGGTGGCGCTGCGAACCGCGACGATCACCAAAGTCGCCTACGCCTGGGGCCTACGGCGCAACGAAGTGCGCATGCTGGACCTGACCGATTTCGGGCCGAATCCGCGGGCACCACAGTTCGGCCAGTTCGGGGTCTGCTACGTCCGCTACGGCAAGCCCGGCAAAGGGTCCCCCGCCAAACGACGCGGCGTCCTGACCGTCCCGGAGACCGCGTGGGTGATCGACTGCCTCGAGCAGTGGATCGACCTGGGGCGCACCAGCTTCGACCGCACCACCGGGACCGCATTGTTTCCCACCGAACGATCCGAACGAATCTCGAACGGGGCACTGTCCCACAGCTTCGCCGACCTCTGTGACACCGCCGGGCTGACCGACCCGGGCCTGGACTTTCACTCCCTGCGCCGCAGCTACGTCACCTTGTTGGTCGAGTCCGGCTACGACACCCGCTTCATCCAAGAGCAAGTCGGACACGAGTACGCCTCGACCACCTCCCTCTACACCTTCGTCTCCCCCGACTACCGCAGCCGCGTCGTAGCCGCCGCACTACGCGCCGCAGCCGGCCGCCTGCCCGAAAGGACCACCGAGACATGAAGCACCGGATCGCCTACCAGTGGCGACTACGCCAAATCATGACCGACCGAGACATGCACAACCTGTCTGACCTGATCACCCCACTGCACGAGGTCGGTATCGAGCTCTCCGCCTCGCAGCTCTACCGCCTACTCGGGCGCACCCCGGACCGGCTACCCCTGGCCCTGCTCGGTGCCCTGTGCCACGTCCTTGACTGCAGCGTCGAAGACCTCTGCGACTTCCGCGTCGATACCGCACCCTCACGGCGCACCGCCACGGCCACCGACGTCTCCCCCGCAGCTGATGGACCGCTGCGACCGAAGCGGGCCCACATCCACCGACCCGGCCCACCGGCCTAGGTAATCCTCGGCGGCGGGCACATGGCTGACACATCGAAGTACCACTGCACACGGTGCCACGACGAACGCCAGCATCGCGGCGTGCGCTGGCCCGAGGGCTTCCTCTGCCGCCGTTGCTACCAACAGGCCACCCGCCGCCGCGGGACATGCCCCAGCTGCCAGAGGCCGGACCGGCTCCTGCCCGGCCTCTCAGGCAACCAGGCCATCTGCACCGACTGCGCCGGAATCGACGACCCCCGACTGACCTGCACCCGCTGCGGCGACCAGGACGAACCCCACCGCCGCGGACTCTGCGCCCGATGCTGCCTCACCGACGACCTGACCGCCCTGCTCACCACCGCCGACACCGGCCACATTTCCACCGAGCTGCAGCCCCTACTCGATGCGCTGACCAGCCAAGACCACCCCCGCAGTGCGCTCATCTGGCTGCGCAACCCCGACGTGCGCGAGCTCCTGGACGGGTTCGCGCAACACCGCTTGACCATCAGTCACGACACCTTCGCCCACTACCCCGCCGAACGCACCGCACGCCATCTCCGGGACCTGTTCATCAGCTGCGGAATCCTCGCACCCTACGACCGCAACCTCGACCGCTTCACCAGCTGGCTCAAAAAGAAGCTCGCCTCCACACCAATTCACCAATCGCAGCAGGTCATCACCGGATTCGCCACCTGGCATCACCTGCGCAACCTCCGCACCCGCGCGCACCGCCAACCCCTGGAAAACGGGCCAATCGCCAACGCCAAGCAGGAGATCACCGCCGCGATCGACTTCGTCAACTGGCTCTACACCCGTAACACGCCGCTGGCGGAAGCGACGCAGTCCGATATAGACACCTGGCTCGCTACCGGGCCGACCACCCGCAGCACCGCCAGAATGTTCGTCAGATGGTGCATCACGCATCAACACATGGCCGCCCACCTGAAGTTCCCCTACCGGCGGGCTCGAACCCACCCCATGACCAGCGACGATGAGCGCTACGCCCAATTGACGACGATCCTGGAACACCGTGACACCCCGGTGTGGGTCAAAGCCGCCACCGTCCTGCTGCTGATCTGCGCGCAACCAGTTTCGCGCATCGCCGCCATCGAACTGGACGCACTGAGAATCGACGACAGCGGCAGCCTATGGATCCGCTTCGCCGACGCCGAGGTAGAACTGCCGCATCCGCTCGCCGACCCGGTGATCGCGCTCATCGCACAGCGGCCCAACATGAACACCGCCGCCAACCGAACATCCCAGTGGCTATTTCCCGGAGTCACTGCAGGCCATCACATCAACCCGCAGACCCTGATGGGAAAGCTCCGCGCCAACGGGATCGATCTTCGAGGCGCACGCAACAGCGCGATGCGCGAGCTGGTCCGCAGCATTCCTCCAGCGATCGCGGCAACCCAATTCGGATACAGAGCTCAGACAACCGAACGCCACGCATTCATCAGCGGCGTCTCCTGGAGCGCCTACCCCGAACTCCACCAGGAACCCGACACCACAGAACCCGACACCTGACCAGTA
>NZ_JAMYEI010000026.1:0-1536 GCF_033790845.1 Dietzia sp. PP-33
CGTTCTCTGCCAGCCTGATCGTGAGACAGGTTGGTGCAGTGCGCGGGGATCGGAGTTTGGACGATGATGACTACGCCGATAGGTATTACTGCGACGGGCAGGCGGACGTTTTCGGTCGCGTTCCGTCTTGAGTTCTTGCAGGCCTGGGACGAGTGTGTCGTGCACGGCGACAAGGCTCGGCTGCTGCGGGAACACCAACTGGCCCAGGGGACGGTCAAGCGGTGGCTGCAGGCCAGGGCTCGGGGCGAGTTCGATCGGTCGTTGCAGGCTGCGGAGGTCAAGTTGGGTAGGAAACGTCAGCACAGTGAGGATCGCTCTGAGGTGGTCCGGCTTCGCCGGCAGGTGGAGCAGCTGGAGCAGAAGGTCAAGGACGCCGAGACGGCGCAGGAGATCATGGGAAAAGCCTTCGAGCTCTTGGACGGGATCACCAAGAGCTCGACGGGACCGGATGCCCAGATCCCGCCGGCGCTGATGAGCGCGAGCGAGTATCAGGCCTGGCTCGAGCGCAAAAAGTTGTGATCTGCGAGCTGATCCGCAACCTTGCTGAGCAAGCGAACATGCCCCTCACTCGGGCCTGCGCTCTGACCGGGGTGGCCCGGTCGACCTTCTACCGGATCGATCGCGGCTACCGCCACCATCAACGCGTGGCCCAGCCCGTCCCGCACGCCGAGCGCCACCAGCCGGCCGCGTTGACTGAGAAGGAAAAAGCACAGGTCATCGGGGCGTTGACCGACCCGACAATGGCCGATCGATCAGTCGTGCAGGTGTATTGGAGCTCGCTGGATGCTGGTGAGATTGCGTGCTCGCAGCGCACCTTCTACCGCCTGGCCAAGGCGAACGAGTTAGTAGGTGACCGCCGGCGGGGTCGGCACTCGGGCACCTCCATCTCGCGGGTCAAGCCCACCGCGACCGCCGGCGCACCGGGGCATCTGTGGACGTGGGACATCACCCTCCTGCACGGGCCCGGCCGTTGCTATTACCGGCTGTACCTGGCCATCGACGTCTACTCCCGCTACCCGGTGGCCTGGCGGATCGAGCCTGATGAGACCGCCGCCAAAGCCACCGAGATGTTCCTGGACGCCTTCGATCGTCACGGCGCCCCTGCCAGGCTGCACGCCGACAACGGGGCGGCGATGCGCTCACACGAGCTGGCAGCGGCGCTCGAGACCAGCCAGATCGGCCGGTCCTTCTCCCGCCCGCGGGTCTCCAACGACAACCCGTTTTCCGAGTCGCTGTTCAAGACCATCAAGTACGACCTGGACCACCCGGATCGGTTCGACTCGATCGACCACGCCCGGCAATGGACCAGCGATTTTCTGCACCGCTACGCCACCGAACACCACCACAGCGCTTTGGGGTACTACACCCCTGAGCAGGTCTTCACCGGCACCGCCGCCCGAGTCAAGGCCGCTCGACAACAGACCCTGGACTGGGCAGCGGCACTGCATCCCCGCAGATACTCGGCACCACCGAAAGCACCAGCACTACCCACCACCACTGGCATCAACCTGTCTTGAGACAGGTTGACAACTTCCG
>NZ_JAMYEI010000027.1:0-1468 GCF_033790845.1 Dietzia sp. PP-33
CGGTAGCTGTCAACCTGTTTGAGGCAGTTGCTAGTTTGCGGGTTGGTGCTCGTTGGGCTTGTTGATCCAGGATTTGTCGTGCACGGATTGGGCGCGTGGGCGTCGGTGGTAGCGGTGCGGGTTCTTGCGCCAGGACCGGGTGAGCAGTCGTTGGCGTCGTCGCTGGTCCACGGTCCAGGTGTCGTGGTGGACTGATTCGGGTGTGTAGTGCCCGATTCCAGAGTGCCGGTGCTCGGTGTTGTAGGCGTTGATGAAGCCGGTGACCCAGGCGCGGGCGTGGTCGATGTCTCTGAACTCGCGAGGGTAGTCGAGCGTGTATTTCATCGTCTTGAACTGGGATTCGGAGAACGGGTTGTCGTTGGAGACCCGCGGCCGTGAGTGCGACTGGATGATGTGCCGATCAGCGAGGGCATGCTTCATTGCGTCGCTGGTCATCGCCGAGCCGCGGTCAGCGTGAAGCACCTCCAGATCCGCGTCATGCCGGGTCAACGCCTCGGTGAACATCTCCTTGGCCAGGTCTGCGTCTTCGGCCGGTTCCAGGCGCCATCCCACCACGTAGCGGCTGAACACATCGAGCATCGTGTAGAGCTTGAAGCTGCGGCCACGGTCGATCGAGCGCAGGTCCGTGATGTCCCAGGACCAGACCTGATTGGGCCGTTCGGCGCACAGCACCGGAATCGCGGTCGACTTGTGGCGGGCCTGGGCGCGACGATCCCCGGACAGCTGCCGAGCCCTGGCCACCCGGTGCCAACTGGACTCCGAGGCAATGAACACCCCCTGGTCGAAGAGCCGGAAGAACACCTGGGACACACTCAGATCGATGTACAGCTCATCGGATAGGTACGCCTGGATCTGTGCACGCTCGTCGGCGGTCAGGGTCGCCGGCTGCACCCTGTCCCGCTGCGGGATCGGTTCGACTGTCGTGGCCGGCGGACAAAGCAGCCGGTACCAGGTCGCCCGCGAGATGCCCATCAGAGCGCACGCGGCGATGGTGGTCAGTCCGTCGGCGATGAGGTCGGCGACCGCCGTGCGACGGATTGCTTCTTCAGCGGCTCGGTCTCCGCGCTCTCGGCAAGCCTCTCCAAGAGCGCGTGCGCTTTTCCCGACGACTCCAATGCCGCCTTCAAGATCTCCTGATCCGCCTGCGCTTTGGCCAGCTCCTGTCGCAGCCGGATGATCTCGGCACTCTGACGTTTGGGTGTCATCGCTCCTCGTCCCTGCCATCCCGTGGCCGATGGACCGAATAGATCGTTGTCCCGGGCATGGGCCCACCTGTGAATCGTGACCAGCCCCACCTGGTTCCGGCGGGCGACCACAGCTCTCTGGCCCTGCGGCGCCGCCTCATACTCGGCAACGATCCGCAGCTTCTCCTCCACAGTGCGCTTCGGGATCTTCCCTGTCGATCGGGTCATGACAATCACATCCTCACGCCCCCACGGTTTGTCTCACCCCAGGCTGACAGAGAGGG
>NZ_JAMYEI010000028.1:0-476 GCF_033790845.1 Dietzia sp. PP-33
TCACGACGCCGTTCCAGCGCTCGCTGACGACGACGGTCAACGACATCGAGCACATCGTCGCCAACTCCTATAACGGCTTCGGTATCGTCAAGATCTTCTTCCAGCCGACCGTCGACATCCGCACCGCCAACGCCCAGGTCACCGCGATCTCGCAGACGCTGCTGAAGCAGCTGCCGCCCGGTGCGACGCCGCCCTTGATCCTGAACTACTCCGCCTCGACCGTGCCGATCATCCAGGTGGCGCTCTCCGGCGACGGGCTGACCGAGCAGAACCTCGCCGACATCGGCATCAACCAGCTCCGCACGCCGCTGGTCACCGTGCCCGGCGCGGCAATCCCGTATCCGTTCGGCGGCAAGCAGCGCCAGATCCAGATCGACCTCGACCCGACCGCGCTCCAGGCCCGCGGCCTGTCCGGCCAGGACGTCGCCAATGCGCTGGCCGCGCAGAACCTGATCACGCCGGTCGGCACCCAGAAG
>NZ_JAMYEI010000029.1:0-462 GCF_033790845.1 Dietzia sp. PP-33
TCCACAATTCGACGCCGCTGCTCTACATCAACGCCGACAAGGCCAAGGAAGCCGGCCTCGACCCGAGCAAGCCGCCGCAGACCTGGGCGGAATTGACCGACTGGGCCAAGAAGCTCACCAAGCGCGAGGGCGACAAGGTCACGCAATGGGGCATCGCGATCCCCTGCGCCTATGATTATTGCGGCTGGATGATGGAAACGCTCACCATGACCAATGGCGGGCGCTACTACAACGAGGAGTTCGGCGGCGAGGTCTATTACGACACGCCCTCGATGCTCGGCGCGCTGACCTGGTGGAACGACCTCGTCTATAAGCACAAGGTCCACGCGCCCGGCGCCACGCCCGGCCCGGCCGTCAGCACCTCCTTCATCTCCGGCAATGCCGCGATGATGATGCTCTCGACGGGCTCGCTCACTTACGTGCGCGACAACGCCAAGTTCAACTACAAGGTCGCCTTCATCC
>NZ_JAMYEI010000030.1:0-452 GCF_033790845.1 Dietzia sp. PP-33
CATCAATGCGCGCCCAGCGAGCTTGCGTTCCATAAACGGGGTTCCCGTCACGGACATGCTGAACGCATCGCCGGCGGTCGGTGTGAGGCGCTCGATGTCCTGGCCGATCTCACTGATGCGGCGGGCCGAGAGCTGGATGTCGCGCTGGGCATCGCGCATCTGCCGGCGCACCGCGTGCTGATCATCGATGTGCGCAGCCCGCAGCCGTTCGAGCCGCGCGATGTCGGCCTCGAGGCCAGCCTTCTGCATCAGGCGCGGGTCGCCAGAGGCGATCGCCTTCGCCATGGCGAACTGGTTGGCCTGGCTTTCACCCATGTCCTCCAGCCGGCGGATCGAGGTGTCACCGGACAGCGCGGCAGCGATGAAGCGGGCCTTGCGCTCGTTGTTCTGCCACATCTGCGCATCGAGGCTGCCTTCGGTCGCGTAGGCGAAGATATCGACCTCGTCATGCT
>NZ_JAMYEI010000031.1:0-438 GCF_033790845.1 Dietzia sp. PP-33
GTTGTGCAGGCGTGTCCGTGCGCGCAGCAGGCGAAGCCAGGTAGGCGGCGGCCTCGTTCCGGAGCAGTTGCGCTATCCCGGCGACATTGACCATCGTTTTGTCTGCGAACTGAATGTACTCGATGCCAGTGTTAGAACCGAGATAGTGATCCTTGACGGTCAGCGTCTCTCCGCTCGAGAGGATTCGGATCGAAAGATCATTGCCGTTCTTGGTAATGTCGACGTCATGGGCGTTCAGGCCAGCCAGCCTGACCACGTCGTTGCCACTGTTCGAACCGGTCTCCTGGATAGTGTCGTTCCCCGACCCGACGCGGAAGATATAGATATCACCGCCGCTGCCTCCGTTGAGTATGTCGTCGCCGGCCAGGCCGTCGATCGTTTCCGCGCCGCTCGTGCCGGTGATCGTCTCGGCCGCTTCGGTGCCGAAGATGACAATCT
>NZ_JAMYEI010000032.1:0-427 GCF_033790845.1 Dietzia sp. PP-33
GTTCCGGAACTGGTCGACGCGCTCGTAAAGTTCGCCGCCGAATTTTTCGGAGCCAGTGAAAGCGCTTTGGTGACGCGGGCGCGTCAGCGCGATTTGTTGAGCCAGGCGTCGGGCGGCTTGCGCCGGAGTCTGGAGCTTGTAGAAGAGGGCGAGGAGCTTGCCGCCGAAGAGCTGCGCGCGGCTGCCTACGCCCTTGGTCGGCTGCTTGGGCGGGTGGACGTCGAGGACGTCCTTGGAGCCATTTTCCAGAAGTTCTGCATCGGAAAGTAGGACTAGTTCTTCAATGTAGAACTAGCGCTTGTTCCATTGCTTGTGTTTCACGTGAAACACGCGCGGCAGCGGTTGCACTCCGTTTCACGTGAAACATTGGTCTCCACGCCCTAACCGCGTGGTCGGAAAGAATCTTTGCGACGAAGCAATCCAGGCT
>NZ_JAMYEI010000033.1:0-422 GCF_033790845.1 Dietzia sp. PP-33
GGCTTTGCGGCAATGCTGAACCGCATCGCCGGCAATGGCGTCAGGACGATCCTAGTCGAGAGCCCCGACCGCTTTGCGCGCGACCTAGCAGTCCAGCTAGCCGGACATGATCATCTGCGCAGCCTCGGTGTCACGCTGATCCCGACAAGCTCGCCCGACTTCTTCATCGAGGATACGCCAACGGCCGTATTAGTTCGCCAAGTGCTCGGTGCCATCGCTCAGTTTGAGAAGGCGACCACGGTAGCAAAGCTTCGGCCGCGCGTCAGCGCAAGCGTGAGGCGATCGGAAATGTCGAGGGCCGAAAGAGCTGGGCGGAGCTCAATCCGGAGCTGGTGGCTACGGCAAAGCGCCTCCGCCGCCGATCGCCAAAGGGGCATCAGTGCTCGCTACGTCAGGTCGCCAACGAGCTCGCGAAATTGGGC
>NZ_JAMYEI010000034.1:0-415 GCF_033790845.1 Dietzia sp. PP-33
CTGAAGATCAAGCTGGTCGGAGACCCCACTGGAGCCCCCATCGGACCGCTTAATGCTTTCCTCCGCGACATCGTGCACATCGTCGACGGCCTGGCCTACATCGGATACCTGTGGCCGCTGTGGGACGAGAAGCGCCAGACCTTCGCCGACAAGCTGATGGGCACCATCGTGGTCGACGCTCCGGTACCGAACTCCACTGAAGGCCCGCACTGATCCTCCCGAGCGATACCGGCCGACCCGCTCAGCGGATCAGCGACTGACCCTGCACCTGGTACTGCTCACCGGTGACCCGGACGGCCGTGAGCCCGACGACCACCAACGCGGCGATCATGATCAGCAGCCCGGTGACCAGGACGACGGTGATCCCGCGGTCGGTCAACCGCCAGGACTGCGCCGCCGGGGCCGACACGGGGAG
>NZ_JAMYEI010000035.1:0-407 GCF_033790845.1 Dietzia sp. PP-33
TATAAGTTCCTCGCGCTGGCAACCGACAACGCGGGCAACCACGAGCAGCCGCCGTCGGGTTCGCAGCTTCAGGCCGGCCAGTCGTCCGACCTCGGTAGCCTTCCGACCGTGACGACGACACCCGAGGATCTCGGGCAACCGCCGGCACCGAGCACGACGCCGTCGACCAACGAGCTCTTCGTGCAGGCCGAGCGGGGCATTCCCGGTGCCTTGCCGCACACACACGCACTCGCCCGAATTCGCCGATGTTCTCGCGCCATTCACGGCGCAGGGATTTGCGACGGGTATCGCACAGAGCAACGCCGGTATCGGCCCGTTGGCGCTTCTGACGATGCCGGACGGCACGCTGATCGCCAGCGGCGGTGCCGGCCGCAACGAGCTGTACCGGTTCAACGCCGGCGGCGGAC
>NZ_JAMYEI010000036.1:0-401 GCF_033790845.1 Dietzia sp. PP-33
GTGCTGGCGTAGCGCTCGTAGTCCTTCACCAGGCGCCGAAAGCGGGTAGCCCAAGCAAAGGAGCGCTCGACGACCCAGCGCCGCGGCAGCAGGACAAAGCCGCGCTTGGCTTCTGGCAGCCTGATTACCTCCAACTCGATGCCGTGGGCTTTCGCAGCATCGGCTGCTTTTCTTCCCGTATAGCCTTGGTCGACATAGGCCAGATCGACGCTCTGGCCCGTCGAGGCCTGCACTGCCTGAGCGAGACGTCCCACCTCGGCCCGGTCGTCCGCACTGGCAGGCGTGACGTGCAGTGCCAGCAGATGCCCCAGCGTGTCGACCGCCAGGTGCAACTTGGAACCCTTCTTCCGCTTGGCACCGTCGTAGCCCGCCCGTTCGCCGCTCTCCGGCGTGGAGCGCAA
>NZ_JAMYEI010000037.1:0-391 GCF_033790845.1 Dietzia sp. PP-33
TTTCTGAAGTGGCGCATTGGTCGGCAGGCTGACTTGCTGGGCGGAGACCTCGCCCTGGATTGAAAGACCCGGAATGTCCACTGTTACCAACATTGCGCAGTTGAACGCAGCCATTTTGGCGGCCAATAGCGTCACCACACCGGGCACCATAACGATCACTTTCGGCAACGACATCACGTTCCGGACCACTGCGCTGCAGGCGATCAATCTGCATCCGGGCGTCACACTCGACATCGAGGGCGGCGGGTTCATCTTGAGCGGCAGCGGCGTCCAGCGAGGGCTGTTCGTCTATGCTGGCACCGTCGACATCAGTGGACTCGGTATCCATGACATGCTGGCGCAAGGGGGCGATGGCGGCGCGACGGGTGGTGGTGGCGGGGCGGGCCTTGGT
>NZ_JAMYEI010000038.1:0-266 GCF_033790845.1 Dietzia sp. PP-33
TCTCCCACACCCTCTCGAGTGCAGTACCATCGGCGCTGGCAGGCTTAGCTTCCGGGTTCGGAATGGGACCGGGCGTTTCCCTGCCGCTATGGCCGCCGTAACTCTGTGAAACAAGGCCCTCACCGCGGTGTTGTCGCGGATGGGTGTGTTGTTTCAGATACTGCACAGTGGACGCGTAACAATTCTTGGCTTGTTTGTGTGTAAGCCCTCGGCCGATTAGTACCGGTCACCTCCACGCATTGCTGCGCTTCCAGTTCCGGCCTATC
>NZ_JAMYEI010000039.1:0-255 GCF_033790845.1 Dietzia sp. PP-33
TTAACACATGCAAGTCGAACGGTAAGGCCCCTTCGGGGGTACACGAGTGGCGAACGGGTGAGTAACACGTGGGTAATCTGCCCTGCACTTCGGGATAAGCCTGGGAAACCGGGTCTAATACCGGATACGAGCTCTCACCGCATGGTGGGGGTTGGAAAGTTTTTCGGTGCAGGATGAGTCCGCGGCCTATCAGCTTGTTGGTGGGGTAATGGCCTACCAAGGCGACGACGGGTAGCCGGCCTGAGAGGGTGATCG
>NZ_JAMYEI010000040.1:0-255 GCF_033790845.1 Dietzia sp. PP-33
GGGGGGGGGGGGGGGGGGGGGGGGGGGGGGGGGGGGGGGGGGGGGGGGGGGGGGGGGGGGGGGGGGGGGGGGGGGGGGGGGGGGGGGGGGGGGGGGGGGGGGGGGGGGGGGGGGGGGGGGGGGGGGGGGGGGGGGGGGGGGGGGGGGGGGGGGGGGGGGGGGGGGGGGGGGGGGGGGGGGGGGGGGGGGGGGGGGGGGGGGGGGGGGGGGGGGGGGGGGGGGGGGGGGGGGGGGGGGGGGGGGGGGGGGGGGGGG
>NZ_JAMYEI010000041.1:0-243 GCF_033790845.1 Dietzia sp. PP-33
TCTGGAGACCCAGTTCAACCTGGTGCACGGGTCGGATTCCGAGGAGTCCGCAGCGCGTGAGATCGGGCTCTGGTTCCCCGACCTCTGATCCGGGATCGTCCCCAGCCACCGCGACTGCCCGCGCCCGCGCGGCGACGGATCGTCGGCGTGTGTGGGACAATGGGCGAAGCCCGTATTCGCGGCGAGCGGAACACCCGTGAGCCCCGGTACCGGGCGCCCGCCATCCGCGGCCCGGAACACCCC